>NZ_JAHOPB010000001.1:2330000-3064993 GCF_019039055.1 Reyranella humidisoli
CCCCGTGCACCTTTACTACAACTTTGCAGTGGCATTAGAGAATGGATGTGTAGGATAGGCGGGAGCCTTTGAAACCGGGGCGCTAGCTCTGGTGGAGGCAACCTTGAAATACCGCCCTTTTGTTCTTTGATGTCTAACCGCGGTCTGTAATCCAGATCCGGGACCCTGCATGGTGGGTAGTTTGACTGGGGCGGTCGCCTCCCAAAGAGTAACGGAGGCGCGCGATGGTGGGCTCAGGCCGGTCGGAAATCGGCTGCTGAGTGCAATGGCACAAGCCCGCCTGACTGCGAGACTGACAAGTCGAGCAGGGACGAAAGTCGGCCATAGTGATCCGGTGGTTCCGCGTGAGTGGGCCATCGCTCAACGGATAAAAGGTACGCCGGGGATAACAGGCTGATACCACCCAAGCGTCCACAGCGACGGTGGTGTTTGGCACCTCGATGTCGACTCATCACATCCTGGGGCTGGAGCAGGTCCCAAGGGTTCGGCTGTTCGCCGATTAAAGTGGTACGTGAGTTGGGTTCAAAACGTCGTGAGACAGTTTGGTCCCTATCTGCTGTGGGTGTTCGAGACTTGAGAGGAGCCGTCCTTAGTACGAGAGGACCGGGATGGACTTACCTCTGGTGTACCGGTTATGGCGCCAGCCGTAGCGCCGGGTAGCTATGTAGTGAAGGGATAAACGCTGAAAGCATCTAAGCGTGAAACCCGCCTCAAAACTAGGTCTCGCTGAGAGTCGTGGTAGACCACCACGTTGATAGGCCGCATGTGCAAGTGCAGTGATGCATTAAGCTTAGCGGTACTAATAGCTCGATCGGCTTGATTTCATTCGTTCCGTGCAGCGGTCGACATCCGCTGCAGGGCCTTGTGCACGACTTAAAAGACCTCACCCTTTGCATTTCGACGATCCGGTGGCTTTAGCGAGAGGTGTACACCCGATCCCATTCCGAACTCGGACGTGAAAACTCTCAGCGCCAATGGTACTGTGTCTCAAGGCACGGGAGAGTAGGTCGCTGCCGGATCTTCCGAATGCAAAGGGAAACATTCCGATACGACGATCACTGCACGCAGGATTTGACGCGGGGTGGAGCAGCCCGGTAGCTCGTCAGGCTCATAACCTGAAGGTCGTAGGTTCAAATCCTGCCCCCGCAACCAAACTCTAAAAGCCGTCCTCGAAAGAGGGCGGCTTTTGTGCGTCCGGGCGCCGGTTAGGAGAACGCAGATGGGTGGACCGCAGAAGATCCCGGCCTTTTGCACGCAATGCCGGTCGCGCTGTGGCTGCATCGCCGTCGTGGAAGACGGGCGCTTGCGGGGGATCGAGCCTTTGCCGGATCATCCGACCGGCCAGGCGCTTTGTCCGAAGGGCCGGGCGGCCCCCGAACTCGTCTATCATCCAGAACGCGTGACGACCCCTCTTCGCCGGACCCGACCGAAGGGCGCCGCCGATCCCGGCTGGACGCCGATCAGCTGGGACGAGGCACTGACGGAAATCGCCGCTCGCCTGTCCCGTATCCGGGAGGTGCACGGCGCCGAACAGGTTGCCTTCTCGGTCACCACGCCGAGCGGGTCGCATATTTCGGATTCGATCTCCTGGGTCGAGCGCTTCATCCGCGCCTACGGCAGTCCGAACACGATCTACGGAACTGAAATCTGCAACTGGCACAAGGACTACGCCTCCCGCTTCACCTACGGCCACGATGTCGGCACGCCGGATTTCGCCAACACGGACTGCATCGTGCTGTGGGGAAACAATCCCGCGGCGACGTGGCTGGCGCGTCAGGTGGAGATACAAAAGGGCCTGAAGAACGGCGCGCGCATGATCGTCATCGATCCGCGACCGACGGCGCTGGCCAAACGGGCGAGCCAGTGGCTGCGGGTGCGCCCCGGCACCGACCAGGCGGTCGCCCTCGGGCTTGCGAATCTGCTAATCTCGAGCGGACGCTTCGATCGCGCCTTTGCCGGGACCTGGACGAACGCCAGCCTGCTCGTGCGCTCCGACACGGGCCACTTTCTGCGCCAGAGCGACCTTCGGGCCGATGGCCGGAGCGACGTTCTGTTTTCTCAAGCCGGCGAGGGCGGTGGCCTGTTGCCTTTCGATGCGACGAGCGAAGGCTCCGCCACGCCCGTCCTGCGGTGGAGCGGCACTGTCGAAACGCTCTCCGGCCCCGTCCTGTGTCACACGGCGCTGGAATTGTTCGCGGGGGAAGCGGCCGAGTTTCCGCCGGAGCGTGTCGCCGAAGTAAGCGGCATCGAGCCCGGCGACCTCGCGAAGGCTGCCGACATCATCGCCGGCGCGAAGTCGGTTGCCTATTACGCCTGGAACGGTGTCGGGCAGAGCGTCACGGCCACCCAGACCGATCGCGCGATTTCGAATCTCTACGCACTCACCGGCAGCTATGGCCGTAAAGGCGGCAACGTGCCGGGCGGTGCTGCGCCCTTCGTCGATATTTCCGGCCAGGATCTTCTGTCCTCGGAACAGCGCGACAAGGCGCTCGGTCTCGCCGAGCGGCCCCTCGGTCCCGGCCTTCAAGGCTGGGTCACGGCCCGCGATGTCTACAAGGCCGTGCTGACGAAGGCGCCCTATCCCGTGCGCATGTTGATGTCGTTCGGCACCAACCTCCTGGTGTCGCAGCCGGATACGGAAACCGCCCGTCAGGCGCTGTCGGCGCTGGAATTCCACGTCCATGCGGATTTCTTCGTCAATGCGACGGCCCGCTACGCCGACATCATCCTGCCCGTCGCGACCTCGTGGGAGCGGGAAGGCTTGCGCACGGGCTTCGACGGCAGCCTCGAGGGACTGCGGCATGTCCAGCTCCGGCCACCTGTCGTCGCGCCCGTCGGCGAGGCCCGCTCCGACACCGACATCGTGATGGGACTCGCCGCCGGGCTTGGCCTCGGTGAGCGGATGTTCGATCTCGATGCCGACCGCGGCCACAACGCCGTCCTGGCCAAAACGGGACTGACCGTCGAGATGTTGCGCGGCTCTCCGGCGGGCATCGTGGTCGAGGGCGCAGCGCAGCTCGACGCCCAGGCGGCTCCGCACGACGGCCGTCCCCGCGGTTACCCGACCCCGACCGGCAAAATCGAAATCTATTCGGAGCGGCTGCTGCTGGCCGGCTACCGGCCGCTACCCGGTCTCGACGTCAAAGATCTTCTGCCGGTCGACGCGAATTACCCGCTGCGCCTCGGCAGTGCCAAGAGCGTCGCCTACTGCCACAGCCAGCACCGCAATATCGACTCGCTGCGCCGGCTGGTCCCCGACCCGGTCGTGGAGATCTCGCCTGAAGATGCGGCGGCCCGCTCGATCGTTCAGCGCGACTGGGTTCGCATCAGGACACGGAGCGGTGACGTGGTTGCCCGGGCGGCCATCGTGCCGGGTCTCGCGCCCGGAGCCGTGTTCGGCCAGCACGGCTGGTGGGTCGATGGGGGCGACGGCACGCCGTATGATCGCAGTCACCCTCTGGCCGCGAACCTGAACGGCGCGATCGGCACCGACCGGGCCGATCCCGTCAGCGGCTCGATCCCGCTGCGGTGCTCGTGGTGCGAGATCGAAAAGATGGCGGGTGAGCCCCGGCCGGCGTGACGGTCGGCGTGACGGCCGGAATGCAACGTGCTCCAGTGGGTAGGGTCCACCGCTGAGCCGACATGTCACACGATCCGCTTGATCTCTTCCGACTGAAAGGCCGCACCGCCCTGGTGACCGGCGCCCGCCGGGAAATCGGCCGGGCCATCGCGCTCGCGCTGGGCCGTGCCGGTGCGCAGGTCGCGATTCATCACGCCGGTACTCCCGAGGAGGAAGCGGATGCCGGGGCCGTCGTCCGCGAGCTCGAACAGGATGGCGGAACTGCGCGCGCTTTCGCGCAGGACTTCGCGCTCGACGATGCCGGGCGCCGGCTGGCCGAAACCGTGTCGGCCTGGTCGCCGGTCGACATCCTGGTTCTGAACGCCTCGATCGAATTGCCGGAACCCTTCGAGGCGATCGATCGCGGGCGGTTCGACCGGCAGATCGCGGTCAATCTGCGGAGCCCGATGGAGTTGCTGCAGGAACTGGTCCCGCCGATGGGGCGCCGCGGCTGGGGGCGGGTCGTGACGATCGGCAGCGTCCAGCAGGTCAGGCCGCATCCCCGCATGCTGGTCTATGCCGGGACCAAGGCGGCGCAGTTGAACTGGGCCTGGAATCTCGCCCGGCAATTCGGTGGTCAGGGCGTCACGGTGAACAATCTCGCGCCGGGCGCCATCCTGACAGCGCGCAACCGCGAACAGATGGCGGTCGAGGGCGAGGTATTGGCTCAGCGCATTCCGACGGGCCGGCTCGGTCGGCCCGACGACCTGGTGGGCGCGGCCCTGCTTCTGTGTTCGGATGCCGGCGCCTACATCAACGGCATCAATCTTTACGTCGATGGGGGCCGCTCCATCGCCTAGGATCGACGCTGCACGTCAGCAGGGTTCACATGGCCGCCGCTCCCGACACTCGCCTTTCAGACACCGAGGTAGACGACCTCAGGAAAATCGCCGGGACGATGGTTCCCGCAGACACCGCTCTCGGCATGCCGGGCGCCGACGATCCGCTCATCCTGGACGACATCGTGCGATCGCTGGGTCGCGATCTTCCGCTGGTGCGCGAGGCGCTCGTCGCCATCTCGACGAAGTCCGGCGGGACGTTCGCCGACAGGGGCCAGGACGCACGGGAAGCGCTGATCAACGAATGGTATCCCGGCGGTGGCGGGCCGGCCGCCGCTCTCGGACGGGTGATCGTTGGAGCCTACTATCGCGACGACCGCGTCCTGCGGGCGCTGGGGCACGAGGCGCGCGCGCCTTTCCCGAAGGGTTACGTGCTCGAGCAGGGCGACTGGTCGCTGCTCGACGTCGTGCGTAAGAGACCGACGCTCTGGCGCGACGATCGAGTCCTCCCGACGGGAGGGCGCTGACATGGCGGCGAACGAAAAGGTCGATGTCCTGATCATCGGCTCGGGCGCGTCGGGCGCGGCCGTGGCCTGGAGCCTCGCCGAAACGAAGATGCGGATCCTGTGCCTGGAGCAGGGCGACTGGATGAAGCCGACGGACTTCCCCAGCAACGGCCGTGACTGGGAGGCGCGGCGCTACACGGATTTCGAGATCAGTCCGAACCGTCGCGGTCGTGACACCGACTATCCGATCAACGACGACAATTCGCTGATGAAGATCGCCAACTTCAACGGCGTCGGCGGCGGCACGATCATCTACACGGCCCACTGGCCGCGCATGCACCCCTCGGACTTCCGCGTGAAGTCGCTGGACGGCGTGGCCGAAGACTGGCCCGTCGACTACTGGGCACTCGAAAAATTCTATGACGAGAACGACCGGATGATGGGCGTCTCTGGCCTGGCCGGCGATCCCGGCGTGCCGCCGCGCCATCCGCCCATGCCGCCGATCGGGCTCGGCAAGACCGGTACCCGTTATGGCCAGGCGATGAATCGGCTGGGCTGGCACTGGTGGCCGTCCGACAGCAGCATCGCCACCACCGACTATGAGGGCCGGGCGGGCTGCATCAACCTCGGCCACTGCACGCCGGGCTGCGCGCAGGGCGCCAAGGCCAGCACCGACATCACCTACTGGCCGCTGGCGCTGCGGGCCGGCGTCGAGCTGCGCACGCGCTGCCGGGTGCGCGAGATCACCACCGACGAGCACGGCATGGCGGCCGGCGCCGTCTATTACGATGCCGACGGCGTCGAGCATTTCCAGCGGGCCGAGGTTGTCATCCTGGCCTGCAACGGCGTGGGCACGCCGCGCCTGCTGCTGAATTCGGCCTCCGCGAAGTTCCCGAACGGTCTCGCCAATTCGTCGGGCCTCGTGGGCCGGAACCTGATGCTGCATCCCTGGCCGATGGTATCGGGCTATGTCGACGAGCCGCTGGACGGCGGGCGTGGCCCCATCAACACGATCTGGAGCAAGCAGTTCTACGAGACCGACCCGTCGCGCGACTTCGTGCGCGGCTACACGCTGCAGTTCAGCCGCGGCACCGGTCCGGCCAACCAGGCGATCGTGGGCGCGGCTTCCGGCCTCCTGCCATGGGGCCGCGATCATCATCGCCACTACCGGCAAATGCTGGATCACCGGCTGAACATCGGCGTGGCCTGCGAGGACCTGCCGGAGGAGCACAACCGGGTGACGCTCGATCCCGTCCTGAAGGACAGCAACGGCATACCGGCGCCCAAGATCGACTACACGATCAGCGAGAACACGCGCCGCATGATGGAGCACGGGATTGCCCGCGCCGAAGAGATCCTGGCCGAAGCCGGCGCCACCCGGCTGTTCGCGTCGCGCACCGCATTGAACTATCCGGGCCACCTGCTCGGCACGGCGCAGATGGGCACGGATCCGGAGCGCTCGGTGGTGAACGAATGGGGCCGGAGCCACGACGTCAGGAACCTGTTCATCGTCGACGGCAGCATCTGGGTGACTTCGGGCGGCGTGAACCCGACCTCGACCATCCAGGCCCTGGCGCTCTACGTCGCCGATCAGATGAAGCAGCGGCTGGCCTCGCTTTTCGACTGATCGGCCGACGGTCATGGCTGGCGCGGCGGGACATGTTGCGTCACAGTCAGCACGTCATGCGCGCCATCATCATCGGAGCCGGCCGTGGCAGCCGGCTCATGCCCACCACCGAAGACGCCCCCAAATGCTTTGCCGAGATCCAGGGCAAGCGCATCCTGGACTGGACCGTCGAGGCCCTGAGGGGCGGGGGCTGCACCGAGATCGTGTTCATCGGCGGCTATCGCATCGACTCGGTGAAGCGCGACTATCCGGACTTCATCTTCCGCGAGAACAGGGACTGGCCCGACAACAACATCCTCGTCTCGCTGATGTGCGCCGAGGACCTGATGGACCGCCCCTTCGTCACCAGCTACTCCGACATCCTGTTCACGAAAGACGTCGTGCGAGGCCTGGTCGAGTCGAAGGACGAGCTGGCGCTGGGCGTCGATGCCGACTGGCGCGAGCACTACAAGCCGCGCACCCAGCATCCGCCGCATGACGCCGAGAAGGTGATCACCCGCGGTGACCGGGTCGAGCGCGTCTACCGCACGATTCCCTACGATGAGGCGACCGGCGAATTCATCGGCGTAGCGAAGTTCGGCGCCGAGGGCGCGGCCCGGTTCCGTGATTTCTACCATCGCCGCAAGGCCGAGTTCTGGGACAGGCCCTATCGCGAGGCGGCGATCTTCCAGAAAGCGTACCTGATCCACATGTTCCAGGACATGATCGAGCAGGGCATGTCGTTCGGCCATGCCGATACGCCGGGCAAGTATCGCGAGATCGATACGCAGGAAGACATGAACCTCGCCCAGACCCTGTGGAAGCCATGAAATGAAGACCCTGCCGCTGTTTCCCGCCTCGATCGTCGGTTCGATCCCGCGCCCGCTCGTGATCCGCGAGCTGATCGAGAAGCCGGCGTGGGACGAGACCGACCGCAACACGATGGACGCCGCCATCCGTTTCGTCGTGGCGCTGCAGGAGCGCGCTGGCCTCGATGTCGTGAACGACGGCGAATGGCGCCGTCGCTCCTATATCGGCGTCATCGCGGAACTGGCGCACGGCTTCACGCTGGAGGTCAATCCGGCGGACGGGCGGCCCTGGACCGTCGTGACCGAGAAACTGACGCCGAAGGCGGCCGGCTTTGTCGCAGCCGAAGCGAAGTTCGTGAAGGAGATCGCAAGGGTCGCCACCAAGATCACGCTACCGGCGCCGGCGCTGCTGGGCGAGCGGCTGTGGGACAAGGGCCGCTCGGGCAAGGCCTATCCGAAGCGTGAGGATTTCGTGCGTGACTGCGTGGCGCCGCTGCGCGCCGAGATCGCGCTGCTGCAGGACATGGGCGTCGAGATCGTGCAGATCGATGATCCGCATCTCTGCCTGTTCGTCGATCCCGATGTGCGCCGGAGCTATGAGGATCCCGACCGTGCCGCCGACTTCGCGGTAGAAATGATTAACGAGACGGTAAAGGGCTTCGACGGGATCAAGTTCGCCGTCCATCTCTGCCGCCGTGCCGGCGCGCGCGTGCGCGGCGAAAAGCATCATGCCGGCACTTACGGGCCGATCCTGAACCAGCTCAACAAGCTCAAGGTCCAGCATCTCACGATGGAGTTCACCGCCGCCGGCGCCGACGATCTCGAGAGTCTGGGCCGCCTGCGCGAGGATTTCGAGCTGGGCCTCGGCGTCGTCGACGTGACGCCCGGCGCGCCCGAGGCCGCGGCGCTGATCGTGTCGCGCGTCGAGCGCGCCCTCACGCGCATCGACAAGAAGCGCATCACCCTGAATCCCGATTGCGGTTTCGCGCCGGGCTCGGCGGCGAAGGTCGATACCGACGAGGTCTATCTCAAGCTCAAGGCCGAAGCCGAGGCCGCCCGGATCCTGCGCGCCAAGTACGCCTAGGGTCTTTCCAAGGAGCACGGAAACACACCCCAACCTCATGCTGAGGAGTGCTCCGCAGGAGCGCGTCTCGAAGCATGGGCGCGAGCACCACGTTTGCTGCCTATCCTTCGAGACGGCCGCTGCGCGGCCTCCTCAGGATGAGGTAGTGCGGTTGCGGTACGACTTGAGGCGGAAAGACTCTAGGCGACCTCCGTCGTCCTGAGCGGAGCCGCCCGGAGGGCGGAGCAGTCGAAGGACCTCTTTTCCCACGCACCTATTGTCGAAGTGAAAAGAGGTCCCGAGATCGTTACCGGCAGATCACCGGGATCATCGACCTTGTGAAGACCCGCAGGTCCGCTGCCGGTACGCCCAGTCGCGCGCGGATACCGGTGGCGTAGAGGATGGCGCCAGCCATGCTGGCCCGTTCGGCGGGCGAGGGCGCGGGCTTCAGGTCGCTGTTCGCGAACCCGCGCTCGAAGGCCTTCTCGAAGCCGGCGAGTATCTGGTGGGCGGCCGCGCCGATCTGCGGATGGCTGGTCGCTTCGACGGTTGCGGTGCCGACTATGATGCAGCCCGGCCTGTTCGGCGGCCGGGTATAGATGTCGATCGCGCCCTTGTAGATGCGGCCGAGCCGCTGCTCGATCGGCTCCGGTCCCGACAGCACCGCGTCCATCGCCTCGACGCTCTTCTCGCCGATATGGCGCAGCATGCTGATGTAGAGCTGCTCCTTGTCGCCGAATGCGGCGTAGAGGCTCGGCCGGTTGAGGCCGGCGGCGGCGCAGAGCTCGTCGAGCGAGGCCGCCGCAAATCCTTTGGCGAGGAAGACGTCGCGCACGCGTTCCAATACCTCGCTGGTAATGAATTCGCGCGGGCGCCCGCGCGGGCGCGGTTCCTTGCCTAATTTTGTACTGTCTCGCATAATTATCCTTGACGCAGGGCGTCGTCCGTATTTGTGTACCACTTCGTACATAAATACGAAAGCAGTCCACCATGAGCCATTTACGCCGCGACCTGTTCCCGGTCGATCCCTTCTCCGACGACCCGACCTTCCAGTCCGTATCGCTGCCGAGGCTGCCGCTGCACCGCCGCCTTCTCGCGAAGCTCCGCCTCTGGCGGGAGCGCGCGCGAACGAGAAAGGCGCTCGCGCAGGTCGACGAGCGCAGCCTGCGCGACGCCGGCATCGCACCGGCCCAGGCCGCCTTCGAGGCCAACCAGCCGTTCTGGCGCCGTCTGGGCCGGCTGCGCTGAACGATCGCGTCGAACGACTTGTTCAACCCCGCGTCAAATCCCAAGGAGACTGAGATGGAACTGTTTGCTTCGCCGATGGCGTGTTCGCTTGCCTCGCATATCGCCGTGATCGAGGCCGGGCTCCCGGTCAAGGTCCGGTTCGTCAATGGCAGGAAGACCGACGACGGCGGCGACTATCTCGCCGTGTCGCCCTATGGCTACGTCCCGGCGCTGCGGCTCGACGATGGCGCGATCCTGAACGAGGGCGCGTCGGTTCTGCAGTACCTGGCCGACCGCAACCCGGAGTCGGGCCTCGCGCCGGCCTGGGGAAGCGCCGAGCGATATCAACTCATGGATGTGCTGCACTATCTCGGCACCGAGGTGCACAAGCGCGTCTTCTACAACATCTTCTCGACCGCGGTGCCGGCCGAGGCGAAGGAGGCCGCGAAGGCCGAACTCGATCCGACGCTGGCCGCGATCGCCCGGCGTCTCAGCGATCGGGAGACGCTGGTCGGCGACCGCTTCACCGTGGCCGACGCCTACCTGCTGACGCTGCTCAACTGGGCGGTTTTCCTGAAGGCCGACCTTGCGAAGTGGCCGGCCCTGCAGGCCTATCACCAGCGCCACCTGAAGCGACCCTCGGTTGCCCGCGCGATGGGCGTGGAGATGGAGGAGCGCAAGCGCCGCGCGGCGTGAGTGATCGACGAGAAGAGCGGGGGGCCGAAAGGTCGCCCGCTTCATCTCCAGTAATTTAGATTGCGTCTAGTACTTGGTCGCTCTCATGGTAGATGTCCTGTCCTCGGAGGATATCGACCATGCGCATCGTCATCGCCGCCCTTCTGTGGCTCTCGTTGAGCAGTGCCGCCTCTGCGCATGCGCTCTGGCTCGAGCCGGACGGAGGGGGCTACCAGCTCTATTTCGGCGAGTTCGGCGAGAACCTGCGCGAAGGATCGCCCGGCCTGCTCGATCGATTCGAGCCCGCGCCGGCTGCCAAGGCGTTCGGCGGCGCGGGCGATGCGCCTCTCAAGGCGGAGAAGACGCCAACGTCGTTCCAGTTCACCGGCGCAGCCGACGGCACCACCAGCGTCGTGGCCGAGCAGGCGAGGGTCACCGAGCGCAAGCAGAACGACAAGACCGTCCGTACGCTGGGCCGCCTGTCGGCGCGCTACGTCGCCGACTTCAGGGAGCTCAAGCCGATCATCCCGCTCGACATCGTGCCGACCGGTACGCCCGGCAGCTTCAAGGTCTTCTACGACGGCAAGCCCCTGCCGAAGGCCAAGGTGGAGGTCGTGACCGAGTTCGGCTGGACGAAGGACCTCAAGACCGACGATGCGGGCGCCTTCGAGGTCGCGCTGCCGTGGAAAGGGACCTACGCCGTCGAAGTGTCGCTGGTCGACAACACGCCGGGCACGCACGGCGCCGCGCCCTATGACGGCATGCGCTTCGTCACCACGCTCACCTTCAAGGTGTCCGACGGACTCGCGGCACCGGCCCGCCCGCCGGTCGTGACGCCGAAGCGTTAGGCTTCAGACTCCTCTCCACCGCTAGGGGGAGAGGTTGGGTGAGGGGGCGACGCACGGAGCACTTCCTGTAACACCCTCACCTAACCTCTCCCTCTAGCGAGGGAGAGGAACATGACTAGGTGGTCTTCTTGTTGAGGACGCCGAAGCGATCCTTCGGCGATTTCTCGCGGGCGGCGGCGCCGTAGGTGCCCATCTCGATGCGGTGCGGGATGGTGAGCATGTAGTTCTTGAAGGCGTTCTCCATCGCCTGCCGCCAGCCCTGCGCATCCTGCGTCTCGTTGACCGACGCCTTGGCAAGCTTCAGCGCGTAGGGATCGCGCTCGGCGATCCTCTGGGCCAGCGCCATCGTCTCGGCCTCGAGCTTTTCGCGCGGGACCACGCGGTTCACCAGGCCCGCCTTCTCGGCATCGGCGGCGCTGATGAAGTCGCCGGTGAAGAGATATTCCTTGGTCTTGCGCGGGCCGAAATCCCACGGCATCGAGAAGTACTGCACGTGGCTGCCGCCCCACTTCACGGCGCGGTCGGCGAACTGGGCGTCTTCGCTCGCAATGATGATGTCGCAGGCCGAGGCGATCATCATGCCGCCCATGATGCAGTAGCCCTGGACCTGAGCGATGGTGGGCTTCGGCAGGTCGCGCCAGCGCATCGTGTTTTCGAAGAAGCGCTCCCACAGGCGGCGATACTCGCCCCTGAAGCCGGGCTCCAACGGAGTCTTCTTCTGGTCCTCCATCTCCTGCGGGCTGCCGAGATCGTGGCCGGCGGAGAAATGCTTGCCGGCGCCGGCCAGGATGATGACCCGCACGTCGCTGTCCTTGACCGCCGCGGCGAAGGCGTCGTCGAGTTCCTCCAGCAGGATGCGGCTCTGCGCGTTCAGCACGTCGGGCCGGTTGGTCGTGATCTTGAGCACCGGGCCGGTGCGGTCGATGAGAAGCGTCGAATAGGTCATGCGGCTGCCTGTACGGGGTGACGGAGTTCGGGCGCGAGACCGGCGCCCATCAGGTCGATGAAATTGTCGCAATAGAAGCGCTGCTTCTGGGCCTCCGTCGTGCCGGCCTTCTCCATCGACGCCTCGAAGCGCTTGATAGGATGGCGGCCGCCCTCGACATGCGGATAGTCGGAGGAGAAGAGGCAGACCTCGTCGCCGGTGTTGGCGATGATCCAGCCGGCATCCTCATGCGGATAGGGCGTGACGCGGATCTGGCGCTGCACGAACTCGCTGGGCTTCAGCGACATTTTCTGCAGCCGCTCCTCGTTGCGATAGAAGGCGTTGTGCGCGCTGTCCATGTTGCGCATCCAGCCAGGGACCCATGACGCGCCCTGTTCGATGACGCCGAACTTGAGGCTCGGGAAACGGTCGAGCACGCGGTCGACCACCAGCGCCGTCAGCGCCTTCATCGGCGGATAGCCGATGGCCATGTAGTCGATCGACTTGAAATTGTCGTCGCCGCCGTGGAAGTCCGGCACCGGCGGGAGGCCGTTGTTGAAATACGCGTCCTCCAGCAGCTTGCCGCCGCCACCGACATGGAAAACGATCGGCAGGCCCGCCTCCTGCGCGATGGCCCACAGCGGATCGAAGCCGATGTGGCTCGGCGAATGACCGTCGGGGCAGCGCGACGGGATCATCAGCGCCTTGGCGCCCAGCTCGATCGCCTCGCGTGCCGCCCGTTCCGTGCGCTCGAAGTCGACGAGAGGCACGTAGCCGGTCGGCAGCAGGCGGCGATCGACCGAGCAGAACTCGACCATGTGTCGCGTGTGGGCGCGCGCCACCGCATAGGTCAGTTCGACGTCGCGGCCGCCTTCCAGCACAGACGAGTAGTTGAGCAGTGCCGTGGTGAACATGAGTTGGCTGGCGAAGCCCAGCAGGTCGACGGAGCGCGGCCGGTCCTGCCGGCTCGACGAACCCAGCGCCTCCCAGTTCTTGCGCAGCATGATCTGCGTCTCGTCGAATTCCGTGGCCGAATCGGCCTTCAGCCGCGTGCTGTGGAAACCCTCGTGACGCGGAAACAGGACGGCGTCGGTGACCGACGCTCGATGCCGGGCTTCCAGGTAGTCCTCGAGAAAACCGGGCACTTCCATGATGTGCGCATCGGCGTCGTGAATGACGCGGCCGCTGGCGTAGGGCATGTTTCCTCTCGAATTTTCTTGTCCGTTTTGCGCGAGCTTATCATGAGCCCAGACATTTCCCACGCCGTGCAGGCCCTTCTCGAAGCGCGCCGCAGCGGCCACCAGATGGCGCCGCCCTTCGCCCTGAAGGACCGCGCTGCGGTCTTTGCCATCCAGGACGGCGTCGCCGCGGCCACCGGCCCGGTCGCCGGCTGGAAAGTCGGCGCGCGCACGCCGACGGCCGAGCCCAATCCGGCGCCGCTGCTCAAGGGGGCACTCGTGCCGTCGCCGGCACGGTTCGACGGCAAGGCGATGCACATGATCGGCGTTGAGGTCGAGATCTCCTTCCACATCGTGCGCGACGTCGCGGCTCGCTCGGCCCCGGTCGAACGCGCGGAAGCGCTCGCCGCGGTGGGCCATGCCTTCGTCGGGATGGAGATTGTCGACACCCGGCTCGCCGACTTCAAGAACGCCGATCCCGAGTGGCTGCTGGCCGACAACCAGATGAACCACGCGCTGGTGGTCGGCGATCCGATCCGCAACTGGAAGACGCTCGACTGGGCCACTCTGCCGGTGAGGCTGGTGGTCGACGGCCAGACGATCGTCGATCAGCAAGGTGGCCTCGGCGCCGTCGATCCGGTGCGTCCGCTCGCCTGGATGATCGATCACGCGGTGCGCCATCGCGGTGGCCTTCGCGCCGGCCAGGCGATCACGACAGGGTCGTGGACCGGCCTGCGCTATTTCCCGCCCGGCTCGCACGCACGCGGTGAGTTCGTTGGATTGGGTTCGGTGGAGGCGAGTTTCTAATTCTCGACGTCCCGAGCGGAGCCGCCCTTCGGCGCTTCGCTCGGGACGACGGTTGGAAATGCTTCGGCCGCAGCCGTAACAACGGCGCGCCTGCCGGCGGCACTGTCCGCCGCATGACAAGCATCGCTTCTCCCGCGCCGTTCTTCGGCCGCCGCGTCGTCGCGGCCGCCTTCGTGCTCGCCGTATTTGGATGGGGGCTCGGCTTCTATGGACCGCCCGTCTATCTCCAGTCGGTGCGCGAGGCACGGGACTGGTCGGTCGTGCTGGTCTCGTCGGCAGTGACTTTGCACTTCCTGGTGGGTGCGGTCGTCGTCGCCAACCTGCCGACGCTCTATCGCCGCTTCGGCCTGCCGTCGGTCACGAAGACGGGTGCCGTGCTGCTGGCGTTCGGCGTGCTGGGATGGGCACTGGCGCGCGAGCCCTGGCAGTTGCTGATCGCGACGTTCCTGAGCGGTGCGGGCTGGGTCGCGATGGGGGCGGCGGCGGTGAACGCCATCGTCGCGCCGTGGTACGCGCTGCGCCGGCCGGCGGCGTTGTCGATGGCCTATAACGGCGCAAGCATCGGCGGTGTCGTCTTTTCGCCGCTGTGGGTCGCGGCCATTGCGTCCTGGGGCTTTCCCATTGCCGCAGCCGTCGTCGGTGCAGTCATGGTGGCCACGGTCTGGTTCCTGGCCGACCGCGTGTTCGCCCATACACCGCAGTCCTTGGGGCAGATGCAGGATGGCGGGATTCTGACGCCCTCCGCCGGCACGACCGTGCCTGTAGAGCGCGGCCTGCCGGGCGGCTCGCTCTGGCGCGACCGTCGCTTCCTCACCCTCGCGGCGGCGATGGCGCTGGGGCTGTTCGCGCAGATCGGGTTGATCGCGCATCTCTTCTCGCTGCTGGTGCCGGTGTTCGGCGGACCGGTGGCCGGAATCCTGATGGGCCTGGCCACTGCGGCAGCAATCGCCGGCCGCACGCTGGTCGGCTGGCTGATGCCGCAAGGCAGCGACCGGCGGCTCGTCGCCTGCGCGAGCCATCTCGTGCAGATCGCGGGATCGGTGGCGCTGCTGTTCGCGGCGGGAACGGATGTGGTGCTGCTGGTGGCGGGAGTGCTGCTGTTCGGCGCGGGCATCGGCAACACCACGTCGCTGCCGCCGCTGATCGCGCAGGTCGAGTTCAGCAAGGCAGACGCCCAGCGCGTCGTGCCGTTGATCGTTGCCATCGGACAGGGGGCCTATGCATTCGCGCCGGCCGTATTCGGAGGGCTGCGGACGCTGTCACCAGCGGAAGGGATGCCGGTGTTCGTCGCGGCCGCCCTGGTCCAGGCGGCCGCGATCGCACTCTTCCTCTTGGGAAGAAGGACCTAGTAGTACCAGCCGGGATACGGGTAGCCGCCCCAGGGGCCCCAATCCCAGTCGTTCATCGCGTTCATGTCGGCCGTCATCTGCTGCTCGTCCGCGAGGTTCTTCTGGAACATATTGTTGCGATATGTGCCGTACGCCGACGCGTTGCCGACATAGATGCACACGCACACCGTCGGGTCCGGATAGACGTAGAACACCTGGCCGTTCTTGATCTCGCGCGAGAACTTGTGCGGCGGCAGGTTCTTGAACGCCGCCTGACGCTGCGGCGTGTTCGCGGGCACGAACTTGAAGCCCGCCGCCACCATCATGTCTTCCTTGTTCGCGATCACCTGCTGCGGGTTCTGGCAGGCGGCGACGGCAGCGCCCATTCCAAGAACCAATGAGAGTGTGGCAATCCGCTTCATCAAAATCCCTCCGTAACAATCGTCTGTCAGGCGCCTGACCATTTGGGTGCCCGCTTCCCCAGGAAGGCCGCCATGCCCTCGCGGAAGTCGGCGCTACCGTAAGCCAGTCTGATGAGATCGTCGATGTTCTCGTCGCCCAGGCGCGCCTGCAGGCGGCGAAGCGCCTCCTTGGTGACCTGCATCGTGATCGGGGCGTGCCCGGCCACGAGATTGGCCATCTCTTCGGCCCGGGCCAGCAGGGCGGCCTGGTCCGGTAGCAGCTCGCTGATCAGGCCGCAGGCGAGGGCCGAAGGCGCGTCCATCAGCTTGGCGAGCAGCATCATTTCCTTGACCCGTTGCGGGCCGATCAGGGCCGCCAGGCGCGCGTAGTTGGCCATCGACAGGCAGTTGCCGAGCGTCCGCGCGATCGGGAAGCCGAACTGGGCGCTGGCCGAGCCGATTCGCAGGTCGCAGACGGCCGCGATGGCCGCGCCGCCGCCGGTGCAGAAGCCGTTGACCGCCGCGATGGTCGGCACGCTGCAGCGCTCTATTTCACCCAGGATGCGGTCCATCTTGCGTTCGTAGGCGATGCCGTCCTCGCCGCTCTCGAAGCTCTGGAACTGGGCGATGTCGGTGCCTGCCGCGAAGGCCTTGTCGCCGCCGCCGGTCACCACCAGGGCACGGACTTCCGCGGTCTTGCCGATGCGGGCGCAGATTTCGGCCAAACCTTCATACATCGCGAAAGTAAGCGCGTTGCGCGCCTTCGGCCGGTTGAGCGTCACCCAGCCGATCTCGCCGCGCTTCTCGAAAAGCAGTTCTTCGGTCATGTCATCCGCAATCGGGGCCAAAAAAGTGTGATGGTGCGTTGCGGCATCATCGTCTATGTCGCCTCACGCCGCAAACGGGCACAGGCAGATCATCATGGCGTTGGAACGGCTTCTCAAGGGGTTCGCGGATTTCCGCGTGGGCTATTATCAGGAGCATCTCGACCTGTTCGAGAAGCTGGCGACAGAGGGGCAGTCGCCGAAGATCCTGATCGTGGGCTGCTCCGACGCGCGTATCGATCCCGGCATCCTGACCCAGACCAAGCCCGGCGACATCTTCACCGTGCGCAACGTGGCGGCGATGGTGCCGCCGGTTCAGATTCCGCCCGACGAGCGTCATCACGGCACGTCGGCGGCCATCGAGTTCGCGGTACGGGGTCTCGGGGTCGAGCATATCGTCGTGCTGGGCCATGCGCTGTGCGGCGGCATCGGCGCGCTGGTCGACGGAAGCGGCGGCGCCTACGCCCATTACGACTATCTCTCCACCTGGACCAGTATTGCCCAGGAGACACGCGACCGCGTCGTCGAGGAGCTCAAGGGACGCCCGCGCGAGGAGGTCACGCGCGCCGTCGAGCAGGCGGCGGTGGTGAACAGCGTGAACAACCTGATGGGTTATCGCTGGATCGAGGAGCGGGTGAAGGCCGGCACGCTGACCCTGCACGCCTGGTGGTTCAACCTGACGGTCGGGCAACTCTATGCCTTCGATCCGAAGTCGCTGAAGTTCGCGGCCGTCGTCGGCGTCAAGCTCGAGGCTGCCATCACAGCCGGAACGCCGCGCTCGGCCCTGAAGCCGGAAGCCTTCGCCGCGGCGCTGGCGGGGAAGAAGCCGGCGTTCTGAGAAGAAAGCGAAGGATCCCTCACTTCGTTCGGGATGACACGATTGTTGGAATTGGCGCAGTACGCCGATCCAAAAACAAGTGTCATCCTGAGCGCAGCGAAGGATCCTTCTCTTCTGCTTCTGCCGTCTGACGGGAGCAGCGGAAGTGTGAGCGTCAGGCCGACAGAGACTTGATCGCGGCGTCGACGCCGCCGGGAACGAAGGGCACGCCCGCCGTCTTCATGGCGAGTTCGGTCGTGGCGAGGCAGCCCAGCAGCATCGGCTCGTTGAGGTCGCCCATGTGGCCGATGCGGAACATCTTGCCCATCATCTTGCCGAGCCCGCCGCCCAGCGACAGGTTGAAGCGATCGACCGCGGCCTTGCGTAGGGGATCGGAGCTCACGCCCTCGGGCATGACGACCGCGGTCACCGAGTTCGAGAGGCGGTCCTCGTTCTGGCAGAAGAGCTGCGGGCCCTTGCCGTCGGCCCCCCACACGCGCACCGCGGCGCGCGTCGCTTCGGCCAGACGCGCATGGCGGGCGAAGACGGCGTCGAGGCCTTCTTCCTCGAGCATCTTCAGCGATTCCTGGAGGCCGAAGAACATGTGCACGGGCGCGGTGCCGACGAACTTCTGCGGTGCGCGGCCGGTCATCATCTCCCAGCTCCAGTAGTGCCGCGGCGTCTTGGACTTGCGCGACACCTCCAGAGCCTTGTTGCTGACGCCGGTCATCGACATGCCGGTTGGCAGCATCAGGCCTTTCTGGCTGCCGCCCACGGTGAGGTCGATGCCCCAGGCGTCCATCTTGTATTCCATGCTGGCGAGCGAGGAGATCGTGTCGCTGAGCAGGAGTGCCGGGTGCTTGGCCTCGTCGATGGCACGGCGCACCTCGGCCAGTGGCAGGACCATGCCCGTCGCGGTCTCGTTATGCACGGTCAGCACCGCCTTGATCTTGTGTTCCTTGTCGGCGGCGAGGCGCTCGGCGATCCTGGCGATGTCGGCGCCCATACGCTGGTCGGCGGGGATCGTCTCGACCTTGATGTCGAGATGATTGGCCATCTCGGTCCAGCTCTCGGAGAAGTAGCCGGTCTCGACCATCAGCACGGTCTCGCCCGGCGAGAACAGGTTGGCCAGCGCGGCTTCCCAGGCGCCATGGCCGGTCGACGAATACATGAACAGGTTCTGGTCGGTCTTGAGCACGCGCTTCACGCCGTTGTGGCAGGCGTGATGGATCGCGACGAATTCTTCCGACATGAAATCGATTACGGGCCGGTCCATGGCGCGCAGGACCCGGTCGGGAATGTTGGTCGGGCCGGGATTATTGAAGAATTGGCGGCCTCGGGGCTTGGCGTTCACGGCGTTCCTCCGTTTTGGAAGCGCGGACTGTGGCGCGAGGCCCTTGGCGAAACAAGCGAGACAAGCGATGCTCAGCCATTAGCTGGATTGAGGGCAAGTATGACCGGGCAAGAGAAAGATTCATCGCAGACGAACTCCGCCGTCGTGGCCGACTACAAGGCGAGGACGGGCAAATCGGCGGCCCTGTTCGAGCGCGCCCACAAGGTGCTGCCCAGCGGCATCACCCACGACGCGCGCTACCTCGATCCCTATTCGATCCACGTCACGCGCGCCGTCGGTCCGCGCAAGTGGGACGTCGACGGCAACGAGTATGTCGACTATTTCGGCGGCCACGGCGCCATGCTGCTCGGCCATTCGCATCCCGCCGTCGTCGAGGCGGTGAAGCGGCAGATCGAGCTGGGCACGCATTACGGTTCGAGCCACGAGCTGGAAGTGCGCTGGGCCGAGCTGGTGTGCGAGTTGACGCCGTGCGCCGAGCGGGTGCGCTTCACCGCGTCGGGTACCGAAGCCTCGCACATGGCGATCCGCCTCGCGCGCGCCCACACCGGCAAGGACAAGATCCTGCGCTTCCTCGGCCACTTCCACGGCTGGCATGACCATGTCACGGCCGGCGCTGGCGCGACTTACGACGGCGGCACGACGCCCGGCGTGCCGCAGGAAGTGGCCTCGCTCTCGATCGTGATGCCGCAAAGCGACGTCGCCGCGGTGGTGAAGGTGATCGAGGAGCGCGACGACATCGCGGCCGTCATGTTCGAGCCGTCGGGCGCCTCCTGGGGCCAGGCACCGCTGCCGCCGGGCTTCGTCCAGGCGGTGCGCGACGCCACGGCGAAGAAGGGCGTCGTCATGCTGATGGACGAAGTCATCACCGGCTATCGCTGGTCGTCGGGCGGCGCGCAGCAGGCTCTGGGCATCACCCCCGACCTTTGCATCCAGGCCAAGATCGTGGCCGGCGGCCTGCCGGGCGGCGCGGTCTCGGGCAAGCGCGAGATCATGGACCGCATCGATCACGCCGCGACCGCGGCGCGCAAGATCGAGCGCATCCTCCATCCCGGCACCTTCAACGCCAACCCGCTGTCGGCCGCCGCCGCCGTCACCGCGCTGTCGCTGGTGCGCGACGAGAACCTCGCGGAGAAGGCCAACAAGACCGCGGCCGAACTGCGCGCGGCACTGACCGAGGTGCTGGTGCAGGAAGGCGTGCCGTGGGGCATCTATGGCCAGAGCTCGACCTTCCTGATCTATCCCAATCCGTTCGGCGACCCGATCGATCCCGCGACCTTCGATCCGCTGAAGGTGCCGATCGAGAAGCTCAAGGGCGCGCGCGGCGCCGGTCCGCTCACCGGCAAGATCCGCATGGGCCTGATGACCCACGGCGTCGACGTCATGGGCGCCCCCGGCGGCTTCGTCTCCGCGACGCACGGTGGCGCCGAGATCGAGAAGACGGTCCACGCGCTGCGCCAGACCGTTCGTGCCCTCAAGGCCGAACGTGAAGTAAAGGCGGCGTAATACCCGTCCCACTCATCAAGTGGCTTGGCGCGGGGAGGGTGAGGTGGGTCATCGACCTCCGAACCCGTACATCGCTTTTGTTGAAGCACCACCTCATCCTCCCATTGCTTCGCAATGGGTCCCACCCTCTCCCCCGCTGCGCGGCGGAGAGGGTGAGCTGACAAGAACAAAGAAACGGGGGAAACGACCATGTACGGAATGACCAAGCCCGTTCGGGCCACGGAGTTCACTCGGTTGCCGGAGAAGTTCCGCAATCCGTCGCGCACGTCGTGGGGCGATACCAATGCCGTGGGGCAGTTGCTCGACTCGTTCCTCGAAGGGCCAAGCTTCGATCGTGCCGGCAATCTCTATGTCACCGACATTCCGTTCGGGCGCATCTTCCGCATCAGCCCGGCGGGCGAGTGGACGCTTGTGAGCGAGTATGACGGCTGGCCGAACGGGCTGAAGATCCACAAGGATGGCCGCATCTTCGTCACCGACTACAAGCGTGGCATCGTCCTGCTCGATCCCGCGACCGGCAAGGTGACGCCGTTGCTTGAGACGCGCGGCTCGGAGAGCTTCAAGGGCGTCAACGACCTGTTCTTTGCCGCCAACGGCGATCTCTATTTCACCGACCAGGGCCAGACCGGCCTGCACGACCCGACCGGCCGCGTCTATCGCTACGACACGGCGGGCAAGCTCACGATGCTGGTGGACACGGTGCCCAGTCCCAACGGGCTGGTGATGAACAAGGCCGAGACCGTGCTCTATGTCGGCGTGACGCGCGGCAACGCGGTGTGGCGCCTGCCGCTGATGGGCGACGGTACGGCCAGCAAGGTCGGGCTCTTCATCCAGATGAGCGGCGGCCATGCCGGCCCCGACGGCATGGCGCTGGACGAGGAGGGCGGGCTGGTGATCGCCCATCCCAGCACGACGGCCTGGCGCTTCGACGCGCTGGGACGGCCGACGCATCATGTCGATTGCGGCGACGACATTTTCTGCACCAACGTCGCTTTCTCGGGCCAGGACCTCTACGTCGTCGTCTCGCGCCGCAGCGAGAAGATCGCGGCCGGCACCATCCTCAAGGCGACCATGCCGGTTGGCGGCAAGCCCATGTTCAGTCACGCCTGATGCTCACCATCGGCAAGCTCGAACCGTCCGACCGCGCGCAATGGGAAGTGCTGTTCCGTGCCTACATGGATTTCTACGAGCGCACCCTGCCGCAGGCGATGTACGACCGCGCCTGGGACGAGTTCGCGAAGGATACGCGCATGCACGCGTTGGGCGCCCGTCTCGACGGACGGCTGGTCGGCATCACGCACTTCCTGATCCACGCAAACACCTCGTCGGACGATGTCTGCTACCTGCAGGACCTGTTCACCGAGGCCGAGGTGCGCGGCAAGGGCGTGGCCCGCGCGCTGATCCAGGCGGTTGCCGACTGGGCGAAAGCGCAGGGCTGCCCACGCCTCTACTGGCAGACGCAAGCCAGCAACGCGGCAGCGCGGCTCCTCTACGACAGGATGGCCGTGAACCGCGGGTTCATCCGTTACGATATCGAACTTGGCTAGTGCGCAAACAAACAACTCATCCTGAGGAGGCGCGCAGCGCCGTCTCGAAGGATGGGCAACGGAGGTGGTGCGCGTGCCCATCCTTCGAGACGCGGCCCGCCGGGCCGCTCCTCAGGATGAGGTCAATTGGGTTCGGGCGACGGAGAGTCTAACGCTTGCCTTTGCCGATATGCGCGACGGCTTCGATCTCGACGAGGATCTCCGGCGCGGCCAGCGCGCTGACTTCGACCAGGGTCGAGGCGGGGAAGTCACCGGTGAAGAACTCGCGGCGGGCCTGCCAGACCTTGGTGTTGTTGGCGATTTCGGTGAGGAAGATCGTGATCTTCACCACGTCGGACATGGCGCCGCCGGCGGCTTCGACCAGCGACTTGATCTTGCCGAAGATCACCTTGGCCTGGGCATATTCGTCCATCGCACCCAGCGCCTTGGGATCGCCACTGCGCGCGGTCATGCCGGAGACATAGACGACGCCATCCACCACGAGGCAGTTGGACCAGCGCTCCGCCGGCGGTTCGGCGACGTCGGGCGAGATTACGCGGCGAATGGTCATGGCATATCCTCTCTGCTGTGCGGGCCTTAACCGGGCGTGGCGCCCGACGCCTTCACGACCGGCGTCCATTTGTCGATCTCGCCCTGGATGAAGCGTGTCACCTCGGCCGGTGTCATGGTGCTTCCCTCGGCGCCGATTTCTTCCCAGCGCTTGATGACGGCAGGTTCCTTCAGCACGGCCTGCATCTCGGTCGCGAGGCGGTCGACGATCGGCTGCGGCGTCTTCGCCGGCACCGAGATGCCGAACCAAGAATAGGAAATCAGGTCGGGATAGCCCAGCTCCTTCATGGTCGGCACGTCGGGGAAGGCGGGGCTGCGCGTCTCGCCGCTCACCGCGAGCGCGTTCACCTTGCCCGCCTTGATATGCGGTGCGGCCGAGGGCAGCGAGTCGAACATCACCGGCACGTTGCCGGCAATCGTGTCGATCATGGCGGGTCCGGCGCCGCGATAAGGAACGTGGACCAGGCCGGCGCTGATCACCTGCTCGAGGCGCGCGCCCAGCAGATGGTTGCTCGAACCCGCGCCCGAGGTCGCATAGGAGACCTTGCCGGGATTGGCCTTTGCGAAGTCGACGAACTCCTTGAAGCTCTTGGCTTGGAAGTTCGGATTGGCGACCAGGACGCTTGGGTTTGTCGAGGCGATGGAGACGTGAATGAAGTCGCCCATCGGATCGAAGTCGGCGCCGCCATAGAGCGTCGGCGAGATCGACAGCCCCGAGATCACCGACATCAGCAGCGTGTAACCGTCGGGCGGCGATTTTGCGACGATCGCCGTGCCGACCATCGCGCCCTTGCCGGGCTTGTTGTCGACGACGATGTTCTGGCCGAGCTTCTGGCCGAGATATTCGGCGACCATGCGGGCCACCACGTCGGTCGTGCCGCCGGGCGCATAGGGCACGACGAGCTTGATGGGTTTGGAGGGCCAGGGCGCGGATTGCGCGGCGGCCGGGGCGGATGCGACGGCGAGCGTCGCAGCGACGAATGAGCGGCGGTTGAGCATGCGCGGAGTATACTCCGCCCATGAGCGATCCCAAGGTTCTCTTCTCCGCGCTGTTCGAACCGCGACGCGTCGCGTTGATTGGCGCCTCGTCGGACGTGACGAAGACGACGTCGCGGCCGCAGCGCTTCCTGCGAAAGCACGGCTTCTCCGGCGAAATTCTGCCGGTCAATCCGTCGCGCAGCGAAATCCTGGGCGAGACGGCCTACAAGGACCTCGATGCGATCCCAGGGGAGATCGATCATGCCTATATCCTGCTGAACGGCGCGTCGGCCGTCCGCGCGCTGGCGGATTGCGGCCGGCGCGGCGTGAAGGTCGCGTCGATCCTGGCCGGCGGATTCGCCGATGCCGGCGCCGCCGGCGCCTCGTTGCAGGACGATCTTGCCAGGGTCGTACGCGAGACCGGCATCCGGCTGGTCGGGCCCAACAGCATCGGCACGGTCAGCACCGATCCCGCTGTCGCGTTGACGGCCAATGCCGCTTTCGCCGTGGAGACGTTGCGCACGGGCAACTGGGGGTTGGTCAGCCAGAGCGGCAGCCTGATCGGCGCATTGCTGTCACGCGCGGATGCGCGCGGCATCGGTTTCTCGCGGCTGATCTCGGTCGGCAACGAGGTCGACCTCGCGGTCGGCGAGATCGCCGACCTGCTGGTGGACGATCCGAAGACGAAAGCCATCCTGCTGTTCATGGAAACGCTGCGCGACGGCGAACGGCTCGCGCGCGCGGCGCGGCGGGCACACGATGCGGGCAAACCGGTGATCGCCTACAAGCTCGGACGCTCCGACATCGGCCAGGAGCTGGCACGTTCGCATACCGGCGCCATCGCAGGGTCTGACGCGACCTTCGACGCCTTCTGCCGCCGCCATGGCATCGCGCGCGTGTCGATGTTCGAATCGCTGATCGACGTGCCGGCGCTGCTGGTCGACCGACCGCAGTCCAGGCGTGGCGGCCATCGCGTCGCCGTGGCGACGACGACCGGTGGCGGTGCCGCCATGGTGGTCGACAGCATGGCGGTGGCCGGCCTCGATATCGCAGGCCCGCCCAACAACCTCGTGAACTGGTTGAAGCCATTCGGAATCTCGGCGGGCGACGGCAAGCTGGTCGATCTCACGCTGGCCGGTGCCAAGCCCGAGATCGTGGCGGGCACCATCGAGCGCCTGCTGGCCGACGAGGGCAACGACGCGGTGATCTTCGTGGTCGGCTCGTCCGCGCAGTTCAATCCCGAACTCGCCGTCGAGCCGCTGTTGCGGTTCGCCGGATCGGGCAAGCCCTTCGCCGTGGCGTTGACGCCGTCGGCGGAGAAGTCGCTGGCGTTGCTGACGGCGGCGGGCGTGCCGGCCTTCCGCCATCCTGAATCCTGTGCCGAGGCGATGGCGCTCTGCCTTCTGCGCCGGCCGCCGCAGCCGGTGCCGCGTCTCGCGGAGCCTTCGATCGGCGCACTCGACGCGATGGAGGCGGGGCGCGTCTCCGGCTTCGACGAACGCCGTGCCGCCGATTTCTTCGGTGCACTCGGCGTTCCGATGGCCAGGTCGATGGCGGTACCCGATGCCAAGCGGATCGCTGCCGCCGTCGGCGAAGTGGGCGCGCCGGTCGTCCTGAAAATCCTGTCGGTCGACATTCCTCACAAGACCGAGGCGGGCGGGGTGGCGCTCGGTATTCCCGACGGCCAGACCGCAGCCATGGCCGCGCGAGAGATCGAGAAGAGGGTGAAGGCCTACGCGCCGGGCGCACGGCTGCAGGGCTTCCTCATCCAGAAGATGGAACGCGGGCTCGTCGAAGTGATCCTGGGCTTTCGCCGGGATCCGCTGGTCGGCCCCACGGTCACCGTTGGCCTGGGCGGCGTGCTGGCCGAAATCTACAAGGACGCCTCGACCCGGCTCGCGCCGGTCGACGAGCGCGAGGCATTGGAGATGATCGCCGAAGTGAAGGGCCTTGCGACAGTACGCGGCTATCGCAACCTGCCCAAAGGCGACGTGGCGGCGCTGGCGAAGACGATCTCGGCCTTCTCGACGCTGGCGCACAAGCAGTTCGCCAGCGTAGCCGAAGCAGAGATCAATCCGCTGCTCGTGAAGCGCGACGGCGAGGGCGTCGTCGCAGTCGATGGCTTGGTGGTGCTGGGTTGATATGCGGTCGCGGTGTCAGTGGCGTTGCGGCCGTTCCATGAGCTGGCGGAAGTCGTCGAGCACGAAATAAGTGTTCTGCAGCCGGTCGATCTCGTAGGGGCGATTCATCGCCGTCGTTGCGTCGAACGGCAGGCGCTCGACGCCATCGCCCTCGATCGCGTGCTTCACTTCGGCGGCAGAAGACAGGATGCCGGCGCCGTAGGCCTTCAGTCCCTGCTCGGTGCGGATCAGGCCGAACTCCACGGTGAACCAGTAGAGGCGCGCCAGCAGGCGGACGTCGGGGCCGGCTTCGACACCGCGGCGCCCATACTCCTGCATGTAATCGGCGAACACGGGATTGGTGAGCAGCGGGACGTGGCCGAAGAAATCGTGGAACAGGTCCGGCTCGACCAGATAGTCGATCTCCTCGCGCTTGCGGATCCACACCGTCACCGGAAACCGGCGATGGGCGAGATGATCGTAGAAGGCGGCATCGGGAATGAGACCCGGCACGCCGACGATGCGCCAGCCGGTCAGTGGCTCCAGCCGTGCATTGACGGCTTCGAAATCCGGGATCGTGTCGCCGAGCTCGATCGAGTCGAGACCCGACAGGAACTCCGCGCAGGCATAGCGCTCGGCCAGCGCGCGCTGCCGCTGAACCAGCAGCCGCCACACGCCCTGATCCTCGTCGGAATAGAGGTCGGGCTGCTGCGGCACCGTCCAGTCCGGCGCCATGCCGGCATAGTCGCCGCGCAGGTTCTCGAGGGGAGCGGTGCTGGTGTTCATGCCCTGAATATGGGCGAGCAAGGGTGGGGAATCCCGGCGAAGTTGGCTTTGGTATGTGTCTGTTTTGGAGATATTCTCCACAATAGAAGCAGTTTAGAGAGAATATCTCCATGATTGAGCTGGGTGACATCGACAGGCGCATCCTCGGGGCCCTGCAGGCCGAGGGCCGGCTGGCCATGGTCGATCTGGCCGAGCGGGTGGGCCTGTCGCCGACGCCCTGCCAGCGCCGGGTGAAGCGGCTGGAGGAAGAAGGGGTCATCGACCGCTACGCCGCTCTGGTCCAGCCGCCGGCGCTGGGCCTCGCCCTGCAGGCGATGGTGCAGGTGACGCTGGACGATCATTCGGAGAAAACCGTCGAGGCCTTCGAGGCGGCGATCCGTGCGCGGCCCGAGGTCGTGGCCTGCTATGCCATGACCGGCGACATGGATTTCCTGCTGCATGTGCTGGCGGCCGATCTTGCGCAGTTCAGCGAGTTCGCCATGAAGGCGCTGCTGCGCATGCCGGGTGTCCGTGGCACGCGCTCGTCCTTCATCATGCAGGCGGTGAAAAGCGATCTCGCCTGGGCGCCTCAATCGCCGGCGAGCGTACGGAGGTAGACAGGCCGGTCGATGTTGCCGCCGCTCAGGATCAGGCCGACGCGCTTGCCCTTGAAGCGGTCGCGTTCCTGCAGCAGCGCCGCCAGCGCTGCGGCGCCGGCGCCTTCCGTGAGCTGGTGCGTATCCTCGTAGTAGGCACGCATCGCGGCGCCGATCTCGGCGTCGCTCACCTGCACGATACGCTCCGCGCCCTTCAGGATGACATCGAGCGCCTCGGCATCGGGACCGCGCACGGCCATGCCGTCGGCCATTGTGTCGGCGCTGTTGGTCGCCACCACCTTGCCGGCGGCGAAGGAGAGCGCATAGGCCGGCGCCTCGGTCGAGACGACGCCGACCACCTTCGTCTTGAGCCCGAGTGCATCGCGCACGGCGATGGTGCCGCAGATGCCCGAGCCCAGGCCGATCGGCACATAGACCGTGTCGAGCGCCGGCGCCGCGCGGAACAGTTCGAGCGCATAGGTCGCCACGCCGGCCACCAGGTCACGATGGAACGACGGCACCATGGCCAACCCGCGTTCACCGGCCAGCGTCTGCGCGGCTTCCTTGGCGGCATCGAAGTCGTGGCCGGCCTCGACCAGTTCCGCCCCGAAGGCCCGCATGGCGGCGTTCTTCTCGACCGAATTGCCTTGGGGCACCACGATGGTGGCCGCGATCCCGTTGCGCGCCGCCGCCAGCGCGATGCTCTGGCCGTGATTGCCGCGGGTGGCGCTGACGACGCCCTTCGGTTGCGGCGAGCCGCGCTTCAGCCGGTCCATGTAGACCAGCCCGCCGCGCACTTTGAAGGCGCCGGTCGGCGTATGGTTCTCGTGCTTCACCCAGACTTCGCAGCCGGTGCGCTTTGCCAGCAGAGGCCAGGCATATTGGGCGGTGGCCGGCATCGCGGCATGCACGATCCCGGCGGCGGTTTCGACGTCGTTAAGGGACAACATGGCCGTCACTTTGGTCTAAGATGACCCTGGTTCCAACTGGAGTACCTGATGCCTGTTCTGCCGCGTGCGCTTGAAATCCAGGGCGAGATTTCCGCGATCCGTCGCGATATCCATGCTCATCCCGAACTCGCCTTCGAGGAAAACCGCACCTCCGACGTCGTGGCCGCCAAGCTGCAGGAATGGGGACTGGAAGTGACGCGCGGCCTGGGCAAGACCGGTCTCGTGGGCACGCTCCGCAAGGGCAATTCACTGAAGTCGATCGGCCTGCGCGCCGACATGGACTGCCTGCCGATGGACGAGACCAACGATTTCGCGCACAGGTCGACGAATCCCGGCCGGATGCACGCCTGCGGCCATGACGGCCATACCGCCATGTTGCTGGGGGCTGCAAAAATGCTCAGCGAGACACGGAACTTCGAGGGGGCCGTCCACTTTATCTTCCAGCCGGCCGAAGAGGGTGGCGGCGGGGCCAAGGTGATGATCGAGGACGGGCTGTTCGAGAAATTCCCCTGCGACGCGGTTTTCGCCATCCACAACAAGCCCGGCCTTCCGCTCGGCCACATCGTGACCAAGGGCGGGCCGTTGCTGGCCGCCGCCGATCGCTGGGACATCCGCATCAAGGGCAAGGGCGGCCATGCCGCCCATCCGCACACCACGCTCGATCCCATGGTCGTCGGCGCCAACATCGTCATGGCGCTGCAGACCATCGTGTCGCGCAACATCGACCCCATCGATTCCTCGGTCGTGACGGTCGGCTTCTTCCATGCCGGCTCGGCCTACAACGTCATCCCGGGCGAGGCGCATATCGGCGGCACGACGCGCACGACCACGCCGGAGAATCGCGCGCTGATCGAGCGCCGCATCGACGAGATCTGTGAAGGCGCGGCCAGGATGCACGGCGTCAAGATCGAGGTCGAGCACAAGCCAGGCTATCCGCCGACGGTGAATGACGTCGACCAGGCCCGCTTCGCGGCCGACGTCGCGACCGGCGTCTGCGGTGAACACGCGGTCAAGGACAATACCCGTCCCAGCATGGGCGCCGAGGATTTCTCCTACATGCTGGAGAAGGTGCCAGGCGCCATGGTGTGGCTGGGCAATGGCGGCGATTCGGTCAGCCTCCACAATTCCCGCTATGATTTCAACGACATGGCGATCCCCTTCGGCGTGAGCTTCTTCGTGCGCACCGTCGAGCGCTTCCTCGACACCAAAGCCTGAACGAGAACGGACGCGGACGAACCAGATGGAATTCTTCCGCGTCTACAGCCGGGTCATCGGCCTGCTGCGAGCCGAGAAGGGGCTGGCCATCACGCTGGCCATCGCGAACGTCGCGGTGGCCGCGCTGCAGTTCTACGAACCCGTCCTGTTCGGCATGGTCATCGACCTGCTGAGCAATGCCCGCAACAAGCCGGTCGAGGTACTGTGGCGCGAGGCCCGCGAGATCCTGGGCCTCTGGGCGTTGGTCGGCATCGGCGGCATCGTGGCCAACATGGTGGTCTCGCTGCAGGCCGACCGCATGGCTCATCGCCGGCGGCTTGGGGCGATGTCGACGTATTTCCAGCATCTGCTGATGCTGCCTTTCTCGTTTCACAACGCGCAGCATTCCGGCCGGCTGATCAAGATCATGCTGACCGGTGTCGACAACCTGTTCGGCATCTGGCTGTCGTTCTTCCGCGAGAACCTCGCGACCCTGGTGGCGCTGTTCATCATGCTGCCGCTCAGCCTGTTCATGAACTGGCGACTGGGGCTCCTGCTGCTGGTGCTGATCCTGTTCTTCGCCGTCACCAACGTCTGGGTGGTGAGCAAGACCGACCGGCTGCAGAAGGAGGTCGAGGACCTGCACAGCGAGCTGGCCGGCCGCGCGGGCGATGCGCTGGGCAACATCCACCTGATCCAGAGCTTCGTGCGCCTGGGCGCCGAGACACGCGAGATGCACCGCATCATCGGCCAGACGCTCGCGGCGCAGTTCCCGGTGCTGAACTGGTGGGCGCTCCTGTCGGTGATGACGCGCGCCGCCTCGACCGTCACCGTGATCGCGATCTTCGTCCTCGGTACCTGGCTCTACACGCGCGGCGAGGCGACGGTCGGCGAGATCGTGAGCTTCATGGGCTTCGCCACCATGCTGATCGGTCGCATGGACCAGGCCTCCGGCTTCGTCAGCCGCATCTTCTTCCAGATGCCCTCGCTGGGCGATTTCTTCCGCGTGCTCGATTCGCAGTCGACCGTGCCGGACAAGCCCAATGGCATCGACATCGGCCGGGCGAAGGGCAATGTCGAGTTCGACGACATCAATTTCTCCTACGACGGCAAGCGCCCGGCGCTGGTCCATTTCTCGCTGAAGGTCCCGGCCGGGGCGACCGTGGCCTTGGTCGGCCCCACGGGGGCGGGCAAGAGCACGGCGCTGTCGCTGCTGCACCGCATGTGGGACGCCCAGTCGGGCGTGGTCCGCATCGACGGCGTCGACCATCGCGACATCAAGCTCGAGTCCCTGCGGCGCAACATCGGCGTGGTGTTCCAGGACAGCACGATGTTCTACCGGTCGATCGCCGACAATCTGCGCATCGGCAAGCCCGACGCGACGCAGGCGGAGCTGGAGGAGGCGGCCAAGCTCGCAGAGGCGCACGAGTTCATCATGCGCCAGCCGCAGGGCTACGAGACGCTGGTCGGCGAGCGCGGCACGACCCTGTCGGGCGGCGAGCGCCAGCGGCTCGCCATCGCCCGCGCCCTGCTCAAGAACCCGCCGATCCTGATCCTCGACGAGGCGACCAGCGCGCTCGATTCGGTCACCGAGGCGCGGATCCAGAAGGCGTTGAAGGTGCTGATGCAGGGGCGCACGACCTTCGTGATCGCCCATCGGCTCTCGACCATCCGCGAGGCCAACCAGGTCGTGGTGTTCGAGCACGGCCGGGTCGTGGAGCAGGGCGCCTACCAGGCGCTGGTGGCGGAAGGCGGCGCCTTCGCCCGCCTCGTGGCCACGCAGCAGGCTGGCATAGAATCTGCCTGATATCCCCTTGGCGGGCGTCAAATGTCCGCCTAAGAGTCGCGGACAGGGAATTCACGGGGATCAATAAAATGAGCAAATTCGCCAAGATGCTGGGCGGCGCGGCGGCTGTCGCGCTGGCGCTGGGCAGCCTGCCGGCCAATGCCCAGACCGCGATCAAATTCACTCTTGATTGGGTATTCCAGGGCCCGACCTCGCCGTTCCTGGTGGCCCTGGAGAAGGGTTACTACAAGGCCGAGGGCCTCGACGTAACGATGGACCCCGGCCAGGGCTCGGCCGGCGCGGTCCAGCGCGTGGCTACCGGCGCCTACCAGATCGGCTTCGCCGACGTGAACTCCACCATCGAATACAATGCCAAGAACCCGGGCAAGGAAGTGCTCTGCGTGTTCATGGTCTACGATTTTGCGCCGTTCGGCGTCTATGCGCTGAAGAAGAGCGGCATCAAGACGCCCAAGGACCTCGAGGGCAAGAAGCTCGGCGCGCCGGTGTTCGACGCCAGCTTCCGCCTGTTTCCGGCCTTCGCCAAGAAGAACGGCATCTCCAAGTGGGAGCACGTCAACCTGACGCCGCAGCTGCGCGAGCAGAGCCTGGTGCAGGGCACGGTCGACTTCATCTCCGGCCACTACTTCTCCTCGATGCTCGACCTCAAGGCGCGCGGCGTGGCGTTCGAGGACATCGTGGCGATGCGCTTCGTCGACTTCGGCATGGACGTCTACGGTAACGGCGTCGTGGTCTCGGCGGAGATGGCGAAAAACGAGAAGGCCGTGAAGGGCTTCCTCGCCGCCACGATGAAGGGATGGAAGGACGTCATCGCCAACCCGCAGCTCGGCATCGCCGCCGCGAAGAAGCGCGATCCGCTGATCGACGAGAAGCTCGAGATGGAGCGGCTCAAGATCTCGCTCGAGACCAACATCCTGACGCCCTACGTGAAGGCCAACGGCATGGGCGACGTCGACCCGGCCCGCTTCGCCCGTGCCGTAAAGGACGTGTCCGAGGCCTTCGGCCTGCCGATCGTACCGGCTCCCGACAAGGTGTTCAGCAACGCCTACCTCCCACCCAAGGCCGACCGGATGGTCAGCAAGTAGCGGAGCGGACAAAGGCAATGGCCTTCGTCGATCTCCAGGGCGTCAGTCTCACCTACCGGCTCGGCAAGGACACCACGGTGGCCCTTGCCGATGCCACTTTTGGCATCGAGAAGGGCGAATTCATCGCCGTGGTCGGTCCCTCGGGCTGCGGCAAGTCCACCATCATGAAGCTGGTGACCGGCCTGCTACCGCCGACGGGCGGCGAAGTGCGGGTGAACGGCACGAAGGTGACGGGACCGATCAAGGGCGTCGGCATGGCGTTCCAGAACCCGACGCTGATGCCGTGGCGCACGACGATGAACAACATCCTCCTGCCCATGGAGGTGGTCGAGCCGCACAAGCGCCGCTTCCGCAGCCATCGCGCCGAATATGTCGAGCGCGGGATGAAGCTGCTGAAGACGGTCGGGCTCACGGACTTTGCCGACAAGTATCCCTGGCAGCTTTCGGGCGGCATGCAGCAGCGCTCGAACCTGTGCCGCGCGCTGATCCACGAGCCCGAGCTGCTGATGCTCGACGAGCCGTTCGGCGCCCTCGATGCCTTCACACGCGAGGAGCTATGGGGCGTCATGCAGGCGCTGTGGCTGGAGAAGCGCTTCACCGGCGTGCTGGTGACGCACGATCTGCGTGAGGCCGTCTATCTCGCCGATACGGTCTATGTGATGAGCCGGCGCCCCGGCCGCATCGTGCTGGCCAAGAAGATCGACATCCCGCGGCCGCGCACCCTGCAGACGACCTTCGAGCCGCACTTCGTCGACATCGTCCACGAGCTGCGCGACCGCATCCACCAGGAGCACGCGCCGTGAGCGACCTCCGGCGCGAGGCGCTGAAACACGCCATGCCGTGGCTGGTCCTGGCGGCCCTGCTGATCGTCTGGGAGATCTGCTGCATCGTCTTCCAGGTTCCGGAAATCATCCTGCCGAAACCGACCAAGATCTTCGCGGTCTTCGTTCAGCGCTTCGACATCCTGATGGCCTATTGCTGGGACACGCTGTGGACCACGACGATCGGCTTCCTGCTGGCGATCGCCGGCGGCCTGCTGCTCGGCCTCGCGGTCGGCGCCTCGCCGTTCGTGTATTCCGGCCTCTATCCGCTGCTGATCGCCTTCAACGCGATCCCCAAGGTCGCGATCGTGCCGATCCTGATGATCTGGGTCGGCGTCGGCTCCCTGCCAGCGGTCATCACCGCCTTCGTCATCAGCTTCTTCCCCATCGTGGTGAACGTGGCGACCGGGCTGGCCACCATCGAGCCCGAGATGCGCGACGTGCTGCGCAGCCTCGGCGCCTCGCGCTTCGAGATCCTGACCAAGGTCGGCATCCCGCGCGCGATGCCCTACCTGTTCGCGAGCCTCAAGGTCGCGATCACGCTCGCCTTCATCGGCTCGGTGATCTCCGAGACGGTGGGCGGCAACAACGGCATCGGCTTCCTGATGCTCTCGGCCAGCGCCCGCAACGACGCGCCCACGACCTTCGCCGGTCTGTTCGCCATCGCCATCATGGGCGTGGCCATGTACGCGGTCTGCGCGGTGATCGAAAAGCGCATGACCCGCTGGGCCTTCCGCGGCGAGATCGTCGCCTAGCTGCCTCAAAAAGCGAAAGGGCTGCCCGTGTTGCGGGCAGCCTTCTATCGCGCACAGGGCCGGCGAAAAGAAACAGTCTGGCAACGCGTGGCACATCGTAATAGACGACATCCCCTTCGCGACCCAATTCGCGATCCAAGGGGACTGTGATGACCGCCTGCGGACTTGATTTCGGCACCTCGAATTCGGCGATCGGGGTGGTGCGCGACGGCGTTGCCGTGCTGGCGCCGGTCGAGGGCGACAAGACGCTGCTGCCGAGCGCGGTGTTCTTCGATCAGGAGACGAAAGGACGGGTGCTGCTGGGCGAGGCCGCGATCGCTGCCTATGTCGATCACACCGAGGGGCGCCTGATGCGGGCGCTGAAGTCGATCCTGGGCTCGTCCCTGATCGACGAGGAGACCAGTCTTGGCGGCCGCAAGGTGCCGCTCACCAAGGTGGTCGAGATCTTCGTGGCGCACCTGAAGGAGCGGGCGGAGGCCTTCGCCGGCGTGGAGATCACCTCGGTCGTGATGGGGCGCCCCGTCCGCTTCGTCGACGACGACAACCGCGCCGATGCGCGCGCGCAGGAGGTGCTGGAGCGTATCGCCCGCCAGGCCGGCTTCCGCGAGGTCGCCTTCGCCTACGAGCCCATCGCGGCGGCGCATCACTATGAACAGACCGTGCCGCGCGAGGAGCTGGTGCTGATCGCGGACATCGGCGGCGGCACGAGCGACTTCTCCATCGTGCGCGTCGGGCCGGGCCTGCGGGATCGCGCCGACCGAAGCGGCGATGTTCTGGCGACAGAGGGCGTGCGGCTGGGCGGCACCGATCTCGACACCGCGCTCAGCCTCGCCTCGGTCATGCCGCTGCTGGGCCTCGGCACGCGGCTCGTCGAGAAGAACCTGCCGATGCCGAATGCGCTCTATCACCAGCTCGCCACCTGGGCGACGATCAACTTCGCCTACACTTACCGCAACGAACGCGAGATCGCCGAACTCGAGGCGCTCGCCGCCGAGCCGGAGAAGGTGGCTCGCCTGCTGAAGCTGGTGCACGAAGGCCTCGGTCATCGCGTCGCCTTCGCTGTCGAGGACGCCAAGATCGCGTTGAGCGCCGAGGAAAAGGCCGCCATTCCGCTCGGCTTTCTCGAAGCCGGCCTCTCGGCCCTCGCGACCCGTCGCGACTTCGACCATGCCATCGGCGTTGCAACGGAACGGCTCTACAAGTCGGCGGGCGACTGCATCGCCGCGGCCGGCCTCAAGTCCGATGCAATCGAGACGATCTTCCTCACCGGCGGATCGAGCCGGGTGCCGGCCGTGCGCGCCTCGGTTTCGCGAGCGGCTCCGTCCGCGCGGATCGCCGGCGGCTCCGACCTCCTCTCCGTCGCCCTCGGCCTCGCGCAGATGTCTGGCCGGGCGGGGTGATTTCCTGATTTCCGTCGTCTCGACCGGAGCGCTGCAGGCGCGGAGTGGAGAGACCTTCGCTCTACCAATAGCCGGCTAATCGTCGAGAGTAGGTCTCTCCGCTACGCCTCGCTTCGCGAGTCTTCGGTCGAGACGACGGAAATCAAACCTGTGAATCGAAAAACGCGTCGGCGTCTTCCGTCTCGACCAGCCGTCCCTTGCGGATCTCGAGGAACCGTGTCGCCACGGTGCGCGTGAAGAAGCGGTCGTGGCTCACGAAGAGGCACGATACGTCGCTCTTCTCCAACTGCTCCTCCAGATCCTCCTGGCCCTCGATGTCGAGATGGTTGGTCGGCTCGTCGAGAACGTAGAAGTTCGGCCGGAGCAGTTTCATCTTCAGGAACACCAGTCGTGCGCGCTCACCGTGGCTCAGCAGGCCGATCGGTTCCTTGAGACGCACGAAGGCGAAGCCGGCAGCGGCGAGCTGGCGTACGGCGTCCTTCTCGGTGACGCCTTCGGCCTCGACCACATAGTCGAGGATCTTCATCGTCATCGGCAGCTCGCTCATCGTCTGGTCGAAATAGACCAGCCGGCATGCCGGATTGAAGCGCACGGCGGCCTGCCCGTCGTAATGCTCTCGGCCGGGCTCGTAGGCGGCGGCAAGTGCTGCGAGAAGCGTCGACTTGCCGGTGCCGTTGGTGCCGAGCAATGCCACGCGCTCGCCGGCCGCAATGGCGAGGCGGTCGATGCCGATCAGTTTGCGGTCGCTGCCGGGGACGGTTACGTCGAGGTTCGACAGGCGCAGCGCCACCTTGGCGTCGATGTCGCCGTCGGCCAGTTCGAGCCGGCGCTCGCGCGCGACATAGGTCTGCGTGCGCTCCTTCTCGATGCGGGCGATGCGGCTCTCGACGGCGTTCTTGCGCTTGTTGAGGTCGGGGTTCTTGACCGCCCAGACCTTGTAGCGCGCGGCGGCCTGCTCCAGCCGCTTGATCTCGCGATCCTCCTGCCGCGCGCGGGCCGCGGAGTTGGCGTCGCGGCGCAGCAGCTCCTCGCGCGCGACCGAGAAGCGCGTCCTGAAGGCGTGCACGCCGTCGGCGCGCAGGAACAGGGTGCGCTCGGTTACGCGGTCGAGGAATTCGCGGTCGTGGCTCACCATCAGCATCGGCACCGTGAAGTCGGCCGTCAGCCAGCGCTCCAGCGTGTTGATGTTGGCGAGGTCGAGATGGTTGGTCGGCTCGTCGAGGATCAGGATGTCGGGCTCTTCCAGCCACGCCGCTGCCGCGATCAGCATCAGCCGCTGCCAGCCGCCCGACAGCGCGCCGAACGGCTTGTCGAGCATCTCGGGATCGACGCCGATCTCGTCGACCAGCACGTCGATGCGCCAGTCTTCGCCGTCCTGGCCCACGCGCGCCAGCGACCGAGCCAGCACCTCACGCACCGGCTGGTTGGCTAGACCTTCCGGTACGTCCTGCGGCACCTGGCCGATGCGTAGGCCGCGCGAGCGGATGACCTGGCCGGCGTTCAGTTCCAGCACGCCCGTCAGGCACTTCAGCAGCGTCGACTTGCCGGCGCCGTTCTCGCCGACCAGCGCCGTGCGCGCATCGTCCAGCAGGAACGAAACGTTCTCGAAGACACGGCCTGAGCCGTAGAAGAAGGAAGCCTGCTCCATGCCGAGCACGGCCTGACGCGACGCCATTGTCCGTCCTGACGGGAAAGCGACCGCGCCTTTACCACCGCTCTGCGGCCGGGGCGAGAGGCACATGGGACACGCGGGCTTGCCGGGCGCGCGGTCGCGTGAAAGCATTTCCGCAAACAAGAACACGGAGGAAGCCTGATGGACGTCGGCATGATGATGGTGTTCACCAGCTACGGCTGGGAGAACTGCTCGGACCAGCGGGTCTGGGACGAGGAGATCCGGCTGGCCCGCATCGCGGCGGACTCGGGCTTCGACTGCCTCTGGTCGGCCGAGCATCACTTTGCCGACTATTCGTTCGTTCCCGACAATCTCGCGCTGATGACGCACCTCACGGCGCTCTGCCCGGACATCGATGTGGGCACCGCCGCGGTCATCCTGCCGTGGCACGATCCGCTGCGCGTCGCCGAAAACGCGGCCGTACTCGACATGCTGAGCAAGGGGCGGTTGCGGCTCGGCATGGGGCGCGGCCTGGCGCGGCGCGAATTCAACGCCTTTCGGCTGAGCATGGACGAGTCACGCGGCCGCTTCGACGAGGCGGCTCCGATGATCGTCGAAGCGCTCAGGACCGGCTTCATGGAGGGTGACGGCAAGTACTACAAGCAGCCGCGTGTCGAGATCAGGCCGCGGCCGCAGCATTCGTTCGACGGGCGCATCTATGCCGTGGCGTCGAGCGAGGATTCGATCGACTCGGCGGCCAAGCTCGGCGCCCACATGGTGATGTTCGCCGACCGGCCGTGGGAGATGCGCGCCCCGATGATCGAGAAGGGGCGGCAGCTTCATCGCCAGTATCACGGCACCGAGCCGCCGACGGTCATGCTGACCGAGTTCTGCGTCTGCGGACCCGATGCCGCGACCATCGAGGACGAAGCGCGGCGCTACCAGGGCAAGTTCGTCGAGAGCAATTTCCATCACTACGAATTTCTCGGCGAGCACTTCAAGACTGTGAAGGGCTACGACTCCTACCAGCAGAAGGCCGAGATCGCGCGCAAGGGCGGCCTCGACGGCGCCGTCACGGGCTTCATGCAGGCGGCCTCCTGGGGAACGCCGGACAAGATCCTGCGCGGTCTCGAAGCGCGCCGCGAACTGTTGGGCGACTTCGAGATGAACGTCGCCTTCCGCTTCGGCGGCACGCCCTACGAGGTGAGCGAGCGCGGGCTGAAACTGTTCGCGAAGGAGGTCCTGCCGGTGGTGAAGTCGTGGGGCCCGGTCAAGGCGGCGAAGGCGGCCTGATCTCATGTTACTCTCCCCCGCTAGGGGGAGAGGCTAGGTGAGGGGGCGGGTCGAAGCACCGCTGCGCAACCCCCTCACTCAACCTCTCCCCCTAGCGGGGGAGAGGAGTTTGAAGGGTTCCATCTTTCGCGACGATGCGGCCGGATTTGACGACGAGGCTGCGCTGTTTGCGGGTGGCGACGGCTTCGGCGAGCGTCGTGGCTTCGACCGTGACGAAGTCGGCGGGGCCGCCGGCCTTGAGGCCGTAGTCCGATAGACCGAGCACGCGCGCCGCGGCGGCGGTTACCATGTCGAAGGCCAGCGCCAGCTCCGCGTCGTGGCGGAAGTTGGCGCGGTAGGCGATCTGCATGGCGCGGTCGAGCATGTCGCCGTTGCCGAAGGGCGACCAGGCATCGCGGATATTGTCGGATCCGCCGAACACCTCGACGCCGTGCTCGCGCAGGAGCTTGAGTGGCGGGATGGTCGCGCCGCCCGGTCCATGGCTCATGATCGCGACGCCGGCGCGGGCCAGCGCGTCGGCAGCGCGCGTCGCGCTGTCGGTCGATACGGAGCCCAGTGCGAAGGCGTGGCTGACCGCGACCTTGCCCTGCAGGCCCAGCGCTTCGGTGCGCGCGGCGATGGCGAGGATCTGCGCCAGCCCGCCTTCGCCGCCATCGTGCAAGTGGATGTCGACGCCCGCGCCACGGCGCTGGGCGATGGCGAACACCGCATCGAGATGGGCGTCCAGGTCGCCGTCGATGCCGACCGGGTCGAGTCCGCCCACGAGAGCCGCGCCCTGCGCGATCGCTTCGTCGAGAAGCTCCGCCGTGCCAGGCGAGCGCAGGATGCCGCTTTGCGGGAAGGCCACGATCTCGATGGTGACGAAGTCGCGGAAATGCTCGCGGATCTTCAGCACCTCATGGAGGTTCCGGAGACCGAGTTGATTGTCGATGTCGACATGGCTGCGCATGTGCAAGGTGCCGCTGGCCAAGACCTGGCGCACCAGGTTCGAGCCGGTCTCGAATTCCGGCACCGTGCGTGCCGCGCGCACGCGGCGCTCGGCCTCGATACGGTCGGAGACCTTGTTCCCCGCCGACTGGTTGGGCAGCCAGGGCAGGCCGAGAAGCGTCTTGTCGAGATGGATGTGACCGTCGACCAGCGGCGGCAGGACGAGGGTGCCGCCGAGATCGACTGTGTCCGAGGCAGCGGCGTGCGCCGCACCCGAAGCCGGGCGGAGGGCGGAAATCCGCCCTCCCTCGACCTCGATGTCATGCCGGCTGCCGTCGGGCAGCGTGGCGTTGGCGAAGCGCACGTCCTGGCTCGCTTACTTCGCGGCCGTCGGGCCGCCTTCCTTGCGCGTCTGGGCGACCGCTTCGCGGGCGGCCTTGGCCATCAGGCCGGCATCGTTGGCGATGGTGACGAGCTGGAAACCCTTGTGGACCATCTTCGCGGCGTAGCTGCCGGTGCCGTTGTGCAGGCCGGCGAACTGGCCACGCTTCTTGGTGGCGGCGAGCAGCTTGTCGTAGATCGCCAGGATCTGCGGCTCCTCGCGGTCGAGCATCGGCTTCATGCCGAGCGACAGGCCGAGATCGGACGGTCCGATGTAGATGCCGCTGACGCCCGGCACGTCGAGGATGGCGTCGATATTGTCGATCGCTTCCTGCGTCTCGATCATCGGGATGATCAGTACCTCGTCGTTGGCCATCGCCTGGTAGGGCGTCGCCTCGCCATAGGCGCCGGCGCGGATCGGGCCGTTGGAGCGCTTGCCCTTCGGCGGATAGAGCGCATAGGAAACCAGCGCCTTGGCTTCGGCCGCCGTGTTCACCATCGGGCAGATGACGCCCCAGGCGCCGCCGTCGAGCACCTTGCCGACGATGCCGGGCTCGTTCCACGGCACGCGCACCAGCGGTGTGATCGGATGCTTGTCCATTGCCTGGAAGCAGCGGACCATCGAGAGGTAGTCCTGCACGCCATGCTGCATGTCGACGGTGACGCTGTCCCAGCCGCACTGCGCCATGGTCTCGGCGGCGAAGCCGTCGGGGATCGCCAGCCATCCATTGACGCAGGCCTTGCCGGCCTGCAGCCGCTTCTTCAGCATGTTCGACATCGATGCGTTTCCTCGTAATTTGAGAGCGCGCGAGTTTACACAGCGACGGGGGATTGCGTGACGCTTTTGTCGCTGCGGGCCGGCCGGCTGGCCGTCGATCTGGCGCCGGACGCCGGCGGTTCGATCGCCCGCTTCGCCCTCGATGGCATCGGTGATCTGTTGCGCCCTGCGTCGGACGCCGCGCTGGCGTCCGGCACGGGTAAGGACACGGCCTGTTATCCGCTGGTGCCGTTTTCCAACCGCATCGCGAACGGTCGTCTCGCTTTCGGCGGCGAGATTTTTCACCTCGAACCCAACTGGCCCGGCGTGCGCCATCCGATGCACGGCGACGGCTGGGCGCATGCCTGGGACGTGGTGCGCCAGGACCGCACTTCGGCCGAGCTGGTCTATCTGCAGGAGGCGGGCGCCGGCGCTGCCGGCTGGCCCTTCCGCTATCGGGCTCGACAGACTTTCGCGCTCGACGAGGTGAGCCTCACGATCGGCATCTCGATTGAGAACCTCGAGGATCGGGAAGTACCGGCCGGGCTGGGACTGCATCCCTTCTTCGTGAGCGAGGCCGACACCGAACTGGCCTGCCGGCTCGGCGGTGTCTGGCACACCGACGCCGAAATCCTGCCGGTGCAGCATGTGCCCGTGCCGCGGGAATGGGACTTCTCGCATTCGCGCCCCGTCGAAGGGATGGGTCTCGATCATTGCTTCGACGGATGGGATGGCGATGCCACCGTTACCTGGCCGAGCCGCGGCCTCCGGCTCACCCTCTCAGCGACGGAAGCATTTCGTCATCTGGTGATCTATGTTCCCGGCGGCCAACGGTACTTTTGTGCCGAGCCGGTCAGTCACGCCAACGGTGCGGTCGGGCAGAGCCTGCTGGCCGCCGGTGCGACCCTCGCCGGCGAGGTCTCGTTTTGCGTGAGCAGGATCTAGAAGGAAATCCATGTCCTCATTCGCCTCCTATCCCAGCCTCTCGGGGCGGACCGTTTTCGTTTCCGGTGGCGGCTCCGGCATCGGCGCCTCGATTGTCGAACACTTCGCCGAGCAGGGCGCCAGGGTGGGCTTCGTCGACATCGACGAAGCGGCCTCCCGGGCGCTGGTCGATAAGATCGAGGCCCGTCGTCTCGCCGTGCCGCTGTTCGTCCCCTGCGACATCCGCGATATCGCGGCCTATCAGAGGGCCATCGAGGGCGTGGTGGCAAAGCTCGGGACCATCACGGTGCTGGTGAACAACGCGGCGCGCGACGACCGCCACACGCTGGACCAGGTGACTCCCGACTTCTGGGACGAGCGCATCGCGGTCAATCTGCGCCACGCCTACTTCGCGATCCAGACGGTGGCGCCGGCCATGAAGAGGGCGGGCGGCGGCTCGATCGTGAACTTCAGCTCGGTCAGCTACCACACAATGACGCCCAATCTTTCCGTCTACCAGGCGGCCAAGGCGGCGGTGATCGGCATGACGCGCGGTCTGGCGCGTGACCTGGGTGGCGACGGCATCCGCCTCAACGCGGTAACGCCCGGCTGGATCATGACGCAGCGGCAGATCGATCTCTGGGTCACGCCCGAGGCCAAGGCGGCGCAGCTCAATGCGCAATGTCTCAAGGAGCTTCTCCATGCTCCCGACATCGCGCGCATGGTGCTGTGGCTGGCGTCCGACGACAGCCGGCTGGTCACGGCGCAAAATTTCATCGTCGACGGAGGCCGCATTTGAGCGCAGCCGCCATCGCCTCGCTGCCGAGGCGCTTCTTCCACGGCTGGCTCCGGGTGATCCGGCACATGCTGCCGCCGACGCTCTATTTCTTCACCGCCTTCAACCTCATCGTCTTCACGACGAACCTCCTGGCCCACGACTACTGGTTCAATCTGACGGGCTTCATGCTGGCCAGCACCACGGCGCTGATCGTGGGCAAGGTGGTGCTGGTCGTCGATAAGGTCCGCATCATCGACAAGTTCCGGGGTGCGCCGCTCATCCAGCCCATCCTCTACAAGACCGTGTTCTACGGCGTCATCGTCACGATCGTGCGCTACGTCGAGAAGATGCTGCACTTCATTTTCGACGCGCGCGGCTTCGATGCCGCAGCCCAGGCGGCCGTCCTCGATTTCAGCTGGCATCGTTTCGTCGCCGTGCAGGTCTGGATCTTCGTCTGCTTCCTGATCTACGTGACCGCAAGCGAACTGAATGCGCTGGTGGGCGACGGCCAGCTCCGGCGTCTCTTCTTCCATCACCGCTCCTCGGAGTATCGCCTGACCCGCCGCCAGCACATCCGTGCGCTGATGGAGATCAGCCGGCTTGCCCGCGACACGCCGCACGAACAGCTGCTCGACCCGGCAACGCCGCAGGGCAGCCGCCTGGTGGCGCTGGTCGACCGGCTGAGGCGGCGCGACGCCTGAACGGTCGCATGGCCAATGTCTGTCGATAGGAACTGGCGCTGGATCGCCTGGCTGATCCTCGGGATCGGCGGGCTGATCGCGGCTGGCGGCGTGCTGATGGGACTCGGCAATCTGCGCCACGTTCTCTATGGCGAGCGGGCCGAGGGCGTCGTCACCGAGATCGTGCGCGAGGGCGACATGTATGCGCCGGTCGTGCGGTTCCGGCTGCCCCAGGGTGGGCCCATGGGGGTGCGTGACCTCGCCAGCAGCGCGCCGGACTTCGCCGTGGGCGATGCCGTCACTGTCCTCTACCTGCCCGAGACGCCCGCAGACTTTCGCCTCGATACGTTCGACCGGCTCTGGCTCGTGCCCCTCCTGCTCGCGGGCTTCGGAGGGTTCTGGCTGATGTTCGGGGCCATCGCCTGGGCGTTGTCCAACGATGCCGATCTCGCGGTCGTGGGCGAGCACGCCTTTACCGTGATTTCGGTGGTGGCGCTGCTGATCGGCGTGTTCGCGCTCTGGAGCGCCGTCGACCTCTATGCCAGCGGAGGCCGCGCCCGCGGCAAGGTGCTGGAGATCCGCGAAAGCCGTTCGATCGTGACGGAGGAAGTGACGACACCTGGCGGTCGCGAGGTCCGTCGCGACGTCGAGCGCATCTCCTACGCCCCCATCGTGCGCTTCACCACGCCGGAGGGCCGCGAGATCGAATTCCATGGCCGCGGCGGCAGCGGCACGTCGTTCGTTGCGGGCGAAGTCGTCAACGTCGTCTACGACCGCAACCAGCCGAGCCGCGCCCGCATCCTGTCGTTCGTCGATCTGTGGCTGCCGGCGGCCGTCGCCTTCGCGGTGTCGCTGCTGTTCGGGGGCGCCGTGCGCCTGTCGCGCCGGAGCCGGACGGGCGTTACAAACCGGTCCGCTCGATCCACGCGCTGAGTAGCCTGGAAAGCTCGTATGGTTTTTCGAGGGGGGCCATGTGGCCGCAGTCCTCGAGGATGCTGAAGCTCGAGTGGGGCAGTGCCTGCGCCATGCGCTCGGTCTCGGTGAAGGTGCGCAGCCGGTCCTGGCGGCAGGCGACCACCAGCGAGGGGCAGGCGATGCGTTCGAGATCGGCATAGCCGTCGCGGCGCACCAGGGCGGCCTGGCGCTTGCGCACCTCGGGGCCAAGTCGGCGCTGCATACCGCGCAGCCGGTCGAGCAGCACCGGATCGGTGTCGCGGTCGGGATGCAGGCCCATCGCGTTGGAGGCGGCGCCGGCGGCGCGGGGTGGCCGGTCGCCCGGCCGATAGCCCGACTGGCGGCGTGCGCGCTCCTCGTCGGAATAGCCGCGCGCGGAAGAGGCGACGAAGGCCACGCCCGTCACGCGCTCCGGCGCCATCAGCGTGAGCACGCGTGCCACGAAGCCACCCATCGAGAAGCCGATCAGCACGAAACGCTCGGGCGCCTCGGCCAGCACGCGCCGGGCCATGCCCTCGAGCGAATCGTCTTCATAGACGTTGCCGAAACGAAGGGTGCCGAGTGTTTCGAGATCGGGGACCATGTCGGTCCACAGATCGGCGTCGCACATGAAGCCGGGGAGCAGGACGAGGGAACGCACGCGGGATGACTTCTCGGAGTTACTTCTTGAGGGCTTTCAGGATCTTCTTCGAATCAGTGACAAAGCCGAAGCACTTCTTCACGTTCCATACCGTGGACTCGCGGCAGAAATCCGGCGAGGTGGTGCCGCAGCAATCCTCCACCAGCACGCAGCCGTAACCCAGGAAGTTGGCGTCAGTCAGCGAGTGCAACACGCACTGGTCGGTATTCACGCCCGCGAACAGGACGGTGCGGATGTCGAGGTTGCGCAGGATGCTGTCGAGCGGCGTGTCCCAGAAGCCGCTGATGCGGTACTTGTCGACTTTTATGTCCATCGGATCCGGTGCGAGCTCGTCGACCACCGCTGCGGCCCACGAATCCTTCTGCAGCACTGGCGCGCCACTGCCCGGCAGCGGATCGCCCAGCCCGATCCCCGTGCCTGAGTTCTTGTAGAGATGGATCTGGTTGGGCGGCATGTTGGCGAGGTCTGGCCGGTTGCCCCAGTTCAACCAGATCACGGGAACCTGGGCTTTTCGCAGCGCCGGCAACAGCTTCTGCAATGGCGCGATCGGCAGACGGTCCGGCGTGTAGTCGGCGCCGAGATGATCGACCCAGCCGCCCTCGGCACAGAAGTCGTTCTGCATGTCGACGACGATGATGGCCGTGCGCTTCAGGTCGATGGTGACGTCCTGCGGCGCGGCCGCGATCTTGAGTGGTCGGGGCCTCGCCGGCGTCGTCGCCATGTCGACATGGCGGGTGCTGGCGCGCCATTTATGGCCGGCGCGCGGGGCGCCGAGCGGGTTCATCTTCGTCATCGGGGCATGCTCTTCACGCCCACAGTGCCTTGACCTTCGGCAGCTCGGCCAATCCGCGTTCGTGGCCGTACTTCAGCAGGGGGCCGATCCACTTCGGATCCATGATGTTGTCGACATGCTGCGTGCCCGGCAGCAGGCCGGCGACGGTCAGCATGGTGCGCGTGCCGCCGGCTTCGAGGTCGCGGATCTCCTGCTGGAGTGTGTTGGGCATTCCGGAGGTGCGCAGGCCCTGCGTCACCGCCTGCGGACCACCGTCACTCAAGGAGATGACCAGCGCGCGCTTCACGCCGGTCACGACATCGGCATGCGTGCTGGTCTGGCAGATGCCGCCGTCCATGCACAGCCGGTCCTTCAGCCAGGTCGGTCCCATCGATCCCGGCAGGGACGAACTCGCCGCGCAGGCGACGTCGATGTGCAGGCCGGCGCTCGCCGAGACGACGATGCGCTCGCCGGTGTAGCAATCGTTTGCGGTCGTATGCAGCGCGGGCGAGGGCCAGATCGTGGGCCCGATCAGGCGATGCAGCGTGCTGAAGTACTTGTCGGTGCCGGCGGGATTGCGCGCGGCCATCGCGGCGCGGCCGATGTTGCGGATGGTCTCGAAGCTCGCATCCCGGGCGTCGACCGCGAGCTTACGCGCACGCTCCTGGCTGGGATTGGCCTGCAGCGCCGGCACCAGCTCGGCAAAGAGCTTGGGAAAACTGGCGAAGATGTCGAGTTCGCCCGTGAGCCGCCACAGCCGGCCGCTGGTCAGGACGGCGCCGGCGATGGAGCCTGCCGAGGTGCCGACGACGACATCGGCCGTCGCGAGGTCGACTCCGTTCTGCTTCAGGGCGTGGAAATAGCCCATCATCCAAGAGACGAGATAGGCGCCGCCGCCGCCCAGCACGAGGCCGCGCTCCTTCCCGAGACCGGGCGAGGGCGTGTAGGGAATCGGATGCGCCAGCCCGTCGTTCCAGCCGGCCGGTGTTGCCCCGGCCGCCACCGGTGCCTGCGCGAGAGCCGGGCGTCCGAGCGCGGTGGCGGCAGCGAGCGTTCCGGCGGCGATGAGGCCGCGCCGGCCGAACTTCTCTGCGACGGTCATTGAGTTCCCTTCGATCAGGCGACCAGCATAGCGGCCCAGGCTGCGGCCAGCATCAGCAGCTGGCCCGGCACGACATAGAGGGCGAAACGCGGACCGCCCGCGCTGAAGGCGAACACCATCTTGGTGATGGTATTGGTCGAGAAGGCGGCCAGAACGGGGATCACGGCGGCTGTCGGCAGGAGGCGGCCTTCGGCGACCAGCGACGCGACCGATATGGCCGGCGCATGCGTGTCGGCGAACCCGGCGGCGCCGGCTGCCAGGATGACGCCAGCCTCGCCCATCCAGTCCTGCAGGGCGGCCGCCAACAGAAGCACGGCGGCAAGGATTGCCGCGAAGACCAGCGCCGTCTTCAGGCTGAAGGCGTTGCCCGCCGTTTCCTCGACCGTGCCGCGGTCCTGTCGCAATGCCCACAGGATCAAGGCGCCGCCATAGAGGATGGCGACAGCGCCGGCGAAGAGCAGCGGCATCGCGAGAGCCTTCAGGGCCTCGAGATCGGTGGCGCCGATCAGCAGCCCGAGCTGCACCACGGTCGCGAGCGAGGAGAGCGCGGCCCCGGCCGCCGCCGGCCTCGTCAGGCGCGGCTCCTTGGCGGCGCGCGCGCCCATCGCGCCGATGGTCGCCGAGCTGGAGATGAAGCCCGAGGCGAGGCCGGCCAGCGGCAGGCCGAATCGCGGCCCCACGATTCGGACCGCGATATAGCCAAGGGCACCGACGCCCATCACCAGGATCACCACCAGCCAGATGGTGCGCAGGTTCAGCGCGCCGTAGGGACCGATCGGATGATCGGGCAGCAGCGGCAGCACGACCAGCGTGGCGCCGGCGAAGATCAGCAGGTCGTGCAACTCCCCGTCGGTCAACATCGAGCGCACGAAGCGATGCAGCGCTTCGCGGGAATTGAGCAGCACGGCGACCACCACGCCGACGCCGGCGGCGAAGCCCGGCTCGCGGATGGCGAGCCCGCCCAGCAAGGTCGTGGCGACCAGCGCCGTCTCCGTCGTCAGGCCGGGGTCGTTGTCGCGCGCGTGCCAGTAGGAGAGGCCGGCGAAGGTCGCCACGCCCAGGACGATCGCGGCCAGGAGGATTTCGCCGCCGGCTGCGGCTCCGATCGCGCCGGAGAGCGAGGCGAGCGTGAAGGTGCGCAGCCCCGCGGCCCCCCGGCCCGGCCCTTCGCCCTTCTTGCGCTCGCGGTCGATGCCAATCAACAGGCCGACGCCGAGGGCGACGACGAAGCCGAGGATGAGCGAGTGGGGTTCGAACATGGACTTTCTCGGGCCGCGCCCGTCGTTGCCGGCGCCGATACTAGCAAGCAAGCGACCGGTTCGTCCTGTTCGCTGGCGAGCTCGCTTTTCCGGCGAGTGCACCAGCAGGCAATCCAATTTTTCTGTTACTGAAGTAGTATGAATTGTCCCAACAATGTAAGCGCCGGATGATCGTCGCCACGGAAGGGGAGCATCGGATGGTCACCCGGAGGAACATCCTCTTCATCGTCATCGATCAGTGGCGCGCAGATGCGCTGGGCTGCGCCGGCAATCCCGTGCTGAAGACTCCGAACCTGGACCGACTGGCTGCAGATGGTGTGCTCTGCCGGCGGCACTTCGTGCAGGCCGCTCCGTGCGGGCCCTCGCGCGCGGCGCTGCTGACCGGCACCTATCAGCACAATAACGGCGTAATGCGGAACGGCACGCCGCTGGCGCGGCGCTTTACCAACATCGCCCTTGAATGCCGCAAGGCCGGATACGATCCGGCCCTGTTCGGCTACACCGATACGACCGCCGATCCGACCGGGCTGCCGCCCGACGATCCGGCATTGCGGACATACGAATCGGTGATGCCCGGTTTCGCGCCCGAACTGCACCTGCCGGAACTGCCCTATCCGTGGATGGCCGACCTCAAGGCGAAGGGCTATGACTTTGCAGACGACGTCACCGAGATCTACCGGCCGGCCGCGCCGGCTGGCGATCGCGGGCCGACGTTTCCACCCGCGCGCTTCAAGGCCGAGGACAGCATCACCGCCTTCCTCACCGACCGGCTCCTCGACTTCATCTCGCTGAGGCGCAACGGTTCGTGGTTCGCGCATGCGGCCTACATCCGGCCGCATCCTCCCTTCATCGCGCCCGCGCCCTACAACAGCCTCTACGATCCCGCCGACATGGCACCGCCGCGCCGCGCCGCCACGGCCGAACGGGAGGGCGCGCAGCATCCGCTGCTGGCGAGCTATCTCCGCTCGCAGAGCCTCGCGAGCTACTTCGTCACCGGGCAGGGGCTGGTCGCCGATCTCAGCGACACCGATCTCGCGCAGTTGCGCGCCACCTACTACGGCATGGTGCAGGAGGTCGACGACCAGGTCGGCCGCCTGATCGACCGGCTGAAGGAGTGGGGGCTCTACGACGACACGCTGATCGTCGTGACGTCCGATCATGGCGAACTGCTGGGCGACCACTGGATGCTCGGCAAGCAGGGCTATTTCGACGAGGCCTACAACGTGCCGCTGATCGTGCGCGATCCGCGGGCCACGGCCGATGCCACGCGCGGTACCCGGATCGAGCGATTCACCGAGGCGGTGGACGTGATGCCGACCGTCCTCGACTGGCTCGGCCTCGACATTCCACGGCAGTGCGACGGCCGCTCCCTGTTGCCGTTTCTCCATGGGAAGGCGCCGGCGGACTGGCGCCGGGAAGCTCATTGGGAGTTCGACTTCCGTGGCCTGGGCGCCGCGGACTCGGAGGTCGCGCTCGGCCTGCCAATGGATGCCTGTTCGCTGGCCGTCATCCGCGACGAACGTTTCAAGTATGTCCACTTCGCGGCCCTGCCGCCGCTGTTCTTCGATCTCGCAGCCGATCCGCACTGTCTGAACGACCTCTCCCGCGATCCGGCCGCGGCGCCGGCGATGCTCGCCTATGCACAGAAGATGCTGTCGTGGCGCATCCTTTCCAGCGGCCGCGACTTCACCGGCATGCATGCTTCGTCCGAGGGGCTCCACGTCCGTCCCTGACGCAACAAAGCGGCCCGACGCGGCTTGGGCGCGTCGGTGGCGTCAGCGGACCGTGCCGCTCGCGCGCACCAGCATCACGGTGGCGACGAGGGCAATCATTCCGATCACGAACGTGACGGCGAGCACGCCCTGGGCGCCGTAGTTGGCCATCACCGCGGCGAGCACCGGCGGGGCGGCGGCCGAGACGATGCCCTGCGGCAGGGCGAGGCGGCCGAGATAGGTGCCGAACTGGGCGCGTCCGAACAAGGCGAGCGGCAGCGTGGCGCGCAGGACCGCCTTCAGGCCGTTGGCGATGCCGTAGGCGACGAGGCAGAGCAGGGCGACCGCGAAGTTGCCACCGGCCAGAAAGGCGAGCCCGAGACCCAGCGGCAGGACGGCGGCGGCAAACAATGTCGAAGAGCTGATCGCGTAACGATGGCCGAACACGAGTTCGACAACCCGCACGGCGACCTGCGCCGGTCCGATCAGCGAGGCGAGCAGCAGGGCGGAAGCAGGATCGTGACCCAGCCCGCGCATCACGCCGATCGCGTGCACGATGAAGCCGGTGAAAATGAAAGCGCCACAGGAGAAGGCGACCGCCAGCAAGAGGAAGATGCGTTTGGTGTGATCCGAGGGCGGTGGCGTGGGCGTCGCGCCGGCCGCCGCGTGCGTGCCGACTTTCGGCCGGCCAGGCAGCACCAGCAGATGGACCGGCGCGCAGACCAGGAGATGGATCGCGGCATAGACGAGCAATACGCCGCGCCAGCTCAGGAATGTTTCGAGTGCCTCGGAGAGCGGCCAGAAAACGGTCGAGGCGAATCCGCCGATGATGGCGAGAACAGCGATCGCCTGGCGTGCGCGGCTGCCCGCGATCTGTGCCAGCGCGATGCTGGCCGGCGTGTTCAACGCCAGGGTCGAGGCGATGCCCATGGCGGCCCAGCACAGCAGGTAGCTCACGAGTCCTTGCGAGAAGGAAAGCGCGGCGAGCGACAGCGCGTAGACGATCGACCCGATGGCCATCACCGAGCGCGCGCCCGTGCGGTCGAGCAATCGGCCGACCCGTGGCGCGAAGAGGGCGCCGACGCCGAACATCACGGTGATGCCGCCATAGACGACCTCGCTCGGAAGGTCGAGGTCGCGCTCGAAGTGGCGGCCCAGCACCGAAGGCATCAGGAAGGTGGTGCCCCAGCCCACGATCTGGGTGAGGCAAAGCCCGACGGTCGCCTTGGCCGCTGCCGTGACTTTCACGCCGCGTGTGACCGCTCGGGATAGAGCGACAGCAGGCCGGCCTCGCTGGCGTCGCAGACGCCGCGCTCGGTGATCAACGCCGTCACGAGACGTGCCGGCGTCACGTCGAAGGCGGGATTGGCGCCGGCGCTGCCCTCGGGAAGGATCTGCACTGTTGCGAGTTCACCGGTCTCGGTGCGTCCCGTCATGTGCGACAGTTCGCGGGCGCTGCGCTCCTCGATCGGAATGTCGCGCACGCCGTCGGCGATCGTCCAGTCGATGGTCGGATAGGGCAGGCCGACATAGAAGGGCACGCCGTTGTCGTGCGCCGCCAGCGCCTTCAGGTAGGTGCCGATCTTGTTGCAGACGTCGCCGCCGCGCGTCGTGCGGTCGGTGCCGGTGATGACGAAATCGACCTGGTCGTGCTGCATCAGGTGGCCGCCGGCATTGTCTGCGATGACCGTGTGGGGCACGCCGTGCTTGCTCAGTTCCCATGCCGTCAGGCTGGCGCCCTGATTGCGTGGCCGCGTTTCGTCGACCCAGACGTGGATGGGGATGCCGGCATCGTGCGCCTGGTAGATCGGCGCCAATGCCGTGCCCCAGTCCACGGTGGCCAGCCAGCCCGCGTTGCAGTGGGTGAGGGCGTTGATGCGGCCGCTACTGTCGCGTGGCTTGAGTTTGCGGATCAGGCCCAGCCCGTTCTCGCCGATGCGGCGGCAGATCTCGGCATCCTCGTCGCAGATCTCGGCGGCGCGACGATAGGCGGCCTCGCGCCGCTGGGCGGGCGGCAACGGTGCCAGCAGCGCGCGCAGATCGTCGAGCGCCCAGCGCAGGTTCACCGCCGTCGGTCGCGACTCCAGCAGCACCGTGTAGGCGCGCGCCAGCATCGCGTCGGACGGATCGGCCGCCATTGCGAGCGCCATGCCGTAAGCCGCGGCCGCGCCGATCAGCGGCGCGCCGCGCACGATCATGGTGCGGATCGCGACCTCGGCATCCTCCATCGTGCGGAAATCGCGCACCACGAAACGATGGGGCAGCAGGGTCTGGTCGATGGCCTGGACGGTCGTGCCGTCGGCGCCGAGCCAGATGGTGCGATAAGGCGTGCCGTCTACTTTCACGCCGCCACTTTAGACGGCGCGTGCCACCGCGTCGATTATCGCCGCCGAATCGAGCCCGTAGGTTCGATAGAGATCGGGGATGTCGCCGGACTGGCCGAACTTCTCGATGCCGAGCGGCACCACCCGCTGGCCGCGCACCGAACCCAGCCACGACAGCGCCAGCGGATGGCCGTCCATCACCGTCACGATGCGCGCATCGCGCGACAGGGGTGCCAGCAGCCGCTCGATCGGGCTCATCGACCGGTCGACCAGACCCGCCGTGCGGCCGCGATTTCGCTGCGCAGCCAGCCAATCGGTGTGCAGCCGGTCGGGCGAGGTGAGCACCAGCAGGCCGGCGCCGCCAAAGTCGCGCGCGATGCTTTCATGCGCGGCGACGGCCTCGGGCGTCACCGCGCCCATGGCGACGATGGCCACGTCGGCGCCTTCCTCGGGCGGGGCGTACCAGTAGCCGCCGGAAACGATGTCGCTCTGCTGGTCCGGCGTCAGCGTGCGCTCGGGCTGTGCGAGGCTGCGCGTCGACAGGCGCAGGTAGATCGAGCCGCCATTCTCCTGCTGCATGTACTCGAAGCCGTGGCGCATCAGCACCGCCAGCTCGTCGACATAGGCCGGCTCGTAACTGACGAGGCCGGGCTGTCCCATCCCGATCAGCGGCGTATGGATACTCTGATGCGCGCCGCCTTCGGGGGCGAGCGTCACGCCCGACGGCGTCGCCACCAGCATGAAGCGGGAATCCTGGTAGCAGGCATAGTTCAGCGCATCGAGGCCGCGCGCGATGAACGGGTCGTAGAGCGTGCCGATCGGCAGCAGGCGCGCGCCGAACAGCTGGTGGCTGAGGCCCATCGCGGCGAGCTGGATGAACAGGTTGTTCTCGGCGATGCCCAGTTCGACATGCTGGCCCTTCGGCGTCTGGCGCCACAGCTGAGCCGACACGACCTTCAGCTCGCGGAACACGTCCTCGGCCTCGGTGTGGCCGAACAGGCCGCGCCGGTTCACCCAGGCGCCGAGGTTGGTCGAGACCGTGACGTCTGGCGAGGTCGTGACGATGTGGCGGGCGAGCTCGCCGTCTTCCGACGCGATCGCGTTCAGGATCTTGCCGAACCCTTCCTGCGTGCTCGACTTCTTGTCATTGGGCTTTGTGAGCTGCGCCGGGATGGCGACGACCGGCGCCTCGGTGCGGCGTCGGCCCTCGGCGTTGAACGGGGCGGCGTCGAGGAAGGCCTGCAGATCGGCCGGCGCGGAGGTGAGGCCCGCGAACTTGTCCCACTCCTGCCCGTCCTCGATCCCCATGCCTTTCTTGAAGCCCGCCATCTGGTCGAGCGTCATCAGGCCGGAGTGATTGTCCTTGTGGCCGGCGAAGGGCAGGCCCTGGCCCTTGATCGTGTAGGCGATGAAGCAGGTCGGCGTGTCGTCGTTCACGCCCTCGAAGGCGTCGACCACGGCCTGCATGTCGTTGCCGGCCAGGTTGGTCATCAGCCTGTGCAGCGAGGCGTCGTCATGCTGCTCGAGGATGCGGCGGATGCCGGGATACTGGTTGAGATCGCGCGTCAGCGCCTCGCGCCAGCCGGCGCCGCCCTTGAACACCAGCGCCGAGTAGAGCGAGTTGGGGCAGGCGTCGATCCACTCGCGCAGATGCGCGCCGTCGGGCTGCGTGAAGGAGGTCTCCAGCAGCTTGCCGTATTTCAGCGTGACGACCCGCCAGCCGACCAGCTCGAACATCTCCGCGACCCGGCCGAACAGCCGGTCGTTCACCACGCCGTCGAGGCTCTGGCGATTGTAGTCGATCACCCACCACAGGTTCCGGACGTCGTGCTTCCAGCCTTCGAGCAGCGCCTCGAAGATGTTGCCCTCGTCGAGCTCGGCGTCGCCGACCAGCGCCACCATGCGTCCCGTCGGCCGCTTGCCGTCACCGAGGTTCTTGAGACGCACATAGTCCTGCACGATCGACGAGAACAGCGTCATGGCGACGCCGAGGCCGACCGAGCCGGTCGAGAAATCGACGTCGTCCACGTCCTTGGTGCGCGACGGATAGGATTGCGCGCCGCCCAGTGCGCGGAAGCGTTCGAGCTTTTCGCGGGTCTGGTGTCCGAACAGGTACTGGATGGCGTGGAACACCGGCGAGGCGTGCGGCTTCACCGCGATGCGATCCTCCGGCCGCAGCACCGAGAAGTAGAGCGCCGACAGCACCGTCGCCAGCGAGGCGCAGGAGGCCTGGTGGCCGCCGACCTTCAGGCCGTCGCGATTGGGACGGATGTGGTTGGCGTGATGGATCGTCCAGGCGCTGAGCCACAGCACCTTGCGTTCCAATTCACGGAGGAGGCGGAGGCGCTGGACGGGGGCGAGAGTGCTCATTGCCAACGGATACTCCTGACGAGCTGGAAGGTCCTTGCGTTCAGGTCGCCGAACGGGCTGTATAGGGTAGAACTATCCTCGATAGGGACGTTTTGAGCAATGATCTCCCTTGATGCGATCGACCGGCGCATTCTCGAACGGCTGCAGCACGACGGCCGCCTGAGCAACGCCGACCTCGCCGAGCAGGTCGGCCTGTCCTCCTCGCCGTGCTGGCGGCGGGTCAAGGCGCTGGAGGAGGCGGGCGTCATCAAGGGCTATGCCGCCCAGGTCGACGCCAAGTCGGTGGGCCTGTCGGTCAACGTGTTCGTGAGCGTCTCGCTCTCGACCCAGAACGAGAAGGCCCTGAAGGACTTCGAGCGCGCCGCGGCGGAACGGCCCGAGGTGATGGAATGCTACCTGATGACGGGCGACAGCGACTACCTGCTGCGTGTCGTGGTGCCCGACCTCGAAGCCTACGAGCGCTTCGTGATGGACTTCACCAAGATCCAGGGCATCGCGCAGATCCGCAGTTCGTTTGCGCTGCGCCCGGTGAAGCAGGGTGCGGCGCTGCCGCTTGCTCCTCATATTCCTCTCCCCCGCTAGGGGGAGAGGCTAGGTGAGGGGGCGAGTCGAAGCGTTTGTGCGCAACCCCCTCACCCAACCTCTCCCCCTAGCGGGGGCGAGGAGTCTGAAAGAGAGAGTTGTCGCTACTCCAGTTCGATCACACCGCTCATCATCGGCTTGCAGCGACCGCCGATGTAGGTCGCGATGACCTTGCCGGCCTTCTTCTCGGCCGAGGCCTGCAGCACGCTGGGGCGGCCCATGTCGAAGCCCTGGCCGATCGTCTTGGCCAGAGTGATGTTGGTCTCTGGCCGGTGATGCGTCAGCACGCCGATCAGGGCAACGTTGGCCGCACCCGTCGCAGGATCCTCGGGGATGCCGTGCTCCGGCGCGAACATGCGGGTTTGGACGTCGATCTCGCCGTCCTTCGCCTGAACGTAGAGATGGATGCCGACGATGCGCTCGCGCGGCAGGTCGCGCGCGAAGATCTCGGCACGCGGTGCGGCGCGCTTGAGGGCCTCGCGCGACTTCAGTTCGACGAACAGCAGGGGGGCGCCGCAGGAGGCGACGCGGGGCGGATGGACGTCGAGCTTCAGGTCCTCCGGCTTCAGCGAGCAGGCCTGGGCCACGAGGGCGGGATCGATCTCCTCGCCGAAGCTCAGGGGCACCGGGGCGGCCAGGCGGGTCGCCACGACGGCGCCGCCTTCGCGGACGATGTCCATGTTCACCAGCCCGGCCTTTTCCTCGAAGACCAGCCGGTCGCCGGTCACCGGACGGCCGTAGCTGGTGCCGGCGCGGGCCAGCACGAAGGCGGTGCCGACATTGGGATGGCCGGCGAAGGGCATCTCGGCCTTGGGCGTGAAGATCCGGACCTCGGCGGTGTGGGCCGGGTTCCGGGGCGGCAGGACGAAGGTCGTCTCGGCCAGGTTGAACTCGGCGGCGATGGCCTGCATCCGTTCGCCCGACAGGCCCTGGGCATTGGTGATGACGGCCAGCGGGTTGCCCCCGAACTGGCGGTCCGTGAAGACGTCCACGGTGACGAAATCGAGTTTCATGATTTCAAATTTCGCACGGCGCGCTAATCTCGATTCATGACCAAAGCTCAGGCTGCCCCCAGAATCTCTCACGGTATCTCTTACGATCACGGCGTCTCGGAGAAGAAGCTGATCGGCGAAACGATCGGCGCTTTCTTCGACCGCACCGTCGAGGCCCATCGCGACCGCGAAGCGCTGGTGGTGCGCCACCAGAACGTGCGCTGGAGCTGGGGCGAACTGGGGCGCCGGGTCGACGAGTTGGCGGCGGGCCTGCTGACCTTGGGCCTCGAGCGCGGCGACAGGGTCGGCATCTGGTCACCCAACACGTCGGAATGGACGCTGGCGCAGTTCGCGACCGCGAAAGCGGGGCTCGTGCTGGTGAACGTGAACCCGGCCTACCGCCGCGCCGAGCTCGAATATGCGATGAACAAGGTCGAGTGCCGTGCGCTGATCCTGGCGCCGGCGCTCAAGACCTCGAACTATCTCGAGATCGTCGAGGACCTGGTGAAGGACGGCAAGCTGCCGCACCTGAAGCACGTCATCCGGCTCGGCAAGGAGAAGACGCCGGGCATGTTGAACTTCGACGATGTCGCGACGGCCGGCGGCAATGCCGAGAAGGCGCGCATCGCCGAACTGGCGCCGCTGCTGCAGTTCGACGACGCGATCAACATCCAGTTCACCTCGGGCACCACCGGCTTCCCCAAGGGCGCCACGCTCAGCCACCACAACATCCTGAACAACGGCTACTTCGTGGGCGAAGGACTGAAGCTCACGCCCGAGGACCGGCTGTGTATCCCCGTGCCGCTCTACCATTGCTTCGGCATGGTGATGGGCAACCTGGGCTGCCTGACGCACGGCTCGACGATGGTCTATCCGTCCGAGGCTTTCGATCCGCTGGCGACGCTGCAGGCGGTCGCCGAGGAGCGCTGCACGGCATTGTACGGCGTGCCCACCATGTTCATCGCCCAGCTCGACCATCCCGAGTTTGCGAAGTTCGACCTCAAGAGCCTGCGTACCGGCATCATGGCGGGCTCGCCCTGTCCCATCGAGGTGATGAAGAAGGTGCAGAGCCACATGCACATGGGCGAGGTCACCATCGCCTATGGCATGACCGAGACCTCACCGGTCTCGACCCAGTGCGCCACCGACGATCCGGTGGAGCGCCGCGTCTCGACCGTGGGCCAGGTGTTGCCGCACATCGAGATCAAGATCGTCGACACCGAGGGCCGCACCGTGCCGCGCGGCGAGACCGGCGAGTTCTGCACCCGCGGCTACTCCGTGATGAAGGGCTACTGGAACGACGAGGCCAAGACCAGGGAGGCCGTCGACGAGGCCGGCTGGATGCACACCGGCGACCTCGCGACCATGGACGAGCAGGGCTACGTCAACATCGTCGGCCGCCTCAAGGACATGATCATCCGCGGCGGCGAGAACGTCTATCCGCGCGAGATCGAGGAGTTCCTCTACCGTCACCCGAAGGTACAGGACGTGCAGGTGATCGGCGTGCCCGATCCGCGCTACGGCGAGGCGGTCTGCGCCTGGATCAAGCTGCACGCCGGCCAGACGACGACCGACGAGGAGATCCGCACCTTCTGCCAGGGCCAGATCGCCCACTACAAGATCCCGCGCTACATCGAGTTCGTGCCGGAATTCCCGATGACCATCACCGGCAAGATCCAGAAGTTCGTGATGCGCGAACAGACGATCGAGAAGCTCGGGCTCACGGCGCAGAAGACGGCTTAGCGGACACTGTGCGCCTTCCCGCCCTTCGAGACGCGCCTCTACGAGGCGTTCCTCAGGGTGAGGTTCTGGTGTTTCGCTTGATTCATTCTACCTCATCCTGAGGAGCACGCCGCAGGCGTGCGTCTCGAAGGATGGGCCACGGACGCGGTGCTTACGGCCGGTGCGCCTCCAGGAACATCCGGATGTGGCGCACCGCGAGCGGCACCCGTTCGGGCGTGTCCTTCCACGGATAGAGCGTGACCTGCGAATTGGGCGACAGCATCGCCACTTCCATCGCGACCTTGTAGGGATGCGGCGGGCTGTCGTCGGGGGCGACGAGGATCGGTGTCTTGCAGCTCTTCACGAAGTCGCGCGGCACGGTGAACACGAAGTCGGCCTTCTTCGTGTACATGTTGGTGAGGTACTGGCTCACCTGCTCCATCGTGTATTCGGGCCGCTTGGCCACGAAGTCGGGGCCCCAGCCCTTCATGTTGTTGTCGTAGAACTGGTTCGGCAGCTCGGGCCGGAAGCCGGAGGGCTGCGTCAGCACGGCGGCGATGACGCGGTCGCCCACCCGCTTGATCAGGTTCCAGATCAGCGGCTGGCCGATGCAGTAGCCGAGTACCATGAACTGCTTCGCGCCGAGATGGTCCATCAGGCCGACATGGTCGTCGGTGATGGCGTCCCAGGTGCGCTCGATGTCGAGCGGGCCGGTCGACTGGCCACCATTGGCATTGCGCAGGTCGGCGCAGATGCAGCGAAACCGGTCGCTGAATTCGCGCATCGCGTTGAACGGGTGGGTCTTGTCGAGGCCCGCGATGGTCGAGTTCAGCCCGCCGCCGGGAATGATCAGCAGCGGCAGACCCGAGCCCATCTCTTCGTAGTGAATGCGGACGTCGCCTTTTTCGTAGAACGGCATGGTGTTTTCTCCCCGCCGCCAGCCTGCCATGCCACAGATCACGACGCAAAGATCAGACAGGTCGTTGTGCCATGCGCTAAGAGGCGGCCTTTCTGATCGGTGATGCGACCTTCCGCGGTGCCGACGCGGCGGCCCGCGTTCAGCACGAGTCCTTCGGCGTGGATCAGGCCGGTTTCCGGTGTGATCGGCCGCAGCAGCGAGATCTTGAACTCGACCGTCGTCTGCGAAAGTCCCTTGGCCAGGGTCGTCTGGACCGCGAGGCCCATGCAGCTATCGAGCAGGGTCGCCGCAAGTCCGCCATGCACAGTGCCGGAGGGATTGAGATGCCGGTCGGTCGGCACGATCGAGACGACGACCCTGCCGTTTGCCGCCTCGACCACGTCGTAGCCCAGCGTCTCGGCAATCGTGTTGAGCGGCAGCGTGCCGTTCGCGAGTCCCTGCACGAATTCGAGGCCGGTCATGTCCCGTCGGCCCTCGGCGCTGACGGTTCCATAGGTCTTGGGGTTGGCTGGGCTCGACATCGGCTGGCTCCACGACTGCGGTTTCTCTCGTACGCTTACCGTGGAATGCCGTTGGCATCTGGCCGGATTCGGACCCGGTCGCCCTTCCTCTATCCCAGCAGCCGCTTCACCACGTCGAGCTGGATGTGGGCGGCGTCGACCATCTCGGCGATCGGCACGCTCTCATTGGCGGCATGGCCCTGCGCGCCGGAGCCCGGACCGAAGTTGATGATCTCGATGCCGTCGTCGGCATAGTAGCGGCCGTCGCTCACGCCGGTGGCGTTGAGGAACTTCACCTTGCGGCGGCTGTGGGTCTTCACCGCCGCTTCGAACGCGCCGACCGCCGCGCCGTTCTCGGGCGCGAAGAAGCCGTTGGTGCCGGTCAGGAACTCGACGCCGTACATCGCCTTCGGCTCGCCGACGCCGTCGACCACTTTCTTCAGTTCCTTGAACGCATCCTTGACCTTCTCGTTGGGCAGCAGGCGGCGGTCGATCTCGACGGTGCAGGCCGAGGGCACGACGTTGGTGTTGTGGCCGCCGTGGAACATGCCGATGTTCACGGTCGACTTCATTGCGCCGGAGACGCGCGTGGCCAGGGCCATGTCGTAGTAGGAGCTCAGCGCGCCCACGAGGCGCATCATGCGCAGGATGGCGTTATCGCCGGCCGCCGGGTTGCCGGCATGGGCGGCGCGGCCCTTGGTGGTGAGGCGTGCCCACATGACGCCGCGCTCGGCCACGATCAGGTTGTTCTCGGTCTGCGCGCCCAGGATCAGCGCGTCGGGCCGAACCTTGCCGCTCTTGCGGAGGAACTCCATGCCCTCGGGTCCGAGATTCTCCTCGTCGGCCACGAAGGTGAAGATCAGCTCGCCCGAGGCCGGACCACCGCGGCGCGCGATCTCCTCGGCGATCCAGATCTGCACCGCCATGCTGCCCTTGCAGTTGCCGGCGCCGAGGCCGTGGACCAGCCCGTTCTTCACCAGCGCCTTGTAGGGATCGCTCTTCCAGTTGGAGCGCTCGCCGACGCCCACCGTGTCGACATGGGCGTTGAAGGCGATGACCGGGCCTTTCGCCTTGCCCTTCATCCGCGCCACGACATTGTCGACGCCCTTCTTGTGCGTCGCGATCTCGACCTTGTAGCCCGCCTTTTTCAGGCGCTTCGCCGTATAGGCGCAGATCTCGACCGAGGTGCCGGGCGGGTAGGGGCTCGGCAGGGCGATCAGGTCGGACAGGATTGCAACGAGTTCGGACTGCATCTTCTTGGACATGGCACGATTACTTTCTGAAAGGTTATCCGTCGTCCTGAGCGGAGCGTAGCGTAGTCGAAGGACCTCTTTTCGCGAAGAGAGGCCCTTCGACTACGCGCCCCAAGGGCGCTCCGCCCAGGGCGACGGAGGGTTAGCGGTTTGCGAGCTCGGCCAGTACCTCGACCAGCACGCGGGCGCCGGCGGCGAGGTCCTGGGGCGTGGCGTTCTCGATCTCGTTGTGGCTGATGCCGCGCTCGCAGGGCACGAAGATCATGCCGGTGGGACAGAGATGGGCGATGTGCATGGCGTCGTGGCCGGCGCCCGAGGGCATGTCCATGTTGGTGAGCCTGAGCGCATTGGTCTTGGCGCGCACCATGTCGATCACCATCGGATCGAAGTTGGTCGGCGGCACGGCCGTCACGCGCTCGATGCCGGCGGTGCAGGGGGCGGCCTTCATCGCCACGATCTCCTTCAGCTTCTTCTCATGCGCTTCCAGCACGGCGTCGTCGGGATGCCGCATGTCGATGGTGAAGGTCGTGCGGCCCGGCACCGTGTTGGGCGAACCCGGACCGACATCGACCCGGCCGATGGTGAAGCGCAGCATATCGTCCTTGTCGGTCGTCGCCTCGTACATCGCGTGCGCGATGCGAAGGGCGGCGGCAAATGCATCCTTGCGGGCCGCGCGCGGCGTCGTGCCGGCATGCGCCTCTTCGCCCTCGGTCGTGACGATGTAGCGGCGGCTGCCCTGGATGGCGGTGACGACGCCGATCGTCGTAGCCGCATTCTCCAGCCGCGGGCCCTGCTCGATATGGGCCTCGACATAGCCGTCGAGCGGGAAGCCGGGCTTGCCCTCGCGCATCGGCGCGGGTGCGGCCTTCAGCGTCTCCGCGAGCGCGTCCTTCAGCACGACACCCTTCCAGTCCTTCACCTGCAACATCTGGTCGAGATCGTTGTGGCCGGCGAACACCGCCGAGCCCATGGCGCCGGGCTGGAAGCGCGAGCCTTCCTCGTTGGTCCAGGCGACGGCCACGACGGGACGCTTCGTCTTCACGCCGGCATCCTCCAGGGCTTCCAGAGCCTCGAAGGCGGCGAGCACGCCGTACATGCCGTCGAAGCGGCCGCCAGTCGGCTGGCTGTCCATGTGCGAGCCGCTCATCACCGGCAGCGCGTTGGGATCGGAGCCTTCGCGGCGCACGAAGAGGTTGCCGATGGCATCGGTCGAGATCGAGAAGCCGCGCGCTTTTGCCCAAGAACCGAGCAGGTTGCGGGCCGCCGCGTCCTCCGCCGAGAGCGCCTGCCGGTTCACGCCGCCCTTCGGCGTGCCGCCCAGCTTCGCCATGTCGGCGTGCCGCCGCCATAGCCGCTCTTCCCTGATCGCTTCGGCCGCGCCCATCTCGCCTCCACAAGCTTGTCGCGCGAGCTATAGCCGCGCCATAGTCGGGCTTCAATCGCCCGCACTCGGGCGGCGCGTCTCCGGGGGCCTCATGCACGACCATCTCGACCGCAACCTGATCGGCTATGGCGCCAATCCGCCGGACGCGCAGTGGCCGGGTGATGCCCGCATCGCGGTGAGCTTCGTGCTGAACTACGAGGAGGGCGGGGAGAATACGGTCCTGAACGGCGATGCGGCGTCCGAGGTCTTCCTGACCGAGACGCCGGGCGGCGCGCCGCTCGTGGGAGCCCGCGATCTGTCCACCGAGTCGATGTACGAGTACGGCAGCCGCGCCGGCTTCTGGCGCATCCTGAGGCTTTTCCAGGAGCGCAACATGCGCTTCACCTCTTGGGCGGTGGGCCGTGCGCTGGAACTCAATCCCGCCGCCGGCAAGGCGATGGCCGACGCCGGCCACGAGGTGGCGAGCCATGGCTGGCGCTGGATCAACTACAAGGACTTCACGCTCGAGCAGGAGCTCGACCACATGAAGAAGGCGGTGAAGGCGATCAGGCAGGCCGCCGGCCGCGCGCCGGTCGGCTGGTACACCGGCCGCTTCGGCATGCACACGCTCGAAGCCGTCGTGAAGCATGGCGGCTTCCTCTATTCGAGCGATTCCTACAGCGACGATCTTCCCTACTGGGTGAAGGTGTCGGGAGAGCCGCACCTGATCATTCCCTACACGCTGGAAGTGAACGACATGAAGTTCAGTGTCGCGCCCGGCTACTCCGCGGGCGACGGCTGGCTGCAGGCAATGAAAGACAGTTTCGACGTCCTCTATGCCGAGGGCGCGCGGTCGCCCAAGATGATGTCGATCGGCCTGCATTGCCGGCTCGCCGGCCGGCCGAGCCGCGCCGCGACCCTGGCACGCTTCCTCGACTACGTGGCGTCGAAGCCCAGGGTCTGGGTGGCGACGCGCGAGGAGATCGCGCGGCACTGGATCGAGACACATCCGGCCGGTGCAGCCTGAAAGCTGCCTGCACCGTTACAAATGGTACACGAATGCGTCGGCGGCGATGCCGCCGCGCAAAGGTGTGCGTGTCCGGCGTTCTTGGAGGCAAGCAAGCGTTTAAGTCAGCGTAGGCGGCAATTAACGAGGGTCGGCTCATGCCCCGTTCGTGTCTGCGGCATCGCAAATTCCTTCTTAGGGGCAGGCCGAGCCCAGGGTTTACCCTGGGGATAAAATCATGTGAACAATGGCGGGTCGTGAACATTCATCGAACCGCCACGCTCCCGCTCATGCTTGCCGCGCTCTGCGTCGGTTCGGGATGCGCCCAGAAGCCCGTCGAGACGGCCGTCGTCCCGCAGGGGCCTACGGAGCACGAGGCGTTCGTGAGGGCGCGCAAGAACGAGGTCTTGCAGTCGCTCGCCATTTGCGAGAGCGGAAGCTGGGGCCCGCATTCGAACCGCATCACCGGCGGACGCGGCACCTATCACGGTCGTTTCCAGTACACGCCCCGCACCTACATCACCATGCAGCAGAGGCGCGACGGTACCGTGCTGACGACCCAGGAAGCCATCGAGGCGGCGCAGGATTACGAGAAGGCCGCGTCACTCACCGAATGGGTGATGTTCGAGCAGGGCGAGACCTGGCACTGGCCCCTCTGCAACCGCAAGCTGGGCCTCACCGCCAAGGTCAAGGAAATCAACGCCCTGTAGGGCCGGACGAAAAGAATTCGCCCCTTCCTCCCGCCGACAGGCCGGGTGTAGCCTGATCCCGCAGCTGGCCCGGATGGATTGAAATCCACGAGATGGCGCAGTCTGCGGAGGAAACATCATGAAGATTCGCCGCCGCACGTTCGTGCATCTGGCTGTGGGCTCTGCTGCATTGCCCGCGGCCTCAAGTGTAGCGCTTGCCCAAGCCTATCCCTCGAAGCCCGCCCGCATCCTCGTCGGCTTTCCGGCCGGTGGGGCGACCGACATCCAGGCACGCCTGGCGGCCGAATGGCTGACCGAGCGCCTTGGGCAGCAATTCATCGTCGAGAACAAGCCCGGCGCCAGCGGCAACATCGCGACCGAGACGGTCGCAAAGGCCGCACCCGACGGCTACACGCTGCTGCAGGTCGTGACGCCGCATGCGATCAATGCCGCGCTCTATTCCAACCTTGGCTTCGACTTCATGCGCGACATCGCACCGGTCATCTGCGCCGCGCGGCTCGCCTATGTCGTCGTGGTGAATCCGTCTGTGCCGGCCGCGACGCTGCCGGAGTTCATCGCCTATGCCAAGGCCAACCCGGGCAAGATCAACTACGGCTCGGCGGGACAGGGCACGCCGCAGAACATCACCTGCGAACTCTTCAAGATGATGACCGGGCTGAACCTCGTCCACGTGCCCTACAAGGGCGGCGCGCCGGCCGTCGCCGACCTGATCGCCGGTCACGTGCAGGTGGTCTTCGCGCCCCTTTCGGAGGCGGTTCAGCAGATCAAGGCCGGCAAGCTGCGTGCGCTCGCGGTGACGACGGCGGCGCGTCTGGACGTGCTGCCCGACGTGCCACCGATCGCGGACTTCGTGCCGGGCTACGAGGCCAGTGGCTTCGCCGGCATCGGCGCGCCGAAGGGCACCCCGGCAGGTATCATCGAGCTGCTGAACAAGCAGCTGAATGCCGGCCTTGCCGATCCGAAGATCAGGAACCGGATCGTCGAGCTGGGCGGCACGCCGCTCGGCGGCACGCCCGCCGAATTCGCGAAGATTCTCTCGGAGGCCACCGAGAAATGGGCGAAGGTGATCAAGTTCGCCGGCATCAAGGCTGAATGATCCAGCCTCTCCGGCAGGCTATCGCCTGCAAGGCGAGGGTCCCTCACTTCGTTCGGGATGACACCAATCTTGGCACGGGCGCAGGCGCGCCGATGAAGAAGGGTGTGTCGTCCCGAGCCTAGCGCGGGATCTTTCGCTCTCTCCAGACGCGAGCTGCTAGCGCAGCTCCGCGCAGAACTCCTGGATGCGGGTGCAGCCGTCGCGCAGGCTTGCCATGTCGGTGGCGTAGGAGATGCGGAAGTAGGGGCTCATGCCATAGGCCGCGCCCTGGACCGTGGCGACGTGCTTCTCTTCCAGCAGCGCCGTGACGAAGTCGGTGTCGTTGGTGATTTTGCGCCCGCCCCTGGTCGTCTTGCCGATGCAGCCCGCGATGTTGGGGAACACGTAGAACGCGCCTTCGGGCATGTGGCAGGTGACGCCCTTGGAGGCGCGCAGCATGGCCACGACCTCGTCGCGGCGCTTCTGGTAATCGGCGGCGCGCTCCTTCAACAGCTCCTGCGGACCGTTCAGCGCCGCGGTGGCAGCGGCCTGGCCGATCGTCGAAATGCCCGAGCCGATCTGGCCCTGCATGTTGGTCATCGCCGCGATCATCGCGCGCGGGCCACCGGCGAAGCCGACGCGCCAGCCGGTCATTGCGTAAGCCTTCGACGCGCCGTTGACCGTGAGCGTGCGGTCCTTCAGCGCCGGCTCGACCTCGGCCACGGTGCTGAACTTCGCGTCGCCATAGATCAGGTGCTCGTAGACGTCGTCGGCCATCACCATGACGTGCTTATGCTTGAGCAGCACGTCGCAGATCTGCCGCATCTCGGCCGGCGAGCAGACCGCGCCCGTCGGATTGTTGGGGAAGTTCAACACCACCCACTTGGTCTTCGCGGTAATGACCTCTTCGAGATCGGAGGCGCGCAGCTTGAACTGGTTGTTCTCCGGGCACGACACGGACACCGGCTTCGCGCCGGCGATCACGGCCTGGTCGGCGTAGGAGATCCAGCCCGGCGCGGGGATGACGACCTCGTCGCCCGGGTTCACGCTGGCCATCAGCACGTCGTACATGATCTGCTTGCTGCCGTTGGAGACCATGATCTCGTCCAGCGCATAGTCGAGATTGTTGTCGCGCTTGAATTTGCGCTGAATCGCTTCCTTGAGCGACTTCACGCCGTCCTGCGGCGGATACTTGGTGTCGCCGGCCAGCGCCGCCTGATGCGCGGCCTCGATGGCGTGCGCCGGGGTGGGGAAGTCAGGCTCGCCCGAGGACAGGCCCACGATCTTCACGCCCTGCGCGCGCAGCTCGCGCACCTTGCGGGTCATCGCGGCCGAGGCCGACACCTTCACGTTCTTCAGACGATCGGCAACTTCGAACATGGCTTCCTCGGGCAATTGCCTGCGTTACTTGCGTATGGTGAGGGCGATACCGCCCAGGATGGCCGCCGACGCGAACAGCAGCCGCGCGGTGATCGGCTCGGCGAGTAGCACCACGCCCCCCAGCGCGGCAATGGCCGGCACGCAGAGCTGTATTGTGGCGGCCGACGTGGCGGAAAGTGCAGGCAGCGCGGCGTACCACAGGACATAACCCAGGCCCGAGGTCACGGCGCCCGAGGCCACGGCGTAGATCAGGCCCGTTTGGTCGGGCTGGGCCTGCGTCGCCACGGCCAGGCTGAGGATGGCGGCGAACGGCACGGCGCGGATGAAGTTGCCGCCGGTCGCGGCCGTGGGATCGCCGGCGCCACGGCCGAGCAGGGAGTAGATGCCCCACGCGATTCCGGACGCCAGCATGAGGCCCGCCGCAAGAGCCGGGGGTGCCGAGAGGCCGGGCAGCAGCAGCCAGAGGAGGCCCGCGATCGCGACCAGCACGCCGACGAGCCGCAGGCCGCGGAGGCGCTCGCCGGAGAACAGGCCGTAGGCGGTCATGGTGAGCTGCACCGCGCCGAACAGCAGCAGCGCACCTGTCGCCGCGGTGAGGTCGCGATAGGCGAAGGAGAAGCAGACCGCGTAGGCGAACAGCATCGCCGCCATCGGCCAGCTGCCCGCCGCCAGCGGTTGCCTCCCGCGCGAGCGCAGCAGGATCCACAGGACGAGCGCGCCCGAGGCCAGGCGGATGGAGGTGAAGCTTGCCGCATCGATCGACGTGTCGCGCAGCGCGATCCTGCACAGCAGCGAGTTGCTGGCAAAGGCCAGCATCGCGAAGGTCGTGAGGAGGGCCGTGCGGGCCGCTCCCGTTGCGGGCGTCACTCAGCTTGCCAGCTGATACAGCTTCATCGCGTTGTCGCGCGTGATCTTGCGCTTGGTCTCGGCGGAGACCTGGGTCAGCTCCTTGCTCAGGAACTCCTGGCTGTCCGGCCAGATGCCGTCGGGATGCGGATAGTCCGAGCCCCACATGACATTGTCCTCGCCGAGATGGCGCAGCAGCTCGATGCCGACCGGGTCGGTCTGGTAGGTCGCGTAGAACTGGCGATGCCAGTATTCCGAGGGCTTCATCTTGAGGTCGAGGTCCTTGAACTGGTCCTCCCATTCGAGGTCCATGTGCTGCAGAACGTACGGGATCCAGCCGAGACCGGCTTCGCCGATGACGATCTTGAGGTTGGAGTAGCGCGCCGGCGCGCCGGAGTAGATCAGGCCCATCAGCATGGTGCTCATGTGCATCTGGAAGCCGGTGATGTGCGTGGCGAAGATGCGACGCTGCACTTCGGGCGTGTACTTCGTGACGTCGGGCGAGCGGCCGCCGATCGTGTGGAAGTGCAGCGGAATGCCGGTCTCGTGGCCGAACTTCCACAGCGGCTCCCAGAACGGGTCCCAGAGCGGCGTCATGTCGGGACGATTGGCGATGTCGAGGCCTTTCACGCCGCGCTTGGCGCAGCGCATCGCCTCGGCGACCGACTCCTCCATGTCGTAGTTCGGGATGTTGGCGAGACCGACCAGACGGTCGGGCGCGGCCTTGCAGAAATCGTGGAGCCAGTCGTTGTAGATGCGCAGCATCACAATGGCGGCTTCCGGATCGTTCAGGCGGCCGCTCGATCCCAGCACGCCGTACAGCACCTCGGCCTGCACGCCGTCGCGGTCCTGGTCCTTCAGCCGGTGATCGACTTCGGTGAGACGGCGGATGCCCTTCTTGCCGTCTTCATAGAGTCCGGTCGAGGCCATGCGGTCGGAACGATGGATGATGCCCGGGACGTACTCGCGTCCCGCCGAGCCCATCCCGTTCACGAGACCGAACTTCGCGCCCTTGATGCTGACCCATTCCGGTCCCTTGGGTCCGTCGATGACATGGGGCATCCGGTCCTTCAGCGAAGCCGGCGCGTTGCTGGTGAAGAGATCCGGCGGCAACCAGATCAGGTCGACATGCCCATCCGCGGAAATCACATCGTACTTCATCGCTCGTTTCCTCCTGGGCGCCCCATTCCTCTGGAGTCGTCCATCTTCTAGAGTGCGCCGCCTGCCTGCCTGTCGCAATGGGATGACGATGAACGAGACCGAGTGGCTTGCCGAGTTTGCGTCCGCGCTGAAGCGCGCCGACACCGATGCTGCAGCGGCGATGTTCGCCGATGAGTGTTATTGGCGGGATCTCGTGGCCTTCACGTGGAACATCGTGACGCTCGAGAGCCGCTCTGCGATTTCTGACATGCTCCAGGCGCGCCTCAGCGATGTAAAACCTGGCTCCTTCGAATTCGCAGGGCGGCCCGGCTGGTTCACGTTCGAGACGGCGCAGGGGCGAGGCAAGGGCCACGTCCGCCTGAAGGACGGCAAGGCCTGGACCTTCTTCACCGCGCTGATGGAATTGAAGGGCTTCGAAGAGAAGAAGGGCCCGTCGCGCGAGCACGGCACGCAGCATGGCGCCTTCAAGGATCGCGTGACGTGGACCGACCGCCGTCGTGCCGACGCGAAGGAGCTGGGCTACGATCGTCAGCCCTACGTGCTGGTGATCGGTGGCGGACAGGGCGGCATCGGCCTCGGCGCGCGTCTCAAGAGGCTCGGTATCCCGACCCTGATCGTCGACGCCAATCCGCGCCCCGGCGATGCCTGGCGCAATCGCTACAAGTCGCTCTGCCTGCATGATCCGGTCTGGTACGACCACCTGCCGTACCTGCCGTTCCCCGATCACTGGCCGATCTATACGCCCAAGGACAAGATGGGCGACTGGCTCGAGTCCTATACGAAGATCATGGAGCTCGATTACTGGTCCTCGACCACCTGCAAGAGTTCGTCGTGGGATGGGAAGAAGGGCGAGTGGACCGTCGTCGTCGAGCGTGACGGCAAGGAGGTCACGCTCAAGCCGAAGCAGCTCGTGATCGCGACGGGCATGTCGGGCTTCCCGGAGATTCCGGCGTTCCCGGGTGCCGAGCACTTCAAGGGCAAGCAGCATCATTCCAGCGCCCATCCCGGCGGCGAGGGCTGGGCTGGCAAGAGCTGCGTCGTCGTGGGCTCCAACAATTCCGCGCACGACATCGCTGCCGACCTCTGGGAGCATGGCGCCGACGTGACGCTGCTGCAGCGCTCGCCCACGCTGGTGGTGCGCGCCGAGACGCTGGCGCGCAACCGGCCGCTCTACTCGGAAGAGGCGGTGGCGTCGGGCATCACCACCGAGATTGCCGACCTCACCACTGCCTCGATGCCCTATGGCGCGCTGCCCCAGGTGATGAAGCCGGTGGTCGACCAGATCCGGCGCGACGATGCGGATTTCTATGAGCGGCTCGAGAAGGCCGGGTTCAAGCTGACCTTCGGCGAGGACGGCACCGGCATCGGCCCGATGTATCTGCGTCGCGGCTCGGGCTACTATATCGAGGTCGGCGCGTCGGAGCTGATCGCCGACGGCCGCATCAAGCTCAAGTCCGGCGTCGAGGTCGAGCGCCTGACCGAGGGCTCGGTGGTCCTGAACGACGGCACCGAGCTGAAGGCCGACCTCGTCGTCTATGCCACCGGCTACGGCTCGATGAACCAGTGGGCCGCGGAGCTGATCTCGCCCGAAGTCGCCGACAAGGTGGGCAAGTGCTGGGGCCTGGGCTCCGGCACCGCCAAGGACCCCGGCCCCTGGGAGGGCGAGCTGCGCAACATGTGGAAGCCGACGGCGCAGGAAAACCTGTGGTTCCACGGCGGCAACCTGATGCAGTCCAGGCTCTATTCGATCTTCCTGTCGCTGCAGCTCAAGGCGCGAATGGAGGGGCTGCCGACGCCGGTCTATGGCCGGGCGCCGGTGCATCACAAAGCTTGATGTCGCGCGGGGACGCCGGCGCGATTGGCGACGTAGACTAGAAGCATGAGCCTCCCGTCCCGTCGCCTCATCCTGTCCCTCGGGCCGCTGCTCGCGGCCTCGGCCTGCTCGTTCAACATGGGCGAGCCCAACCTGCCGAAGACCGACCTGCGCGCCGACCTGAGCGGTGCGCGCGAGGTGCCGGCCACCGATAGCAAGGGCGAGGGCTATTTCGCCGCCACCTACCGGCCGTCGACCCGGGTGCTGGAATACAAGCTCAACCTGGTGCGGCTGAGCGGTCCGGTGCGGCAGGCCGGTCTGTACGGTCCGGCGTCATCCGACCAGAATGCCGTGCAGGTCGTTCCGATCGACGTGCCGTTCTACGCCGACCGTTCGACCGTCAACGACGGCGTGACTCTCACCGAGCAACAGGCCCGGGAAGTGCTGGCCGGCCTTTGGTACGTCAACGTGCTGACCGAGAAATATCCCGACGGCGAAATTCGCGGTCAGATCGTGAAGCGCTGATGCCCTACCCGGAAATGGAGGGGAAGGTGGCGCTCGTCACCGGTGGTAGCAGCGGCATCGGCCTGGCGACCGTCACCGCCTTCGCGCGCGAGGGCGCCACCGTGATCCTGGCCAGCCGCAGCGAGAGCCGGGCAAAGACCGCGCTCAAGACCATCAAGGGCGCCGAGCGGGAGAACGTGTCGTGGATCGCCTGCGACGTCTCGAAAGGCAAAGACGTCGCAAAGCTCTGCGCCGCGATCGCGAAGAAGCATGGCCGCCTCGACTATGCGTTCAACAATGGCGGCAGCGGCGGCTATGTCGGCCCGGTGGCAACCGGCGACGAGACCGGCTGGCGCAAGACGATGGACGGCTACCTCACCTCGGCCTTTCTCTGCCTGCGTTACCAGATTCCGCTGATGCTGGAGCAGGGCCATGGCGTGATCGTCAATAACGCCTCGGTCGACGGGCTGCGCGGCTATCCGTTTCCCGGCGGCGCGGCGTATTCTGCCGCCAAGCATGGCGTGATCGGTCTGACGCGGAGTGCCGCGCTGGAGAATGCCAAGGCGGGCTTGCGCATCGGCGCAATCTGTCCGGGCTGGGTCGACACGCCCGCGATCGCCCGATACCTGAAGGATCCGAAGCTGAAGGCCGAGATCCTGCGCCAGACACCGCGTGGAAAGATCGCCTCCGCCGATGAGATCGCGGCGAGCGTGCTCTGGCTCTGCTCGGACGGCGCGTCCTATATGATCGGCAGTCCGCTGATCATCGATGGCGGCTACATGGCCTGACGTGCCGGAACGAATCGTTCCGGCCCCTCCACTCCATCTTGATGCCTCATGATGCATCAAGATGGATATCAGGTCAGTCGAACTTCAGCTTCCAGTCGATCCACTCGCACAGGCCGCGGCCCATTACGTCCTCGAGGTCGCGGCCCTTCAGCCAGGGCAGCTCCTCGGTGAAGAAGGTCACGCACTGGCGGTAGGTGCACTGCATGCGGGTGATGTCGGTGCCCCAGAAGAAGCGCTTGGGACCGAAGGCATCGAAGATGCGATGCAGCCCGTCCTGGATGTTCCTGAACGGATAGCCCTTGGTCGAATAATGCGGCGCGCCGGTCGCCTTGACCGCGACGTTGGGGAGTTTGGCGAGCGCGACCAGCTTGTCGAGATGGATGAAGGCCTCCTCGTCCTGGCCGTGGCGGTTGAGGCCGCAATGGTCGACGATCATCTTGAGGTTGGGATGTGCCTCGGCGATCTCGCGGAACTTGTCGGGGAAGATGCCGCCCATCGTGGCGACCGGGATGCCTTCCTTCTCGGCGGCCGGCCACACCCAGTCGAGCAGCCCGTCGTTCAGCCACTTCTGCTCGGAAGGCTGCAGCAACGCCCAGCGCAGGCCCATCATGCCGGGCTGGTTGCGCCAGCCCTTGATGCGGTTGCGGCTGTCGGGATCGGTCAGCGGGAACTGGCCCATCACGGCGAAGCGATCAGGATACTTCTTGGCGGCATCGAGGGCGAGCTGGTTGGAGGTCGGGTCCCAGCTATAGGGCGGATGGATCAGCGCGGCGGAGACGCCGGCCTCATCCATCTCCTTCAATGCCTGTTCGGCCGTGAAACTCTCGACCTTGCGATGCAGGCCCGAGGGCGGTGTCACGGTCTGCGACCAGATATGAATCTGCGCGTCTACGATTTTCATTCAGGTAACCTCAGTTGGGTGTAGGGGCCGCGGCATCGAGCAGCTTCTCGCGCTTCAGCTCGCTCCACAGCTCGACCGGAATCTTCAAGCTCATATGGGCGATGTTCTGCTTTACCTCCGCGACGCTGAGCGCGCCGGGGATGACCGCGCAAAGGGCAGGGTGGAACAGCGGGAACTGCATCGCCGCCGCGCCGAGCGGCACGCTGTGCCGTTGGCACACCGCCTCGATCTTCTGTGCCTTGTCGACGAGGTGCTGCGGCGCGGCCACGTAGTCGTGCGTCGCACCCGTCTTCACGTTGCCGGTGAGGATGCCCGAATTGTATGGCCCGCCCAGGATCACCGAGACGCCGCGCCTGGTGCACTCCGGCAGGAACTCCTCCAGCGCGCCCTGTTCGAGCAGGGTGTAGCGCCCGGCCAGCAGCATGCAGTCGAAGTCGCCCGCTTTGATGAAGCGCGTGCTGGTGTCGCTCTCGTTGATGCCGACGCCGATCGCGGAAATGACGCCTGCCTTGCGCAGCTCGTCGAGTGCGCGGAAGCCCGAATCCATCACCGTCTTGAAGCGTTCGTCGAGGAGGGCGCGGTCCTTGATCGTCCAGAAATCGACGTCGTGGACCAGTGCGATGTCGATCCTGTCGAGGCCCAGCCGGAAGTGCGAGTGCTCCAGCGAGCGCATCACGCCATCGTAGGTGTAGTCGAACTGGGGCACGAAACCCGGCAGGCCGTTCTCGCGGAAATCCCTGGGCAGCACTTCGCCCGGCTTCCGCACATGCAGGATGCGGCCGACTTTGGTCGACAGGACGTAGCTGTCGCGCGGCTTCTCGCGCAACGCCGCACCCATGCGCAACTCGCTGCGGCCATAGCCATAGAACGGCGAGGTATCGAAGTAGCGGATGCCGGAATCGTATCCGTCGTTGGTGAGCTGCACCGCTTCCGCATCGGAGATGGTGGCGCGGAACCCGCCCATCGGCGCACCGCCGAGACCGATCTCGGTGACTTCGAGTTTCGTTTTTCCGACCTGCCGGCGCTTGAGCGCTGTCATGTTCGTTTCCTCCGGAGACGGGGGAGAGTACGAATTGCCTCGGGCCAACGCCACAGGAGAGACCATGAGCGACGAGCGCCTCGTTCTGCACGGCAGTTTCACGTCGAGTTCGAGCTACAAGCCGATGCTCTTCCTGGCGCTCTCGGGCCTGCCGTTCTCGTTCCGCACGGTCAACCTCAAGAACGGCGTGCAGAAGGAAGCCGAGCATCTCGCGATCAACCGCTATGGACAGGTGCCGGTGCTTCGTCATCGCGGGCTCACGCTGGTGATGTCGAACGTGATTCTCGACTATCTCGCGCGCACCACCGGCTGCTTCGAGCCGAAGACGGAGCAGCATCGCTGGCAGGCACGCGAGTGGCTGTCGTGGGAGAACGACGCCATCACCAACGTGGCGCGCGTCCGCCACTTCGCGCGCTTCCGTCCCGACGTGCCGCAGGACATTGTGAACTTCTTCCGGCCCGGCGCCGAAGCCGCGCTCGACTTCGCCGACAAGGCGCTGGCGGGGCGCGAATGGCTGGTGGGCGATGCCTGCTCGATCGCCGACATCGGCTGCTGGGGCCGCATGGTCTTCGCCCATGAAGGCGGCCTGTCGATCGACTCGCGTCCCAACCTCGCGGCGTGGCGCGACAGGATCAAGGCAATGCCGGGCTTCGCGCTGCCCTACGACCTGATCCCGAAGAAGGATGCGGAGTTCGACGGGCGTTAAGCCGCCTGCTGTCCCTCGACCGTAGGACCTTCGCTCATCGTCGTGGTGCGGCGCATGTCGCGGACGATGTTGAGGTCGTCGAAGCGGCGGACGCGGTGCATCGTCGTGCGGTTGTCCCAGATCACGAAGTCGTTCTTCGTCCAGCGATGGACGTAGACGAATTCAGGCTGGGTCGCGTGTTCCATCAGGTCGCGGATGAAGGCCATGGCTTCGGGCCTCGGCCAGCCGACGATGGCGCCGATATGCGCCGAGAGCAGCAGCGACTTGGCGCCCGTGACCGGATGCTTGCGCACGAGCCTGTGCAGCACGGGACGCATGCGATGGCGTTCGTCGTCGGTGAAGTCGGTGAAGCCGAGCTGGCCGCGCGAATAGATCAGCGAATGCTCGCAGACCAGGTCCTCGATCTCGGCCTTGGTCGCGTCATCGAGCGCGTCGTAGGCGGCGCGCATGTCGGCGAACTCGGTGTTGCCGCCGTCGCGCGTCACGATGCGGCCGCTCAGCAGGGAATAGCGCGCCGGCACGATGCGGAACGTGGCATCGGAATGCCACAGCCGGTTGCCCAGCGCGGCCATGCGGCGACGGTCGTTGCGTTCGAGGCGCTTGTTGTCCTTGTCGAGGTTGGAGACGTCGGCGAAGGCCCCGCCCAGGCGCATTGTGGTTGCTGTCAGCGTCGTGTTGGCACCCTCCTGCAAAGGCCCGAAGTTGCGCGTGAAGGCGAGCTGCTGCTCGTCGGTCATGTTCTGGCCGGGCAGCACCAGCACGGCATACTTGTCCATGCCGGCCTCGACGGCGGCGACATCGGCGGGCGTCAGCGGGCGCGTCGCGTCGATGCCGGTCATCTCGCCGGCGAACGACAGTTGGAGCGGCTGGAGGGAACGCGTCTCGATCGACAACAGGACCTCCCTTTGGTGAGGAACCCTAGCGCAGGGCGGCCGCGATATTACCACCGTCCACGGTCGTGACAGCGCCCGTCGTCTTCGACGCCTTGGCCAGCGAAACGAAGGCCTGCGCCACGTCGTCGGCCGTGACTTCGAGGCCGAGCAGGTTGCCGCCCATGTAGTCGGCCTCGCTGAGGCCGCGCGCCCTGGATCGCTGTGCGATCATTTCGTCCGTCAGGAGACCCGTGCGGATGCGGTCGGCGTTCACGGCGTTGGCGCGGATGCCGTCGCCGCCATGGTCGAGCGCATACTGGCGCATCAGGAACAGCGTCGCCGCTTTCGGCAGCCCATAAGGGCCGAAGTCCGGTCCCGGATTCACCGCCTGCTTGGAGGTGTTGAACAAAAGGCAGCCGCCCAGTCCCTGGGTGCGCATGATGCGGACGGCGTTCTGCGCCACGCTCTGGTGCGCCCAGAAGTTCAGCTCGAAGCTCTGGCGCAGCACGGCCTCGTCGACGTCGCCGATGCGGCCCTGCCAGGCGGCGCCGGCGTTGGAGACGACGATATCGACGCCGCCATAGGTCGCGGCCACCGTGTCGAACGCCGCGCGCACCGACTTCGGATCGGTCACGTCGCAGGCAATACCGAAGCCCTTCACCCTGGAGACATCGCGGTCGAGCACCGCCACTTCGGCGCCCTCGCGCGCGAAGGCGGCAGCGGTCGCGGCGCCGATGCCCGAAGCGCCGCCGGTCACGACGACGATGCGCCGCGCCAGCGGCTTCTCGGCCGCGCTGCTGAGTTTTGCCTGTTCGAGCGACCAGTATTCGATATCGAAGATGTCGGGCTCGGGAATGCACTCGTAGGTGCCGAGCCGCTCGGCGTCGGCGATCACCGCCACCGTCGTCTCGGCGAGGTCGGCCGCGATATTCGCGTCCTTCGAGCTGTTGCCGATGCCGAACAGGCCGACGCCCGGCACCAGCGCCACGCGCGGGATCGGGTCGAGTTCCTTCTTTGCGACGATCTGCTTGCCGTTGTAGCGCGTGAAGTAGGCGTGATAGTCGGCGGCGAATTTCTCGAGCGCGGCCTTGGCCTCGCTCTTGAACGCATCGAGGTTGCCGGCCTCCGGCGCGGGCGCGATGAAGGCCACGTTCTTGGTACGGATCGCATGATCGGGCGTCACCGGACCCTGCTGGCTGTAACGCGCGATCTCCTTGCCGTTCACATAGGCCAGGATCTCCGGCGAACTGCGGAACTCGAAGACGAAACGCTGCGCGGCTTCACGGCCACCGGCTTTTGCCGGCAGCGAGAACAGCCCGCGCAGGATCGGCGCGATCTCCGCTGCCGTCGCCGGCGTCGCGGGCAGAGTCGCGCCTGGGAAGATCTTCCGCGTGGCCTTGGCGAGGCGCTGCTCGGCCATGGTCACGAGGTCGATCATGTGGACATAGGCTTCCTCGGCCGTCGCGCCCATCGAGAAGATGCCGTGCTTCAGCAGGATCAATCCCTCGACGTCGGGATGGGCGCGTGCGATCTCGGCGGTCTTCCTGGCCAGCGCAAAGCCCGGCATGACATAGGGCACCAGCGCCGCGCGCTTGCCGTAGAGATCGGCGGCCAGTTCTGCGCCGTCGGGCTGGTCAGTCAGCGCCAGCACCGCATTGGAATGGGTATGGTCGATGAACTTGTGGGGCAGGAACGCGTGCAGCAGCGTTTCGACCGACGGGTTGGGCGCCTTGCTGTCGAGCAGGTTCGCGCGCTGCACGTTCACCATGTCCTCATCGGACAATGCCTGCAGCCCCTCCAGCTCGCGCAGCGGCGCGAGGCGGACGGCGGGCAGGCCGGGCGCCTCTATGGTCCCCATGTCCCAGCCGCTGCCCTTCACGCAGAGCACGTCGAGCGCCTGGCCTGTGACGTCCGCCATGCGCGTCTTTACCGATGTATTGCCGCCGCCGTGCAGCACCAGCCTCGGCTCGCCACCCAGCAGGCGCGTCGTGTAAACGCGCAACGCCAGATCCTCGTCGATGCCCTTGGCGGCATGGCTCGCGATGGCTTGCCGGGCATCGCTGTCGGACCAGAGGTTCTTCATGGCGCTGCCTATTCTCCCGGTTCGATCTTGGCGTCCTTGGCGATCTTCACCCAGGTCGCGATCTCCCGCTCCTGATAGGGCTTGAACTGCACCGGGTCGCGCGGCTCGACGGTGAAGCCCAGCTTGTCGATCTTCTCGACGACTTCGGGCTTCTTGAGGCTGTTCATGATCTCGCCCGACAGACGGTCGAGCGCGGGTTGCGGCGTCGCCGCCGGCGCGAAGAAGGCGGCCCAGGAGGAAGCGTTGGCGCCGGTCACGCCCTGCTCCTCGAGCGTCGGGACGTCGGGCAGCTGCGGATTGCGCTTGGCGCTGCCGATCGCGATCGCGCGGATGGTGCCGGCCTTGATCTGCGCCAGCACGCTGGGCAGCGTCGAGTTGGAGATGTCGATGCGGCCGCCCACCAGGTCCTGCACCAGCGGCGGGGCGCCGCGATAGGGGACGTGCGTCATCTTGGTGCCGGTGCGGGCCATGAACAGCTCGGTCGAGAGGTGCGAGCCCGAACCGATGCCGGTGGAACCGTAATTCAGCTCGCCGGGCTTGGACTTCGCGAGCGCGATCAGCTCCTGGATGTTCTTCACCGGCAGGTCGTTGCGCACGACGAAGACATGCTCGAAGGCGCCGGCGCCGGCCAGCGGTGCGAAGTCCTTCACCGCGTCGTAGCCCGGCTCCTTCAGCATGAACATGTTGTTGCCGTGCGTCTGGTTGTTGCCGAAGGTGATCGTCTGCCCGTCGGGCTTCGCCTTGGCGACAGCGCGCGTGCCGATGGCGCCGGCGCCACCGGACACGTTCTCGACCACGACCTGCTGGCCGAGCGGGCCCGATATGTCGGCCGCGACGATGCGGGCGATCACGTCGGTCGGGCCGCCGGCCGGATAGGCCACGACCATCTTGATGGGGCCGCTGGGTTGCCAGGCCGATTGTGTGTTCTGTGCGAAGGCGGGCTTCACGAAGGGCGCGGCCAGCAGGCCGGCGCTGAACAGACGACGCTTGATCATGGTGGGATCTGCTTCCTAGTGTGAAATGACGATCTTGCCGAAATGCTTCTGGCTCTTGAGATGCTGGTAGGCCGCTTTCGCCTCGGCGAAAGGAAACACCTTGTCGATGACGGGTTTGAGGCCATTCGCCTCGATGGCGCGGTTCATCGCCTCGAACATCTGCGTGCTGCCGACATAGAGACCCTGGACCTTGAGGTTGCGGCGCAGGATCGGCATCGGATCGAGCGTTGCCATGCCCGACAGCAAACCGATCACCGCGATGGAGCCGCCGAGCCGCGTCGCCATGAAGGAGCGGGGAAGGGTGCCGGCGCCGCCGACCTCGACGGTGATGTCCGCACCGCGGCCGCCGGTCAGCTTGAGCGCTTCCTGGTCCCAGTCGGGCGTCGCCCTGTAGTCGACCACCGCCTCGGCCCCCATCTGCTTCAGCCGTTCGGCCTTGGCGGCGGAGCTGGAGGTGCCGATCACGCGGGCGCCGAACATCCGGGCGAACTGCAGCGCGAAGATCGAGACGCCGCCGGTGCCCTGGATCTGCACCACGTCGCCTGCCTTGATATGGCCGATCTCGACCAGTGCGTTCCACGCCGTCACGGCGGCGCAGGGAAGGGTGGCGCCCTCCTCATAGCTGAGATGGGCCGGCAGCTTCACGACGCCTTCTTCTTCCAGCACCGCCAGCTCGGTCAGCACGCCGTCGATCGCGCCACCCATCGCCGAAGGCATCGCGCTCTCGCTGATGGCGCCACCGAACCAGCGCTGCATGAAGCAGCCGGCGACACGGTCGCCGACCTTGACCCGGCTGACGCCCGGACCGATCGCGACCACCTCGCCGGCGCCGTCCGACAGCGGGATCAGGTCGGGCTTGGGTGCCGACCGCGCATACTGTGCCTCGATGGTGAGCAGGTCGCGGTAGTTGAGCGAGGTCGCCTTGACCCGGACGAGGACCTGGCGTGGGCCGGGCGTCGGGTCCGCCCGCTCGACCAGGGTCAGCGAGTCGATGCCCTTGGGGGCGGGGATGACGTAGCACTTCATGGGGTGGCTCCTGTGGGGCGTACGGTGCAGGAAGGATCCCTCGCTACGCTCGGGATGACACCGGTGGGGATGTGAGGAGGGTGAGTCATTGCAAGCGGGCCCTTGGCGTGGCGTCCGCTAGGCGCATCGTGTCATCCCGAGCGTAGCGAGGGATCCTTGCTGGCCCGCAGTCCAGGACGACTCCGATTGCTATGCGAATGAGGTGCCTCACTTGGCGTCGCCCTTCAGTTCGATGACGGTCTTGGCCATGACGGCCTCCTGGTCCCAGGGGAACAGGATCCAGGTATCCTGGCTGACTTCGGTGACGTAGCTGTCGACCACCGGCCGGCCGGCGGGTTTTGCATAGACTGTGGCGAAATGCGCCTCGGGCAGCATGGCCCGGACGGCGCGGGCGGTGACGCCTGTGTCAACGAGGTCGTCGATGATCAGCCAGCCGGCACCCTTGTCCTGCTCGGCGGAAGTACCTTTCAGCAATTCGACCTTGGCACCGCGCTCCATGCGGTCGTAGGTCGAGCAGCACACCGTGTCGATCAGGCGAAGATTCAGTTCGCGTGCCACGATGGCGGCGGGGACCAACCCGCCACGGGTGATCGCGACCAGCCCTTTGAAAGGCCCCAGGTCGGCCAGCCGCCAGGCCAGCGCCCGGGCGTCGCGGTGCAGTTCCGTCCATGAGACGGGGAACATCCTGTTGTAGCCTGCGCTTCCCGCCATGCGATTTCGTCCCTGGATCCTGTCCGGTTTGGCTTGCCCCTTCGGGAGGGCTGCACTAACACCTTCGGCCGAAGCATAGAAGCGCAGGCCGCTGGGAAACAGGGCACAGGAAAACCGTACGGGGACCGCTGCATATGGGATTTGAGCTGACGCCCGCTTTCTGGAGCGGCCTGACCCAGATCATTCTGGTGAACATCATCCTGTCGGGCGACAACGCGCTCGTCATCGCGCTGGCCTGCCGGAACCTGGAGAAGAAGCACCAGCGCCCGGCCATCATCATCGGCAGCGGCGGCGCCATCCTGCTCCGTATCCTCTTCGTCCTGATCGTCGACTACCTGTTGTCGGTTCCCTTCCTGAAGCTCGTGGGCGGCATGCTGCTGCTGTGGATCGGCGTCAAGCTGGTGCAGGGCGAGGAAGAGGGCGAGGACGGCGTCAAGGCGGCCAGCTCGCTGAGCTCGGCCATCCGCACCATCATCATCGCCGACGCCGTGATGAGCCTCGACAATGCCATCGCCATCGCCGCCGCCGCCAAGGGCGACACCACGCTGATGGTGCTGGGCCTCATCATCTCCATCCCGCTGATCGTGTTCGGCGCCACGCTGATCATGGCCCTGCTCAACCGCTTCCCGATCATTGTCGTCGCCGGCGGCGCGCTGCTGGGCTGGATCGCGGGCGAGGTGCTGGCCACCGATCCGGGCTATGCCGCCAAGCTCACCGCCATCACGCCGCATGCCAAGACGATCCTCGAGGTCGGCTGTGCCGTCCTGGTCGTCGCGGTCGGATACTTCCTCCAGCACCGGGCGAAGCAGAAGCACAAGGCGCACGATCCGGTGGATCTCGCGACCGACAAGGGCAAGGAGTAGCGATCATGCACAAGATCAACGCCATCCTCGTCGCGGTCGACGGTTCGGCCTGCTCCGACCGCGCCGTTCAGCACGCCCTCGACATGGTCGCCACGGGCTGCGCCGCCGAACTGCATCTGCTCAACGTGCAACCGAGCCTTGGCGGTGCGGTCGCGACGTTCGTCTCGCGTGAGCAGATCGAGTCCCACCACCGCGACGAAGGCCAGAAGGCGCTTGCGTCCGCGGTGGCGCTGACCGGCAAGGCCGGGGTGACGCCGAAGACCCATATCGGCGTCGGCCGCCAGGGCGAGATCGTCGCCGATTTCGTGAAGAAGGTGGGCGCGGGCCTCGTGGTGCTGGGCACGCGCGGCCATACCGGCCTGGCCGGCGTATTGATGGGCTCGGTCGCACAGGACGTGATCGCGCATACGTCGGTGCCCGTAACCCTGGTCAAGTAGCCATCGCGCTCCGGACGGCGTAGAACGCGGCCCTGCAGGAGGACCCGCGTTTGGCCGAGGAGTTGTGGCGACACGAGGCGCTGGCGCCCTATGCGACGCTGCCGTGGCGGAGCAAGGGCCGCTACCATCGCGAGGCCGAGTCGCCGAGCCGCAGCCCGTTCCAGCGTGACCGCGACCGCATCATCCACTCCGCGGCGTTCCGGCGCCTGAAGCACAAGACCCAGGTCTTCGTCTATCACGAGGGCGACCACTACCGGACGCGCCTCACCCATTCGCTCGAGGTTGCCCAGATCACGCGCACGATCTGCCGGACGCTGCGTCTCGACGAGGATCTCGGCGAGGCCGTGGCGCTGGCCCACGATCTCGGTCACACGCCGTTCGGCCATGCCGGCGAGGAGGCGCTGCATGGCGTCATGCTGCCTTATGCCGGCTTCGACCATAACGCCCAGACGCTGCGGATCCTCACCAAGCTCGAGGACCGCTATGCCGAATTCAACGGGCTGAACCTCACCTGGGAGACGCTCGAAGGCGCGGTGAAGCACAATGGCCCGCTGCTGAAGCCGGGCCGGACGCTGGCCGACCTGCCGGCCGCCATCGTCGAATACTGCAAGGACCACGACCTCGAACTCGACGGCCATGCCGGCCCCGAGGCGCAGGTGGCGGCGCTGAGCGACGACATCGCCTACAACAACCACGATATCGACGACGGGCTGCGGGCCGGCCTGTTCGAGGTGAAGGACCTGCTCGACCTGCCGCTGGTCGGCGAGATGTTCGCGCTGGTGACGACCAAGTATCCCGGCATCGAGCAGCCGCGGTTGATCCACGAGGCGGTGCGCCGCGTGATCAACGCCATGGTCGAGGACGTCGTGGCCGAGACGCGCCGCCGACTGAAGGAGGCCGCGCCCGCGTCGGTCGCCGACATCCGTGCGCTCGGCCGTCCGGTGGTCGCTTTCTCGGAGGCGATGACGGCGACCGAGAAGACCGTGAAGCGCTTCCTCTATACGCGCATGTACGAGCACTGGAGGCTGAATCGGTCGCACTCCAAGGCGCGTCGCGTCGTGGTCGACCTGTTCAATCTACTGTTCGCCGAGCCCAATTGCCTGCCCTCGCCCTGGCGCGAGAAGGCCGAGCAGGCCGGGTCCCATTCCCGGGCCCGCGTGGTCGCCGACTACATCGCCGGCATGACCGACCGCTACGCCCTGGACGAACACCGGCGTCTGTTCGACCTGTATTCCTGATCAAGATTCCCGTCGTCTCGATCGGAGCGCCGAAGGCGCGGCGTGGAGAGACCTCTTTTCGGCCGAAGGCCGTCAAATCGAGGAAAAAGGTCTCTCCGCTTCGCCGCGCTGCGCGCGGCTCCGGTCGAGACGACGGAAAACCGATATCGTGGGTCGGATGACAAAAGGCACGGATTCGGCAATACCCGGCCCATGAATCCCTACCGTCATTTCATCGGCGAGATCGTCGCGGCCCTCCAGTCCATGCAGGCCGCGGGGGAATTGCCCGAAAAGCTCGATTTTTCCGCCATCACGGCCGAGCCGCCGCGCGATGCCGCGCATGGCGACATCGCGACCAACGCCGCGATGGTGCTGTCCAAGGCGGCGGGCAAGAAGCCGCGCGACATCGCCGAGCCTCTGCTCGCCCGCCTCAAGGCCAATCCCGACGTGGTCGATGGCGCCGTGGCAGGGCCGGGCTTCCTCAACCTGAAGATCGCCGACGGGTTCTGGCGCGCGCGCCTCGGCGATTGCCTGAAGGCCGGCACCGCCTATGGCGATTCCAGCATGGGCAAGGGCGCCAAGGTGAACGTCGAGTATGTCTCGGCCAACCCGACCGGCCCGCTGCACGTGGCGCACGCGCGCGGCGCCATCGTGGGCGATGCCCTGTCGAACCTGCTGCACAAGGCGGGCTACGACGTCACCAAGGAATACTACATCAACGACGCGGGCGCCCAGGTCGACAAGCTCGGACAGTCGACCTACCTGCGCTACCGCGAGGCGCTGGGCGAGACGGTCGAGTCGATCCCCGAGGGCCTCTACCCCGGCGAGTATCTCAAGGACGTCGGCGCCTCGATCGCCAAGCGCGACGGTGCCCGCTGGATCGGCAAGCCGGAAGCCGACTGGCTGCCCGAGATGCGGGCCTTCGCCATCGCCACCCTCATGGCCGAGATCAAGGCCGACCTCGAAACGCTGGGCGTTCATATCGACGTCTTCTCGTCGGAGCGCGCGCTGGTCGAGAGCGGCGCCGTCGATAGTGCCTTCGGGGAGCTCACGCGCCAGGGCCTGATCTACCAGGGCCGGCTGGAGCCGCCGAAGGGCCAGCTGCCCGACGATTGGGAGGACCGCGAGCAGACCCTGTTCCGCGCGACCCAGTTCGGCGACGAGGTCGACCGGCCGCTCAAGAAGTCGGACGGCAGCTGGACCTACTTCGCCAACGACATCGCTTACCACCACGACAAGTATCGCCGCGGCTTCGCCGACATGATCGACGTGTGGGGCGCCGACCATGGCGGCTACGTCAAGCGCATGAAGGCGGCGGTGAGCGCCATCACCGCCAAGCAGGGCGAACTCGACGTCAAGCTCTGCCAGCTCGTGCGCGTGATGCGCAACGGCGAGCTGGTGCGCATGTCCAAGCGCGCCGGCACCTTCGTCACGCTGCGCGACCTTCTCGACGAGGTCGGGCCGGACGTCGTGCGCTTCACCATGCTCACGCGCAAGAACGACGCGCCGTTCGACTTCGACCTCGTGAAGGCCACCGAACAGTCACGCGACAACCCTGTCTGGTATGTCCAGTATGGCCACGCGCGGACCCGTTCCGTGATGCGCCAGGCGACGGCCGCGGGCATTGCGATAGACGGTCTCGACAGTGCGCCGCTCGACCGCCTCTCCGACGTGGGCGAGCTCGCGCTGATCCGGATGATCGCCCAGTGGCCCCGTCAGGTCGAGGCGGCGGCGGTGGCGCACGAGCCCCATCGCATCGCCTTCTATCTCTATGACCTGGCAGCCGCCTTCCACTCCCACTGGAACCGGGGACGGGAGGAGCCGGGCCTGCGCTTCGTGATCGAAGGCGACTCCGATCTCACGCGGGCGCGTCTGGCATTGGTACAGGGAATCGGTTTTGTGATAGGATCGGGATTAAAGGTCTTCGGCGTAACACCCGTCGAGGAAATGAGATAAAAAATGCATGTTCGCCGGTCCCCCTCCGGCGACGGACCAACGATCTACCGGCCCAACGAGTCGGTAGCTGTGCGGCTCGATCCTCCGCCTCGGCCCGTCGCGCATGAACCCGATTCAATTCCCCCGCCTCCCCGGGACTCGCTGCTCATGCGGGTCAACAGACGCCGCGGCCAGATCCTCACGGTGATGGTGTCGGTCGCCGCCGTTGCGAGCTTCGGTTCGGTCGTCTGGTGGGCGCACAACCAGGACGTCAAGGCCGGCGGCAAGGGGCTGGAGCCGCTGGTGGTGCAGGCGCCGACCACGCCCGCCCGCGTGAAGCCCGAGAATGCCGGCGGACTCGTGCCGCCGAACCAGGACAAGGAAGTCTTCAACCGGATCTCCCCCGGGGCCGTACCGGCGCAGCCCGAGAAGCTGCTGCCGATGGCTGTGACGCCCAAGCTGCCGCCGAACGGCTTGCCGCTGCCGGCCGCGCGCCCGAGGGAGACGGAGGCCGGCAAGACGCCGACGCCGCTGCAACCCGCCTCGACGGCCGCCGGCACGCCGCCGCCTGCCGGCGCTGAACCGAAGGTGCCGGCCAATCCGCCCAACGTACAGCCCGCAACCAACACGCCGGCCGCGACCGAGAGCGGCCCCAGCATAGCGAGCCTGATCGAGAACATGTCCGGCCCGACCGGCGGCTGGCGCATCCAGGTCGCCTCGGTGAAGAGCGAGGACATCGCCAAGTCGACCTGGGCGCGGCTGCAGAGCGCGCATGGTGGCGAGCTTTCGAGCCTGCGCATGCAGGCGGTCCGGGTCGATCTCGGCGACCGTGGCGTCTGGTATCGAGTGCAGGCCGGACCGCTCGACGAGAAGCAGGCCCATTCGGTCTGTGCCTCGCTGAAGGCCCGCAAGGCCGACTGCGTCTCGGTCCCACCCGCCCGCTAGGGGCTTTCCGATGTGTCTCGAAGCGTCGGAATTCGGAACCGATCTCTTCCCCATTCAGATGGGGAAGTGCCACGTCATACCGGGCGATGGGGTCATCGGCCGAGCAAGGCTCGGCCGTCCGAGTGGCAGGACATCGCCTTGCGATGTCCGGGAGCGTCGGAGAATGAACGACAGCCTCATGACCCCTCCGTCGGCTTCGCCGCCACCTCCCCATTTGAATGGGGAGGAAAGTGACTACGGGACATTTTCCAGATGAGCAGGCCCCGCGCGCTTATCCTGGGCTGCGCCGGGCCGGACCTCACGACGGAGGAGCGTGCGTTCTTCCGCGACGCCGATCCGCTGGGTTTCATCCTGTTCGCGCGCAACATCGACACGGTCGAGCGCGCACGGCGGCTGGTCGACGATCTGCGGTCCTGCGTAGCGCGATCCGATGCACCGGTCCTGATCGACCAGGAAGGCGGCAGGGTCGCGCGCCTGCGTCCCCCGAACTGGCGCAAGGCGCCTCCGGCCCGCCTGCTGGGCGACCTCTACGCCCGCAACCCGGAGCAGGGGCTGGAAGCCACCAGGCTCAACTCACGCCTGCTGGCGGCCGACGTGGCCTCGATCGGCTGCGACGTGGATTGCCTGCCCGTGCTCGACATCGCCTTTCCCGAGACCCATGCCGTGATCGGCGACCGGGCCTATGCCGATCGGCCCGAGCCGGTGGCGGCGCTGGGCCGCGCGGCGGCCGAGGGCCTGCTGGCCGAAGGGGTAATGCCGGTCATCAAGCATATTCCCGGCCACGGCCGTGCGACGGTCGACAGTCACGAGGCATTGCCGACCGTGACGGCCTCGCGCGCCGAGCTGGAGCGCACCGACTTCGTGCCGTTCCAGCTGCTCTCGGACCTGCCCTGGGCGATGACGGGGCACCTCCTGTTCGAGGCGATCGATCCGAAAGAGTGCATCACGGTATCGGCGGGTGCCGTACAGGACGTGATCCGCACCCATATCGGCTTCGATGGGCTGCTGCTGTCGGATGACCTTTCGATGCAGGCGCTGGGCGGCTCCTTGGGCGATCGCGCGGCCCGGGCGCTGGCGGCCGGCTGCGACGTCGCTCTCCACTGTAACGGCAAGATGCCGGAAATGGTCGAGATCGTGGGCCGCACCGGCCCCATGACCGAGGCCGCCGGCCGTCGGTTCCAGGCCGGCCGCTCCTTTCTGGCGCGGCATCGTGCCCCTGCCGGCGGCAGGGGCTTGGCCGATGCGGCGCGGCGGGTCGCCGAACTCCTCCCGGAATGGGGATAAGGCGCTACCAAATCCTGTGGCGGCAGGCGCTTTCGCTGACTAAACCGGGACTGCATGACCGATTCCGCCAGCCCGCCACCTGAGGACGCGCCCGCGCCCGCCGTCGCCGACACGTTCGGCGCGGGTGGCCCGGACGTCATCGCGCCGGGCGAGGGCGAGCTGATCGTCAACCTCGAAGGCTTCGAAGGCCCGCTCGACCTGCTGCTGACCTTGGCACGCGACCAGAAGGTCGACCTGCGCAAGATCTCGATGGTGGCGCTGGTCGATCAGTACCTCTCCCACATCCACCAGGCGCGGCGCATGCGGCTGGAGCTGGCGGCCGACTATCTCGTCATGGCGGCCTGGCTCGCCTACCTGAAGTCGCGCCTGCTGCTGCCGGAGCCACCGGCCGGCGAGGAGCCGTCGGGCCAGGAGATGGCCGACGCGCTGCAATGGCAGCTGCGCCGCCTCGAGGCGATGCAGGAGGCCGGCGCCCGCCTGATGGCGCGGCCGCAGCTCGGCCGGGACATCTTCGCGCGTGGCCAGCCCGAGGGCATCGTCGTGGTGCGCCGTGCGATCTGGGACGTGAAGCTCTACGACCTGCTGAGCGCCTACGGCTCGCAGGTCCGGCCGAAGGATGCCGATACCTACCAGATCGAGCCGATGCAGTTCTTCTCGGTCGAGGAGGCGGCGGAACGGCTCGGTCGGATGCTGGGCATCGCCATCGACTGGCAGTCGCTCGAAGCTTTCCTGCCGGCCGGCCTCACCGATCCGGCGCGCCGCCGCTCGGCGATCGCCGCGACCTTCGTCGCCGGCCTGCAGCTCGCCAAGGATGGCCAGATCGAGTTGCGCCAGACCGAACGCTTCGGCCCCATCCATCTGCGTAAACGTACCGACCAGCAGTGACGGTCCCCGACATGTCAGACATCGAAAACGCCACTCCGACCGTCGAAGAGCCCGAAGCGCTCGAACTCGTCCGCCAGCGTGCCGCCGGCAAGGAGAAGGCCGAGGATGATGATGAGGACGACGACGAGTCGGATGACGATTCCGAAGATGATGACGATGACGATTCGGATGATGAAGACGGCGACGATGAAGACGAGGACGAGGACGAGGACGAAGAAGACGACGAGTCGGACGACGATGACGCCGACGAAGACAAGGATGACGACGACGCCGACGAGGACGATGGCGACGACGAGGATGTGGACGGCGAGGATGGCGATGAGGACGAGCAGCCTGCAAAGGCAGCCCTAGCCGACGAGCCCGCGGCGGAAGCCTCGACCGAAGAGGCACTCGTCGAAGCCGTGTCCGAAGAAGCGGTGGCTGTCGCGACCGCTGCCGCTGTCGCGACCGCTGCCGCTGTGGCGACCGCGGTTGCCGCTGCCGCCGGACCGGTTGTTACTGACGTCGTGTCACCCGACCATGCCCAGCATCTGCGCCTGCTCGAGGCCCTGGTCTTCGCCGGTACCCAGGCGCTGGACGAGAAGGAGCTGGCCGAGCGCCTGCCCAACGATGCCGACGTGAAGCGCCTCGTGGCCGACCTCGCCGAGATGTATGCCGGCCGTGGCGTGAACCTGGTGAAGGTGGCGGGCGGCTACGCCTTCCGCACGGCGCCGGACCTTTCGGAGAAGCTCAAGATCGAGCGGCCGGTGACGCGCAAACTGTCGCGGGCCTCGGTCGAGACGCTGGCCATCATCGCCTACCACCAGCCGGTGACGCGCGCGGAAATCGAGCAGGTCCGCGGTGTCGGCCTCAGCAAGGGCACGCTGGACCTGCTGTTCGAGCAGAACTGGATCAAGCCGATGGGCCGCCGGCGCGCGCCCGGCAAGCCGGTGACCTGGGGTACGACCGATTTCTTTCTCGAGCATTTCGGCCTGCCGAGCCTCGACGACCTGCCGGGCCAGGAAGAACTGAAGGCCGCGGGCCTCCTGGATGCGCGCGCCCAACCCCCGATATTCAGGCCGGATGAGGCCGATCTGCCGCTCGAGCCGACGGAGGACGAGCCCGACGAGCCTCTCGCCGTCGAGGAGAAAGCCGGGGGGCAGGCGCGCTGACGCCCCAGAACCACCTTATTCGGGCGGTTGCCGTGGCTTCGCAGCGGATGCCATAATCGGCATTCGTTATTCGACACGCCGATTGAAAATCGACTTGGGAGCATTTTGAAATGGGTAGCTTCAGCGTATGGCACTGGCTGATCGTGCTGGCCGTCGTGCTGCTGCTGTTCGGCGGTCGCGGCAAGGTCTCGCAGCTCATGGGCGACTTCGGCAAGGGCCTCTCGGCCTTCAAGAAGGGCGTCGGGGGCGCGCAGGAAGAGACTCCGCCGCAGGCTCAGCCGGGCACGCAGCCGGGCGACACCGCCAAGCCGATCTCGGCTCAGGCGACGACCACGCCGCCGGGTGGCACGGTTCACCATCAGGACAGTGCCGCCAAGGTCTAAAGCGGCGCTGTGAGGGCCTGAACGGCCATGTTTGGCATCGATAGTCCGGAACTTCTGGTCATCGCGGTCGTGGCGCTCGTCGTCATCGGCCCGAAGGAACTGCCCGGCATGCTGCGCAGCTGGGGCAAGTGGATGGCCCAGATGCGCGGCATGGCTTCGGAATTCCGCGGCCATGTCGACGAAATGGTGCGGCAGGCTGACATCGACGACGTGAAGAAGCAGCTCACCGGCAGCCAGGGTCTCGACCTGCAGGCGCTCGATCCCACCCGGGAGATCAAGAGTGCGCTGCAGGAGGGCATGGCCGAGGGCGAGAAGGCCATGGCCGAGGCCAAGGCCCAGATCGACAATCCGCTGGTCGAGCCGGAATCCGCGCCCCAGATCGCGGCCGAGCCGGCCCTCGAGACCGCAACCGCCGCAGTGACCGCGGAGGCTGCACCAGCCGCCGAACCGGCGCCTTCGGCCAGCGAACCTGCGGTGCCTGCAGCCGATGAGAAGCCGGCCAAGGCCGTCGCGGTCGGCTAGCGCCAACTTGCGCTTTGAATTGCGCACCAAAGGGCGGCATAACGCGGCTCCCAATCTGCGAGCCCTTCCGTGACCCAGGCGCACGACGGACCTGAAGACGACAAACCGATGCCGCTGCTCGATCACCTGGTCGAGCTGCGCAAGCGCCTGATCTATGCGCTGGTCTGCTTCTTCGCCGTCTTCTTCGTCACCTTCTACTTCGCCAAGCCGCTCTTCTCGTTCCTGATCCAGCCGGCGCTGGCTGACGGCTACAAGGTCGTCGTCCTCGACATCTTCGAGTTCTTCTTCGTCACGGTGAAGCTGTCGGCGTTCGTGGCGCTGATCGTAGGCTTTCCGTTGATCGCGGTGCAGATCTGGCTGTTCGTGGCGCCGGGGCTCTATCGCCACGAGAAGCGCGCCTTCATCCCGTTTCTCGTCGCCACGCCGTTCATGTTCTATGCCGGCTGCGCGCTGATGTATTACATCGTGCTGCCGTACGTGATCAATTTCATGCTGGGGCAGTACGCGCCGCCCGACATCGAGAAGACGCTGCGGTCGTCGGACTATCTCGAACGCATCCTGCAGCTCGTCTTCGCCTTCGGCTTCGCCTTCGAGGTCCCGGTCCTGCTGACCCTGCTGATCCAGGTCGGCATTACCAGCTCGGAGGGGCTGAGGTCGAAGCGCCGCTACGCCGTCGTCGTGGCCTTCATCATCGCCGCCGTCCTGGCGCCGCCCGATGTCGTCAGCCAGATCGCGCTCGCGATCCCGCTGATGGCCTTCTACGAGATCTCCATCCTGATCGGCGGCGTGATCGAGCGGAAGCGGGCTGCCGCGGACAAGGCGGCCGAAGAGGCTGAGCAGAAAGCCGAGGAAGCCGCCAAGGCCGGCGACGGATCCGGCAGCTAGCCATGCATGACATCCGGTTCATCCGCGAGACGCCCGAGGCTTTCGACGCCGGCCTGAAGAAGCGGGGCCTGGCGCCGCTGTCGGCCGAGATCCTGGAGATCGACAAGCGCCGCCGCGCGGCCATCTCCGAGAGCGAGGCCATCCAGGCGAAGCGCAAGGCGCTCAGCCAGCAGATCGGCATGGCCAAGCGCAAGGGCGAGAACGCCGATGCGCTGATGGCCGAGGTCGCCGCGCTCGAACAGAGCCTGAAGGACGGCGAGCACGAGGCCAGCCGTCTCGACGAGGAACTGCGGATCCGGCTCGAAGTGGTGCCGAACCTGCCGTTCGACGACGTGCCCGAGGGCGCCGACGAGACCGGCAATGTCGAGATCCGCCGCGAGGGCAACCAGCGCAACTTCAGCTTCCCGCCGAAGGACCATGTGGCGCTGGGCGAGGCCACCGGCGAGATGGATTTCGCCGCCGCCGTGAAGATCTCCGGCTCCCGGTTCGTGGTGCTGAAGGCGCATCTTGCGCGGCTGGAGCGCGCGCTGGCGCAGTTCATGCTCGATCTGCACACGGTCGAGGGCGGCTATACCGAGGTCAACCCGCCGCTGCTGGTGAAGGACGCGGCCGTCTATGGCGTCGGCCAGCTGCCGAAGTTCGCCGAGGACATGTTTCGCACCGACAACGGCTTCTGGCTGATCCCGACGGCCGAGGTCTCGCTCACCAACCTGGTGAACGACATGGTGCTGGACGAGAAGGAACTGCCGCTACGCTTCACGGCGTTCACGCCGTGCTTCCGCTCCGAGGCGGGCTCCGCCGGCAAGGACACGCGCGGCATGATCCGCCAGCACCAGTTCCCCAAGGTCGAGCTGGTGAGCATCACCACGCCCGAGCAGTCGGCCGCCGAGCACGAGCGCATGACGGCGTGCGCGGAGGAGGTGCTGAAGCGCCTCGGCCTTGCCTACCGCACGGTCGTTCTGTGCGGCGGCGACATGGGCTTTGGCTCGCGCAAGACCTACGACATCGAGGTCTGGCTCCCGGGCCAGGACGCCTATCGCGAGATTTCGAGCTGCTCGAACATGGGCGACTTCCAGGCCCGCCGCATGAATGCGCGCTACCGGCCGAAGGAAGGCAAGGGGACGCGCTTCCTCAACACGCTGAACGGCTCCGCCCTCGCGGTCGGCCGCACGCTGGTCGCGGTGCTGGAGAACTACCAGAACGAGGACGGTTCGGTGACGGTGCCCGAGGCGCTGCGTCCCTACATGGGCGGACTCGAACTGATCCCCGCGCCCCCTGCCGTGCCTGCGAAGAAATGAAGGTCGTCAACCTCGCCAAGGCGCGCATCCTCGTCACCAACGACGACGGCATCCACGCGCCGGGGCTCGAAGCCCTGGTCGAAATCGCCACGCAACTTTCGAGCGACGTCTGGATCGTGGCGCCCGAGGTCAATCAGAGCGGTGCCGGCCACTCGCTGTCGCTGTCGCGCCCGATCCGCGCGCGCGAGGTCAGCGAGGGCAAGTTCGCCATCGACGGCACGCCGACCGACTGCGTGCTGTTCGCCGTCAAGCACCTGATGAAGGACCGCAAGCCCGACCTCGTCCTGTCGGGCGTCAACCGGGGCACCAACATCGCCGACGACGTGACCTATTCGGGGACCATTGCGGCCGCCATGGAAGGCTGCCTGCTGGGGATCCCGTCGATCGCCTTCAGCCAGGCCTATATGCACGAACACCCGGTGAAGTGGGGCACCGCCACCGCCCATGGCGCTGCCGTTGCGCGCCGCGTGCTGGCGCTCGACTGGCCGCGCAACGTGCTGGTCAACATCAACTTCCCCGACGTGGTCGCGGGCTCGGTGAAGGGCGTGCGGGTCACGTACACCGGCACGCGTGGCTTCGGCGGCCACATCGTCGAGCGCAAGGATCCGCGCGGCGGGACCTATTACTGGATCGGCTACGCGCCGCAGGAGAGCGAGATCGACGCGGCGAGCGACATCGCCGCCGTCCGCTCGGGCCACATCTCCGTGACCCCGCTGCACCTCGACCTGACCCACGAGAGCATGCGCCGCAAGCTCGTGGCGGAGTTCGAGGCGGCGCCCGTCGACCTCGACTAGGGGCGGGCCCGCGTGAACGTCCCCGCCATGCAGCGCCTGATCGCCGAGCTGCGCAATTCGGGCATTTCGGACGAGAACGTGCTGGCCGCCATCGCCTCGGTCGACCGCGAGCGCTTCGTCACGCAGACCTTCGCCGAGCGCGCCTGGGAGAACACCGCGCTTCCCATCGCCTTCGGCCAGACGATCAGCCAGCCGCTGGTGGTCGCCGCCATGACCGAGGCGCTGCGGGTCGGCCCGCGCATGAAGGTGCTGGAGATCGGCACCGGCTCGGGCTACCAGGCGGCGGTGCTGGCGAAGCTCGCGCGCCGCGTCTATTCGGTCGAGCGCTTCAAGCCGCTCTCCAAGGCCGCCGAGCGCCTTCTGCTCGACCTCGGCATCTACAACGTGGTGGTCGACATCAACGACGGCAGCAAGGGCTGGCCGGGCCAGGCGCCGTTCGACCGCATCATCGTCACCGCCGCTGCCGAGGAACGCCCGCAGGCGCTGATCGACCAGCTCGCCGTTGGCGGCATCCTGATCGTGCCCGTGGGCCGCGATCCGACCTCGCAGGTCGTCGAGCGCATCGTGAAGAACGAGAGCGGCCTGCAGCGCGACACGCTGATGCCGGTGCGGTTCGTACCGCTGGTCGCCGGCCCGCTGCCGGTCCTTGGACAGGGCTGAGCGAAGCTCAGCGAGGAGCGGCAGGACATTGCCCTGGGCAATGTCCGGGAGCGTCGAAGAACGAACGACCACCGGAGCCACCTATTCCCGCCGGAATCCCAATGCAGTAGTATGGAAGCATGAAAAGAGCCCCTCGCTTCCCCTCGCGATGGGCCGGCCGGATGCACACGCTGGGTACAATGGCGGTGCTGTCGGTCGCGCTCGGCGCCTGCAACACCGTCATGGGTGCCCGCGAGGGCACCATGGAATATCCCGGCTCCGGCGCTGGCCCCAACGCCGTTCCCGTCTATGTCGTTAAGGACAAGGACACGGTCGAGAGCATCTCGCGCCGCTACGGCGTCTCGTCGCAGACCATCATCGACCGCAACAATCTGAAGGCGCCCTACACGATCAAGCCCGGCCAGTCGCTTGCCATGCCGGGCGCACGCTTCGTGCAGGACACTTACGGCGAGGCGCCCCAGCAGACCGCTGCCGCCAATCCCAATGCACCCTCCTCGGTGAAGCGCGAGGGCCTCGCGCCGCCGCCCGGCGCCTCGTCGGGTGAGGCGCCGCGTTCGGCCGCGCCCGCCGGCGAGCCGACGCCGCTGGCCGGCAAATCGGTCTCCGTGGCGGCTACGCCGCCGCCGCCCCGGATGAGCTGGCCGGTGAACGGCAAGATCGTCTCGCCCTACGGCACCTCGGGTGGCCAGAAGAACGACGGCATCAACATCGCCGCCGCCAAGGGCACGCCGGTGAAGGCCGCCGAGGGCGGCAAGGTCGTCTATGCCGGCGGCGAGGTGGCCAAGATGGGCAACCTGCTGCTGATCGAGCATCCCGGCGGCTACATCACGGCCTACGGCAACAACGAAGAGCTGCTGGTGAAGAAGGGCGACACGGTGAAGCGCGGCCAGACCATCGCCAAGGTCGGCAATTCGGGCGGCACGCCCGAGCCGCAGCTCCACTTCGAGGTCCGCCGCGCCGGCAAGACCATCGACCCGACGACGGTGCTGGGCGCTCAATAACACTCCTCCCCATTCAGATGGGGAGGTGTCGGCGTAGTCGCCGACGGAGGGGTCATCGTCGCATTGACGCCTATGACCCCATCGCCCCCGTAAGACGGGGACACTTCCCCATTTGAATGGGGAAGAAGCTTGAGGGCCTAAACGATCTTGCCGTTGATCTTGTATTCGCCCTTGCGGTCCTCGATCTCGAGGACCCAGAGGTCGGGGTCGCGGCTGACCTGGCGGGCGATGTAGGCGTCGGCTTCGGGCTCGGTGACAGGCGCGGGGCCGGTCCCGCGGCTCCACGACGGTTCGTCGTCGAGCGTGCTGGTCTGGGTGAAGACGGTCACGCCGGCCTCGAAGCGATTGATCTTCAGCAGCACGGTGCCGACATCGGGATCGCCACGCCGCACGACGGCCGCCGGAATGAACGCGCGGTCGCACAGGCGTATTTGCGCGCTGACCCAAAGTCCCGTTGTGAGGCCCATCACCATGAGACGGCCTTCATGCAGGGCACCGTACGACGCGTCAAATGCCGCCTGTGCGCCCCGTCAGGGCGCACGCCGCGCGCGGGAAGACCGGGACGATTCGGCTTCCGCCCTTGCCGACCGGAACGGCTTCGGCCAATACAGCGCGCTCCATGGCCGATCCCCCCCTCCTTGCGCTCAGCGACATCCGCTTCCATCTCGGCGACCAGACCATCCTGGCCGGCGTCGATCTCGGTATCGCGCCGGGCGAACGCCTGTCGCTGGTCGGCCGCAACGGTGCGGGCAAGTCGACCCTGCTGCGCATCCTCGCGGGCGCGCCGATCGCCGATTCCGGAACACGCTTCGCCCAGCCCGGCGCCACCGTCGCCACCCTGCCGCAGGAACCGGATTTCGCCGGCCACGCCACGGTCGCCGACTATGTCGGCACGGCGCTCACCGACTCGCTGGGGCCGGACGATTACCGCGTCGCCGCCATCCTCGAAGACATGAAGCTCGACGGCCCGCGCGATCCGACGAGCCTGTCGGGCGGCGAGGCGCGCCGCGCGGCGCTGGCGCGCGTGCTGATCGGCGAGCCCGACGTCATGCTGCTCGACGAGCCGACCAACCATCTCGACCTGCCGACCATCGAGTGGCTGGAAGAGAAGCTCTCGAAGTGGCGCGGCGCCTATGTGCTGGTGAGCCATGACCGCCGCTTCCTCACCAACCTGTCGCGCGCCGTGCTGTGGCTCGACCGCGGCATCGTGCGCCGCCTCGACAAGGGCTATGGCGAGTTCGAGACTTGGTCGAACGACATCCTCGAACGCGAGGCGACGGAGCGGCACAAGCTCGACCGGCTGATCGAGCGTGAGACCGAATGGGCTGGCAAGTCGATCCGCGCCCGCCGCACCCGCAACGAGGGCCGCCTGCGCGCGCTCGCCGCGCTCCGCCAGCAGCGCCGCCAGCAGATCGGCCCGGTCGGCCGCGCCACCATCGAGGCCGGCAGCGCCGAGGCCTCGGGCGCGCTGGTCGTCACCGCGCGCAACATCACCAAGCGCTGGGGCGACAAGACCATCGTCGATGATTTCTCGACGCGTATCTTTCGCAAGAACCGCATCGGCCTGATCGGACCCAACGGCGCCGGCAAGACGACCCTGCTCAAGATGCTGATGGGCGAGCTCGAGCCCGACAGCGGTACGGTGAAGCTGGGATCGAACCTGATGCCGGTGGTGATCGACCAGCGCCGCATCGGCCTCGATCCCGACAAGACGCCGTGGGAGACGCTGGCCGATCGCAACGACCATGTGCTGGTGCGCGGCCATCTCACGCATGTGATGACCTACCTGCGCGAATATCTGTTCCGCGACGAGCAGGCGCGCCAGCCGGTGCGCACGCTCTCGGGCGGCGAGCGCAACCGCCTGCTGCTGGCCAAGGCGCTGGCCGCGCCTTCGAACATGATCGTGCTCGACGAGCCGACCAACGATCTCGACGCCGACACGCTCGACCTCCTGCAGGAAGCGCTCGACGATTACGACGGCACCGTCCTGCTGGTGAGCCACGACCGCGACTTCCTCGACCGGCTCGTGACCTCGACCATCGTGCTCGAAGGCGACGGCACGGCGACCGAATATGCCGGCGGCTACAGCGACTACGTGGCCCAGCGTGGCCCGCGGGTCGAGCCAACGGGCGTGACCCCGTCACGCGCGAAGGAAAAGGCGCCCGCGCCGAAGGCCGCGGGGCAGGGCAAGGCGCGCCTCGGCTACAAGCGCGAACGTGCTCTGGTCGAGCTGCCGAAGAAGATCGAGGCCCTGCAGGCCGAGATCGCCACGTTGCAGCAGGCGCTCGCCGATCCCGACCTCTACCGCCGCGATCCCAAGAGCTTCCAGAGCAAGACGACACGCATCGGCACCGCCCAAGCCGAGATCGACGCCGCCGAAAGCGAATGGCTCGAACTCGAGATGCTGCGCGAGGAGTTGAATTCGTGAATCGAGTTCCTCTCCCCCGATAGGGGGAGAGGTTAGGTGAGGGGGTTACAGGAGGTGCATCGCCCCCTCACCCAGCCTCTCCCCCTAGCGGGGGAGAGGAGGAAGAAAGGCTACTTCTTCCGCTCGTAATGCGCCGCGATCATCAGCGCCGTCGCGACCGTCACCTTCTTGCCCGTCGGAATGTGCAGGAACTCGTTCGGTCCATGGGCATTCGAATGGGGCCCGAGCACGCCGGTGATCACGAACTGCGTCCTGGGGAACTTGTCGCCCAGCATGCCCATGAACGGGATCGTGCCGCCTTCGCCCATGTAGGCGACCGGCTGGCCGAACGCTTCCTGCGAGGCGTCGGTCACGGCCTTCTCCAGCCACGGCGCCAGCGGCGGCGCGTGCCAGCCGCTCTGGCCGCCTTCGCCCGCGTCGAACTCGACGGTGGCGCCGTAGGGCGGATCGGATTCCAGCGCCTTCTTCATGGCCTTCACGGCCTCCTTGGCGTCGAGCGTCGGCGGCGTGCGCACGCTGATCTTGGCCTCGGTGTAGGGCAGCAGCACGTTGCCGGCATCGACCGGCTCGGGATAGCCCGCCATGCCAACGGTCGCGAGCTGCGGCCGCCAGGTGCGGTTCAGCACCATCTGGCCGAGATCCTCGACCATCGGCTTGGTCGCGCCGGCGAAGGGGAACTTGCGATAGACCTCCTCGCCCAGCACGCGCGCGGCTTCCGAGGCCTGCGCGATGCGCTGCGGCGGGATCTGCACGAACAGCTCCGGCAGCTTCATCTCGCCGGTCGCCTCGTCCTCCAGCCGCGTGAGCAGCGCGCGCGTGATGCGGAACGACGAGGGCACGATCCCCGACGCGTCGCCCGAATGCACGCCCTCGTTCAGCACACGCACCTTGAGCGTGCCGGCCGCGATGCCGCGCAATGACGTCGTGAGCCACATCCGGTCCCAGTCGCCGCAGCCCGAATCGAGGCAGACGACCAGCGACGGGTCGCCGATCCGCTCGAGCAGGTGGTCGACATAGAAGGGCAGGTCGTAGCTGCCGGATTCCTCGCAGCCCTCGATCATGATGACGCAGCGGGCGCGCGGCACCTTCTGCTCCTGCAGTGCGAGCAAAGCCGCGAAGCAGGCATAGATCGCGTAGCCGTCGTCGGCGCCGCCGCGGCCATAGAGCTTGTCGTCCTTGCGCACCGGGATCCACGGCCCCATGCCCTCGGCCCAGCCCTTCATCTCGGGCTGCTTGTCGAGATGGCCGTAGAGCAGGACGGTGTCGCCGTTGGCGTCGCCCCCATCGGTACCAGGGATCTCGATGAAGATCAGCGGCGTGCGGCCGGGCAGGCGCACCACGTCCATCGTCGCGCCCGCGAAGGCGGCGACGTGCGGCCGCGCCCAGTCGGTCATAAGCGTGACCGCCTGCTCCATGTAGCCGTTCTCCTCCCACTTCGGATCAAAGGATGGCGACTTGTTGGGGATGCGGATGTACTCGGTGAGCGAGGGCAGGATCTGGTCGTCCCAGAAGCTGCCGATGAAGGTCTTGAGCTGGTCGGGGTTCATGGGTGGGAGTTTAGTCCCCCGGTTCGCCCTCGCAAACTCTCGGCTCAGCTCTTCGCGGCGTCAGCCTCTTTCTCGGGTTCGCCCTTGGCTGAGCCTTCCGGCCCGTCCTTGGCGAGCCTCTCTGACTCGTCCTGGCTGGGCTTCTCTGACACGTCCGTAGCGGGTTTCTCGGACTCGTCCTGGGTGGGCTTCTCCGGCTCGTCCGTGGCGGCCTTCTCCGACTCGTCCTTGGGCGGCTTCTCCGGTTCGGTTGTCGCAGCCTTCTCCGGCTCAATACTGGCGGGATCGAACCATGACGCGGCGCGGTCGAAAGCGGCGACAAGGGCGGCGGCTTCGACGGGATCGACCAGGGTTTCGAAGCCGTGGAGGATGTTGTTGCGGATGCGGCGCAGCGTATCGAGCTGGCGGAGCCGGTCCTTCGACAGGTTGAGGCGCGGCTCCTCGAACAGGCTTTCGAGCGGGACGGTGCGGTCGTCGGCCATGTCGGCGTGACGCTTGACCTCGCGTTCGAAGTTCACGGCGGCGTTCAGCACGGCCTGGTAGGGCATCTTGAGGTCGAGGAGCTGCTTCGGCGCCAGCGCTTCCACGGGGGTTCGCTTGGTCGGGGCGTGGGCGAGGTTGCGGAAGAGGGGGCGCTGGCCGTCCTCCGGCTTTTCCGGCTCGGGTTCGGGCAGAGCCCCTTGCTCCTTCAGTTCCTCGATCCCGACCCGGATGCTGACGAAATCGTTGGCGGGCTTCGGGGCGGGCTTCGCGGCAGGCTCAGGGACGAGCGCTGGAACGGGCACAGAGGCCGGCTCCTCGACCGGCTTGGCGGCGGGCTCGACGATGGGCTCGACCGTCGGTGTAGCGATGAGCACGGGCGCGGGCTCCGGTTCCTTCTCCGGCGCTTTCTCGGGGGGAGGCAGCTTGAGCGGCTCGGGAGCCAGTGCGCTGACTGCCGCCGGCGCGGTCTGCTCGCGCCGGGCCGTCCGAGTGGCGCGCAGCACCAGGCCCTGCGCGGCCAGGATGCAGAAGAACGCCACGCCGCCCGCCGTCACGCCGTCGAGCGGCATCTGCTTTGCCTGGGCGACGACCGCGCCGTAGGCGACGCCGCCGGCCAGCGGCAACACCAGCTCTTTCAGCACGCGCAGCGCGATTGGCGTACTGCCAGCCTTCGTCTTGTCCATCGACCCCAATCCATTCGCCCCGGCCAACCCGCGCCGGAAAAAGCCCGCGCCGTACTAACAAACCTCGGGTGCGCGACCAAGCGGGGGCCTGGGAGAACGGGGCCGGGAGAAGGAGGCCCGCCCGAGTTGACGTCCCCGGACCTGTCCGCTACCCCCTCGCCACCCCCGAAGGACCCCATAAAAAGTGCCCGATTCCGCGACTTCTCCCGCATCCGATGCCCGTCTGGCCGGCCACCCGGCCGCCCTGCGGCGCACGTTTGCCATCATCTCGCATCCCGACGCCGGCAAGACGACGCTGACGGAGAAGCTGCTGCTGTTCGGCGGCGCCATCCATGTCGCGGGTGCGGTGAAGGCGCGTGGCGAGGCGCGGCGGGCGCGCTCGGACTGGATGAAGATCGAGCAGCAGCGCGGCATCTCGGTCACCACCTCGGTGATGCATTTCGAGTATGGCGGCGCCGTCTTCAACCTGCTCGACACGCCGGGCCATGAAGACTTCAGCGAGGACACCTACCGCACGCTGACCGCCGTCGATTCGGCGGTGATGGTGATCGATGCCGCCAAGGGCATCGAGGCGCGCACGCGCAAGCTGTTCGAGATCTGCCGCCTGCGCGACGTGCCGATCGTCACCTTCATCAACAAGATGGACCGCGAGTCCAAGGACCCGATCGAGTTGCTGGACGAGGTCGCCTCGACCCTGGCGCTCGACGTCTCGCCCATGACCTGGCCAACCGGCTCGGGCCAGAATTTCAAGGGCACCTTCGATCTCAACAACAACCGCATGCTGGTGTTCGACAACACCGACCGCAGCCGCATCGGCGAGGTGATCGAGAACTACACGATCGCCGATTCGAACTTCGCCGAGGAGGTCGAGCTGGTGCGCGCCGGCTATCCCGCCTTCGACCTGGAGAGCTATCGCGCCGGCCATCTGTCGCCGGTGTTCTTCGGCTCGGCCTACAACAATTTCGGCGTGAAGGAGCTTCTCGACGCGATCGCGGCCTGGGCGCCGCCGCCGCGGCCACAGCCCGCCGAGCCGCGCGCCATCGAGCCGACCGAGGCCAAGGTCACGGGCTTCGTGTTCAAGGTCCAGGCCAACATGGATCCGAACCACCGCGACCGCATCGCCTTCCTGCGCCTGTGCAGCGGCAAGTTCCGCCGTGGCATGAAGCTGACGCAGATGGGCACGGGTAAGATCCTGTCGGTGAATTCGCCGATCCTGTTCTTCGCCCGCGAGCGCGAGATCGTCGACGAGGCCTGGCCCGGCGACATCATCGGCATTCCGAACCATGGCGTGCTGCGCGTCGGTGACACGCTGACCGAGGGCGAGACGATCAAGATCGTCGGCATCCCCAACTTCGCGCCGGAAATCCTGCGCCGAGTGCGGCTGGAGGACCCGATGAAGTCCAAGCAGCTGCGGCGTGCGCTGGAGGACCTGGCGGAAGAGGGCGTGACCCAGGTGTTCCGCCGCGTCATCGGCGGGGACCATATCGTGGGCGTCGTCGGCGAGCTGCAGCTCGACGTGCTGAAGACCCGCGTCGAGGCCGAGTACAACGTCCATATCGACCTCGAGCCCGCGCCGTTCGAGACTGCGCGCTGGATCTCGGCCGACACCAAGGCCGACCTGGAAGAGTTCATGTCGGCCAATCGCGGCGGCATGTCCGAAGACCGCGACGGCTCGCCGGTGTTCCTGGCGCGCAATGCGTGGGAGCTGGGCTACATCGCCGAGAAGAGCCCCAAGGTGAAGTTCAGCGACATTCGCGAGCGTTCCTAGGCCGAGCGAAGCTCGGCCACTGAGCGTCAGGACATCGTGAAACGATGTCCGGGAGCGCCGAAGAAGGAGCGATTACGCGAAGCTCATGACCCCTCCGTCAGCGTAAGACGCTGACGCCTCCCCATCTGAATGGGGAGGAAAGGGATCACGCTGCGCTCTGAATAGCAGTACGCCGGTAATGCATGGCTCCGGCCTTTCCGGGGCCGGCCGAGCGTGGAAAGCTGTCGTCCCCTTACAGAAGCAGCGGGACGGGCCATGCACGACATCGTCATTCGGGGCGGCACCATCGTCGACGGCACGGGCGCGCCGGCGTTCCAGGGCGACGTCGCCCTGGACGGCGACAGGATCGTCCAGGTCGGCGGCAAGGCGGGTCCGGGCAAACGCGAGGTCAAGGCCGAGGGCCGGCTGGTCACGCCGGGCTGGGTCGATGTCCACACCCACTATGACGGCCAGGCCACCTGGGATCCCGTGCTGGCGCCGTCCTCGTGGCATGGCGCCACGACCCTGGTGTTCGGCAATTGCGGCGTCGGCTTCGCGCCGGTGCGCAACGAGCACCAGAAGGCGCTGATCGAGATGATGGAAGGGGTCGAGGACATCCCCGGCATCACCCTGACCGAAGGCCTCAAGTGGGACTGGGAGAGCTTCCCGGAATATCTCGACGCGCTGGAGCGCCTGCCGCGCACCATCGATATCGGCGCCCAGGTCGCCCACCATCCGCTGCGCGTCTACGCGATGGGCGAGCGCGCCATCAAGCGCGAGATGGCGACCGCTGAGGACATCGAGCTGATGGCGCGCCTCACCGAGGAGGCGCTGAAGGCCGGCGCCGTTGGCTTCACCACCAGCCGCACCGACCAGCACAAGACCCTGGCCGGCGATCTGGTGCCCGGCCGCTATGCCGAGCATGAGGAACTGATCGCCATCGGCAAGGCGATGGGCCGCGCCGGTCGCGGCACCTTCGGCTTCCTCTCCGATTTCGACGACGAGAAGGCGGAGTGGAATTGGGTCCGCCAGGTCGCCAGGGAGAGCGGCCGGCCGGTCTGGTTCCTGCTCACCGACCGCGGCTACGACCCGCAGCGCTACAAGCGCCTGATGGAGGGCGTGCGCGCCTGCCGCGCCGACAACCTGCCGCTCTATGCCCAGGTCGCGGGGCGCCCCGTGGGCCTGACGCTCGGCCTCAACACCTCGCTCAATCCGTTCGGCCTGCGCGAGGGCTATGCCGCACTGGCCCATCTGCCGCCGGCCGAGATGCTGGCGAAGCTGCGCACGCCGGAGGTGCGCCGCCTGATCCTGTCGCAGGAGGCCTCGCCGCGCCTGCTCGAGGTGCTGCCGCCGCTGTCGCGCCAGATCGCGACGCGCTGGGACCGCATGTATCCGCTCGGCGACAAGCCGGACTACGAGCCCGCGCCGGAGCGCAGCATCGAGGCGTTGGCCAAGGCCGAGGGCGTGACGCCGCAAGAGTACTGCTACGACTATCTCGTCGGGGCCGAGAACCGCATGGTCTATTTCCCCGTCACCAACTACGTGCACGGCGATCTCGAGGTCGTGCGCGAGCTGATCGAGGATCCCCACACCATCCTCGGCCTGTCCGACGGCGGCGCGCATTGCGGCGTGATCTGCGACGCCTCGCTCAACAGCTCGATGCTGCAGCATTGGGTACGTGACCGCACGCGCGGACCGCGCCTTGGCCTGGAATTCGTAGTCAAGCGCATGACCAGCAGCACCGCCGACTTCTACGGCTTCAAGGATCGCGGCCGCCTGCAGCCGGGCATGAAGGCGGACGTCAATGTCATCGACTTCGACGGCCTGACCTTACACAGCCCTAAGATGATCTTCGACCTGCCGGCGGGCGGCCGCCGGCTCGTCCAGAGCGTCGACGGCTACGACATGACGATCTGCTCCGGCACGCCGATCTTCGAGAAGGGCGAGGAGACCGGTGCCCGCCCCGGCAAGCTGGTGCGTTCGACGGCCTGACTGAGACCCAATCACAGCAGTCTTGTCAGAAATCCACCTCACCCTGAGGAGCGCTCCGCAGGAGCGCGTCTCGAAGGGTGGGCACGAGCGCTCCGTGTTTTGCCGATCCTTCGAGACGGCCGCTGCGCGGCCTCCTCAGGATGAGGGTGGTGTGGGCGAACTCGAAGCGGAAAGAATCCAAGACGACTAAAGCTTCTATCTCTTCGGCGACCAGCCGTAAGCCTTGGCGCACGCGCCGCCCATCAGCATGGCGCGCTCGCTGTCGCTGAGCGTCTTCGTTTCCAGGAACGGCTTCACGGCGTTCTCGTAGTTCACGACCGCGAAGGCGCGGGTCCAGTCGGTGCCCCACAGGCAGCGCTCGAAGCCCCAGGCATCGAACACGCGCTTCAGCGGATCCCAGATGTCGGGGAACGGGTAGGGCTGCTGCGACAGCGTACAGGCGCCGCTCACCTTGATGACGGCGTTGGGACGCTTGGCCAGGTCGAGGATCTTCGGCAGGTCGGCCCATGGCTCGGCCGGCGCCGGCGGGTCGCGCGGCTGCAGCAGGCCGAGATGGTCGACGATGAAGCGCACATTGGGATGGCGGTCGATGATCCTGATGCCATCGTCGACCCTGCCCCAGAACAGGAAGTTGAGCGGCAGGTCGTAGTCTACGGCAGCCTTGCAGATGCGGTCGAAGCCGGGATGGTCGGGAGCACGCTTCTCTTCCTCGCGCAGGAAGATGCGGATGCCGACTGCGCCCTGCGTCTCCTTCCATTTCGCGACCACGTCGGCGACGTTCTCATCATCCGGGTCGACCGGCTTCACGATGGCCATGCGGCCCGGGTGCTGGCGGGCCACTTCCTCCGCGTAGCTGCCGTCATAGCGGTACATCGAGAAGGACGAGATGAAGATCGCGCCGTCGACGCCGACCTTGTTCATCGCCGCGACCATCTCGTCGCCGGTCACGTGAGGCGGCCAGTTCGGCACGGTGGCCCATGGGCGCTTCGGCGTGTTCGCTTCATAAGCATGGACCTGCGAATCTATGATCGGCATGGCACGTCTCCTTCCTTCTCATATTCCTCTCCCCCGCTAGGGGGAGAGGCTAGGTGAGGGGGGCACAGGGTGCGTCGTCCCCCTCACCCAACCTCTCCCCCAATCGGGGGAGAGGAGTCTGACAATTCTACTTCTTCTTCCGTTCCGTTACCGGCACCGTGACTTCGTCGGAGCGGAGACGCGTCAGCTCGTCGGCGTTCAGTCCGAGCAGCTCACCGAGCACGGCATCGGTGTGCTGTCCCAGGGTCGGCGCGGGCCGCTTGATCTCGGACTTGCCGCCGGTGTGGAGCCGGATGGGAGAGATCGGCACACGGGTCTTGCCGCGGCGCGGATGGTCGACATCGACCCAGAAGCCGCGCGCTTCGAGATGAGGATCGTAGGCGACCTCGCGCGCGGTCTTCACCGGGGCACACGGCACGCGCGCCGTGTTGAGCAGCGCCAGCACCTCGTCCTTGGTCTTCGTGATCGTCCAGGCGCCGACCATGTCATCGATCATTGCCATGTTCTTCGCGCGCCCTGGTGTGGTCGCGAGTTCGGGGTTCGCGAGCCAATCCTCGCGGCCCAGCATCTCGCACATCGACACCCAGTGCCGCTCGGCCGAGGTGAAGATCGCGACGTAGCCGTCGCTGCAGCGATAGGTGTTGTACGGCGCCATCGCGAGCGCGGGATGGCGGTTGCCGGTGCGGTCGGGCACGTTCTTGTCGCCGTCCATCACCGCGCCCAGCGCCGAGGCGATCGAGATCGCGCCGGCCTCGTGCATGGCGACCTCGACACGCTGTCCCTTGCCCGTGCGCTCGCGTTGCACCAGCGCGCCCAGAATGCCGGCACAGAGATGGATGCCGGCAAGGAAATCGCACACCGCGGCGCCGGCCTTGGTCGGCGGCCCGTCGGCGTCGCCCGTGGCGTTGGTGATGCCGCTCATCGCCTGGATGGTGACGTCCATCGCGGCGAGGTCGCGGTAGGGGCCGTCGAGGCCGAAGCCCGAGCTGCCGCCATAGACGAGTCGCGGATTGAGTTTGCTCAGTACCTCGTAGCCGAGGCCGAGCCGATCCATGACGCCTGCCGCGAAATTCTCGATCAGCACGTCGGCCTGCTCGACCAGCGCCAGGAAAAGTTCCTTGCCGCGCGGCTGCTTGAAGTCGAGGACGACCGATTCCTTGTTGGAGTTGAGCATGACCAGCGGATAGGGCTCGACCTCGCGCTTGCGGCGGCGCACCACGTCGCCCTCCGGCGGCTCGATCTTGAGCACGCGCGCGCCCATGAAGGCGAGCTGCAGGCCGCAATAGGGCCCGTTGTAGATTTGCCCGAGATCGAGGACGAGCATCCCGTCGAGCGGGCGGCGGATGGTCATGGGCGCTTTCTCCGATAGGCTTCCCGGGACTGTAGCGCGAACCGGCGGCACGGGGAGGGCGGAGTGCGTCCCCGGTCCGTTGTGCGAGCCGGAGAGGCGCTTTAGGTTCGCCGCCATGAGCAACATTGTACGAATCGACGTCGGCCCGCGCATGAGCGAGGCCGTCACCCTGGGCAACCGCATCTACTGCTCGGGCATGATCCCCGAGGATACGAGCCTCGACATCACCGGCCAGGTCCGGCAGGCGCTGGCCGAGATCGACTCGCTGCTGGCCAAGGGTGGCAGCGACAAGACCAGGATCCTGACCGCCACGATCTGGCTGAGCGATATCTCGGATTTTGCCGCCATGAATAAAGTTTGGGACGCCTGGGTCGTGCCCGGCCAGACGCCGGCCCGCGCCACCGTCGAGGCCCGCCTGAACGACCCGAACATGAAGGTCGAAATCATGGTCGTCGCGGCGATATAGGCTCTGCTAAGGTCCCGCCCGCTTTTCAAGTTTCTTCGAGGAGAGAGAATATGAGCATCAAGCGCATCAACGTCGGCGCCCGCATGAGCAGCGCCGTGGTCCATGGCGACACGGTCTATCTCGCCGGCCTCACCGCCGACGACGCCAAGGCCGACGTGAAGGTCCAGACCAAGCAGATCCTCGACAAGGTCGACAAGTTCCTGGCCGAAGCCGGTACCGACAAGTCGAAGGTGCTCTCGGCCAACATCTGGCTGACCGACATCTCGACCTGGAGCCAGATGAACGAAGTGTGGGACGCCTGGGTCTCCCCCGGCAACACGCCCGCGCGTGCGACGGTCGAGGCGAAGCTCGCCGCCCCCGGCCTCAAGGTCGAGATCATGATCCAGGCCGCCAAGTAAGGCGCGTCCGTTTCAATGGAAAGGGCCGGCATCCGCCGGCCCTTTTTCTTTGGGCGTTCTTTCCGGAGCCCCCGATTTTGCCGGCCACTTGCCCGTTCGCCGATTAATCGGCCTCGTTCATCGAGTACTCGCGGTTGGCGTCTGTTCCTCTCCGGGAAACATGACATCTCATCAGCAGAGACACTGTCGCTGACAACCAGCCGGAGGGAAGGACATGGCGAACGAGGCAAGCGCGACCGGGAAGATCTTCCAGATCACGTCGGATGGCGCGGACATCACCGGCTTCGATCCGGCCCGGGACAAGCTCGATCTTGGCCCTGTCACCGTACATAACGGCATTATCGTCGATACCCCGACCGGCGTCGGGATCATGAATCCGTGGTCGGGCGAGATCGCGGTTGTCGTCGGCGTTTCGCTCGGTCAACTCACGATCGACAGCTTCGTGCCGATCATCAACGATCACCTGCGTGAATGCGTATCCGGTGCGCTTGCCTGGGAACATGGAATCGCGGCGAACGACCACACTGTCTATGCGCGCTCCCACGAGATCGGCCAGATCGACCGGGTCGCCTTCAACCCCGCCACCGACACCGTGGACTTCCGATACTTCGGTACCCGCGAACAGATCTATATGACCAACAATCCCGAAGGAGTGGTCATCTCCAATTCGGGAACGGGTCAGGCGTTGATTCTGCTGGGTGTCACGACCGCTGATCTGAAAGCCGAGAACTTCGTGTTCTATTTTGCGGAGGCCCGCGAGGACCGCGTTGCCCTGCAACTCGGCTTCAGTTCGGTTCCGGATTCGCAGATCAAGCCGCAAGGCGTGCCCATCGCCGGCACGAACAACTGGCCGACGGGCACCGGTAACGGGGCGCCTCCCTCCGGCGAGGCTGGAACGACCACCATTATCGACTGGCACCATGGCACCAACACCGCCATCGCCTTCGATCCGTCGAAGGACAAGCTCGATTTCGGCTGGTTCAAGGCCAGCGAATTCTCGGTGAAAGAGGTCGATGGCTCGACGGTCATCAGCATCGAGGGCAACCGCCAGACCTACGTTCTGACGGGCGTGTCGCTCGCCGAACTGGACCACAACAATATCGCTGCCCGCGACGCCACGGCACGTGCGGAATGGCAGGAGCTGATCGATTCGGCCGAGGGATCTGCGGCCGTCGTGCCGCAACTCTCGATCGCCAACGGCACTCTCGCCGAAGGTAATGCCGGCAAGAGCCAGATGGTTTTCACCGTCACGCTTTCGCAGGCAGCGACCGGCCCCGTTTCGGTCGGCTATACGACCGGGAACGGTACGGCCACTGCCGGCCAGGACTATGCATCGGTTGTTGGTACGCTGACGTTCGCGGCAGGCGAGACTGCCAAGACGGTCAACGTCGACATTCTGGGCGACACCCTCGTCGAGACCAACGAGACCTTCACCCTCTCGTTGTCGTCGCCCACGGGCGCCACGATTGCCAGGGGGCAGGCCACGGGCACCATCGTCAACGACGATATCGATACGCAGCCCGCCACGCTGCCGGCCATCTCCATCGCCGACCTGTCGACCAGGGAGGGTAACGGCGAGCACAACCATTTCATGTTCGTCGTGACGCTGGACAAGGCATCGTCCGTGCCGGTGACGGTGCAGTACAAGACCGTCGATGGCAGTGCGGCCGCCGGCGTGGACTACACGGCTTCCACGGGGACGGTGACGTTCGCGCCGGGCACGACCTCGCAGATGATCCACGTGGACATCAAGGGCGACAGCATCGCCGAGGCCGACGAGACATTTACCGTGATGCTGTCCTCGCCTGTCGGCGCCACGATTGCCGACGGCTCGGGTACCGGCTTGATCACCAACGACGATGGGACCGCTCCGGTCCTGCCAGGCCTGTCCGTATCGGATGCCACGCGGGTCGAGGGAAACTCGGGCACGGCCAAGCTCAACTTCACCGTCTCGCTGTCGCAGGCCGCCACGGGTCCGGTGACGGTTCAGTACGGCACCGCCAACGGCACGGCGAGTGCGGGTTCGGACTACAAGGCGAAGTCGGGCACGCTCACCTTCGCGGCGGGCGAGACCTCGAAGACGGTCTCGGTGACCGTGTCGGGCGACACCGCCGTCGAGGCGAACGAGACGCTGACGCTGAACCTCTCGGGCGCGAGCGGTGCCACGATTGCCGACGGCTCGGGCGCGGGCACGATCACCAACGACGACATGGCCGCCCCGACCGGCGGGACGGCCGTTGGTTACAAGGTCAGCGACAACTGGGGCGCAGGTTTCATCGGCAACATGCAGGTTGCCGCCGGCGGTACCGCCCTGAAAGGCTGGACCGTCGAGTTCGACGCGGCGTTTGCCATCACCAACATCTGGAACGCCCAGATCGTAAGCCACATTGGCGATCATTACGTCATCAAGAACATGTCCTATAACGGCACGGTCGGCGCCCATCAGGAGACAAGCTTCGGTTTCCAGGCAACGCCGGGCAGCGACGGGACGGCGGCCACGGGCTTTACGCTCAATGGCATATCGTCCGGCAGCGGGACGCCGGCATCCGCGCCGCTCCTGCCAAGCCTGTCGATATCGGATGCCACGCGGGCCGAGGGAGATTCGGGCACGGCCATCCTTGACTTCACCGTGTCACTGTCGAAGGCGGCCTCGGGGCCGGTGACGGTCCAGTACGGCACCGCCAACGACACGGCCAGTGCGGGGTCGGACTATACGGCAAAGTCGGGCACGCTCACCTTCGCGGCGGGCGAGCAGTGTAAGGTCATACAGGTGCCGATTGCCGGCGATAAGCTGGCCGAGGGCAACGAGAAGTTCACGGTCACGCTGACCGATGCTCATGGCGCCGCCATAGGACGCGGCGCTGCAACGGCCACCATCAACGACGACGATGCAGCGCTTGCATCGACATCGTCGCCGCCCGTCACCAATTCGACGGCATACGGCACGTCGAGTGGCGATCTGGAGGCCCTGATGAAGGTGGTGGATTCGTGGAGCGGCGGCTTTAACGCGGCCGTGACCATCCACAACGACGGGGGAGCCGTCTCCGGTTGGCAACTCGAAATCGAGACACAGAGCGAGATCACCAGCATATGGAATGCGGAGATCGTTTCACACGATGCCAGTGGCTATGTGGTCCGCAACGCCGCCTGGAACGGGAAGGTCGATGCAGACGCCGACGTGAGCTTCGGCTTCACCGCGACAGGACCGGCGGACCCGGCCAAGTTCGACTTCCTGATCTGATCGCCGTCCCGGCCTCGAGGTCGAGATCGTGATCCAGGTCGCCAAGTAAGGCGCTTCAAAAAGCAAAGGGCCGGCGAAAGCCGGCCCTTTTTGTTTGCGCTGTCATCCCGTGCGAAGCGAGGGTTCTTTCCGGTAACCGAAGCATCCTTCGCTGCGCTCAGGATGACAATGTTCATCGCGACGCAATGAATATTGTCAATTGATCGGCCCGATGATCTTGCCCGGGTTCATGATGTTGTCGGGGTCGATCGCCTTCTTGATCGAGCGCATCAGCGACATCGCCTCGCCGTGCTCCTGGTAGAGATACTTGATCTTGCCGATGCCGACGCCGTGCTCGCCGGTGCAGGTGCCGCCGAGATTCTGCGCCCGGGCAATCATGCGGTCGTTGAGGCCTTCGGCTCGCGGCAGGTAGGTCGGGTCGTCGGGGTCGACCATCATGGTGAGATGGAAGTTGCCGTCGCCGACATGGCCGACGATCGGGGCGTAGAGGCCGTTGGCCTGGATGTCCTTCTGCGTCTCGAGGATGCACTCGGCGAGCTTGCTGATCGGCACGCAGACATCGGTCGCCCACATGCCCCAGCCCGGCTTGTAGGCCTTGGCTGCCCAGGCCGCGTCGTGGCGGGCCTGCCACATCCTGCTGCGCTCCTCGGCCTGGCTGGTCCAGGCGAAGTCGCCGCCGCCGTGCTCGGCGGCGATGGCCTGCACCATCTCGGCCTGTTCCTTCGTGCCGGCCTCGGTGCCGTGGAACTCGAGTAGCAGCAGGTTCTTCTGCGGCAGCGTGAGCTTGGAATACTGGTTCACCGTGTCGACGGTGTAGGTGTCCATCAGCTCGATGCGCGCCACCGGGATGCCCGACTGGATGGTCTGGATCACGGTGTTGACCGCGCCCTCCAGACTGTCGAAGGCGCAAGTCGCGGCGACCATCGATTCCGGTGTGCCGTAGAGGCGTAGCGTGATCTCAGTGATGACGCCCAGCGTCCCCTCTGAGCCCACGAACAGCTTCACCAGGTCGTAGCCCGCGCTCGATTTCCGCGAGCGGCGGCCGAGCTGCATGATCCGCCCGTCGGGTGTCACGACCTGCAGCGACAGCACGTTCTCGCGCATCGTGCCGTAGCGCACGGCGTTGGTGCCCGAGGCGCGGGTGCTGGTCATGCCGCCGATCGAGGCGTCGGCGCCGGGATCGATCGGGAAGAACAGGCCGGTCGCGCGCAGGTATTCGTTGAGCTGCTTGCGGGTGACGCCGGGTTGCACGACCACGTCGAGGTCGGCCTCGTTGACCTGCAGGATCTTGTTCATGCGGCTGACGTCGAGCGAGATGCCGCCGTTGGGGGCGCTGATATGGCCCTCCAGCGAGGTGCCGGTACCGAACGGGATGATCGGGGTCTTGTGGCGGGCGCAGAGCTGGACGATCTGCTGCACTTCCTCGGTCGATTCGGCGAACACCACGGCGTCGGGCAGGTGCGCTTCGTGATACGAAATGTCCTTGCCGTGCTGCTCGCGCACGGCGTGCGCGGTGCTGACCCGGTCGCCGTACAGCGCCTTCAGCTCGGCGATCGTGGCATCGACGTTGAGGGGTCTCGCCTGGGCCGCTACAGCCATGTTCGTTCTCCTAGCGTAAGCCGTTTGGATACGCTCAAATGCGGCCAAAGCCAACCTGAGGAAACCGCCCCATGCGCGACGTCTACATGATCGGCGCCTACACGACCGTCTTCAAGAAACACCCCGGCCTCAGCTTCGGCGACCTCGCCCGCGAGGCCTATATGGGGACCCTGGCCGATGCCGGCATGGACAAGGGAACGGACATCGAGACCGGCTGGCTGGGCAATTGCGGCATGGGCTTCTGGGGCCAGAACTCGATCCGCGGCCAGGCGCTGTTCCAGCCGCTCGTGGAGGAGGGCCTGTTCCCCGCGCGGGTGCCGATGTTCAACGTCGAGAATGCCTGCGCCACCGCCTCGACCGCCTTCATGGGCGCCTGGAAGGACGTGCTGGCGGGCACGCATGAGCTGTCCTTCTGCCTCGGCGTCGAGAAGCTGTTCAGCCCGGAGGCGCCCGAGCGCACAGCCGGTCTCTTCAACCAGGGCTACATCACCAGCCAGCACGACCGGCTGGTCGAGGAGATGAACCGGGTCGGCAAGATGGTGGGCTCCGAGTTCAAGCCGGGCGATGACCGCACCATCTTCATGGATACCTATGCCATGCAGGCCAAGTGGCACATGTGGAAGTACGGCACGACGCAGGCGCAGATCGCGGCCGGTGCGGCCAAGAACCACAATTACGGCGCGCTGAACGAGAAGGCGCAGTACCGCTTCCAGATGACGCCGCAGTCGGTGCTGGAGGACCGTCCCGTGTCCTTCCCGCTGACCCGCGCGATGTGCGCACCGATTGGCGACGGCGCAGCGGCGGCGCTGCTCTGCTCGAAGGAGTATCTCGACCGGCTGCCGAAGGAAGTACGGGACCGGGCCGTGAAGATCGCGGGAGTCGGCTTCTCCGGCGGCATGTACCGCAATCTGGACGAGCCGGGCCTGACGCGGGCGGCCGCCGACAAGGCCTATAAGATGGCGGGGATTGGGCCCGAGGACATCGACGTCGCCGAAGTCCACGACGCCACCAGCTTCTGCGAGATCTACCAGTGCGAGATGCTGCGCTTCTGCCCCGAGGGCGAGGGCGGCAAGTTCGTCGAGTCGGGCGCCACCGGCCCCGGCGGCAAGCTCCCGGTCAATACGTCGGGCGGCCTGGTCTCCAAGGGCCATCCGGTGGGCGCCACCGGCCTGTCGATGCTGGCCGAACTCGCCACGCAGCTGCGCGGCGAGGCCGGCGACCGTCAGGTGAAGGGCGCCGAAGTCGCGCTTGCCGAGAACGGCGGCGGCGTCATCGGCATGGAAGAGGCCGTGGCCTCGGTCGTGATTCTCAAGAAAGAGTAACCGTGTCATTCCGAGCGTAGCGAGGAATCCTTGGGTTCGAGGAAGGATCCCTCGCTTCACTCGGGATGACACATTTTATCGGGCGTCTGAGGAGAACAATGAAATGACAATCCGCTTCGACAACCGCGTCGCCATCGTCACCGGCGCGGGCAATGGGCTCGGCCGCGCGCATGCGCTCCTGCTGGCCAGCCGTGGCGCCAAGGTAGTCGTGAACGATCCGGGCGGCGCGGTCGACGGCAAGGGTGGCGGTCATGCCGCGGCCGACAAGGTCGTGGACGAGATCAAGGCGGCGGGTGGCCAGGCCGTCGCCAATTACGACTCGGTCGCCGAAGCCGCGACCGCCGCCAACATCGTGAAGACCGCCGTCGATGCCTTCGGCACGGTCGACATCGTGGTGAACAATGCCGGCGTCCTGCGCGACAAGACCTTCCACAACATGACGACCGAGGATTTCGAGTTCGTCGTGAAGGTCCACTTCCTCGGCACCGCCTACGTGACCCATGCCGCCTGGCCGATTCTGCGCGCCAAGGCCTATGGCCGCATCGTCGTGACCTCCTCGAACTCGGGCATCTACGGCACCTTCGGCCAGTCCAACTATGGCGGCGCCAAGCTCGCCGTCGTGGGCTTCATGAACGCGCTCAGGCTCGAGGGCCAGAAGTACAACATCATGATGAACGCGCTGGCGCCGATCGCCGCCACGCGCATGACCGAGAGCCTGATGACGCCCGAGGCCCTGGCCAAGCTCAGGCCCGAGTTCGTCTCGCCGATGGTCGCCTTCCTGTGCAGCGAGCAGTGCCAGCGCACCGGCGACATCTGGAGTGCCGGCGCCGGCACCTTCGCGCGCATCGAGTATCGCGAGGCGGAGGGCCTGCGCATCGACGGTCGCGCGCCGACCATCGAGGACGTGGCCGACAATATCGAGAAGATCGCCGACGTCTCGGCCAGCCGCGTCTTCCGCACCTCCGGCGAGGAAGTCGCGGCCGTCGTGAGCGGCTCCTGAGCAACGAGGCGCCTCCGGCTGCCGACCGGCTGGGGCCGGTCGCGAAGTGGCTGCTGCGGGAAGGCCGGCTCATTCAACGGCCGGCCTCCTTCATCGAGCAGATGATGGGCCGCGTGTTCGAGGCGGGCATCCCGGTCTGGCGCATGTATATCGGCCTGCAGCTCGTCCATCCGCAGCTCCAGGCGATGGGCTATCTATGGAGGCGGGGCCAGCCCGTGGAAACGACCGCGCGGGCCTACGGTGTGCAGTTCACCCCCGCCTATATCGGCAGCCCCCTCCAGGAGGTGCGGGAGGGCGGGGCACCCGTGCGCTACCGGCTCGACAGCCTGACCGAGCGGCATCACGAGGTGCTGCACGATGTCAGGGACGGCGGCGGCACCGACTATTTCTCGCTGCCGATGCGCATCCGCCGCGACGGACCGCTGCCAGTTGTGGCCTTCGCCACCGACCGCAAGGAAGGCTTCAGCGACGCCGACATCGACGACCTGACGCGGCTCGTGGACATGATGGGTGCGGTCACCGAGATGCACATCGAGGAGAGCGTCGCCCAGACCGTGGCGGAGACCTATCTGGGCCGCCAGGTCGGCCAGCGCATCCTGAACGGCATGATCCGGCGCGGCGACGGCGAGGAGATCCGCGCGGTGCTGTGGTTCTCCGACCTGCGCGATTTCACCGGCCTCAACGAGCGCCTGCCGCCCGACCACGTGCTGGAGCTGCTGAACAACTACTTCCAGCTCGTCGGCGATGCGCTGGCCAAGCATGGCGGCGAGATCCTGAAATTCATCGGCGACGGCGTGATGGCCTACTTCCCGGCCGAGGACGCGCTGTTCATGCCGATGGTGACGGCCGCCGCGCTCGAGGCGGCGCGGCAGCTCATCGACGATGCCGAGGCCGCCAACGAGGCGCGCGCCACGGGGGGCGCCGAGCCGATCAGGTTCGGCATCGGGCTCCATGTCGGCACGGTGACCTTCGGCAACATCGGCACGGAGGACCGGCTCGACTTCACCGTCATCGGCTCCGCCGTCAACCGCGCGTCGCGGCTGGAAGGCCTCACCAAGGCGCTGGGCGTCCGCGTCTGTGCCTCCGCCGAGTTCAACGAGAACTGCCCGAGCCCGATGAAGTCGCTGGGCAAACACCGCCTGCGCGGCGTCCGCGAACCGGTCGAGATCTTCACGCTGCCGGATTGACGATCTTCATCTCATGTTCCTCTCCCCCTACCGGGGGAGAGGAGTCTGAAATGATCAGACCTTCGTCTTCCAGCCTTCGATCCAGGTGAGGGCTTCCTCGTCCGGCAGAGGCTGTTCGGAGGCATCGACCTCCAGGCGGTCGCCGACCCGCTTCGCGCCGCAGCGTTCGAGCGCCTCGTCGACCTTCTTGCCGCCACCGCAGAACGTGTCCTGGTAGGTCATGTCGCCCAGGGCGATGACGCCGTAGCGATGGCCCGACAGGTCGGGCCTGTCGCGGTGCAGGGCCTCGACCAGCGGCAGGATGTTGGTCGGGATGTCGCCGGAACCGTGGGTGGCGCAGACCACAAGGAGCACGTCGTGCGCCTGCAGGTCGGCGGCGGTCGCGGCCTTGTCGGTGACGTCGACGGCGTGCCCGGCTCCAGCCAGGACGGGTTGCAGCGCGTCGGCCACCATCTGGGCATTGCCCGACTCGGTGCCGACCAGGATCAGGATCGTGGCCATGGGTCTGGGATACGGTAGGGAGTGCCGCGATGCGACGCGACCGGATGGCGCGGCAAATTCCGCCATGCCAGTCTGCCCGCCATGGAAGAAACGCCCGTATTGGCCGCCCTCGCCGGCGGCGTCCTGACCCTGACGCTCAACCGCCCGCAGCGGCTGAACGCGATGAGCCATGCGCTGATCGACGCCATGAATGCCGAGCTGAAGCGCGCCCGCGAGGACGATTCCGTGCGCTGCGTGCTGCTGACCGGCACTGGCCGCGGCTTCTGCGCCGGCGCCGACCTGGCGGGCGGCGGTCCCGGCGATGCGGGCGCGTCCGGCCCGCGCGACGTCGGCGCCGCGATGGACCGCATCTTCAATCCCATGATCCGCGCCATGCGCGATCTCCCCAAGCCGATCGTCGCCGCAGTGAACGGCGTGGCGGCGGGCGGCGGCGCCAATCTCGCGCTGGCCTGCGATATCGTGATCGCCGCGCGGTCAGCCCGCTTCGACCAGGCCTTCGTGCGCATCTCGCTGATCCCCGACCTCGGCGGCACCTGGTTCCTGCCGCACACGGTGGGGGACGCCCGCGCCCGGGCGCTGGCGATGCTGGGCACTTCCGTGCCGGCCGAGGAGGCCGCGCGCATGGGCATGGTTTGGCAGGTGGTCGACGATGCCACCCTGATGGACGAGGCCGGCAAGATCGCCGCCAGGCTCGCGACCGGCCCGACCCGCTCCTATGCCGCGATCAAGGGCGCCATCAACGCGGCCGCCACCAACACGCTCGACCAGCAGCTCGACCTCGAGCGCGACCATCAGCGCGAACTCGGCAAGAGCGAGGACTTCAAGGAAGGCGTCGCGGCCTTCCTCGCCAAGCGCGCACCCAATTTCACCGGACGTTGAGAGACGAGAACCAGATGACCTACGAGAAGATCCAGATCGCGAAGGATAACGGCCTCGCCACGCTGACGCTGAATGCGCCGGACCGGCTCAATGCCGTGTCGCGCAAGATGATCGGCGAGCTGAAGCAGTGCTGGGAAGAACTGGCCGCCGACACGTCGGTGCGCGCCGTCCTGCTGACCGGCGCGGGCCGCGGCTTCTGCGCCGGCGCCGATCTCGCCGATCCCGACCGCGCGAAAGGCAACACGTCGGACTCGGGCGAGGCGCTCGACAAGTTCTTCAACCCCGTGATCCGCCTGATGCGCAGCGTGCCCAAGCCGATCGTGGCGGCGGTGAACGGCCCGGCGGCCGGTGTCGGCATGAGCTTCGCGCTCGCCTCCGACATCGCCGTCGCGGGCAAGTCGGCCTCGTTCCTGCAGGCCTTCGCCCGCATCGGCCTGTTGCCCGACGGCGGCAGCACCTGGTTCCTGCCGCGCCTCGTGGGCGAGCAGCGGGCGCGGGCGCTGGCGATGCTGGCGCCGCAGATCAGCGCGCAGCAGGCCAAGGATTGGGGCCTGATCTGGGACGTGGTCGAGGATGCCGAGCTGATGAAGACGGCCGGCGATCTCGCGCGCCGCCTCGCGGATGGACCCACGATGTCGCTCGCGCGCATCAAGGAGGCGATGAACCGCGCCAGCGGCAACACGCTCTCCGAGCAGCTCGACGTCGAACGCGACTTCCAGCGCGAGCTGGGCAAGAGCGAGGATTTCAAGGAAGGCGTCGCGGCCTTCCTCGCCAAGCGCAAGCCCGAATTCAAGGGCAAGTAAGAACAACGGGAGAAACGCCATGACGACGCCGTTCAAGGAGATCACCTCGGGCCTCAAGTTCCCGGAGGGGCCGGTGGCCATGCCGGACGGCTCGGTCATCCTGGTCGAGATCGCGCGCGAGACGCTCACCCGCGTCACGCCGGACGGCAAGCAGCACATCGTCGCGAAGCTGGGCGGCGGCCCGAACGGCGCGGCGATGGGGCCCGGCGGCAAGATCTACGTGACCAACAATGGCGGCTTCAACTGGATCGAGCGGCCCGACGGCCGCCTGTTCCCGGGCACGCAGCCCGCCTCTTACAAGGGCGGCTCGATCCAGGTGGTCGATCCCGAGACCGGCAAGTTCGAGACGCTCTACGACAGCTGCGATGGCCGCAAGCTGAACGGGCCGAACGACCTGGTATTCGACGATGCCGGCGGTTTCTGGTTCACCGACCTCGGCAAGACGCGCGAATACGACAACGATCGCGGCGCCGTCTACTACGCCAAGGCCGACGGCTCGAAGATCGAGCAGAAGGTGTTTCCGCTGGAGCGCCCCAACGGCTGCGGCCTCTCGCCCGACGGCAAGACGCTCTATGTCGTCGAGACGCCGACGGCCCGCCTCTGGGCCTTCGATCTGTCGGCGCCCGGCACCATCAAGGACGCCAACGGCGCCTATCGGGGCGAGAAGGGCCGCGTCGTCACGGGCCTCGGCGGCTACCAGATGTTCGACTCGCTGGCCGTCGATTCGGCCGGGCACATCTGCGTCGCGACCCTGATCACCGGCGCCGTCTCCGACATCTCGCCCGACGGCCAGTCGGTGACGCAACACAAGTTGCCGGACCCGATGGTCACCAACGTATGCTTCGGCGGCAAGGACCTGCGCACGGCCTATGCCACTCTTTCGATGACCGGCAAGCTGGTCAGCTTCGAATGGCCGCGTCCGGGCCTCAAGCTCGAGTATCTGAACAAGTAGGTACGCCGGGCGCGCGCCACTCCCGTGGCGCGTCTTTTCGTTGATCCTGAACGCGCCACTGGAGTGGCGCGCCCCCGGCAACTACCCCTTCGTCTGCGCCCGCACTTCGCGGCTGGCGACGACCTTGCCAGTGGCGTAGGCCTCGTGGTTGGCGTCGACGTCGGACAGCTTGTAGCGGTAGTTCACCATCATCGCGTAGGACTGCTTGAAGCCGTTGGCGCTGGTGTCGCCCAGCCAGTTCAGCCGCTCGACGATGGCGCCGTTGCCGAGATGGAAGTGCGCCACCCGGTCGAGCGCGCGGCCCTTGTCGGTGGCAGTGAGGTAGACGGCGGCGAGGCGCGTCAGGATCGGGCGCAGTGCCTTGTCGATCGCCGGCACCTCCCACCAGTTCGGCCTCGCCAGCAGCTTGAGGACGGCGGCGGTGCCGTAGGCTTCATCCGTCACCGGTCCCAGCGAGGCGATCTCGCTCTGGGTAAGCATCGCATCGCCCTCGGTTTTCGCCCGATGCTCGACATGCTGGCGCAGGCCGGGGATCGGCGAGAGGGTGGCGAAGTCCTTGATGTTGGGCAGGTCGCGAGAAAGCTGATCGGCGACGCGCTTGATCAGGAAGTTGCCGAAGCTGATGCCGGCGAGGCCCTGCTGGCAGTTCGAGATCGAGTAGAAGATCGCGGTGTTGGCGCGCTTGGGATCGTGCGTCTCGTCGCGTGCGTCGAGCAGGCGCTGCACGTTACCCGCCATGCCGTCGACCAGCGCCACCTCGACGAAGATCAGCGGCTCGTCGGGCATGCGAGGATGGAAGAAGGCAAAGCAACGGCGGTCCGAATCGAGCCGGTTCTTGAGGTCGCGCCACGAGCGGATCGCATGGACCGCCTCGTAGGTGACGAGCTTTTCCAGCAGCGAGGCCGGCGAGCGCCAGTCGATGCGCACGAGATCGAGGAAGGCCACGTCGAACCAGGCGCCGAGCAGTGAGCGCAGGTCCTCGCTCAGCGCCTTGGCGGCGGCATCGCTCTTGCCCAGCGCCAGCAGCTCGGCGCGCAGGTCGACCACGAATTTCACGCCCTGCGGCACGCCGACGAATTCGCGCAGCAGCCGCACCGCCGGCGATTCCAGCTCCCGGCGCAGCGCCCGCGCCGGTTCCTTGCTGGCGCGCCATTTCTCGACGGTCTTCAGCGCGGCCTCACGCGGCAGGCCATAGTCGCGCGCCAGGGTCAGCAGGAATTTTTTGCGCCCGGCCGGCGACAGCGAGAGGTAGGCCTGTCCCAGCTCGGCCGCGCGCCCGCGCCGTGCCGTCTCGCCGCCCTTGCCTTCGAGGCAGGCGTCGATGCGGCCCTTGAGCCGCGGAACGTCGTCATCGGGAAGATCCGGCCGCAGCGGCGCGCCGACGGCTTCACGCGCGCCGCGCGCGGTATCGACGAAGGCGGTGCGAAGACGTTCGAGGGTACGGTCGACGGTATCGGAGAACGGTAGGGCCATGCCTGGATTATGTCACAGCAAACGTGTCACTCCAGTGGCGGCACATGAACGTGCCTTTACCAGAAATTTGATCCGTCGTTTCATGGTTTGCATCTTCATGTTCCTCTCCCCCTAGCGGGGGAGAGGAGTTTGAAAGTGTAGTCACGCGGGCGGCTGATCCAGCACGCGCCACAGATACCAGCTGGCGACCGTGCGATAGGGGCGCCACTTCTCGCCGGCTTTCTCCAGCGCCTTCGGCGACGGCAGCGCACGTTTCCTGAACGCTTTCGCATAGGCCTTGCGCAGGCTGTAGTCGTCGAGCGGCAGGATGTCGGGGCGGCCCAGCCGGAACATCATGAACATCTCGGCGCTCCAGCGCCCGATGCCGCGCACCTTCACGAGACGCTCGATCAGTTCGGCGTCGGCAATCCCATGTGCCTCGTCGAGCGTCGGCAGTTCGCCGCTGTCGACGCGGCGCGCGAGGTCCTGCACCGCCAGCACCTTGGCGCGCGACAGGCCGCAGCCGCGCAGATGCTCGTCCGGCGTCTTCAGAATGTGGCGCGGCGTGAAGCCATCGGTCGCCCTGGGATAGAGCGCCTCGACCCGGCCGTAGATCGTAGCGGCCGCCTTGTTGGAAAGCTGCTGGTAGACGATGGCTTCGGCCAACGAGCCGAACAGGCTGCGCGAGACCTTGAGCTGCATGCGGAACGGGCCGACGGCTTCGATGATTGCCGCCAGCGCCGGGTCGGCTTCCTTGAGATGCGCGACGGCTTTTGCCGGCTTGAACGGAAATCCCGTCATCGGGCCGCGAAGAGGGGACCCGCGCCGACTTCGGGCGCACCCTCGATCTCCAGCATGCGCCGCTTGGTCGAGACGCCGCCATTGGCCGAGAAGCCGCCCATCTTGCCGTCGGCACCCAGCACGCGATGGCAGGGTACGATGATGGCGACCGGGTTCTTGCCCAGCGCCTGGCCGACCTCGCGCGATTCGTGCGGCACGCCCAGGCGCCTCGCGATCTCGCCATAGGTCATGGTGTGGCCGGGCGGGATCGTGCGTGCCACCTCGTAGACCTTGCGGTGGAACTCGGGCGCGGCCTCGAGGTCGAGCGGGATGTCAGCGAGATCGACGGTGCCGCCCGCCAGCAGCGCCTGCACGCGGTCGAGCGCGCGCTGCACGCCGGCCGGCACCGACGCGGCCTCGACTGCGTCGGGCCAGCGCCGCTTCACGCGGGCGCGCGTCGCGACCGGCGTCGGCTCGGGAAGCTGCAGGCCGGTGATGCCGCGACCGCTCCAGGCGATGGCGCAGATGCCGATCGGCGTGTCGAACAAAGCGAAACCTGGGGCGCTCATGGACTCCGATCCTTCTACCTAACCGGTAATCCCGTCAAGTCGAGTGTTCACAGGCCGTCGTCATCAAACTGGCACCGACCGGGACTAGCCTCGGCTCGTCGATGTAAAGCCGGAGTCGATGGGTTGATCTATCCGCGGGCCGAGAGTCATTCGCTGCTGAAGCAGGCGGTGCGCCGCCACAAGGTCATGTCCCGCGAGGGGCTGCTGGAGAAGCTGTTCGAGCGGTTGTTCAGGGGCCTGGTCTACGCCCAGATCTGGGAAGATCCCGAGATCGACATGGACGCGATGGCGCTGACGCCGGACTGCCATGTCGTCGCGATCGCGTCGGGCGGCTGCAACGTCCTGTCCTATCTCACCGCAAGTCCGGCTCGCATCACCGCCGTCGATCTCAGTCGTGCCCATGTCGCGCTGAATCGGCTGAAGCTCACGGCGGCGCAGCGGTTGCCATCCTGGTCGGACTATTACCGCTTCTTCGGCGCCGCAGACTCAGGCGCCAACCCACGTGCCTACGATCGGGAGATCGCGCCGCACCTCGATGCCGAGAGCCGCGCCTACTGGGAAGGCCGCAGCCTGCAGCAGGGCGGGCGTCGGCGCATCTCGATCTTCGCGCGCAACGCCTATCGCCACGGCGTGCTCGGCCGCTTCATCGGCCTCGCCCATGTCGCCGCCCGCGCCTATGGCGTGGACCTGCGCGAGCTGCTTGTCGCGCGCACCCTGGACGGGCAGCGACGCTACTTCGACAGCGTGCTCGCGCCGCTGTTCGACAAGGCGGCGGTGCGTTGGGTCACCTCCAATCGCCTCTCGCTCTACGGGCTCGGCATTCCGCCGGCGCAGTACGCGGCGCTGGCCGGTAGCCGGGACATGGGCTCCGTCCTGCGCGACCGGGTCCAGCGGCTGGCCTGCGGCTTCAGCCTTTCCGAGAACTACTTCGCCTGGCAGGCGTTCGGCCGCGCCTATGCGCCCGACGCAAGCGGTCCGCTGCCGCCCTATCTGCGTGAGGGCAACTTCCCTGCGGTGCGCCGCGGCGCGGCGAGCGTCGAGGTACTCAACCGCTCGGTGACGGACTATCTCGCCGCCAGCCCCGCCGCCTCTCGCGACCGTTACGTGCTGCTCGACGCGCAGGACTGGATGACCGACGTCCAGCTCAACGCGCTGTGGAACGAGATCACGCGCACCGCGCGGCCGGGCGCGCGCGTGATCTTCCGCACCGCCGCCGGGCCCTCGCTGCTGCCGGGCCGCGTCGCGCCGGCGCTGCTCGACCAGTGGCACTACGAGGCCGAAGCCTCGCGCGCCTTCACCGCGCGCGACCGGTCGGCGATCTACGGCGGCTTCCATCTCTATGTGCTGAAGCCGTGAGTGCAACGCTCGTCCATGCCGGCCTGATGGACCGGATCTATCGTCGCCAGCGTCACGTCTATGATCTCAGCCGCAAGTACTACCTGCTGGGGCGGGACCGGCTGATCGAGGGCCTGGATCCGCCGGCCGGCGGCCGCGTGCTGGAGATCGGCTGCGGCACCGCGCGCAACCTGATTGCCGTGGCTCATCGTCATCCCGCCGCGCCGTTGTTCGGCATCGATCTTTCGCGGGAGATGCTCGACACGGCGCGACGGCGGGTCGAACGGGAAGGGCTCGCGGGACGCATTCGCCTCGCCCACGCCGACGCCACGCGCTTCGATCCGGCGCTTCTGTTCGGTGTGCCGGCCTTCTCGCGCATCTTCTTCTCCTACACCCTGTCGATGATCCCGGAATGGGAGAGGGCGCTCGCCCAGTCGGTGCTCTGGCTCAAGCCGGGCGGGGAGCTGCATATCGTCGATTTCGGCGGCCAGGAGCGGCTGCCACGCTGGTTCCGCGGCGGCTTGCGCCGCTGGCTGGCGACATTCCACGTCAGGCCTCGCGATGGGCTGGAGACGGCCTTGGCGCGGCTGCCCGGCGGGATTGAGGTCCACACCTTCGAACGGCCCCATCGCGGCTACGCCCAGTACGCCGTCTGCAGCCGCCTCCCCGTCTAAAGACACATAACCCCTCTGCCCCAGGGGCATTGGCAGGGCCATTGGCAAGCGGCCGTGGCCGGTGCTAACCCGACAGCAACGATTTGCTGAGTCCGGGAGTACCCAAGATGACCGAAGCCTTCATTTGCGACGCAATCCGCACCCCCGTCGGCCGCTACAACGGCGGCCTGGGTGCCATGAGGGTCGACGATCTCGCCGCCCATCCGATCAAGGCGCTGATGCAGCGCAATGCCAATGTCGACTGGGGCTCGGTCGACGACGTGATCTATGGCTGCGTGAACCAGGCCGGCGAGGACAATCGCAACGTCGCGCGCATGGCGGGCCTGCTGGCCGGCCTGCCGGTCGAGGTGGCCGGCGCTACCGTGAACCGCCTGTGCGGCTCGGGCCTCGAAGCGGCCGGCCACGCCGCTCGCGCCGTGAAGCTGGGCGAAGCCGACCTGATGATCGCTGGCGGCGTCGAGGGCATGACCCGCTCGCCCTACGTGATGGGCAAGCCCGAGGGCGCCTTCGACCGGTCGATGAAGCTCGAGGACACGGTGCTGGGCTGGCGCTTCGTCAATCCGCGCATGAAGGCGGCCTATGGCGTCGACCCGATGGGCCAGACCGCCGAGAACGTCGCCACCGAGCACCAGATCAGCCGCACCGACCAGGATGCCTTCGCCTATCGCAGCCAGCGCCGCTGCAAGGCGGCCCAGGACCGCGGCTTCTTCGAGAGGGAAATCGTCAAGGTCTGCGTGAAGAAGGGCAAGACCGAGGTGATCGTCGAGAAGGACGAGCATCCGCGCGGCGACACCACGATGGAGACGCTGTCCAAGCTTTCCGCGGCGTTCCGCGACGGCGGCTCGGTGACGGCCGGCAACTCGTCGGGCCTGAACGACGGCGCCTGCGCCATGATCATCGCCTCGGAAGCCGCCGCCCGCGCCAACGGCCTGACGCCGCGCGCCCGCATCCTGGGCACCGTGTCGGCCGGCGTGCCGCCGCGCGTCATGGGCATCGGCCCGGTGCCGGCGACTCAGAAGCTGCTGGCCAAGCTCGGCATGACCATCGGCGATTTCGACACGATCGAACTCAACGAGGCGTTCGCCGCCCAGGCGCTGGCCGTGCTGCGCCAACTCGGCCTCAGCGACGACGCCGAGCAGGTGAACCCCAATGGCGGTGCGATTGCGCTCGGCCATCCGCTGGGCGCCTCGGGCGGACGCCTGATGATCACCGCGCTGAACCAGCTCGAGGCCACCGGCGGCAAGCGCGCGCTCGCCACCATGTGCATCGGCGTCGGCCAGGGCATCGCGCTGGCGCTGGAGCGGGTTTGAGGTCGAGCCGTACTGACGTCTCATTCAGACTCCTCTCCCCCGATAGGGGGAGAGGCTGGGTGAGGGGGCGACGCACCGCCTGTAACCCCCTCACCTAACCTCTCCCCCTAACGGGGGAGAGGAATATGAAAAAGCTTTATGCGGTGGCGTTCAGATTGATCCCCGCGCGGCGCATGTCGCTCATCATGCGCTTGCGGCTGTCGTCGAGGTCGATGGCGGCGGTCGCCTCGACCACCACGGCGACGTCGAAGCCCGCCTGGCGCGCGTCGATCGCCGACCAGGCGACGCAGTAGTCGAGCGCGAGACCGCAGAAGACCAGCTTCGTGAAGCCGCGCGCCTTCAGGTAGCCGTCGAGGCCGGTGCGCGTCATGCGGTCGTTCTCGCGGAACGCCGAGTAGGAATCGATGCCGGTGTGATAGCCCTTGCGCACGATCATCTGCGCCTTGGTGACATTGAGTTCGGGGTGGAAGTCCGCGCCGGGGGTGCCCTGCACGCAATGGTCCGGCCACAGCGTCTGCTCGCCGTAGGGAAAGCGCATACTGGAGAAGGGCTCCGCGCCCTCCCATGAACTGGCAAAGGAAGCGTGGCCGGCAGGATGCCAGTCCTGCGTCAGCACGACATGGTCGTGGCGGCCGATCAGGCGGTTGACCAGCGGGACGACCGCATGGGCGCCGGCGACGGCCAATGCGCCGCCTTCGCAGAAATCGTTCTGCACGTCGACCACGACCAGGGCCTCGTTCGGCATCCGTTACGCTCCGTCACTGTGCCGCTATTGAATTGGGGGTATGTCGCCCAGCGCCTGGTCGCGTTCGAACGACGCGATCCAGGTGTCCAGGGTCTTGCTTTCGATGGCGCCGCGCAGGCCGCGCATCACGTCCTGATAATATTGAAGGTTGTGCCAGGTGAGCAGCATCGCGCCCAGGATCTCGTCGGCGCGGATGAGGTGATGCAGGTAGGCGCGGCTGTGATGCGTGCAGGCCGGGCAGGCGCAGTGCTCGTCGATCGGCCGCGGATCGTCGCGGTGGCGCGCGTTGCGCAGGTTGATCTCGCCACGCCGCGTGAAGCCCTGCGCCGTGCGGCCCGACCGCGTCGGCATCACGCAGTCGAACATGTCGATGCCGCGCTTCACCGCGCCCACGATGTCACCCGGCCGGCCGACGCCCATCAGGTAGCGCGGCCGGTTGGCCGGCAGCATCGGGACCGTGTAGTCGAGGGTCCCGAACATCAGCTCCTGGCCCTCGCCGACGGCGAGGCCGCCCACGGCGTAGCCGTCGAAGCCGATATCGATCAGCGCCTTCGCACTCTCCGCGCGCAGTTCGGGGAAGACGCTGCCCTGCACGATGCCGAACAGGCCGTAGCCCGGGCGCTTGACGAAGGCGCGCCGCCCGCGCTCGGCCCATTTCATGGAGAGCCGCATCGAGAAGGCGGCTTCCGGCTCCTCGGCCGGCCAGCTCGTGCACTCGTCGAACGACATGGTGATGTCGGCATCGAGCAGGCGCTGGATCTCGATCGAGCTTTCCGGCGTCAGCCGGTGCTGCGAGCCGTCCTTGGGCGAGCGGAACGTCACGCCGTCGGGATCGAGCTTGCGCAGCTCCTTGAGCGACATCACCTGGAAGCCGCCGGAGTCGGTCAGGATCGGGCCCGGCCAGTTCATGAACTTGTGCAGTCCGCCAAGCGCAGCGACGCGCTCGGCGCCCGGCCGCAGCATCAGGTGGAAGGTGTTGCCCAGCACGATCTCCGCGCCGGTCTCGGCGACCGACTGCGGCAGCATCGCCTTCACGGTGCCCGCCGTGCCGACGGGCATGAAGGCAGGCGTCTCGATCGTGCCGTGGGCGGTGGTGATCCGGCCGCGACGGGCGGCGCCGTCGCTGCCCAGCAATTCGTAGGAAAGGCTCATCGGCGCAACAGACAACAATCGCCATAGGAATAGAAGCGGTATCGCTTCTCGATGGCATGGGCATAGGCCTGCTTCATGCGCTCCAGGCCGGCAAAGGCGGAAACCAGCATGAACAGGGTCGAGCGCGGCAGGTGGAAGTTGGTCAGCAGCAGGTCGACGGCGCGGAACCGGAAGCCCGGCGTGATGAAGATGTCGGTCTCGCCGCTCCACGGCTTGATCGCGCCGTCATGCAGACGGGCCACCGCTTCCAGTAGCCGCAGAGACGTCGTGCCTATCGACACGACGCGGCCGCCCAGGATGCGTGTCGCCTCGACCGCGCGCGCCGTGGCCGGGGAAACCTCGCCCCATTCGGCATGCATCGTATGGGTGTCGGTGTCGTCCACGCGCACCGGCTGGAAGGTGCCCGCGCCGACATGCAGCGTGACGCCCGCCGTGGTGATGCCGCTGTCGGCGAGCGCCGCCATCAGCTCGGGCGTGAAATGCAGGCCTGCGGTGGGGGCGGCGACGGAGCCATCGTGCCTGGCGAACAGCGTCTGGTAATCCTTCCGGTCCTGCGCGTCGGCGGTGCCGCCGCGGATGTAGGGTGGCAGGGGTACCGCGCCTTCCTGCTCGAGCGCTGTGAGAAAGGCGTGACCCTCACGGTCGAATTCCAGAACGACGGAGCCATCCTCTTCCTTGGATCGGACCGTGGCTCCGAGGTCCGCAAAGACCAGCGTATCGCCGGGACGCAACCGCTTGCCAGGCCGCATGAAGGACCGCCAGCGCCGCTCGCCGAGGTCGCGGATCAGCAGCGCCTCGACCGCCACGTCCTGGCGCAGGCCATTGCCCGGTCGCACGCCCTTGAGACGTGCCGGGATGACCTTGGTGTCGTTGAAGACGAGGAGATCGCCGCGGCGCAGCAGGCCGGGCAAGGACCGCACGGTGCGGTCATGCAGCGCTTCGCCTGTGACGTCGAGCAGGCGCGCGGAGTCGCGCGGGGAGACGGGCCGCTGGGCGATCAGATCGTCCGGCAGCGCAAAATCGAAAAGGTCGACGCGCATCGAGTGACTGTCTGGCCTTCGTCAGGTCTGACCGATGTCCATGACCACGCCGTCTGAATCGTCGGCGGGCGGCAGGGTGTTCAGGTCGGCCAGGGCCACGAAGCGATGGACGCCGTCGACCACGACGCGCTTCACGCGCGCGCGAGTCTCGAGGCAATGCAGGTGCGCCAGCGTCTCGCCGAAGGCGAAGACGATCTGGTTGTTGTCGAGGTGGCGCGGGAACAGCACCGGGACCATGTCCCAGGCGGTCGCGCCCGTCGCGCCCCTGCGGGCGATCGCCAGTTCCATGTCGTTCAGTCGTGCATCGTGATGGGCCACGAGCTGGTCGAGGCGCGTGTGCAGGCCGATGAAGGGAAAGCCGTGGCTCGGCAGGACCAGCGCGTCGGCCGGCAGGCGGCGGAAGCGCGAGAAGCCGTCGAGGAACCAGGTGAGCGCGTCGGCCAGCGGCTCGTTGGGCCAGACGCCGACATTGGTGCTGATCTTGGGCAGCACCTGGTCGCCCGCGATCATCACGTTGAGCTCAGGGCACCAGAGCGAGGCATGCTCGGGCGCGTGGCCGCGGCCGACGATGACGTCCCAGCGATGGCCGCCGATGGTGATGGGATGCGCATGGATCATGCGCCGGAAAGCAGTCGGCAGCGGCACCACGCCCTTGGCATAGCCGCCCTTGTGGCGATGGAAGTTGGCGATGCGGTCGGGCGGCACGCCGTTGCGCGCGACATGCGCGGCGCGCGTCTCCTCGCTCTCGACGAAATCGTTGCGGGCGGCCTGCGCGCTCATGTACTCGCCCAGCGTCATGTAGAGCGGGGCATTCCACTTCTCGCACAGCCAGCCGGCGAGGCCGATATGGTCGGGATGGAGATGCGTGCCGATGACGCGCACCACCGGTTTGCCCTGGAGCTTCTCGACGAAGATCTTTTCCCAGAGCGTTCGTGTGTCCTGCGAATTGATGCCGGTGTCGACGATCGTCCAGCCGTCCTTCTCCTCGATCAGCCACAGGTTGATGTGGTTGAGCTGGAAGGGCAGCGGCATGCGCAGCCAGTGGATGCCGGGGGCGACATTCTTGATGTCGCCGGGCTCGGGTACGTCACCACAGGGAAAGCGGAGCTGCGCCAGCAGGCGCTGGGATTCGGAGAGGGCGTCAGGCATGGGCTTGAAACTAAAGCATCTTTCCCGCCGCGTCTGCCCGGGGCGGCGCATGCCAGCCTTTCAAACTCCTCTCCCCCTATCGGGGGAGAGGAATATGAAAGATCAGGCCTTGAGTGCCCGCCAGGCGATGTCCTTGCGGTAGAAGCCCTCGGGCCAGTCGATCAGGTCCACGGCGCGGTAGGCCCGGGCGCGGGCTTCCTCGACGGTCCGGCCCATGGCGCTGACGTTCAGGACGCGGCCGCCATTGGCCAGGATCTTGCCGTCGGGGCCGGCCTTGGTGCCGGCGTGGAAGATCTGCACGCCCTCGACCCTGGCGGCCTCGGCGAGGCCGCGGATCTCGCTGCCCTTGGGGTAGGAATCGGGATAGCCCCTGGTCGCCATGATCACGGTGATGGCGGCGTCGGGCGACCAGCGCAGGTCGAGATGCTTCAGCCCGCCCTCGGCGCTCGCCAGCAGGGCCGGCACGAGGTCCGACTTGAGGCGCATCATCAGCACCTGCGTCTCGGGATCGCCGAAGCGGCAATTGTATTCGACCAGCCGCGGCCCCTTGGCGTCGATCATCAGGCCGGCATAGAGCACGCCCTTGAACGGCGTACCGGCGCGGGCGAGCGCCCGCACGGTCGGCAGCACGATCTCGTCCATCGTGCGCTGCTGCATGGCGGCATCGAAGATCGGCGCGGGCGAGTAGGCGCCCATGCCACCGGTGTTCGGACCCGTGTCGCCGTCGAAGGCGCGCTTGTGGTCCTGCGCAGCGACCAGCGGCAGGACATGCTCGCCGTCGGTCAGGGCGAAGAAGCTCGCCTCCTCGCCCTGCATGAATTCCTCGATCACCACCGAAGCGCCGGCGGCACCGAAGCGGTTGCCCGAGAGCATGTCGCGCACCGCTTCGACCGCCTGGTCGATCGTCTCGGCGATGATCACGCCCTTGCCGGCGGCGAGACCGTCGGCCTTGATCACGATCGGCACGCCCTGCGCCTTTATGTAGGCCTCGGCCGGTGCCACCTCGGTGAAGCGCTCGTAGGCTGCCGTCGGGATGTCGTTGGCGCGGCAGAGTTCCTTGGTGAAGCTCTTGGAACCTTCGAGGCGGGCGGCGGCCTTGCTCGGACCCCAGGCCTTGATGCCGGCGTCGGCAAAGGCGTCGGCCATGCCGGCGACCAGCGGCGCGTCGGGCGCGATCACCACGAAATCGATCTTCAGGCGCCGGGCCAGCGCCACCTGGCCGGGGATGTCCTCGGCGCCGACGTCGTCGATGCATTCGGCGACCTGGGCGATGCCGGCATTGCCGGGCGCGCAGTAGAGCTTGGTGCAGAGGGGCGAGCCCGAAATCGCCCAGCACAAGGCATGTTCGCGGCCGCCGCCGCCTACCACGAGGATTCGCATGGCGAGGCTTTGACCACAGTTTGCGCCGTGGGCACAAGCGGCTAGGTTCAGTGCCGTATGGATGATTTCGACTCTCCGGCTCCCCCCAGCCCCACACTTGGCAACGTCCCGGAATTCTCGGTTTCCGAGCTTTCCTTTGCCCTCAAGCGCGAGATCGAGACCGCCTTCCCGCGGGTGCGCGTGCGCGGTGAGATCAGCCAGCCGTCCTTCCCGCGCTCGGGCCACTGCTACTTCCGCCTGAAGGACGAGAACGCGGTGATCGACGGCGTCTGCTGGAAGGGCACGATCCCGCGGCTCGGCATCCGGATCGAGGAGGGGCTGGAGGTCATCGCCACCGGCAAGCTCACGACCTATGCCGGCTCCTCGCGCTACCAGATCATCGTCGACCGGCTGGAACTGGCGGGCGAGGGCGCGCTGCTCAAGCTGCTTGAGGACCGGCGCAAGAAGCTGCAGGCCGAGGGGCTGTTCGACCCGGAGCGCAAGCGCGCGCTGCCCTATCTGCCGCAAGTGGTGGGCGTCGTGACCTCGCCATCCGGCGCGGTGATCCGGGACATCCTGCATCGCCTCGGCGATCGCTTCCCCTGCCACGTGCTGGTCTGGCCGGTCTCCGTGCAGGGCGAGAAGGCGGCGGGCGAGGTGGCTGCGGCCATCGCGGGCTTCAACCGTCTCGCCGTGGATGGGAAAGTGCCGCGGCCCGACGTGCTGATCGTGGCGCGCGGCGGCGGCTCGCTGGAAGACCTGTGGGCCTTCAACGAGGAGATCGTGGTGCGCGCCGCCGCGAATTCCGAAATCCCGCTGATCTCCGCGGTCGGCCACGAGACCGACACGACCCTGATCGACTTCGCCTCGGACCGCCGCGCGCCGACGCCGACCGCGGCCGCCGAGATGGCGGTGCCGGTGCGGGCCGACCTGATGACCGAGACGCTCGACTATGCCAAGCGCCTGGTCGGCGGCATGACGCGCCTGCTGCGCGAACGGGCGATGGAACTGGCCGGCCTGGCGCGCGGGCTGGGCGATCCGCGTCGTCTGATCGAGGAACGCCAGCAGCGGGTCGATGTCAGCGGCGAGCGTCTCGCGCTGGCGACCCGCCAGCTCGTCGAGCGGCGCGCGCATCAACTCTCGGCCGCGCGTCTCGTTAGCCCGCAGGCGGTGATCGCCGCCAAGGAACAGGCGCTGGTCGCCGAAGGCCGTGCGCTGACGCGCGCCGTCGACCGCTTCAAGAGCGACGCTCTGCAGAAGTACGCGCGCGCCTTCGACCGGCTGGACCAACTCGGCGATCGATTGAAGCGCCACGGCAACGATCTTCTCGTGAACGGCCAGCGCCAGGTCGACCAGGCCGCGAAGCTGCTGGAGAGCTATTCCTTCCACTCCGTCCTGAACCGCGGCTTCGCCCTGGTCCGCGACCAGGATGCCCAGCCGGTCCTTGCCGCCGCCAGCACCAGCACCGGCCAGACGATCACAATCCAGTTCAGCGACGGCCATGTAGGCGCGCGCGTGACCGACGGCGCCGGTGCGCCGAAGCCGGTTGCGCCGCAGCCCGCCTCACCGCGTCGTCGCGACGACGGCACCGGCAATCAAGGGTCGTTGCTCTGACGCGCGAGCCTTGATGAAATGAAAACTGTCATCCCGAGCGTAGCGAGGGATCCTTGATCTTCTGGATTCAAGAGAAGGATCCCTCGCTACGCTCGGGATGACACAGTGAGGGGAGAAGCACCGTGAGCAACAGCGAACCGCTGTCGGCCGAGACGATCAGGAACTTCATGTATGCGAGTACCGCTACCGTCTCGATGCAGATGTTGAAGCGCGGGTTTCGCAATGTCGCGGTAAACGGGGTGAAGCCGCTCAATCCGGCGGCGGCGCGGATCGTCGGGCCGGCCTATACGCTGCGCTACATTCCGAGCCGCGAGGATATCGACAAGGCGCCGAGCCCCAGCGATCCGCCGAATGCGCAGCGCACGGCGATCGAGGAATCGCCGGCGGGCTCGGTGCTGGTGATCGGGACCGAGGGCAACACGCGCTCCGGTACGCTGGGCGACATCCTGGCGCTGCGCCTCAAGGTGCGTGGGTTGGCGGGCGTGCTGAGCGACGGGGCGATGCGCGACTCTCCCGTCATCGGCAAATTCGACTTCCCGGTCTATTGCGCCGCGGCCGCCGCGCCGCCCAGCATGGCCAATCTTCGGCCGGTCGAGGTGCAGGTGCCGGTCGGCATCCGGGGCGTGCCGGTCTATCCTGGCGACGTGATCGTGGCCGACGAGGACGGCGCCATCGTCGTGCCGCGGCACCTTGCCGACGAGGTCGCGCGCGATTCCTTCGAGCAGGAGCGGCTGGAGAAGTTCGTCGCCATCCGCGTCGGACAGGGCCATCCGATCACCGGCACCTATCCGCCGAACGACGAGACGAAGAAGCTCTATCAGGCCTGGATCGCGGCCGGCGAACCGGCGGGCGGTGTTCCCTAGCCGGAGTACGTCCCGAGGATCAGCCGCCGCCCTTCTCGCAGACGAACGCCTTGAAGGTGATGATGTCGCTCGGGACACCCCTCTCCTTGCAGTAGGCCTCGAACTCTTCCGGTGTCACGGGCACCATCTTGATGGCGTGACGGCGGCTGCGCCAATCGGACATGCGGCTCATTTCCTTCAGATGCCAGTCGGCATAGGAGCTGAGCGGATAATGCTTCACGATGCGCTGCAGCGTCTCGTGGTCGGAAGCGGTCACCTTGGCGAAATACTGGATAGCCATGCCGGTCTGCCCTTGCGATGCGGACGCCGCAATTACCCTCCCACGGGCGGACCCGCAACCCGAATGACGCGGCGGAAAGGTGGCTAGGATGAGGCGGCGTCGGGCACGACCCGGTGGCGCAGCTTCTGCCAGTGACCGCGGGGAATGGGCTGCAGCGTTTCGAGGAACTGCCGCGCGCACTTCTCCCAGGTGAAGGTTTCGGCATGGCGGCGGCAATCCACCGCATCGAGCGACACGGCGGCGAGGCAGGCGGTGCGCAGATCGGGGTCGACGGCGCCCACCTTCGGGTCGGTGATCACGTCGAGCGGCCCCGGTACGGGATATCCGGCGACCGGCACGCCCGAGGCCAGGGCCTCGACCATCACCAGGCCGAACGTGTCGGTGAGGCTGGGAAAGACGAAACAATCGGCCTGCGCATAGCGATACGACAGCTCCTCGGTGTCCACCGAGCCGAAGAAGTGGACATCCGGATAGCGCCTCTGCAGCGACTTGAGCTGCGGGCCGCCGCCCACCACCCACTTGCTGCCCGGCAGGTCGAGATCGAGAAAGGCCTTGATGTTCTTTTCGATGGCGACGCGGCCGGCGTACAGCCAGATCGGCCGCGGGTCCTCGAGCTGTTCGCGTGGCTGCGGTCGGAAGGCGGCGATGTCGACGCCGCGCGACCATGGCACGAGATTGCGGAAGCCACGCGCCGCGAGCTCGTCGCGGATCGCCGGCGACACGACCAGCACGGCCGCCGACGGCGCATGGAAGCGGCGGACGAAGGCATAGCTCCACGAAAGCGGCGCGAGGATGCGGGCGCGGACATATTCGGGGAAGCGCGTGTGATAGGCGGTGGTGAAGGGAATTCCGCGACGCCGGCAGAAGGCGCGCGCGGCCCAGCCGAGCGGACCCTCCGTCACGAGATGGATGGCATCGGGCGCGAACAGCTTCAGCATGTGGCTGAGGCGCGCCGAGGGAAACAGGGAGAGACGGATCTCCGGATAGGTCGGACAGGGCAGGGTGCGAAAGCGGTCGGGCCCGAAGACCTCGACCTCGTGGCCTTCCGCCCGGAGGATGCGGGCCACCGTCTCGAGCGTGCGCACGACGCCGTTGATCTGGGGCCGCCAGGCGTCGGACACGATGGCAATGCGCAAGAGGCTACTCCGCGGCGAGCTGGACGGGCGCGAACGGCAGGCGCGAGGAGCGGCGCGCCACCTCCTCGGCCCAGTGCACGATGCGCAGGCGGCCGTTGAAATCCTCGACCAGCGCGGTGCAGCTTTCGACCCAGTCGCCGTCGTTGCAGTAGAGGATGCCGTCGATGGTGCGCATCTCGGCGTGGTGGATGTGACCGCACACGACTCCATCGACGCCGCGATGGCGGGCCTCGCTTGCAACCGCCTTCTCGTAGTCGGCGATGAACTGCACGGCGTTCTTCACGCGGTGTTTCAGGAAGGCCGAGAGCGACCAGTAGGGCAGGCCGAGCTTGCGGCGGCCCCAGTTGAAGAGGGTGTTGAGGCGCAGCGCGGCCGCATAGGCCCAATCGCCGAGGATCGCGAGCCAGCGGGCGTAGCGCACGATGCCGTCGAACTGGTCGCCGTGGATCACCAGCAGCCTGCGGCCGTCGGGCGTCTCGTGGATCGCCTCGTCCTGCACGCGCACGTCGCCGAAGGTGAGCTGGCAGTATTGCCGCGCGGCCTCGTCGTGGTTGCCGGGGATATAGACCACGTTGGTGCCCTTGCGGGCCTTGCGCATGATCTTCTGCACCACGTCGTTATGGCTCTGCGGCCAGTACCACCAGCGCTTGAGCCGCCAGCCGTCGACGATGTCGCCCACCAGATAGAGATGCTCGCTCTCATTGTGCCTGAGGAAGTCGAGCAGCAGGTCGGCCTGGCAGCCGCGCGTGCCGAGATGGATGTCGGACAGGAAGATCGCCCGGTGGCGCGCGGGCTGCGCATTTCGCTCGAGGGGGCTCATGGAAGCACGGTCATGTGGAAAAGAACTCGACCGACACAAAATCTGTCGTGCGCGATTGCACGGTACGCTTTGGATTGTGTAAGGGAGCCGTTGCGTGGAGGTGTCTCGGTTGTGACGTTTCGATGACATTCGCCCCTGTGATGCATTCGGTCCTTCTCATTCTCAACCCGACCGCGGGCCGGCGACGGCGCGGCCTGGTCGACGCAGTGGTGCGTTGCGTGCGTGACGCGGGCTGGACCGTCGATGTCGTGGAGACGCGGGCGGCGGGGGATGCACGGCATCTGGCCGAGACCTGCGATGCCACGCGCTACGGCGTCGTGGCCGTGGCCGGCGGCGACGGCACGATCAACGAAGTGGTGAACGGTCTCGCCGCACGTGCCGCCACCGCGCCGCCGCTCGCGCTCGTGCCGCTCGGCACCGCCAACGTGCTGGCGCATGAGCTGGGCCTTGGTTCCGGCGCCGCTTCACTGGCCGAGGCGATGATGGCCGGCCGGGAGGTACTGATGCATCCGGGCCAGGCGAGCGACGCAGGTGCGCCGCGCTGCTTTTCGCTGATGGCGGGCGCGGGCTTCGACGCCAAGGTCGTGGCCGGCGTCACCGCTCCGCTGAAGCGCCGCTGGGGCAAGGGTGCCTATGTCTGGCGTTCGCTGGTCGAGGCGCGGCGCTACCGGCCGGTCCGCTATGCCGTAGCGATCGACGGCGAGCGTTACGAGGCTGCGTCGGTGATCGTGACGCACGCGCGCCACTATGCCGGTCCCTATGTGGTGGCTCCCGCGGCATCGCTCGGCGAGCCGCTGTTGCATGTCTGCCTGTTCGAGCGCTGGGGCTGGATGCAGGCGCTGCGCTTTGGCGCGGCGCTCGTGCGCGGTGTGCTCCCCCGCACGTCAGGCTATCGCGTGGTTTCGGGCCATGAGGTCAGGATCTCGGTCCTGAACGATGCCGGCGAAAGCCGTCGCCAGCCGGTTCAGATCGATGGCGACGATGCCCTGTCCCTGCCAGTGACGATCCGCGTTTCGGCCGACGCCGTGCGGCTGCTGCGGCCTGCCTGACGGGAAGGCTTCTATCGCACTGCCTGGAGGCGGCGGATCGATTCCTGCGTCGGGTGGCCGTCGGCGGGCAGCGCCTGCTGCTGCTGGAACAGGCGCAGCGCCGAGCGGGTCTTGGGGCCGAGCAGCCCGTCGGTCTCGTCCTTGTAGAGGCCGAGCCTCGCCAGGCGGTTCTGCATGTCGATGACCGTGTCGCGCGAGATCGGCGCGTCGTCGGCCGGCGCGGACTGCTGCACCGGCGGGCCGCCCGCGATCTGGCGGGCGAGGATGCCGACCGAGAGCGCGTAGAGCGTCGAGCGGTTCCAGTTCATCACCGCCTTGAAGTTCGGATAGATGATGAAGGCCGGTCCGCGGAAGCCGGCGGGCAGCAGGATCGACGCCTCGGCGTCGACGGCCGGCAGCGCGCCGCCATTCATCTTCTTCACACCCATCGATGCCCATGCCTTGACGGGCTTCTCGACCGTGGTATCGGCCTGGTCGAGCGGGAAGCCCGGCGGCAGCATCACCTCTTCGCTCGACGGCAGGCTGGGCTTGAACCCGATGCCGCGCAAAAAGTTCGCGGCCGAGGCGAAGGCGTCGGGCAGGCTGTTCCAGATGTCGATCTTGCCGTTGCCGTCGCGATCGACCGCCCACTTGGTGAAGGTGGAGGGCATGAACTGCATGTTGCCCATCGCACCGGCCCACGAACCGCGCATCTGCTCGCTGGTCATGTGGTTGGTGTTGAGGATGCGCAGCGCCTGCACGGTTTCGTTGCTGAAGAAGGCGGTGCGCTTGGTCATGCAGGCGAGCGTCGCCACCGAGCGCACGACGCGGAAGTCGCCCATGTAGGTGCCGTAGTTGGTCTCGATGCCCCAGAAGGCCATCAGGTACTGCGGCGGGATGCCGTATTCGGCCTGGAGCTGGTCGAGCAGGGCGCGATGCTGCGCCATCTTCTGCTGGCCCTTCTGGATGCGGTCCAGCGACACGGTACCGCCGACATACTTCGCATAGGTCAGCGAGAATTCGGGCTGGCGATTGTCGAGGTCGACCACCTTCTGGTCGGGCGTCAGGCCCTGGAAGGCACGGTCGACCGTCGCGGCCGGCACGCCCTGCTTCAGCGCATCGGCCTTGATGTTGTTCAGGCAGTCGCGGAAGCCGCCATCCTGGGCTTGCGCGGGGCCGGCCGCGACAAGCGCGGTGCCGCAGAGAAGCGCCGTCGTTGCGGCGAGAATGCGTGCGTGAGGCATGAAGGTCATGCCCGGCACTTTATCACGAGCCGGCGACGGTCAGCCCTTCAATTCTTACGGTCGGCGCGTTGGTCGAGCTCTTGAATTCGAGGTCGTTGGCCGCCGTCATGTTCATGAACATGTCTTTCAGGTTACCGGCCACGGTGATGCCGCTCACCGGCCAGGCGAGCTTGCCATTCTCGATCCAGAAGCCCGAGGCGCCGCGGCTGTAGTCGCCGGTCACGCCGTTGACACCGAAGCCGATCATGTCGGTGATATAGAGTCCGCTCTTGATGTCGCCGATCAGCTCGGCGACCGAGAGCTTGCCCTTGTCGAGATAGAAGTTCGACGTGGTGGGCGAGGGCGGGCCTGAGACGCCGCGCGAAGCGTGGCCCGTGGGCTTGAGGTTGAGCTGGCGCGCGGCCGCGAGGTCGAGCAGCCAGGTGGTGAGCACGCCGTCGTCGATCACGGCGCGGCGCGACGTCGCCAGGCCCTCGGCATCGAATGGCCGGCTGCCCAGTCCGCGCTTGCGCAGCGGGTTGTCGAGGATGCGGATGCCCTCGGCGAACACGCGCTCGCCCATCTTGTCCTTGAGGAACGAGGTGCCGCGGGCCACGGCGCGGCCATTGATGGCGCCGGCGAGATGGCCGACCAGTCCGCCCGAGACGCGGCGGTCGTAGATCACCGGCACGCGCGCGCTCTGCGCCTTGCGGGGATTGAGGCGGCGCACCACGAACTTGCCGGCATTGCGGCCGACCTTGGCGGCCGACATCAGGTCCTCGAGATGGACGGCACTGGTCCATTCGTAGTCGCGCTCCATGCCGGTGCCTTCGCCGCCCAGCACCGAGCAGGAGAGCGAGAAGCCGCTGCGGCGATAACCGCCCGCGAAACCGTTGCTCGCGGCCAGCATCACCGAAGTGCGGCCCCAGCCGGCCTCGGCGCCCTCGGAATTGGTGACGCCCTTCACGGCGCGCGCAGCGTCCTCGGCCTCGGAGGCCATGGCGAGCAGCTTCTTCGCGGTCGGACGTGTCCGGTCGTCGAGATCGAGGTCGGGCCACGAGCGAGCCAGCAGTTCTTCCGGCGCGAGGCCGCAAACCGGGTCTTCCGGCACGGCACGCGCCATGTCGACGGCGCGGCTGGCCAGTTCCCGCAGCGAGGCGGGGTCGAAGTCGGTCGAGGAGACGAAGGCCTGGCGTTTGCCCACGAAGACGCGGAGCCCGAGATCGCGGCCCTCGCTGCTCTCCAGCTTCTCGCGCTTGCCCAGCCGCTGCGCCACCGAGATCGACTCGCCGTTGACGTAGAGCGCGTCGGCCGCGTCGGCGCCGTTGGCCTTCGCCCACTTCAGCAGGTCGCTCAGGAGATTGACGTCGACCGCGCCAGCGGGGTGCGTGTTCCGCGCGATCTTCGCGGCGGCTTTGACGGCAGGCTTGGCAACGGGTTTGCGCGCGGGCGACCTGGCCGGCTTCGGCGGCGGGCGTTTGGCTGTCTTCGGCGCTACCTTCTTCGACGCTACCTTCTTCACCACCTTTTTGGTGGCGGGCTTCGCCGGCTTTTTCGGAGAGGACTTGGGGGCGGTCTTTTTCGCTTTGGCCATGGGGCCGTTCTACGCGCTAACGGCCCGTGTCGTCGAGATAGTAGGAGAAGAACAACACGCCCGAGGCGGCGATACCGAGTGTCCAGAACAAGGCCCGCACGAAGTCGGCGAGCATCGCCCGGTCGGGCCATAGATGCGCCACCGCCTCGGCGCCGAACTGGTAGCCGAGTAGGCCGATCATCGTTCCGAGCATCAGCGAGATCGCGGCGTTCCAGAGGTGACGGACGCCGCGCATGACCGGCCCTTCCTGCCGCCGGTGAGGCGAACCAAGGCCCGATGGGTCGGTGATGTTGGAATTGGCGGCCGGCGGCGGCGCGGCGCCCGGGCGGACAGGGGACATGTCCGTACTATAGCAGGCGGATCAGTCGCCCGCGTAGCCGATGCCGGCCTCGGTCTCGTTGATGGCCGCGTTGACCAGGCTGATGGCGCGATCGCGATGGCCGCCCTTGTTGGGACGGGCCTGGATGAGTTCGGCGCGGGCGGCCTGCAGCGAGCTGAGGGCGGCCTGCATGTTGGGCTGGTTGGCGCCGGCAGCGCAGGCACCGATGACGGCGCCGATGACGAGGCTGACGGCGGAAATCTTCACGGACGAGCTGATCTTCATCGTTCACTCCAAAACAGAACGGGCGGGGAAATCCCCGCCCGTAATGCTAATCGTTCGCAACGTCTCGGCGCACGCCTATTTGGCGGCGGCGGCCCGGTTCGCGGCCGAAGTGACGGCCTTGAGCGAGGCGGCCACGATGTTGGAGTCCATGCCGACGCCCCACAGGACCTTGCCGTTGGCCGTCTCCGCCTCGATGAAGCTCACGGCCTGGGCGTCGGATCCGGCACCTGTGGCATGCTGGTGATAGTCGCGGACCCGGATCTGGATGCCGCAATTCTTGCCCAGCGCATCGACATAGCCCGCGATCGGGCCGTTGCCGCGGCCCGAGATGGTGGCCGGCTTGCCGTTGAAGGTCACCTTGGCATCGAGAAGACGCACGTCGGGATGGGCCGGGTCGGGCACGGTGGTGTGGCTGTCGAATGCCACCGGCGAGGTGTTCTCGAGATACTCCTTGCGGAACGTTTCCCAGATCAGCGCCGGCTGGATCTCCTTGCCGGTCTCGTCGGCGATCTGCTGGATGCGCTTGGAGAACTCGACCTGCAGGAGACGCGGCATGTCGATGCCGTAGTCGCTCTTCAGGATGTAGGCGATGCCGCCTTTGCCCGACTGGCTGTTGATGCGGATGATCGCCTCGTAGCTGCGGCCGAGATCGGCCGGATCGATCGGCAGGTAGGGCACTTCCCAGACCTTGCTGTTCGACGCGTCGAGCGCCTTGAAGCCCTTGTTGATCGCGTCCTGGTGGGAGCCCGAGAAGGCCGTGAACACCAGGTCGCCGCCATAGGGATGGCGCGGATGCACGGGGAGCTGGTTGCAGTATTCGACCGTCTGGCGGATCTCGTTGATGTTCGAGAAGTCGATCTCGGGATCGACGCCCTGCGTGAACATGTTGAGGCCCAAGGTCACCAGGTCGACGTTGCCGGTGCGCTCGCCGTTGCCGAACAGGCAGCCCTCGATGCGGTCGGCACCGGCCATGTAGCCGAGTTCCGCCGCCGCCACGCCCGTGCCGCGGTCGTTGTGCGGATGCAGGCTCAGGATGATCGAATCGCGATTCTTGAAGTTGCGATGGCACCACTCGATCTGGTCGGCATAGACGTTGGCCGACGACATCTCGACGGTGGCCGGCAGGTTGAAGATCATCTTCTTCTGCGGCGTCGGCTTGTAGATGTCGGCCACGGCGGCGCAGATGTCGCGCGCGAACTCGAGCTCGGTCCCGGTAAAGCTCTCGGGCGAGTATTCGAACACCCATTCGGTCTTCGGATCGGCATCGGCGAGCTGCTTGACCAGTTTCGCGCCCGACACGGCGATGTCGATGATGCCGGCATAGTCGAGGCCGAAGACGACGCGGCGCTGCAGGGTCGAGGTGGAGTTGTAGAGATGAACGATGGCGCGCTTGGCGCCGCGGCAGGCCTCGAAGGTGCGCTCGATCAGCTCGGGCCGGCTCTGCGTCAGCACCTGGATGGTCACGTCATCCGGGATCATCTTCTTCTCGATGAGTTCGCGCACGAAGTCGAAGTCGGTTTCGGACGCGGCCGGGAAGCCGACCTCGATCTCCTTGAAGCCCATGTCGCAGAGCAGCTTGAACATCCGCGTCTTGCGGTCGGAGTCCATCGGCTCGATCAGCGCCTGGTTGCCGTCGCGCAGGTCGACCGCGCACCAGATCGGCGGCTTGGTGATGACGGCGTTCGGCCACTTGCGGTCGGGGAGGGGCACGGGCTTGAAGGGCACGTACTTCTCCGCCGCGATCGGCATCATGGGCTTCTGGTAATTCTGGGATGACATGACGTAGCTCCTCGCGCCGCGCACGGCCGTATGGCTCAAACGAACACTGCGATGGATGAAGGGGATGCGGCGACTGGTTGGGTAAGAACAGGGACGAACGACAAGCGATCCGCAGGGCCCTTCCGGTTGTCCCGGTCGGGCGGCGGATCAGCCAATAAGTCGTAGCGTCGTCAGTCGCAGCATGATGGGCGCGACAATCGTTGATTTGCCCGCTTACGTCAACCGGGGGCGTCGTCCGAATTTTGCACGAGAGTCTTGCCCCTGGCCGAGCGCGCCAAGGGGAGGTCGAACGACGCGATCAACGCAGCGGGACGTCGATGCCGATGCTGAGGTTGCCGCCACGCGGGTAGGCCGGACCGTAGACGGGCGCGTAAGCCACCGGCGGGGCATAGACGGGGGCAGGGTAAACCACCACGGGGCGCGGGGCGTAGTAGACCGGGCGCGCGGGCTGCACGACGATGACTTCACCGCCATGGTAGTGATGATGATGCCTGTGCCCGCGACCCTTCTTCCAGTCGCCGGCCATCGCCGCGGAGGTGGTGAGCATCACGGCGCCCGCCACGGCGAGCGACCCGATCAGACGCGCGGTCAGACGCAGGGCCTCGATGTTCATTTTCCGGTCTCCTTTGCTGCAGGATGAAACGCCTGCAGGACAGCCATGTTGCCTGTGAATTCGCCCTTTGACGGTGACCAACTTGTGGTAAGCGGGACCTTCAAAGCGGGAGGAAATCAAGATGGCAGGTCCGTTGGACGGCGTTCGCATTCTCGACTGCACGACCGTCGTGCTGGGCCCCTGGGCGGCGCAGCAGTTGGGCGATCTCGGGGCGGACGTCATCAAGATCGAGCCGCCGGAAGGCGACACGACGCGCCAGCTCGGGCCGGCCCGCAATCCCGGCATGGCCGCCTTCTACCTCGGCTGCAATCGCTCCAAGCGTTCGATCGTTCTCGACCTCAAGCAGGAGTCCGGGCGCAAGGCGCTGTTCAAGCTCGCCGAGACCGCCGACGTGGTGATGCACAACTATCGCCCCGGTCCCGCCAAGCGGCTGGGCGTAGAGTACGAGGCGTTCGAGAAGATCAATCCTCGCCTCGTCTATCTCGCGACCTACGGCTACCGCGCCGCCGGACCGATGGGCGCGAAGGCGGCCTACGACGACATCATCCAGGCCGGTTCCGGCCTGGCCGCGCTGCAGACCGTCGTGGCGGGCGAGCCGCGCTTCCTGCCGACCATCGTGGCTGACAAGACCAGCTCGAACGGCGTCGTCTCGGCGCTGCTGGCGGCCCTGTTCGCGCGCGAGCGTACCGGCAAGGGCCAGGCGGTCGAGGTGCCGATGTACGAGACGCTGGTCTCTTTCGTGATGGTCGAGCATCTCTATGGCGAGACCTTCAAGCCGGCACTCGACACGGCGGGCTACAAGCGCGTGCTCAACAAGGAGCGCCGCCCCTACCCGTCGAAGGACGGCTACTTCGCGCTGCTGCCTTACACCGACAGTCACTGGCGTGAGTTCTGCACCCTCGTGGGTCGCGAGGACCTGGCGAGGGACGAGCGCTTCCAGGGCATGGCCAACCGCCTGAAGAACGTCGAGCAGTACTACTCGACCCTGGCGGGCCTGTGCGCTGAGCGCACCAATGCGGAGTGGGTCGAGCTGCTGAAGAACTCCAACGTCCCGCACGGTCCGGTGAACACGCTCGACGACCTGTTCGTCGATCCGCAGCTCGAGGCGACCGGCTTCTGGAAGGACGTCGACCATCCGACCGAAGGCAAGTTGCGCATGACCGACATTCCGCCGCGCTTCAGCAAGACCAAACCCGAGATCAAGCGCCTGCAGCCGCGGCTGGGCGAGCACAGCGTCGAGGTCCTGCAGGAGGCCGGCTTTACGCAGGGCGAGATCGACGCCATGCTCAAGTCGGGCACGACCAGGACGGCTCCTGCAACCTAAGCCGTCTCGACAACGAGTCGCCCCCGAGGGGGAGGCGACCATGATCGTGCGGGCAACGCGGCGTGACCTGTTGCGCTACGGCTCTCTGTCGGCGCTGGCGGCGGCATTGCCGGCGCCGGCCATCGCCCAGGCATGGCCCGCGAAGCCGATCAAAATCGTCTGCACCTATCCGGCCGGCGGGCTCACCGACATCTTCGCCCGTGCCTATGGCGAGTATGTCGCCGAGAAGACCGGCCAGCCGGTGATCGTCGAGAACAAGGCGGGCGCGGCCGGGGCGATCGGTGCGGAGATCGTCAAGCAGTCGCCGGCCGACGGCTACACGCTGATGTTCACCAATTCCACGACGATGGTGCAGAACAAGGCGCTGTTCAAGAAACTGCCCTACGATCCCGACAAGGACTTCGCCCTCGTCGCCTGGTTCAACACCGGCCATCTGCCGACCATGGTGAACAAGGACATCCCGGTGAAGAACGTCGCGGAGTTCGCCGCCTGGGCGCAGGGGAAGAAAGTCTCGCTCGCCACCTACGGTATCGGCTCCTTCGCGCACATCGTCACGGAGACGTTGAACCGGCATTACGGACTCAAGATGGAAGCCGTCCACTATCGCGGCGAATCGGCGATGTGGCAGGACGTGGCGTCCGGCGCCGTGCAGGGCGCCACCGGGAGCTACGCGTCGGGTTCCGCGGTTCTGCAGGCAGGCAGCGTCAAGCCGATCGCGGTGCCTACGATGGTGCGCATGAAGAAGCTTCCCGACGTCGCGACCTTCTACGAGCAGGGACTGACCGAGAAGGCGTTCCAGATCCGCGGCTGGGTCGGCTGCGCCGCGCCGGCCGGCACTCCGCCCGAAGTGGTGCAGAAACTGTCGGCGTTGATGGTCGAGGCCGGCAAGACCGAGCGCGTCCGGAAGATCAACGACACCTTCGCCATCGACGAGGGTGCCCGCGACGCCGCCTATTTCCGACAGGTCCTCGACCAGGAAGGCCCGGTGTCGATCGAGGTCCTCAAGACCCTGGGGATCGAGCCGCAGTAAAGGCAGCCTGCAAGGAGAGCGAAACGCTTACGGCACCGGGCCGGGGGCGGGCTTTACGCAGTGCGAAATGGCGGCCATGCTGCCGGGCAGGCGCGACCTGACGGCTCGGACCGTCGCAAAAATACCGCGCCACAGGGAGGCTATCGATGATCGTGCGTGCTTCGCGACGTGATGTGCTGCGTTATGGTTCAGCCGCTGCCGCTGCGGCGGCCCTGCCGGCTCCCGCCATCGGACAGGGAGCCTGGCCCAACAAGCCGATCCGGATCGTCTGCGGGTATCCCGCGGGCGGTCTCACGGACACCTTCGCCCGGGTCTACGGCGAATATATCTCCCAGAAGACCGGCCAGCCGGTAACGGTGGAGAACAAGACCGGCGCCAGCGGTGCGATCGCGGCGGAGCAGGTCAAGGGGGCGGCACCCGACGGCTATACGCTGATGTGGACGATCTCCACCACGATGATCATGAACAAGGTGCTGTTCAAGAAGCTGCCCTACGATCCCGACAAGGACTTCGTGCTGATCTCGTGGATGGACGCGGGCCATCTGCCGCTGATCGTGAACAGCAAGGTGCCGGTGAAGAACCTGGCTGAACTCGCCGACTATGCGCGCGCCAACAAGACGAGCCTCGGCACCTACGGCGCCGGTTCCTACAGCCATGTCGCGGTCGAGGCGCTGAACCGCCACTACAAGCTCGGGATGGAGGCCGTTCATTATCGCGGCGAGGCGCCGATGTGGCAGGATGTCGGTTCGGGTGCGGTCCAGGGCGGCAGCGGCAGTGTCGCGGCCGCCTCGGGCGTGCTGCAGTCGGGCAACGGCCGGCCGATCGCCGTGCCGACCAAAAAGCGGATGAGCAAGCTGCCCGACGTCCCGACCTTCTACGAGCAGGGCGTGACGGACAAGGCCTTCCAGATCCAGGGATGGATCGGACTGGTCGGGCCGGCCGGCATGCCTAAGGAGATCGTCCAGAAGCTGTCGGACATGATGGTCGAAGGCGGCAAGAGCGAGCGTGTCCAGAAGATCCTCGCGACCTTCGGCATCGACAACGCGGCGCGCGATCACGTCTTCTTCGAGAAGATCGTGGCCGAGGAGGGGCCGATCTGGATCGAACTGGTGAAGGGGCTCAATCTGGAGCCGCAGTAGCGGCAGCCGCGCTCGTCGCGGCCGGCTCCCGGGAAGCGATCTGCTCGCGCGGGTTGTTCGCGGTCCGGCGGTGCCGCAGAACAAGATTCCCGCGTGGGTTTGTCGCTTTGCGATTGCGTCTCTGCACGTCCGGATTGTACTTGTGGGCTGACTGCAAGTGTCGCTGTCAGCTTTGGTACGAAGGGAATCCGGTTCTTTATGGCCCTCGACGTGTATGTCGGGTCGCTTACGCGTTATTACGCTGGTGCCTGGGAAAATCCGATGGAGAGGGCTGCGCGCGAGCGCGGCTTGCCGCAGCCGGTGAGACCGTCGGGGCACGCCAAGGCTGCGACGTCCCAGGCTCGTATCCACGCACAGGTCCTGGCCTGGCGGTCCACGCTGGCTGCGGCACTGGGCAAGCGTATCCGGGTACCGCTGGACTGGGACGAGACGGACGAAGCACGCTGGTTTACCGGCCGACCGGGCTGGGACGGTCTTGGATCGCTGGTGCTCTGGGCTGCCTATGCCGAGCATCCTTCCTTGCGGGTGCCAGAGACGCTGCCGGAAGAGTGGGATCATGACGACATCGCCCTCACGCGCTCTACAGCGGAGGGATTCAAGTCGCGCTATTCCCATCTCGTCCGCAACGTCGAGATGTGGCTGCCCGTCTCCTTCGAGATCACGTTCGAGGGTGAGGATGTCGGCGGGCGCCGCGTCGTGATGGGATCGGTGTCGACCCTTCGGCGCCAGCTCGCCGAACTGAATGCCGCAACCTGGAAAGCCGCTGCCGAGGAGGTGGCGGCATGGGGACGGGTACGGCCGGAGAGCGGCGGGGTCGAGGAAAGCGCCCGCTATGCCTTCGCTATTTTCTGCGAGCTCGCGCGGCTGGCGGAAGTCGAGCGCCTGCCGATGAAACTCGACCACTGAAACGAAAACGCCCGCGGCCGAGCCGCGGGCGTTCCGTCGAACAGGCCTTGTCCGGGTCGATCAGGCGGCGGTCGGTGCCGGCGGTGCGGCCGGCGGCTCGCTGGCCGGACGGTTGCGGCGATCGGCCATGAACTGGTCGAACTCCGAACGGTCCTTGGCGGCCCGCAGCTTGTCGAGGAAGTCGCGGAACTCGCGCTGCTCCTCGTCGAGGCGGTTCAGCGTCTCTTCGCGATATTCGTCGAAGGCGACGTTGCCGCTGCTGCTGTGGCGTCCCCAGCCGTGGCGGCGCTTCCAGCCGCGGAATTCCTCACGGGCCGAGCGGCCGTCGGGCATGTTCCAGTGGCCATATCGCTTCGAGCAAAACATGCGTCCACTCCCTTTGAGATAGATGAGAAGGGCCAGGCCGACCGGCCAGAACAGGATGAAGCTCAGCACCATGAGCGCAATCCACGCCGGCTTGCCGAGGTCGTCTATTTTTTCGATCAGGCCCATGCGGGAGCCCCCTTTTGATGATGTTAACGATGTGAATGTTAACGACATTTACATTGGGGTCGAGGACCCCGGGAGTCAATAGGTCGCCGAAAAACTTTCAGGGGGCGGCGGGAAAGCCCAGCCCCTGCAGGTAGATGAGCACTTCCGACTCGAGGAGTTCCTCGGCCGACATGGGCAGGGGCCGCCGGCCGGCATCGCCGCGGCCGAAGAGCGAGGCGATGCCGTGCGACATCGACCAGATGTGCAGGCTCATCATCAGCGCCGGAGGCCTCTTTGCGGCGGGCAGCAGCGTCACGAGCTGGTCGGCAGCGGCGCGCAGCACGGCGAAGGCCCGCTCGGAGGCGGCGCGCAGGTCGGTGTTGGCATCGGCTGAAATGCCCGACTCGAACATGGCGGCATAGTAGGCGGGCTCGGCGCGTGCGAAAGCGAGGTAGGCCTTGCCGATGTTGTGGAAGGCCGTGATCGGGTCGGGCCTTCCGTTGGCCCAGCCGGTCGACAGCATCGCGGCGAAGCGCTCGAACCCCTCGCGCGCCACGTCGGCCATCAGCGCATCGCGGTCGCGGAAATGACGGTAGGGAGCGGCCGGGCTCACGCCGGCGGAGCGGGCGGCGTCGGCGAAGGTGAAGCCGGCCGGGCCCTTCTCCTTGATGAGCTCGCGGGCGGCCTTGATCAGCGCCTCGCGCAGACTGCCGTGGTGATACTTCCGCTCCTCACGGTCGTTGCGCTTCCAGCTCATGTTAACGGACTTTACATTAAAGGCGCCCGCCGCAACATCGCCATCGGCCGCGTTCACCGGTTGGCCGGTTGATGGACAATCCGCTTGACGACCGGGGGCGGCCGAAACAGTGTCCGAGCCCATGCTCAGGAACGAAGCCCTTTTCGACCGACGCCGACGTCGCTGCACCCCGCGGCGGCTGTTCTGGCTGCGCGTCGATCGGCGCCCCTCCGCATGGTGAAGGCCTCTTCTTAGGTCTTGCCCGCAGGAGCGGCCCTGGCCCGCGTTCCTGAACCCCCGCAGCCCCCCGGATTCGGGGGTTTTCTTTTGCCTGAACTTCGGAGGACACCATCATGAGCATTCGCGTCGGCATTGTCGGCATCAGCGGTTTCGGCGGCGGCGAGGCGATGCGCCTCGTGGCCGGCCACCCGTCCTTCGAACTGGTTTACGCCGCGGGCGAGGGCAGCGCCGGCAGCCGATTGGTGGACCGCTTTCCCGGCGTGCCGGCACGGCTCGCCGACCTGGTGATCGAGAAGTGGGACCCGGCCGCCCTGCCCAGGCTGGACGTCCTGTTCGCGTCCCTGCCCACGGGCGCGTCGGCCGAGGCGCTGGCGCGGGTGCCGCAGGATGTGAAGATCGTCGATATTGGCGGCGACCATCGCTACGTCGACGGCTGGACATACGGCCTGGCCGACGTCTGGCCGGACGAGATCAAGGGCAGGAGCCGCATCGCCAATCCCGGCTGCTTCCCCGCCGCGGTGCTGACGGCGCTGGCGCCGCTGCTGGCCGACGGGCTGATCGAGCCCGGCAACATCGTGATCGACGCCAAGACCGGCATCTCCGGCGCCGGCCGCGGCGGTGCCGACAGCCGGTTCGGCTATGCCGAGAGCAACGAGAACTTGGTGCCCTACGGCCTGCTGAAGCACACCCACATGCCCGAGATGGCAAGCACGATCGGGCGGCTGAGCGGCGGGAGCGCGGCCGGACTGGTATTCACGCCGCACCTCGTGCCGATGACCCGTGGCGTGCTCGCCACGATCTACGGCCGCGGCCGCGCCACCACGGACCAGTGCCTCGAAGCCGCTCGACGCTTCTACGACGGGCGGGCGTTCGTCCGCGTGACCGACAGGCCGCCGCAGACCAAATGGGCGACCGGCTCGAACCTCGCCTTCGTCAGCTATGCGGCCGATCCGGAGCGCAACCTGGTGATCGCGATGGGCGTGGTCGACAATCTCGGCAAGGGCGCGGCCGGGCAGGCGGTGCAGAACGCCAACCTGATCTGCGGCCTGCCGGAAACCGCGGGGCTGGACGGCGCGCCCGTCTGGCCCTGAGGAAGACGAGCCCGCTCTAGCGCGAGACCTCGCCGACGAGGATGTCCTCGGTCACTTTGCCGGCGATTTCCTCCTCGGGCTCGATCAGGCGCTTCTTCTTCCAGTCACCCTTCGCATAGAGGCAGAGGGTGATCAGCGCCGTCACGATGTTGGCGATGGGCAGTGCCCACCAGATCCCCTGCTCATGCAGATCGGTGTGCTTGGAGAGTACGTAGGCCAGCGGAAACTGCACGACCCATTGCGACACCAGCGTCAGCACCATGGTCAGCACCATGTTGCCGGAAGCCCGGAACACGCCGGTCAGCGCGAACTGCAGGCCGAGGAAGCCCCAGGCCAGCGACATGATGCGCAGGAAACCTGCGCCGGCCGCGATCACGGCCGCATCGCCGGGCACGAAGAACGCCACGAACTGCGGCGCGAACAGGAAGACCACGACGCCGAAGAGGCTGAGGCTCGCGAAGCCCAGCAGCCCGCCCAGCCGCCCGATCTGCGCGGCGCGTTCGATGTTGCCGGCGCCGATGTTCTGGCCGACCAGGGTCGAGATCGCCATCGACAGGCCCATCGCCGGCACCATGACAACCTGCAGGATGTTCGAGCCGACACCATAGGCCGCCAAGGTCAGCGTGCCGAAGCTCGCGATCAGGAAGGTCATCACCATCAGTCCGAGCGCCCGCGCCGACAGTTCGACTGAGGCAGGGAGGCCAAGGAAGAAGGCGCGCCTGATGTAGCCGAAGTCAGGGATGAAATCGCGGCGCCGCACGTGGATGCCGTGCATGCCGAGCCGAAGAATGGCGACACCGATGATGGCGGCGATCGCCTGGGTGATCAGCGTGGCGATGGCAGCCCCCATCACGCCGTAGCCCGGTACCGGGCCCCAGCCGAAGATCAGCAGCGGATCGAGCACGAAGTTCAGGAACACCGTGCCCAGCACGATGTAGACCGGCAGCGTCGGCTTGCCGATGCCGCGCATGATCGCCTGGAAGACGAAGAACGTGAAGTTGAAGACGATGCCGACGAATGACACCCGCATGAAGCCCAGCGCGCCGGGATAGACCTCGGGCGCCACGCCCATCAGCCGCAACAGCGCGGGCGCCGAGAAATAGCCGATCGTGCCCAGCACCACCGAGGCCAGGATGACCATCAGCAGCGTCTGTCCCGCGACGTGCGCCACCATCTTGTCATTGCGCGCACCGACATACTGCGCGATCAGCGTCGAGCCCGCGAGCGACAGGCCCGAGCCGATGGCGAAGGTGAGGAACAGCACCGGGAAGCTGATCGACACCGCGGCCACCGCGGCGCCGCCCAGCCGCCCGACCCAGAAGGCGTCGATGATCTGGTAGGCCGACTGCAGCACGTTCGCCGCCACGATCGGCACGGCCAGCGTCAGCAGCGAGCGGAGGATCGGCCCTTCGAGGAGCTTGTTGCTGGGTGGGGGCACGCCGGTCCTTTGATCGGGCAATGAGGTTTTTCTGCGGACCTCAACGTCCGAAGGGCGGTGCGGCTCCTGTCACACGGGGTGCGTTAGGATGCAGGAAGGATCCTTCGCTGCGCTCAGGATGACACGGACTTTTTGACACGCTCTCTGTGTCATCCCGAGCGCAGCGAGGGATCCTCTACTTCCAGATCTTCTTGCCCGACCCCGGCAACCCGAGCTTGCTCCACATCGCGTCGACCTTCTCGATCACCGCGTCGTCCATGCGGATCTGGCGGCCCCATTCGCGGTTGCTCTCGCCGGGGAACTTGTCGGTGGCGTCGAGGCCGATCTTGGAGCCGAGGCCCGACACCGGGCTGGCGAAGTCGAGATAGTCGATCGGCGTGTTCTCGATCACGGTGATGTCGCGCGCCGGGTCCATGCGGGTCGACAGCGCCCACATCACGTCCTTCCAGTTGCGCGCGTCGATGTCGGCGTCCACCACGATCACCCACTTGGTGTACATGAACTGCCGCAGATAGCTCCACACGCCCATCATCACGCGCTTGGCGTGGCCGGCGTAGGCCTTCTTCATCGACACCACGGCGATGCGGTAGGAGCAGCCCTCGGGCGGCAGCCAGAAGTCGACGATCTCGGGGAACTGCTGCTGGAAGAGGGGAATGAACACCTCGTTCAGCGCCTCGCCCAGCACCGAGGGCTCGTCGGGCGGACGGCCGGTGAAGGTCGAGAGGTAGATCGGCTTGCGCCGCATCGTGATGGCGCTGATCGTGAAGACCGGGAACTGCTCGACGCTGTTGTAGTAGCCGGTGTGGTCGCCGTAGGGACCCTCGTCGCCATAGTCGTCGAGGCTGACATGACCCTCGAGCACGATCTCCGCTTCGGCCGGCACCTTCAGCGGCACGGTCTTGCAGGCGACCAGCTCGACCTTCTTGCCACGCAGCAATCCCGCGAACTGATACTCCGACAGCGTGTCGGGTACCGGCGTCACCGCCGCGAGGATCGTGCCGGGATCGGCGCCGATCACCACGGCGGCCGGCAGCGGCTCGCGCTTGCCGGACTTCTGCCAGCGCTGGTGATGCTGCGCGCCGCCGCGATGCTTCAGCCAGCGCATCAGCGTCGTGTTCTTGCCCGTCACCTGCAGGCGATAGATGCCGAGGTTGAAACTGTCCTGCTTGTCGCCTTTCGGATTGGGCCCCTGCGTCACCACCAGCGGCCAGGTGATGAGCGGCGCCGGCTCGCCCGGCCAGCAGGTCTGGATCGGCAGCGTCGAAAGGTCGATGTCGTCGCCGGTCAGGACGATCTCCTGGCAGGGCGCCGAGCTCACCGTCTTCGGCTTCATTGCCATGACGGTGCGCACCATCGGCAGCATCTCGAGCGCCTCGCGCCAGCCGCCGGGCGGCTCGGGCTGGCGCAGGAAGGCCAGCGTCTCGCCCACGGCGCGCAACTGCCCCGGCTCGCGGTCCATGCCCCAGGCCACGCGCTCCACGGTGCCGAACAGGTTGACCAGCACGGGGATGTCGGAGCGCGTACCGTCGGGCCGCACGACATTCTCGAACAGCACCGCCGGGCCTTTCTCGGCCAGAAGGCGGGTCTGGATCTCCGTCATTTCCAGGTGCGGTGAGACCGGCGCGGTGACGCGCACGAGCCGGCCGCTCTTCTCCAGCCGGTCGATGAAGTCGCGAAGCGAGGCGTATGGCATGCTAGGCACGTCGTTTAGAGGGGCGGACCGATGAGATCAAACGGCATTCCGGTCGAGTTCGAGGACCTGTTGAGTCGCGCCGGCCGGCGCGTGCTGGCCGGCACGCATCCTTTGTGCGGCGCGCTCGCCAACCCACGCACGCGCTTCCTCAGCTCGGAGGACCTGCTCGACCGCGCCAAAGTCGCACGCTTGCGTCGCACGCTGGAGGCCGAGCTGCCGGACACGCTGGAGCCGATCGAGAAGCCGATCCCGCCCGACACGATCTTCGACATGAAGCGGGATTACGGTGAACTGCTGCCCAAGAGCAGCCGTGCCCGCACCATCTACTTCGAGAGCCGCCGCGAACCCGGGTACAAGGCGGCCGAGCGGATCGGGCTGGTGAAGATGATGCGCAGCCCGAGCTTCCGCGCCTTCGCCGAGGCGCTCGCGGGCCGCAAGCTCGCCTCGGGCTGGGGGATGCAGGTGCTGCGCTACGGGCCGGGCGATTATGCCGGGCCGCACAACGACCATCATCCCGAGAATGACAAGGCGAAGGGCGGATACATCGACCTGCATCTCAGCCTGTGTGGCCCCGGCATCGATCATCAGTGGCTGGTCTACAGCCGCGCCGGCCATTTCAGCGAGATCGTGTCGGTGGCAAGCCCCGCCACGGTGACGGCCTATCGCCTGCCGTTCTGGCACTACACGACGCCCCTGGTCGGCACGCCGAAAGCCGGCCGTTGGGTCTTGCTGGGGACGTTCCTGTATCGGTGAACTCATGTTCCTCTCCCCCTACCGGGGGAGAGGAGTCTGATTCTTTAATCCCTGTCCGGGGCGCCCAGCGGGAAGAGGGGGCGGAACTGGCGTGCGTCCTCGACGCACCGGGCGAAAGAGGGGCGTGCGAGCAGGCGCGTGCGGTAGGCTCGCAGGGTCGGATATGATTCGGGAATCCGGTGCACCCAATCGGCGTAGAACAGCGAGGGCGCCGCCGCGCAGTCGGCCATCGTGAAGTCGCTGCCGGCGGCCCAGGCGCGGCCGGCGAGTTCGCCGTCCAGCCAGGCGTAGGCGAGTTCCAGCTTCGCGATGGATTCGTCGTGACCGTCCTTGCGCTTCACCGGATCGCCGGTCAGCGCGCCGTTCACCGCGAGTTGCATCATGTTCATCACGTGCAGGTCGAAGAAGCGGTCGAGGAAGCGCACGTCGAGCGCCTTCATCGGATCGGCCGGGATCAGCCGCACGGGGCCTGGATGGTTGAGCTGCAGATACTCGATGATGATGCTGGTCTCGACGACGGTGCGGTCGCCGTCGAGCAGCATCGGGAACTTCCGCAGCGGCCAGCGCTTCAGCCACTCCGCGACATGCTGCGGCGTGTCCTGCCAGATGGCGCGGAACTCGAACGGCGTGCCGTTCTCGTAGAGCGCCAACAGCACCTTCTGGGTGTAGGACGAGAAGAGATGGCCGTAGAGCGCGAGCGACATTGCCGGTTCTTCCCGTTCAGCCCGTCTTCTTCCACGACGCCGCGCGGGCGAGCAGGCGCTCGGCGCGGATGACGATGGGCAGGTCGACCATGCTGCCCTCGAAGGCGACGGCGCCCTCGCCGTTGGCCTTGGCGACCTCGAAGGCGGCGAGCAGGCGGCGGGCGCGATCGAGCTCGGCGTCGGAGGCGCCGTACTCTTCGTTGATGATCGGCACGTGCGCGGGATGGATGCAGGAGGCCGTGGTGAAACCGAGTTCCCGGCCTCGCTTCAGGCCGGCGCGATAGGAGTCGAGATCGTCGATCTTGGCGAGCTGGCCCATCGAGCCCATCGGCAGGATGCCGGCGGCGCGGCAGGCGGCCAGGCCGTGCATGGCGAAGACGTACATGCTGTCGGCCGAGGGCGTGGCACCCATGTCGGTCGCCATGTCCTCGCCACCGACCGACATGCCGGCCATGCGTGGCTCGGCGGCGATGGCGAAGAGGTGCGGCAGTGCCGCCGTCGTCTCGATCAGCACCAGGAAGCGTGTATGGCCGATCTCCATGCCGAGCTGCGTCTCGCGCTCGGTCACCAGTTCGGCCAGCAGGCGCACATGCTCGGGGCCCATGACCTTGGGCAGCATCAGTGCCGAGACGCCCGGCATCACGGCGGCTTCGATGTCGGGCACGGCGAGTTCGAGCGGCCGGTTGATGCGCACGACCACGTCGGCACCGTTCTGCGACACCCGCGGCACGGCGGCGGCAATGGCGGCGCGGGCCTCGGCCTTCTTGGACGGAATGATCGAATCCTCGAGGTCGAGGATCAGCGCGTCGGCGCCGCGCGTATGGGCCTTGGCGATGAAGCGTTCGGCCAGCACTGGCACGAACATCAGCGAGCGCCAGTTGGGCGGGGGACGGCTGGTCATTCCATTGTTCTCCGGAGAAGTCAGCGCAGGCCGACGGGGACGACGCTGATCGAGTTCTGCGGACTGCCCTCGATCACGCGGTCGGTATAGGTGAGATATATCAGAGCGCGCCGCTTCGGATCGTAGAAGCGCACGACCTGGGTGGTCTTGAAGATCAGCGAGGCGCGCTCGCTGAACACTTCGTGCGGGCTCTTGAGCTTCTCGGCCTTGTCGCCGTCGACCGGCCCGACCTGGTGGCAGGAGATCGAGGCGTAGGGCGGGTCCTCGGCCAGGCCGACCATGCCCTTGAGCCCGCCGGTGCGGGCGCGCGCCAGGTAGCACGTGATGCCGGCGAGGTCGGGATCGTCGAAGGCCTCGACCACGATCTTGTCGTTGGGCCCGAGCCACTTGAAGCGGTAGCCGACCGAGCCGATCTCCTCGGCCGCGGCGGGAAGCGCCGTAGGAAGCGCCACGAGCAGGGCGAGGGCGGCGAGGAAAAAGCGGGTCATCTCAGGCTCCTTTGGCAGGGCGGGTCGCGAGGAACAAGCCGGGCAGCACCAGCATGGTTCCCATCAGATGATACCACTGCGGCGTTTCGCCAAGGGTCAGCCAGGCCAGGATGCCGACATAGAGCGGCCCGAGATACATCGACACGCTGGTGACCGAGGGGCCGAGCTCGCGCACGCAATAGGCGAAGGCACCGTAGGCGCCGACGCCCGGAATGATCGCCAGCACGAGGAAGGCGGTCCAGGTGCGCCAGTCGGCGAGGTCGGGCGCCTGCCAGAACAGCGCCTCGGCGAGCGTGAACGGCAGCAGCACGATCGCGCCCGCGAAGGAGATGGCGCAGAGCCGCGTCAGCGGATCGAGGGCGCTTGGCCGCGCCTTCAGCAGCACCGAGTAGAGGCCCCAGCAGGCCGAGGCCGCCGCGATCCAGAGATCGCCCTCGGTGAAACGGACCGACAGCAGGTTTTCCACCCGTCCCTTCGCGAACACGGCGGCGACGCCCGCGAGGCAGAGCACGATGCCGGCGATGCGGCCCGGCGTGAGCCGCTCGCGATAGAGAACACGGCCCAGTGCCACGACCAGGATCGGCGAGGCGGCGTAGATCAGGCCGATGTTGAGCGCCGGCACCGAGCGCGCGCCGATATAGACCCAGGCGCCGCAGATCCACATGCCGAGTGCGCCCAGCAGCAGCAGGTCGCGCCATTCGCGCGCGAGGGCGTGGCGGTGGCGCACGAGGCGGGGCCAGACGAACGGCAGCAGCAGCAGGGCGACGAAGAACCAGCGTCCCAGCGCCAGTGCGTTCGGCGGCACGAACGTCGCGTAGCGTGCGCCCAGCATGTTCACGGAGAACATCGCGGGCGTCAGCAGCAGCAGCGTCCAGGCGATGCGACGGCGGGTGAAGAACGACACGGTGGGTTTCTAGCACGGGAAGCTCTCCCGTCGTCTCGACCGAAGCCTCGCGCAGCGAGGCGTAGTGGAGAGACCTTCTCTCCACCAAAGGCCAGCTATGCGTGGACAGAAGGTCTCTCCGCTACGCGCCTGCGGCGCTTCGGTCGAGACGACGGGGGACTTTGTTTCTCGGACCGCGCCTCAGGTCGGGCGCAAGCCGTCCTTGGGATACTGGCCGCCGGCTTCCTTGATCGCGGCGCGGTAGTTCTTCTCGGAGTTGAATGGCTCCATCTTCGGGAAGTCCTTCGGCTTGCCGGGACGGATCTCGCCGGTCGAGGGCGTGACGATCAGCAGCTCGCCCTTGCGGCCGAGCAGCGGGATCTCCCGCTTCCAGCGCGAATAGACGCGGCGCGCCGAGGCCGAGAAATCGACGTAGGTGTCGAACTCGCTCTTGTCCTTGATGAACAGCGCCTCGTAGGTGGCGATGAACTCCTCGACGAACTTGCGGTCGACGATCTCGAGGTGGGACATCATCCAGCAGCGATCCTCGAACACCCAGTAGGTGCCGATGCCGACGAATTCCTTCTTGCGCGTCAGGTACGGGTAGAACGGGAAGCCGCGGCAGGCGATGGTGCGGTTGTCGCGCTCGCAATGACGCGCGCCCTTGCAGTGGATCGCCATGCAGTCGGGCGTCAGCTCCTCGACGATCTTCTTGGTGGCGTAGTCGTAGGGCTTGAACTTCGACCACAGGTCGGTGCGGGTCTTGAGCAGGTCCCATTCGACCTTGTGGACCACCGGCACCGCGTTCTGCGTCGAGCAGCAGACCGGCTCGCCATCATTGAGGGGCGCGCATTTGCGGCCGCAATCGAAACGCGAGACCGGGGCGTTGAAGCCCTCGTAGAGACTGGCGAAATCGGCGGGCTTTATCTTTGATTTCTGGGAGGCAGGGGGCATGGTTTCACCGTACCCCGAGTTGTCTGTGAATGAACAGCGATGGAATTGAAGCGCCGCGTCTCACGAAACCGGCAGGACGCGCCACACCACCGTCTCGCGCATGCCGCGGTTCTCCAGCTGGAGCGAGGTCGGGATCTCGTAGCGGCCGCGTTCCTCCAGGCCCTGGGCGCTGAAATAGTTGCGGCCCGGGTCGCCCAGCAGGACCAGCCGGCCCTTTTCGGCGTGGCTGCGCAGCCAGGCCAGCGCCTGCACCGACATCTCGCGCTCGTAACAGACGTCGCCCGCGATCACCACGTCGGCCTCCGGGCTTCCCGCCGCCCCGGCCAGCCAGTCCTCGCTGCTCGTCTCGATCGACAGGCCGTTGGCCGCGGCGTTGAGGCCGGCCGCGATCAGGGAGAGCTTGTCGATGTCGTTGGCCACCACCGACGCGGCGCCGCAGCGGGCGGCTGCCATCGAGGAGACGCCCGAGCCCGCGGCGAAGTCGATCACGCGCTTGCCGGCCACCAGCGACGGGTTGTCGAGCAGGTAACGCGCCACGGCCTGGCCGCCCGGCCAGCAGAAGGCCCAGTAGGGCGGGTCGACGTTCTGCTCGTCCAGCCACGCCTCGGTCGCCTGCCAGATCGGCACGTATTCGGTGGCAAGCCACAGCTTGAACTCGGGCACCATGGCCGGCGCCTCGAGCGCGGTGTTGGTGCGGATGAAATTCTCGGGGTCGTGGGGAAGTCTCGACATGTACCTCAGTACAGTCTGTCGGCGACAAGCGCAGCCAGCATCAGCCAGCCGACCAGCCGGTTCGACTTGAAGCGCATCAGGCAGTCGGCCGGGTCGTGGGGCTTGAGCAGGGCGATCTGCCACACGAAGTGCGCGGCGATGCAGGCCAGCAGGACAAAGTAGCCCGGCCCCAGCGGGGCCAGCAGGCCGGTCGCGGTCCACAGCGCGAGGGCCAGCACGGCGAAGAAGGTAAGCCAGCGGCGCGGGGCGGCGGCGAAGCGGCGGGCCGTCGACTTCACGCCGACCACGGCATCGTCGCGCTGGTCCTGCATGGCGTAGATCGTGTCGTAGACCATCGTCCAGGCGACGCCGCCGAGATAGAGCGCGACGGTGGCCCAGGAGAGCGTCTGGGTGACGGCGGCGTAGCCGACCAGCGCACCCCAGTTGAAGGCGAAGCCCAGCACGACCTGCGGCCAGGAGGTGATCTTCTTCATCGCCGGATAGACGGCGACCAGCAGCAGCGACAGCAGCGCCACGCCGCCCGCGAACTTGTTGAGCTTGAACAGCACGGCCGCGCCCACGGCGCCCTGAAGCGCCATCCAGATCAGCGCGTGGTGCAGCTTCAGCTCGCCCGAGGGCAGCGGCCGGCCGCGTGTGCGCTCGACCCCGGCATCGACCTTGCGGTCGAGGATGTCGTTCCAGGTGCAGCCCGCGCCGCGCATGGCAATGGCGCCGACCGTGAACAGCGCCATGTAGCCCGCCAACTGGGCCCAGTGGGGCGCGGCGGCCAGCGCCGACGACCACCAGCAGGGAAACAGCAGCAACCAGATGCCGATCGGCCGATCCCAGCGCGCCAGACGCCCGTAGGGCCGCGCCCAGGGCGGCAGGTAGCGCAGCGTCCAGTGCGTCTGGTCGATATCGGTGAAGCCGGTTGTCCGGGCGGTGGTCATGGCGTCATCATGCAGCGATGCGCGTCAATGATCCATCGAAGGAACCTTCATGAGTGCCGCACGCCTCTTCGTCGAGGCCGCTCTCGCGGCCGGCGGCGAAGCCCCGCTCGACGAGGCCCAGGTTCACTACCTGCGCCATGTGATGCGCCGGCCGGACGGCGCGCCGCTGCTGCTGTTCAACGGCCGCGACGGCGAGTGGCGCGGCACGCTGTCGGCGCGCGGCAAGAAGTCGGCCGTCGCCGAGCTGGGCGAGCGGACGCGCGAGCAGGTGCCCGAGCCCGACCTCTGGCTGTGCTTCGCACCGGTGAAACGCGCGCGCATCGACTATATCGCCGAGAAGGCGACCGAACTCGGCGTCTCGGTGCTGCAGCCGGTGGTGACGCGCCACACGGCGGTCGAGAGGGTCAATGTCGAGCGCCTGCGCGCCAACGCGGTCGAGGCGGCGGAGCAGACCGAGCGCCTCACGGTGCCCGAGGTGCGCGAACCGCTCGATCTCGGGAAGCTGCTCGACACCTGGCCCGCGGGCCGGCGGCTGATGATGTGCGACGAGACCGGGGGCGGTCCGCCGATCACTGAGGCCCTGTTGCAGCTGGATGACGCCGCGCGGGCCGCGCCGTGGGCGATCGTCATCGGGCCGGAGGGCGGCTTTGCCGAGGTTGAGCTTCAGGCACTCCGTCGCATAAAGGATGTAACGTCTGTAGGTCTCGGTCCGCGCATCCTGAGGGCCGACACGGCGGCGCTTGCAGCGCTGGCATGCTGGCAGGCCCTCGTGGGCGACTGGCGGCGCCCGACGCCCCGTCTGAGCGGCGATTATCGCACATCCAAGGTTACCGTCTGAGTGCTTGCGCAGTCCCCCGGCGATGTGGGAGAGGGGGAATCGAACAGGATGAACCAGCCGCAGGCTCACGTGAGGTTTTCTCATGCGACCGCGCCGCTCCATCAGCCCTCATAAGGCCGGGAGCGATCAGGGAGAGATGACCGTATGTCCGCACCTCCGTCGGGCGGCGGCGCGCCGATCGAAAATCGGCGGCAGCTGATTGAATACTTCGCGGCCGGCAACAAGCCCCGCGCGCAGTGGCGCATGGGCACCGAGCACGAGAAGTTCGGCTACCACACCAAGACGCTGAAGCCGCTGGCCTATGACGGGCCGGACGGCATCCGCGCCATGCTCGAAGGGCTGACGCGCTTTGGCTGGGAGCCGGTGATCGAGGGCAACAATCCCATCGCGCTGCTGCGCGGCAAGGCCAGCATAACGCTGGAGCCGGGTGGCCAGTTCGAACTGTCGGGTGCGCCGCTCGAGACGCTGCACGAGGCGGCGGCCGAGAACGGCCAGCATATCGACGAGGTGAAGCAGGTCGCGGGCGAGATCGGCGCGTCCTTCATCGGGCTGGGCTTCGCGCCCGAGTGGACGCGCGAGGACATGCACTGGATGCCCAAGGGCCGCTACAAGATCATGCGCGAGTACATGCCCAAGGTGGGCAAGCTCGGCCTCGACATGATGCTGCGGACCTGCACTGTGCAGACCAATCTCGACTTCGATTCCGAAGCCGACATGGTGAAGAAGTTCCGCGTGTCGCTGGCCTTGCAGCCGATCGCGACCGCGCTGTTCGCCAACTCGCCCTTCAAGGAGGGCAAGGACATCGGCTTCAAGAGCTACCGCAGCCACATCTGGACCGACACCGACCCCGATCGTTGCGGTGTGCTGCCCTTCGTCTTCGAGGACGGGTTCGGCTTCGAGCGCTACGTCGACTACATGCTCGATGTGCCGATGTACTTCGTCTATCGCGACGGCAAGTACATCGATGCGTCCGGCCAGAGCTTCCGCGACTTCCTGAAGGGCAAGCTGCCGGCGCGGCCGGGCGAGTTACCTTCGATCAACGACTGGGCCGATCACATCACCACGGCGTTCCCCGAGGTGCGGCTGAAGCGCTTTCTCGAGATGCGCGGCGCGGACTCCGGTCCGCTGGGCGCGCTGAACGCGCTGCCGGCGCTGTGGGTCGGCCTGCTCTACGACCAGACCGCGCTCGATGCGGCCTGGGATCTGGTGAAGGACTGGACCGCCGCCGACCATGACTTCCTGCGCGCGGAGACGCCCAAGTCGGGCCTCGCCACGATGTTCCGTGGCCGTGTCCTGTCAGAACTGGCACGCGATGTGGTCGAGATCGCCCATGCCGGCCTGCGCGCGCGCAATCGGCTCAACGCCGTGGGCGCCGACGAGACGATGTATCTGGCGCCGCTCGACCGGGCCGTCGCCAGCGGCCAGGCGCCGGCCGACGAACTGCTCGCCCGGTGGCACGGCGAATGGAAAGGGTCCTTCGCGGCACTGTTCCGCGACTGTGCCTACTGAGGTAAGGTCGCGGCATGCTCGATCGTTGCGACCGCGTTCAGATCGCCGTGCACGACGCCGCCAAGGCGGCGCAGCGCTTCGGCCAGTTGCTTGGCAGCCAGGTGGCGCGCCACGACCATAGCCGCCACCTGTCGGCCAAACGCACCATCCTCGCCGTCGGCGAGAGCGAGTTCGAGCTCTGCGAGCCCGATGGCGCGGGCCTTACCCAGGATTTCCTCAGCCGTCGCGGCGAGGGGCTGATGACGGCGGGTTACTGCACCGCCGATCTCGACGGCATGGTGAAGCGCTGGGAAGGTCTCGGCATCGGCTACGACCGCGACAACGGCCAGCTCTACCTCGCGAACGACGCGACCTTTGGCCTGCCCATCGTGATCTCCGAGAGCACCTATCGTCCCCGCGTGGGTCCGGTGTCGTTTCTCTACGAAACGACCAACACGCTGATGAGCGACTGGCGCCGCGTCGCCGCGGTCTATGCGGGCCTGTTCGGGCTCGACCCGTCGCGCTTCAGCGAGATCGGCAGCGAGCGCTTCGGCTATATCGGGACGCTCACTTTGTTCGATCCGCCCAACCGGCTCGACCGCATCGAGCTCAGCCAGGTCACCGACAACGTCCATTCGATGGGCCGCTACGCCCACAAGCACGGCGATTCGCTCTACATGTGCTACGTCGAGGTCCACGACTGGCCCAACGTCCGCCAGCGCCTGCTCGACGCCAATGCCCGCTATACGCCGCGCGGCTCGGACCCGGTGACCGATCCCGACGGCGGCTGGATCCATCCGAAGGAACTGCACGGGGTGTTGCTCGGCGTCTCGCGCACGGGCCTCGCCTGGGACTGGTCGGGCCGCGAGGAGCTGGTGCCGCCGGTATGAGTTCGAACATGAAGCGTCGTTCGCTCGTTGCGATGCTGGCGGCGCTGCCGCTCGCAGCACACGCCCAGCCGGCCGACTGGCAGACCGTGGTCGGGCCCGACCTGCGCTTTAGGCTGGAAATGCCGGCGCCGGTCAACAAGACCTCGGCGGGCGAGAAGGAAAAGGGCCATGCCGGCGAGCGCGTCGCCTGGGCCTCCAAGCGCAACGGCGAGATGTTCGACTTCGACTATGTCGACTACGAGCCGGGCTGGTTCTCGGCCAAGAACAGCAAGGAGATGGCGCGCGATCTGGGGCGCGGCGAGGCCGAGAAGGCCTTCCCGCGCAACAAGTTCAAGTACGTGCTCGACGAGCCGGTGACGCTGCAGGGCTGGGACGGCTACGCGCTGGACATCGCCGACCACGAGAACGCGCTGGTCATGATGCGCACCTACATCGTGAAGGACCGGCTCTATCGCCTGCTGGTGACGGCGAAGAACGACGAGGAATCGCGGGCGGCGGCCAACCGCTTCCTCGCCTCGCTGCGGCTGGCGGAGACCAGAAGCTAGGATGCGTATCTGTGTTTTCGGCGCCGGTGCGATCGGCGGCAACTATGCAACGCGGCTGGCCGATGCCGGCAACGAGGTCTCCGTCGTCGCGCGCGGTCCCCATCTCGAGGCGATCCGCGCCAACGGGCTTACGCTGCTGACTGGTGACAGGAAGATCGTCGCCAAGGTGAAGGCGAGCGACAAGCCCGCCGAACTCGGCCCGCAGGACGTGGTGATCTCGACCCTCAAGGCATCAAGCCTGTCGGCAATCGCCGACACGGTCGGGCCGCTGCTGGGACCGGGCACGCCCGTGGTGTTCGCGCAGAACGGCATCCCCTGGTGGTACGGACACGGGCTCGGCAAGGATCGACCCAGGGCGCCCGACCTGTCGCGCCTCGATCCCGGTGGTGCCCTGCTCAAGGCGGTGGGCTTCGACCGCACGCTGGGCGGCGTCATCACCTCGTCCAATCACGTGATCGAGCCCGGCGTGGTGCGCAACATCTCACCCGACCGCAATGTGCTGTGGGTCGGCGAGCCCGACGACCGTCAGACGCCGCGCATCCAGAAGCTGCGCGAGACGCTGATCGCCGCCGGCATCGCCTCGCCCTCGACCACCGACATACGCTACGACATCTGGCACAAGCTGATGGCCAACTTCACGGGCTCGACGCTCTGCCTCATCCTGCGCCAGCCCACCACCATCCAGGCGACACCAATGGTCAATCGCCTCGCGCGCCGCGCCCATGCCGAGGCGCTGGCCATCGCCGCCGCCCACGGCGTCGTGCTCGACGATTCGCCCGAGGTCCGCTACGGCCCCAAGCGCGTCTATCCCGACCATCGTCCGTCGATCCTGCAGGATTACGAGGGCGGCCGACCGATGGAAGTCGAGGCGATCGTGCGGGCGCCGCTCGCCTTCGCGCGCAGCGCCGGCCTCGACACGCCCACGCTCGACGCCATCGAATCGATTTGCGTCAGCCTCGCGGAATCGAAGAAGCTGTATCGGTCCTGACCGCAAGGTAAGGGAACATGGCGAAGTCCGCCGCTTCGGCCAACATCGACGCCCGCATCAAGGAGCTGGGCGACTGGCGCGGCGAGACGCTCGCGCGCGTCCGCAAGCTGATCCATGAGGCCGATCCGGCGATCGTCGAGGAATGGAAGTGGCGCGGCGTGCCGGTCTGGGAGCATGACGGCATCGTCTGCACCGGCGAGAGCTACAAGCAGGTCGTGAAACTCACCTTCGCACGCGGCGCGGCGTTGCCCGATCCGAAGATGCTGTTCAATGCCAGCCTCGACGGTAATGTCCGCCGTGCCATCGACATTCCCGAGGGTGCGAAGCTGAACGAGACGGCTTTCAAGACCTTGATCCGCGCCGCTGTCGCCGTGAACAAGCAAGCGTTGGCCGAGCGGGCCGCTAAAAAGAAGAAGCGGTAGCGAGTGCCTCTCATGTTCCTCTCCCCCGCTAGGGGGAGAGGCTAGGTGAGGGGGTGACTCGATATGTTCGTGCGCAACCCCCTCACCCAACCTCTCCCCCTATCGGGGGAGAGGAGAGTTTGAGGGATGCCCAGATCAGGTCGCGGTGCCGCCCACGGTGAGGGCGTCGATGCGGAGCGTCGGCTGGCCGACGCCGACGGGGACGCCCTGGCCGTCCTTGCCGCAGGTGCCGATGCCGGGGTCGAGCGACATGTCGTTGCCGACCATGCCGACGCGCGTGAGCGCCTCGGAGCCGGCGCCGATCAGGGTGGCGCCCTTCACCGGGCGGCCGAGCTTGCCGTTCTCGATCAGGTAGCCCTCGGTCACGCTGAACACGAACTTGCCGGACACGATGTCGACCTGGCCGCCGCCGAAGTTGGCGCAGTAGAGGCCCTTCTTGACCGAGGAGATGATCTCCTTGGGGTCTTTGTCGCCGCCCAGCATGAAGGTGTTGGTCATGCGTGGCATCGGAGAATAGGCGTGGCCCTGGCGACGGCCGTTGCCGGTCGGCTTCACGCCCATCAGTCGGGCATTCATGCGGTCCTGCATCAGGCCGACCAGGCGGCCGTCCTCGATCAACACGTTGCGCTGGGTCGGCGTGCCCTCGTCGTCGATGGTGAGCGAACCGCGGCGGTCGTTCAGCGTGCCGTCGTCGACCACGGTGACGCCCGGGGAGGCGATCATCTCGCCCATCAGGTGGCTGAACATCGAGGTCTTCTTGCGGTGGAAGTCGCCTTCCAGCCCGTGGCCGACCGCCTCGTGCCACAGCACGCCCGACCAGCCGGCGCCCAGCACGACCGGCATCTCGCCGGCCGGCGCATCGACCGATTCGAGGTTGACCAGCGCCTGGCGGATCGCCTCGTCGGCTTCCTTCTGCCAGTAACCCGGCAGGAAGATGTCGCCATAGGCGGCGCGGCGGCCGCTGCCGGTGCCGCCGGCTTCCATGCGCGTGCCGTCGGCGCAGACCACGCTGACGTTCAGCCGCACCAGCGGCCGCACGTCGGCGGCGCGCCAGCCGCCGGCGCGCACGATCTCCACGACCTGCCACGAGCCCGACAGCGAGACCGAGACCTGGCGCGCCTTGGGCTCCTTGCCGCGCACATAGGCGTCGATCTCCTGCATCAGCGCGACCTTCTTGGCGAAGGGCACGCCGTCGATCGGATTGTCGTCGGCATAGAGCAGCCGGTTGGTGCCGCGCGGGGATTCGTCTGACTTGCCACCGCGGCCCGCACGCACGGTCTTCACCGTCTCGGCCGCCCGCTTCAGCGCCTGCTCGTCGAGCGCCGAGGCGTGGGCGAAGCCGGTCACGTCGCCCGCCACGGCGCGCAGGCCGAAGCCCTGCGAGGTGTCGAACGACGCGCTCTTCAGCTTGCCGTCGTCGAACGACAGGCTCTCGCTCTGGACATATTCGAGGAACAGTTCGCCGTCGTCGGTGCCGGCCAGCGCGTCATCGACCATCTTCGCGGTCTTGCGCTGGTCGAGGCCGCCCTTGCCGAAGAACAGGCCGTCGGCGGTGGCGAGATGGTTGATCGACTTGCTCATGGGGGTATCCTTCAGACTTCCTCGTCAATCCTGAGCTTCGTCCTGTCAGGACGACATCGAGGCCTCAGACGACGAGGACCATCTTCAAAATGGGCATCTGCACCGATGGGCGCAAGCGCCGCTCACCGCAGTTTGAGCACCAGCTTGCCCTTGAGGTGACGGCCGGCACTGACCCGCAGCGCATCCGCCGCCTGGGCCAGGCCGAATTCGGTGATCGGAGGCACGCGAACGGCGCCGATGCGATGAAGCTCCACGATGCGCTCGAGGTGCGCGCGGGTGCGGGGAACGGCGGGCCGCAAGGCGGTGACATCGCCGCGGTCGGGCTTGGGCGCCTGGGCACCCGAGGCGATGAAGGCCGCGCGTCCACCAGGCTTCAGAACCGAAAACGATCGCATCGCGACGTCGCCGCCCACGGTATCGAACACGGCATCACAATCGCTTACCGCCTTGGTGAAGTCGGTCGAATTGTAATCGATGACCTGATCGGCGCCGATCTCGCGCAGATACGGCGCGTTGGCAGCGCTTGCCGTGGTGATGACATGGGCGCCGATATGCTTGGCGAGCTGAATGGCGAAGCTCGCCACGCCGCCAGCACCGCCCTGGATCAGGATCGTTTCGCCCTTCTGCAGCTTCAGGGCGTTTTCGATGGTGCACAAAGCCGTCAGGCCAATGAGCGCCAAGGCCGCGGCTTCGACATGCGTGAGCGTCGCCGGCTTCTTCGCAACGATGGCCGCGCCAATTGCCAGCTTCTCGACATAGGTGCCGTCGCGGCCGGTTTCCAGGACGCCGAACACCTCGTCGCCGACACGCAGGTCCGACACGCCCTCGCCAAGCGTCGCGACAACGCCGGAGAAGTCGCGTCCCAGGCTCAAGGGAAAGCGGGGCTGGCCGGGATACTCACCGGCGCAGACTTTCGCGTCGGCGCCATTGATGCTGGCTGCCGTCGTCTCGACGACGATCTGGCCCGGGCCGGCGACGGGATCGGGGAGGTCGCCGACGATCAGAACCTCGGGTCCGCCGAATTTTTCGATGTAAGCGGCTTTCATGAGGTACCTCTCAGACGACCAGGACGATTTTGCCGAAATGAGCGTTCGCCTTCATGTGCGCAAGCGCGGCGGCCGCCTCGGACAGGGGGAAGGTCTTGTCGATCGGCAGGCTGAGCTTGCCCTCCTCGATCGCCGTCCACAGGTCCTTGCGGGCGGCCTGCACGATCTCGCGCACTTCCTCGGGGCTGCGGGTGCGGAAGGTGACGCCGATGTAGTCGATGCGCTTCAGCGCATGCAGGTCGAAGTTGAACTCGCCCTTCATGCCGCCCAGGCGGCCGACATTGACGATGCGGCCGAGGATGGCGGCGGCTTCCATGTTCTGGTTCATCACGCCGCCCGAGACCTGGTCGACGATCAGGTCGACGCCCTTGCCGCCGGTCGCTTCCTTGACCTTCTCGGGCCACTTCGGGTCGCGCGTGTCGATCGCGACGTCGCAGCCGAACTCGCTCAGCCGCGCGCGGCGGCCATCGTTGGTCGAGCTGCCCAGCACCACCGAGGCACCCATGATCTTGGCGATCTGCATGCCCAGCAGGCCGACGCCCGAGCTGGCGCCCTGGATCAGGACGGTCTCGCCCTTCTTGAGGCGGCCGGCGCCGACCAGCGCGTTGTGCATGGTCTGCACGGCGACCGGCATGCAGGCGGCCTGCTCGTAGCTCATGTTGTTGGCCGGGATCTTGTGGGCGCGGCCGGCATCGGTGAGGGCGTATTCGGCGAAGCCGCCGGCCGCCGAGCTCATGACGCGATCGCCGGGCTTGAAGTCCTTCACGTCGGGGCCGACCGCCTCGACCTCGCCGGCGCATTCCAGGCCCACGATGGTGCCCGGGCCGCCGATGCGGCCGTGCGCATGGCCCGAGGCCACCGCGAGGTCGGCGCGGTTGAGCGAGGCGGCCTTCACCTTGATCAGGATCTCGTTGGCTTTGGGCGCGGGCTTCGGCGCGTCGGTGTACTGGACGCCCTTGTCGGTGACGACGGCTGCCTTCATGGCGGATCTCCCTGAAATGAGTTTTTGCTTCAGGGATCCTGCTTAGCAGGCAGGGCGCGCGGCCTCTACGGCTGGGCCATGCCCCTCACGTATTTCTTCACGATCGTTTCGTCGGGCGGGTAGTGGGCGGGCTGGACAGGCGTGATCTGCGCCTGGATGCACTTCCAGACGCCGTCGCGGCGGACATAGACGTCCGTGTACATGGTCATGCCGGTGATCTCGACGCCGTCCCGCACGCGCACGCTCTTGTTGGTCGAGCGCAACAGGGCGGTGTCGCCGAACACGTCGATCTTCTCGTCGCGATAGTCGAAGTAGGGGATGCGGGCGGGATCGAAGCCATCCGCCCATTCCTCCAGATAGTCGGCGCGGCTTATCCGCAGGCCGGCTGGCGAGATGCAGATGAAGTCCTCGTGCAGGATCGCGTCGTGCCCGGGCACGTCGTTGGTGATGAAATTATGGATGAACCTGGCATTCAGCGCGCGCAGTTCCGCCGTCATGGCAACCTCTCTTTCGATGAGTCAACCATATAACCGGTTATATAGTTAAGTCCAGACCCGTCTGGCGACGCGCCTAGCCGATCTTGCTCGTCCGATCCTGCCAGTAGCGGTCGCGCAGAAGGCGCTTGTAGAGTTTGCCGGTCGGATGGCGCGGCAGTTCGGCCTCGAAGTCGATGCTGCGCGGGCACTTGATGGCGGAGAGGTGCTGCTTGCAGTAGGCGATCAGCTCCTCGGCCAGGGCGGGACCGGCCTCGGCCATGTCGCGCGGCTGCACGACGGCCTTCACTTCCTCGCCGAAGTCGGCGTTGGGCACGCCGAACACGGCGCAGTCCATCACCTTGGGATGATTGATCAGCAGGTTCTCGCATTCCTGCGGGTAGATGTTCACCCCGCCGGAAATGATCATGAAGGCCTTGCGATCGGTGAGGTGCAGGAAGCCGTCGGCGTCGACATAGCCCACGTCGCCCAGCGTGCTCCAGCCCTTGGGGTGGCGCGACTCGGCGGTCTTCTTCGGGTCGTTGTGATACTCGAACGGGCGGCCTTCGGCGAAATAGACCGTGCCGGATTCGCCGGTCGGCATCTCGTTGCCCTCGTCGTCGCAGATCCTGAGCTTGCCCACGATGGCGCGGCCGACCGTGCCCTTGTGCGCCATCCACTCCTGCGAATTGCACATGGTGAGGCCGTTGCCCTCGGTGCCGCCGTAATACTCCCAGACGATCGGGCCCCACCACTCGATCATCGCTTCCTTGGTCGGGATCGGGCAGGGGGCGGCGGCGTGGATCGCGCACTTCAGCGAGGAGACGTCGTACTTCGCGCGCACCTCCTGCGGCAGTTTGAGGAAGCGCACGAACATCGTTGGCACGACCTGCGTGTGCGTCGCCTTGTGCTTCGGGATGAGCGACAGATATTCCTCGGCGTCGAAGTGCTCCATGATCACCGACGTTCCGCCCAGCCGCATGACGCTCATGTTGAAGCGCAGCGGAGCCGCATGATAGAGCGGCGCCGGCGACAGATAGACGGTGTTGCTGTCGATGCCGTAGAGCTTGCGGCTGATCGCGAGCAGCGGGTTGTCGAAGTCGATCGCCTGCTTCTCGACCACCGGCATCACGCCCTTGGGCCGGCCTGTCGTTCCCGACGAGTAGAGCATGTCGTGGCCCGCCGTCTCGTCGGCGATGGGCGTCGCGGGAAAGCGCGCGACCGCTTCCTCCCAGGACTCGTAGCCGGGCACGGTACCGCCGATCATGAAGCGATGGGGCGCGCTCTTCATCAGCGGCGCCAGCTCCGCGGCCTTGTCGGCCAGGCACGTCGAGGTGACGAACAGCCGGGCGCCGCAGTCGGTCACGATATAGTCGACCTCGGCGGCGGTGAGGCGCGAGCTGATGGCCGTGTAGACCAGGCCCGAGCGCTGGGCGCCCCAGCAGATCTCGAAGAAGCGCGGATTGTTCTCGAGGAACAGCGCGACATGGTCGCCGGCCTTCAGGCCGAGCGACCGGAAGAGTTGCGCAATGCGGTTCGACTGCTCGTCGAGCTGGCGGTAGGTCACCGTCTCGCCGCTGCCGGCCATGATGTAGGCGGGCTTGTCGGGATGGGTGCGGGCGTGATGATAGGGATGCATGAGGGCCGCATAAGAGCGGACAGAAAGTCCGCTCGCAAGCGTTGACCCGGTTCCGCCCATCGGCTTTATTCGCCGCGCACGACGATGTGCCCCCGTGGCGGAATTGGTAGACGCGCCTGACTCAAAATCAGGTTCCTCACGGAGTGTTGGTTCGAGCCCGACCGGGGGTACCACCCTTCTTTCTTTCGCTTCATCAGCTGCCGCTCCGCCTCGAGCGGCAGGTGGTACGATGCCTCACGACGCGTCGTGTCTGCGGCGACCGGCGGCTGCCCGAACGCGAGACGGGGGCGAGCGGCCCTGTCCTGACAGCGCCGGCAGGCCGCGGTGCCGGACCGCCAGTCAGTTCATCAGATAGCCGTGCCCGTAGGCGCTGGTGAAGTCGAGCTGGACCACGAGATCGTTGAAGTCGTGGTCGCCGCCGCCCGCGCCCGCTTCCCATCCCCAGGTGTTGAGGCCGTAGTTCCACAGGTGGCCGACCGGCTGTCCGCCGGCCGTCTCGTTGGCCTGGGAGAAGGCCCAGTACGTGTTGCCGGTTGTGATGTTCTGCAGCTGCATGGCGATGATGTCGCCCGGGCGCACCTGGAACGTCGCCTCGCCGGGCTGGCCGTAGCCCGGTCCGGTCGCCGAGGTCGGGTCCGATACCGAGCCGCCCGAGGTGAGCGTGTACGCGGCTGCGAGGGCAGCCGCAGCATATCCGGCGTCGCCCGGCTTCATGCCGCCGACCGCGCCGGTGTAGTCGTCGACCTTGTAGAAGCGGACGGCGAGGGCGTCGGTGTCGGACTGGCGGAGACGCACGATGGCGGTGCCGTCCGGCTGCTGATCCGGATCGACGGTCGGTACCTGCACCGTTTCCGCGACGGCAACCGGCCGCGCCAGGCGCACAGTGCTGCCGTCGGCGGTCTGAAAGTCGATGAATCCGAAATCGCTGGTGAGCAGGCCGGCCGACCCGGAGGCCTGGCTGCCGTTGATCGCGACCGAAAGCGCGTCGCCCGCCTCCACCGTCAACTCGTGGAGGGCGCCCTGCTGCTGCCTGTCGAACAGAACCATCAGGTCGGAAGCGAACCCCTCCTGCTCGACCTGGCCCGCGAAGCGCGAGGTCCAGGCATAGGCATCGGTCGCCCGGCTGATGAAGTCGAGCGTCTCGTCGCCGGCCGAGACCGACACGGTGCCGCCCGTCGTCGAGGCCACACCGGTGGGATTGTGAAGCGTCGTCTGCACGAGCAGCGTCTCGCGCGTGCCGGCTTCCCAGCTGCCCCCGTTCAGATCCGCCACGTCCGGCACCGTCTCCGAATAGTTCATCTGGGACTGCGCGATGGCGGTGAGAGCGCGGGCCAGCAGCAGGCCGTTGGGCGAGCCGAGACCGGAGGCGAGATCGTAGCCGGGGCCGGCCGCGTAGCCGATGTTCGTTGCGGTCAGTCCCAGGGGTTCCCCCCCTTCGACGTACGAGGAATTGTTGTTGCCGATGGTGACGTCGTTGAAGGAAGCCGGCGCGACGGCGGCCGCGATGTAGAGCAGATCCGTCATGTAACCGAGGGCCGGCAGGTGCTGGTCATTGAAGACGGCGTTGATCTGGAGGGCGAGCGAGGCCCAGAGCGGCGTGGCGGCGCTCGTGCCGCCGTCGCCGCGTGTCCCCTGCAGGTCGGGGGTCGGTACGGTGTAAAACGTGTTCCCGCTCGCCAGCGCCGCTACGTCCGGCACGCCGCGACCGGTGACATGGGCTGAATCGGTGGTGACCGGCGGCGCGAAGGGCAGCAACGCGCTCTGGTACCAGGGCGTGGGTTGGGTGTAGTCCACGCCTCCATTGCCTGCATCGTTGCTGGTGTAGCTGGGATCGAAGACCCCCGGGCTGAGGAGGTTGTAGTGGTTCCACACCGTTTCGACGAACCAGTCCCCGTCGGTGCCGGTGTCCGTGCCGGTGGGGGGTGGGGTCGTGAGTCCGCCGGCGACGAGCTGCCAGAGGATGCCCAGGTCGCCCTCCTGCGCCAGGCCGAGGATGTTCGTGAAGGCAGGATTGGTGCTTTGTCCGTTCAGTGTTGGATCACCGCTGGCGACGGCGACGGTGCTTGTCGACGTTCCGCCGACAATGACGCTGTACTCGCTGGCCCGCGCGTTCGAGGTGTTCGTGAGACCGTTGCCCAAGGCATAGCTCGAGCCGCCATCGCCGCTCGACTGGAACACCGTGATGTTGCGTAGAGCCGCGTCGATCATCAGCTCGCGGGCGGCCCACAGGAACGGCGAATCCACGCCGGCCTGCGCCGCCGTGAAGCGGAACGACGACGACACGACCGAGGCCGGATCCCGGTCGAAGAAAGCCGACTGGTAGGCGGTGTAGACGGAGGCGCCGGCATTGTCCGCGGTGCCGGAGCCCGCGTAGAGCGCCAGCGTGCTGTTCGGATTGATGGCCGTCGCCACGCCCACGTCGAGCGACCGCTCGCTCGTGTCAGCGTTGCCGGACAAGGTGCCGCCCTGTTGCTGGCCGATGACGTGGGCGCCATTGGTATCGGTCACCTTGATCGTATTGCGATACTGGTCAAGCAGCTGCGCGAAGCCGCTGTCGGTGTTCGGGATGGCGAGGCCGCTCGCGCCGCTCGCGCCATACGTGTCGGTGCCCATGCCCGGTTCGATCAAACCGAGCTTGCCGGTCTGTACATGGGCATGGGAGATGAGCGGGAAGTTGTAGCGCTCGGCGACGATCTGCGGATTGACCGGAAAGGGGCTGCCGTCATTCGCACCGTTGCCCTGGCCTTGCGGACCGGGGGGGATCGTGTAGGTGCTGGCGGGTACGGTGCCGTCGGGCAGCGTGCCATCAGGCAGTGTGCCATTCGCTCCGACGACCGCGGCCATGTTGTAAATGTAGTCGATGTCGAACGAGAGGCCTTTGACCGTACCCAGCGTCGAGATGGCGGGATTGAGGACGAGATTGCCGTTCCAGTAAAGGTCTGACCAAGAACTGTCTGCATTGGCCGGGTTGGGCGGCGTCCCGAACAGCTTCGTCCCGAACAGGGTGGAGAACTCTGTCGGCGTCAGGGAGACCCAGACTGTACGAGAGTGGGCAGACGATTCGTAGGCAGGGTTCGTCGAGCGTGCGATCTGAAGCTCGTCGAGAGCCGAGATGAGGTCGTTGTAATCCTGCTCGCGGGCGCCGTAGACCGAGAACGGATCGTCTCCCAGCAGGGCCAGCGCCTTCTGGCGGGTTCCCCAGTCGCTCTGCAGCAACCGGGTCGGATCGAAGGCGCGCTCCAGCACCAGCCCCACGTTGATGTTGTCGGAGAACGGGGTCATGCCGGTCGGCATGTACGCAGGATCGGGATAGCCCGTGCCGTAATAGCTGTTGTAGTCGAAGAACGACCAGCCGTTGGGTTCGCTGGAGGCGAAGGCGATGTCGGCGGTCGTGAGCGCGTTGGGCGCGGTGAAAGAAATCGCCAGGTCTGTCGCCGAATCGAAGCTTCCCGGCGTCCTCTGCAGGTAGAGCACCGTATCGGTCGCGTTGGATTCGATCAGCACGTTGGCGCTGGTGAAGCCGAGCGCCGAGACGTCGATCGTGTCAGAGCCACTATGGAAGCCGACGATCGTGTCGTAGCCCGTCACCAGATTGCTGTCGCCATAGGCGGTGTACACGAACGTGTCCCCGCTCGTGCCGGCGTAGAATTGATCGCCACCGCCGCGGCCGTCGAAGATGCCGGCCTTGTTGCTGGCCTGGATGATGTCGACGCCGTCCGAGCCATTGACGTTGGGGACGTTGGCGATCGAATCGACGAAGGTGTAGGTGCCGTTGTCGATCACATAGGCGTTGTGGCCGTGATGCAGGTCGACGTAGATGCCGCGCCCCGCGCCGGTGATGGCGCCATAGTCGACCGTGTTGTTGGAATACTGGCTCGTGTCCGCTGCCGAGGCACCGCCCCAGATCTGATTGTAGGTGGCATTGCCCGACAGGAAGAGATTCGTGCCCTGACCGCCGTAGAGAGCGTTGCTCCCGCCGCCGCCGTCGAGCGTCGCGACAACGTTGTAGCCGATCTGCTGCGTCGGATTGGCGATCAGCACGTCGTCGCCGGCGCCGCCGGTCAGCTGGCCGCCGTTCTGTGCACCCACGATGACGGCGCCGCCGGAGCCGGCGGTGACCGAACCGGAGATCCTGCCGAGCGTCGCGTCGAAGATCTGGCTGGTGCCGTCGCCCAGCTGCACGTTGCCGTCGATGGTGCCGGCATTGCCGAAGAAAGCGCCGTCGCCGTCGCCGAAGGTGATGCCGCCCATCGTGCCGTAGTTCAGCCCATAGGCCTGGTTGCCGTTGCCCCAGGTCAGCGCGCCCATCGTGCCGAGGTTCAGGAACTGGCCGTCGTCGCCGTCGCCGAAGGTGACGTCGCCGCCGCTGCCCACCGTCGCGCCGGTGATGGAGCCCGTCGCCAGGTTGCTGAAGGAGGCGCCATCGCCATCGCCCAGCACGAGATCGCCGTTGATCAGGCCGCCGTTGAGGATCTGCTCGGTGACGAGGCTGCCCTCGGCATCGTAGCCGCCGATGATCGTGCCGGTGATGCCGTTGACGAGGGAGAAGAGGGAGGTCGTGGCAATGCTGCCCACCTGGGAAATGGCGAGGCCAGCCGAGGTTACGAGCCCGTTGTTCACGATCTGCCCGGCGCCGTCGACGCTGATCGCGCTGCTGGTGGGCGCGGCCGCGCTCACGATGCCGGCGTTCTGGATATCGACGCTGCCGCTCGCACCGGTGGCGACGGCGACGATGGCGGAGCCGATAGTCGAGCCGATGGTCCCGGCGGCGAAGTTCAGGATGGTGGTTGTCTGGTTCTGGGCGCCGAGCGAAATGCCGGCATCGTATCCGAGGATCCGGCCATTGTTCTGGACGGTTCCGCCGCCCGGCCCTGTCACGCCGACGAAGCCAGCGCTGCTGGCTATGATGATGATGTTCAGCGGAACGAGGAGCTCGTCGTCCGTTCCGGGAAACACGAAGCCATTGCTTGTGGTTGTGGTGGTGGTGGTGTTCGTCGCAATGAAGGTCGCCATTCCGCTTCAACCCCGAGACTGCTCGCCCCCGCGATCAAGGTGCGGGAACCATAAATTTGTCCAGAAATCCGACGTGGCGCTACCGGAAACGAGCAGCCGTCGCGTCGCACTTTTCCGTCAAAGTCCAGCTGCTCTGGGGGATCGCCCCCTCTGCGAAGTGGCCTCCGCCGCGTCGCCGAAGAAACGCTCGGGCGGGGAGATCGCGCGGGGACCGCCGACGATGGTGCCCACCTGTTGAAGGATGCCGGGCGATAGGCACGGCCCAACCATCAGTTCGAACTTTTTGCCAAGCCCTGCCGCAATCCGGCCTGCGCCTTCCTGTTGCCCGGCATCACGAATCAACCGGGAAGGAGAGTTCCATGAACACAACCGTTATCGACCGGGACCGGACAGCGACCTTCGGCACCGACCGGGCAGGGAGCGAGGCATCCCTTCAGGTGAAAGATGTCGCCGCCTTCATCATGGCGGCGGTGATGACGTTGGGCCCGCTCGCGGCTACGACCCTGTTTCGGTAGGACTCGTCAGGCCGCCCTCCCATCAGGCGGATCGCGAGTTGGTTCACGAACGCCAACGGCATGCCGTTCGCGCCGGTCCTTAAGCCTGCCGCGCGCCCACCGCGCCATCCTCGACGACGAAGGTCGCGAGCCGCGCGACCGTGCCGTCCTTCTTCTTTTCGTCGTCGATCACCTCGAAGCCGACCGTGCAGCGCGCCGGCGTAAGGTCCACGGTGGCGTAGCCGCGGCGGTCGCCGCGCGCGTACTTCACATGAGGGTTGGCCGCGAGGGCGTCGCGCAGGCCCTTCGCGCCGGGGCCTTCGGAGGTGATGGACGTGCCGACGAATTCGGTCGCGACGGGCGGTGCCGTTGGCCGCGTGGGGTCGCGGGCGAGATCGGCCACGAAGAAGGCATGGCGGTCGCCGCCGATGACGATCGGGTTGCGCGGCCGGTGCGTGGCGATCGAGTCGAGCAGGCGGCGCCGCGCGTTGGGATAGCCGTCCCAGCCGTCCATCCAGAAGCGATGCGCGCTCTCGGTCGGCCGGTCGAGCTCGGCCATCAGGGTCTGCTGCGCGACGACGGTCCAGCGTGCCTTCGAATTGCGGATCTGCGTGTCCAACCACGCCTCCTGCGCGCGACCCAGCATGGTGCGCTCCTCCAGCGTGCGCTCGGGGCAATCGGGCACGGTGACGGGGCGCGCACCGTTCACGCAGGCCGGCGCCGAGCGATATTGCCGGTCGTCGAGCAGCATCACGTCGAGCATGTCGCCGAACCGGTAGCGCTCGTAGATCGTGGCGGTCGGGCCGCGCGGCCGCGCCGAGGCCGTCAGCGGCATGTGCTCGTAGTAGGCCTGGTAGGCCGCCGCCCGCATCTTCAGGAAATGCGCGGGATCGCGCGTCGTGTAGGAACGGTCGTCGGCATAGTCGTCGGCAACTTCGTGGTCGTCCCAGATCGACAGCCACGGCGCAGCGGCGTGGGCGGCCTGCAGGTCGCCATCGAGCTTGTACAGCGCGTAGCGGTCGCGGAATTCCGGCAGCGTCGTCGGGATGCCGACTTCGTGCCGGCGCACGAGTCGCGATCCCCAGGACTTCTCGTAGATGTAGTCGCCGAGATGGATGACGAGATCGAGGTCGCGCGCCGCCATATCGCGATAGGCCGCGAAATAGCCCTGCTCGTATTGCTGGCACGAGGCGAAGGCGAAGCGCAGCCTCTGCGGGGCGCCGGTGGCGGCGGGCGCGGTGCGGGTGCGGCCGGTCGGACTCTGGGCGGTGCCGGCACGGAACCGGTACCAGTAGGGACGCCCCGGCTTGAGGCCGCGCACGTCCGCATGAACCGAATGGGCGAACGCCGGGACGGCCTGTTCGGTGCCCCGCGCGACGATCCGGGAGAAGGATTCGTCCTCGGCGACCAGCCAGTCGACCGCGACAGGTGTGTCCGGCATGCCGCCCCCTTCGAGCGGCTGCGGCGCGAGGCGCGTCCACAGAACGACGCCGTCTTCGCGCGGCGCGCCCGAGGCGATGCCCAGGGTGAAGGGATCGCCGGAGAAGCCCGGCGGTGCCGCGCGCGAGATCGCGAAGGGGGCTGCGACCAACGCACTCCCCAGCGACCCTGCCAGGAAGCCGCGGCGGGCAAGACCCCGGTTCGTGCTCATCTCGCCGACCTCCGTTGCGCGGTCCGCGACACCGCTTTAGGGACGGGCGCTAACATGCACTGATATATAGCGTATATTGTGCTTGGATGCGTGACGGAGCACGAAGGATGGTGTATCGAAATCATAGGGTCGAGATACGGACATGACGATCAAGAACAACGATGACGTCGCCCATCTCCTGGACGCAACAGGCCGCACCGGCACGCCCTATCGGGAATTCGAAAGCTCGGCGGATCAAATGTCAGCACCCCTGATCGATGCCATTTTCGGCAAGGATGGCCCAATCGCCGAGCCGGAAGACGTGCCTCTGGCGATCGCGCAGGCGCCCGGCCACGATCTGCTGGCCGACGTTTTCGACCGCGCGCCGGCTGCCGCGCCGCTGCAAGCCGTCGATCGCGGCGGGTGGCGTGGCCCCGCGCCCCGGCCCACTCCGGCCATGCCGGCTCGGGTCCCTGCGGCATCCGTTGGCCCTGTGAGATCGCTGGGCGACATTCGCCGCATTATCACCCAACGGGCCGACCAGGCGGCCAAGCCGGCGTCGAGCGACAGTCTCAACGGACTGTTCGACCGACTGGCACGGTGATGTCGGTCGTCTGCTTCTGTTCGCCCAAGGGCGGTGTAGGCAAGACTTCCCTCAGCATCAACGTCGCGGGCGTGCTGGCGCGCTCGGGGCTGCGGGTGCTTGTGGTCGATCTCGACGTCCAGAATTCGATGCGGCTGCATGCCGGCATCCAGCTCGCCGACGACCGCGGCTGGGCGCCTTGTCTGGTGCACGGTCGCTCCATCCGCGAGGGCGTGCTGACGGCCGGCACCAATCTTCTCGTCCTGCCGTACGGGCAGGTCAACGCGGCCGAGCTTCATGCCGTGTCCGACCATCTCGCCCGCAACGGCGACTGGCTGGCCCACACGCTCGCGCCGTTCATCGAGCGCGGCTTCGTCGTGGTGATCGATACGCCGCCGGGTCCGTCGGTCTTCCTCGAGCAGACCCGGTCGATCTCGACCCTCGACGTCGTCATCCTGCAGGCCGACGCCACCTCTGTGTCGCTGCTCTCGGCGGTGGAGACCGCGAGCTTCCTCGGTGTGCGGTCGGCGGATGGGCGACGCGAGGTGCGCTACGTGTTCAACCTCGTGGACATGCGGCGCAAGCTGACCCGCGAGGTGATCGCGCTTCTGCGGCGCCGGCTGGGCCAATCGATGATGGGCATCGTGAATTACGACGACAGCTTCGGCGATGCCGTCGCCCACCAGCAGCTCCTGGTCGACCGGGCGCCCGTGAGCAAGGCGGCGGCGGACGTGCGGGGCGTGGCCGCGGCAATCCAGGGACTGCTCGTTTCCAGTGGAGACCCGGGGCCGGCATGACCTCACCCAGCGACGCGCTGCCCAGTGAAACGCGGCCGGTCTCCCTGGCCACGAGGCTCTTCTATCTGCTGGTTTCGGTCGTCGCCCTGGTGCCCGCCGCCTTCGTCATCATCACGCCGTTCGACCTGCAGACGCAGGCCATCTTCGCCGTCTTCACGGCCGCCATCTTCCTGTTGGTCAACCGCTTCAAGAATCGCACCGCGACCCTGATCATCGTCACGCTGTCGGCCATCGTGTCGACCCGTTACCTCTGGTGGCGGACGACCGAGACGCTGGGCTTCATCGATCCGTTCGACATGATGTTCGGCTACGGCCTCTATGCCGCCGAGGTCTATGCCTGGATCGTGCTGATGATCGGCTATTTCCAGGTGCTCTGGCCGCTCGAACGGCAGCCCGCGCCGTTGCCGGCCGACGTCAAGGAATGGCCCACGGTCGACGTCTACATCCCGACCTACAACGAAAGCCTCGACGTGGTGAAGCCGACCGTGCTGGCGGCGATGGCGATGGATTACCCGGCCGACAAGTTCAAGGTCTACATCCTGGACGACGGCCGCCGGCCGGAATTCAAGCGCTTCGCCGAGGCGGCGGGCTGCGGCTACCTGATCCGGCCGAGCAACGAGCACGCCAAGGCCGGCAACATCAACCACGCGCTGACGGTCACCAAGGGCAAGCTGATCGCCATCTTCGACTGCGACCACATCCCGACGCGGGCCTTCCTGCAGATGACGGTCGGCTGGTTCCTGCGCGACCGCAAGCTCGGCATGCTGCAGACGCCGCACCATTTCTATTCGCCCGATCCGTTCGAGCGCAATCTCGGCACCTACGGTCGCGTGCCCAACGAGGGCCAGCTGTTCTACGGCCTGATCCAGCCCGGCAACGACTTCTGGAACGCGACCTTCTTCTGCGGCTCGTGCGCGGTGCTGAACCGCGACGCCCTCGACGAAGTGGGCGGCATCGCCGTCGAGACTGTGACGGAGGACGCCCACACCTCGCTGCGCATGCATCGCAAGGGATGGAACACCGCCTACCTGCGCTGGCCGCTGGCGTCGGGCCTGGCGACCGAGCGGCTCTCGATCCATATCGGCCAGCGCATGCGCTGGGCGCGCGGCATGATCCAGATCTTCCGCACCGACAATCCGCTGCTGGGGCGGGGCCTGAGCTTCGGCCAGCGCATCTGCTACCTCAATGCGATGATGTACTTTCTGTTCCCGGTGCCGCGCTTCGTCTTCCTGACGGCGCCGGTGGCGTACCTGGTCACCTCGCAGAACATCATCGTCGCCAGCGCGCTCATGGTCCTGGTCTATGCCGGGCCGCACATGTTCCACACGCTGAGTACGCAGTCGCGGCTCGACGGACGCTACCGCTATTCGTTCTGGGGTGAGATCTACGACAACGTGCTGCTGTTTCACATCATGGGACCGACGCTGCTGGCGCTGATCAATCCCAAGGCCGGCAGCTTCAACGTCACCAGCAAGGGCGGCATCCTCGAGAAGGAACTCTACGATACGCCCATCATGCGGCCGCTGATGATCCTGGCGGTCGTTCTGCTGGGCGCGATCGGCGTCGGCGTCTATCGCCTGATCTTCACCGAACTGTTCCCGGGCGATGCGCCCGTGCTCTGGATGAACCTGTTCTGGTGCTTCTACAGCGCCTTCACCGTCTTCGCCGCGCTGGCCGTCGGCCGCGAGCGACGACAGGTCCGCGCCCAGCCACGCGTGCGGATCAGGCAGCCGGTGGCCCTTTATTTCGACGGCCGCCGGTCGTTGCTGGGCCGCACCGAGGATCTGTCCCTCGGCGGCGGCCTGTTGCGCATGGACGACGACGCGACCGACGTGACGATCAACGAAGAGGTGTTCGTCAACTTCGAGCAGATCGAGGGCGACTCCGGCGTTCCCGCGCGCGTCGTGGCGGTGAAGGGTCGAGAGGTCCGTCTCGAATTCATGCCCCAGTCGCTCGACGACGAGCGCACGATCGTGAGCGCCGTGTTCGGGCGTGCCGATGCCTGGCTGAACTGGGACGACCGGCCGCCGGATACCGTCGGCAAGTCGCTGATCGATCTGTCGGGCGCCATTCGCGGTCTGGCCGGGATGGCCTTCCGCAACATCCGTCGTTCGCGGGAGGTGGTCCAGCAACCGCTGGCGGCGCCGTCGAGGCCGACGTGAGGTCCGCAACGGTCCGTCACGCAGTGATGGCCCTTGTTTTCGCGATCGTCGCCCCTGCCGCCGCGCAACGTGCCCTGGATCCGCCGGCGGGCGCGGGCTCGCAGCCGCCGACTTTCTTTCCACCGCAGGCAAACTCGCCGCAGGTTCAACTCTCGCAACCGGCCCAGCTCACGCCGAAGTTCGAGCTGCCGTCTACCTTTCCCTCGATCCCGTCGGGCGTGGCTGTCATTCCGCCGACGGATTCCCAGGGCTCTCGACCTGTAGGGCCGGCGCCATCTGCTCCCTTGCCGACGACCACCCCCATGCCGCCGGCCAGCGTCGCAACGCCGGTCGTGCCGCCGACCATTCCGCCTGCGACCAGTCCCGTGCCGGCCGGCGCCCAGCGGCCGCAGACACCCCCGGTCGCCGCCGCGCCGGCGCCGATCGCGCCGGCCCCGACTGTTGCTCCGCCCGCCGGCATTCCTGCCGCGGGGATGGCGCCGGCGGCACCGTCCGTTACGGCAACCCCCGTCCCGCCGGCGGCGGGATCGGGACGGCCCGACATCCTGCCCATTCCCACGCCGCTGCCGACGGCGGGCTATCCGATGTTCACCGGCACCGGCGAGGGTCGCAGCCAGCTCATCCGGCTGCGCGACATCCGGAGCGGGGCCCTTCATCTCGAGGGTGCCGCGGCCGAGTCGGGTGTCACCTTCACGACCCGTCAGGACGATGCCTTCGTCGCCGCACGCATCAGCCTGGTCTTCAGCTATTCGAATGCGGTCGCCCGAGACGATGGCGAACTCGCGGTCTTCCTCAACAACGAGCCGATCGGCACGGTCGCGCTCGGCAAGGCGAGGGGCCCCAAGGCACGGGCCGAATTCACGTTCACCCCGGCATTGCTCAGCACCGACAACCGCCTGCAGTTCCGCTTCACCCTGAAGGGGCAAGGCGCAACCGCCTGCAAACTCGAACGCGACAAATCCATCTGGGTGAACATCGAGCCCGCGACGTTCATCTTCCTCAGCACGACGCGGCTGCCGCTGGCCGACGACCTGTCCTTCCTGCCGCGCCCCTTCGCCGACCCGAAGGATCCGCTGCCGCTCAGCCTGCCGTTCGTCCTGCCGGCCAATCCCGAGCCGGGCGTGATCCAGGCGGCGGGAATGGTGGCGGGCTACTTCGGCCTGATCGCCGGGGCCAAGGGCGCTTCGTTTCCCGTGCAGTACACCGGGCTACCAGCGGGCAATGCCGTGGTGCTGGTCGCCGGCGGCAACTATCCGGCCGGCATCGCCGCCATTCCCGGCCAGGGACCGCGCGTCGCGGTGGTCGCCAATCCTTCCCAGGTCGACAGCAAGCTGCTGCTGATCGTTGGCGAGAACGCCGAGGAACTTCAGGCCGCCGCCGGGACCCTGGCCACGGCAGGGGCGCGGCTGACTGGTGGCTGGTCGGCCGCCAGCGAGCCCTTGCCGCCGCCGCGCCAGGCCTATGACGCGCCCAAATGGATTCCCAGCAATCGCCCGGTGCGGTTGGGCGAGCTCGCCGATGGCGGCGCCCTGAGCGGCCGACGGCTGATCGACTCGCCGCAGATCTCCTTTCGCACCGCGCCCGACCTCTTCTTCGGCGCCCTCTCCGGCGGCACGATGTATCTGCACATCCGTCGCGCCGACGACAGCTGGATCGATGCCGGCAATTCGCGGGTCTTCGTCGACCTGAACCGGAAGGTCGTCGGCGAGATTCCCCTGGAGCCGAAGCTCAAGGTGCTATCGCGGCTGAAGGAATGGCTGTTCCCCGGCAAAGCCGACGACCGCGTGAGCCAGGTGCTGCTGCCGGGCTTCCAGCTTGCTAGCCAGAACCACCTCGACTTCATGTTCGAGTTGCGGGCCAAGGCGGATGCCGACTGCGAGATGCTCGACTGGAGCGATCGCACCGGAATCGACCCGAACTCGACCATCGACCTCAGCCGCGTCGCCCATTTCGCCGCCTTCCCGAACCTGGCGCTGTTCGCCAACGCGGGCTTTCCCTTCACCCGCTACGCCGATCTCTCCAGCACCGCGTTCGTGATGCCGGAGACTTCCGCGCCGGAGGAAGTCCAGGCGATGCTCAATCTGCTGGGCATGATGGCCGATTCCACGGGCGTGGCGCCGACCCGCTTCAAGGTCGCCGACGCCGCCCGCGTCGACGAGGTGGCCGACCGCGACCTGATCGTCATCGGGTTGCAGTCGTCCCAGCCGCTGCTGAAGGAATGGGGCGCCAACAATTCGGTGCAGATCACCAGCGCCAGCGTCACGGCCGGACCGGGCCTCACGTTCCTGCAGCGCCAGCTCCAGCCGGTCGATCCCCGGGCACCCTACTATCGCGGGGCGGCACCCGAACTGGCCAAGGCCAATCTCGGCAAACCCTACGCCTACCTCACGAGCTTCTGGTCTCCGCTGAACGCCGACCGGCTGGTCGTCATGGTCGGCAGCACCCAGCCGGCCAACCTCGTCGAAATGAGCAACCAGCTCGGCGATCCCGAGCAGGTCGCCAACGTGCAGGGCGATTTCTATTATCTGACAGGCGGTAAGGGCGAATTCTATACATCCGGGATCAGGAAGTTCGTCGGTGGTCTGCCGATTTGGTGGCGAATTCAATGGCTTGCGGGATCTTTTGAGCTTGCTGCCTTCATTTGCGTGATTTGTGTTATATTGATTTTTGCAGTGACCATAGAGCGCTTCTCCGCGCACCGGGCGAACCGAATTCTCGTTCGGGGACTACCCAATCCACCAACGGAAACCGTTTGAGTCCGGGGGCTTATGACGAGGACTGACCGATCCGAGCGAAGAAGCGCCCTGAAGAGCGTTCTCGCCAGCGCGGTCGTCGTTCTGGCCGCGTCCGAAGTATCGGCCGCGCCGCCCGCCTCGGCCGATACCTCGACCTCTTCCTCGATCTATGGCCTGCTGTTCGAGCAGGCGACGATGTGGCGCGAGCGCAATCGCCCCGACCTCGCCGCGCAGTCGCTGCGCAAGATCCTCGAGAGCCAGCCCGACAATACCGAGGCGCTGTTCCAACTCGGCTCCATCGAATTGCAGAGCCAGCGCTTCGACCAGGTGCGGGCCACGATCCAACGGTTGCGCCAGATCGATCCCGGCGATGCTCGGGCGGCCGAACTGGAACGCGCGATGGCGATCGGTCAGACCGACGAGGTGGCCCTGGCCGAGGCCCGCCGGCTGGCCGCGGCGGGCGCCTACGATCGCGCGATCGCTGCCTATCAGCGCGCCTTTCGCGGCGGCCCGCCGCCCTTCGACCTGGCGGTCGAGTATTACGAGACGCTGGCCGGGACGGGCACCGGCTGGGAAGAGGCGCGAATCCGCCTCAAGGCGCTGGCCGAGCGCAGCTATGCGACCTCCCGTACCAAGTTCGCCTATGCCCGCGTGCTGACCTACAACGAGCAGACCCGGCGCGAAGGCATCGTATTGCTGGCTGAACTGGCCAGCGACCCTGCGGTCGGACAGGCCTCGTTCGAGGCGATGCGCCAGGCCATGCTCTGGCTGACGGTCGGGCCGCAGGACAAGCCCTTCTTCGAGTCCTATCTGAAGCGCTTCCCCGGCGACACGATGGTGCGCGACAGGCTCATCGATTCGCAGCGGCCGGTGCGACAGGACCCGATCGGTGCGGCGCTCAACGAAGCCTACCGGCTCTCCGACCAGGGCTTGAACGACCAGGCGGTCGCGCGCTTCGAGGCCGTGCTGCAATCCGATCCGGGCAACGCGGACGCGGTGGCGGGCATCGGCATCGTGCGCCTGCGTCAGGAACGGTTTGCCGACGCGAAGGACCAACTCGACAAGGCCATCAAGCTGGCGCCGAGCCGGGCCGCCGATTGGGCGCCGGCGCTCGAGTCGGCGAACTTCTGGCTGTCCTACCGGGATGCGGTGGCGCTGCGCGACCGGGGCGACTTCGCCCAGGCGGAGAAGATCGTCCGGCCGCTGGCCGATCACACCGGCACCACCAAGGAACGCGGCATGGCGCAGGCCCTGATGGGCGATCTGCTCCGTCGCCAGGGCAAGGCGCGCGAGGCCGAAAGCTACTATCGCGACGCGTTGAACCGCGATCCGGGCAACAAGGAAGCGCAGGCCGGGCTCTATCAGGTCCTGACCGCGCAGGGCCGCGACACCCGCACCGAGCCGCTGCTCGCCAACCTCGATCCCTCGGTGCGCAATCGCATCCAGTCCGACGGCAGCCAGGAGGCCGCGCAGCGCCTGCGCACCCAGGCCGTGGGCCTCGAGCGTTCGCAGCCCGAGCGCGCGGAACAGCTTTTCCGCGAAGCCATGCGCCTGGATTCGTCCAGCCCATGGATCCGCTACGATCTCGCGAAGTTCCTGGTGAAGCGCGGGCGGGCCGCCGAAGGGCAGGCGCTGATCGACGAGTTGGTCGCCAGCGGTCGGCCGGAGAGCCTCTACGCGGCCGCCGTCTATTATTCCGAACAGCAGCGCACCGGCGAAGCCGTCGCCTTGCTCGACCGGATCCCGGTCAACCAGCGCTCGACGCGGATGAACACGCTGCGCAACGACCTGCGCAATGCCGGCGATACCGACCAGCTCATCGCTGCGGCCAAAGCGGGCGATGCGGGAGCGCGCGCCACGCTGGCGGCGCGCGCCAACGCCGCGAATGCCACGCCGGCGCAGCAGGCCAATGCCGCGCTCGCGCTGGCGAAGATCGGCGAACGCGCGCAGGCCATGGCGGTCGTGCGCCGGCTGCAGGTTCGTAACGACCTCAGCGCCGACACGCTGCGCACCCTGTTCTACGCCTCGTCCGAGGCGGGCCAGGACGCCGAAGCCAACGCGCTGCTAGCGCGCATATCCAAGAACACCGGCGGCCGGGACGTGGCCGGCCTGCAGGAGTCGCTGGCCATCCAGCAGTCCGACCGACTGCGCCAGCAGAAGAACCTGACGGCGGCCTACGACGTGTTGCTGCCCTATGTGTCCGGCCCGTCGCCCAGCGTTGGCGCGCGGCTGGCGCTGGCGCGGGTCTACAAGGACTCGGGCTTCGGCGAGCAGGCGATCCAGGTGCTCGACGGCATCATGGTGTCGTCGCCGGCCGATCCCGATACGTTGCAGCAGGCCGTGAACGTCGCCATCGATCTCAGGCGCTACGAGCGGGCGGACGTCTGGCTGGCCGAGGCGCTACGCCTGCAGCCGCAGAATCCGCGCCTCTACATGGTGCAGGCCCGCCTGTTGCGCGCGCGCGGTGACACCACGGGCGCCAAGCGCGCCCTCGAAACCGCCCAGCAGCTCAATCGCGGTCTCGGCCAGACCGAGCTCGTTCCGCTTCCTGCGCCGGCGTCGACCGGCAGCGCGCCCGTCCAGCGCGCGGCGGCAGAGCCATCCCGCGGTACCGTCGCCAATGCGGGCGCGACTACGCCCGAGCGCGCGCCGGAAGTGGCGGCGCTTCGACCTGTCGGAAAAAGCGACGACGCCGCGCTGATGGCCGAATTCGAACGGCGCGTTGCCGGGAAGAAGTCTTCGCCCACCGTCGCCGATGGCGCGCCCAGCCGGTCCGATGTCATGTCGCTCGACCGTCCGTCGCTGGCGACTCCGGCCGTGCTGACGGCACAGGCGGGGCCGGTGCGCGCCGAGCCCATCCAGGTCGCACAGAGCAATCCGCTGGTGCCCCTGCGGCGGCCGGGCGGGGAGAGCGGTGCGAGCGCCTCGGTGACCGCCATGACGCCGCCGCCCTTGCCGGGGACGCCGGGCGCGCCGTCCGGCTCGATGGGCGACACCGATCCGCTCAGCCGCGAGATCGACCGCGAACTCAATTCGCTGAAGAAGCAGACGGCGATCATCGTCGACGGTGGACTGGGCTTCCGCGGCCGGTCCGGCGAATCGGGCCTCGGCCGCGTCAACGAACTCAACGTGCCGGTCAAGGCGCGCATTCCCGTCGGCAACGCGGCCCTCGTGCCGACGGTCATGCCGGTCACGCTCGACGCTGGAACGATCGCAGCCGACCCGTCGACCCTGGCGCGCTACGGCGCGAATTCGATCGTCGGACTGGCCGGTGTCATTCAGCCCAACAACGCGCGGGCGACGGGCATCGCCTTCGGCATGGGCCTCGATTGGGGCCGCCTCACCGCGGATGTCGGCAGCACGCCGCTCGGCTTCCCGATCACCAATATCGTCGGCGGCCTCGCCTGGAACCAGCCGCTGGGCGACAAGATGAACATGAAACTGGAGGCGTCGCGCCGGGCGGTCACCGATTCGGTTCTCTCTTATGCCGGTGTAACCGATCCCATCACCGGCACGACCTGGGGCGGCGTGATCCGCAACGGTGGCGAAGCGATCGTGAGCTACGACGACCAGACGCTCGGCATCTACACGAAGTTCGCCTACGGCTACTACACCGGCAACAACGTCCCGACCAACCAGTCCTACGAGTTCACCTCGGGTGCCTACTTCCGGCCCGTCAAGGACGAGAACCAGGAACTCAAGGTCGGAATTTCGGCCACCTACCTCAGCTACAACCAGAACCTCAGCTATTTCACTTTCGGCCAGGGCGGCTATTTCAGCCCGCAAAGCTTCTACAGCCTGACTTTCCCCGTCGACTGGACGGAGACGTCGGGCAAGTTCACCTACAGTGCGGGCGCCACGCTGGGCGTGCAGAGCATCCAGCAGAGTTCCGCGCTCTTCTTCCCGAACAACTACTATTTGCAGAACGCTGCAAACATACTGGCCTCGAGCGGAGCCATCGCGATCGCGCCGATTTTCCCGTCCCAGAGCAACACAGGCATCGCCTTCGGCCTGCGGCTGGGCTTCGAATACGCAGCCACCGACCGGACGTCGATCGGCGCCAAGGCCAATTTCGACAATGCATACCAGTACGATCAGGGCACAATTCTGCTATTCCTGAAAAGCTCGTTCAACTAGGTCGCCCTACACCGGTCCTTTGATGGCTGTACGCCCCGCAAACAATTCGTTCGACGCGATGACCCTCGCCGCCGCTGCACGGCGCTCCAGCCCGCTGCACTGGCGGATATTCATGGAGGCGCTGGGGACGTCGCTGTCGCAGGTCGCGGGTGACGAACAGGCGCTTCGCGTCCTGGCCGCTGTCGGGGCGACCATCGCCCGCGAACAGCCCGTGCCGGTCTGCAACTCGCTGACCGACCTCAAGGCGGCGATGAATGCCGGACTGCAGACCCTCGACTGGGGCCAGGTCGATCTCTACGAGGCGGAGAAGGCGCTCGAGTTCGTGGTCGTGGGCTATCCTTGCTTCGACGGCGTTGAGGCACAGACGGCGTTCGCCGCCATTCTCGAGGCGTTACTGGAGGGCTGGCTCGCCCAGCAGGCAGCGCGCTCCGGCCTCTCGATGCGCCTCGTCGAACGCGGCAGCGGTCCTTATCCGCCCCTGGTCTTTCGCTACGAGCGGTCCGGCGCCTAGTCATGGATTGTCGTCGGCCGCCAGACGGTTCGCGCCGGCGTCTCCTGACGACGGGCGTAGGTTTTGCTGCGCTTTCGCTCCTGCCCGCAGTCGCGCGTGCGGACCAGAACTGGCAGACCTACAAGCGTCGCTTCATCGTCGACGACCGCCGCGTGATCGACAGCGGCAACAACAATGTCAGCCACTCCGAGAGCCAGGGCTGGGGCCTGCTGTTCGCGCAGAGCTACGACGACAAGGACACTTTTGCGAAGATCTGGGACTGGACGTCGAAATCCCTGCAGCGCGGCGACGGTCTCTTCTCGTGGCGCTGGTCGCCCAATACGAACGATCCAGTGCCGGACAAGAACAACGCCGCCGACGGCGACATCCTGATCGCCTGGGCGCTGATGCGCGCCGCCGCGAAGTGGAACGAGCCGCGCTGGCTGGCGCCGGCCAGGCGGATCCAGTCCGCCGTCCTCGACCGTCTGGTGATCGAATCGCAGGGAAAGCTGATCCTGTTGCCGGGCGTGCAGGGGTTCGTGCGCGGCAACCGGCACGTGATCAACCTGTCCTACTATGTCTGGCCCGCGCTCCACGACTTTGCCGCGCAACCGGGCGATCAAGGGCGTTGGCGGCGTCTCGAGGCGGACGGTTTGTGGTTGGTCGACAACGCGGCCTTCGGCGACTATCGGTTACCACCCGACTGGCTGCTGTTCGGAAACCAGGTCCTCCGGGTGGCCGATGACTGGAAGCCCTATTTCGGTTTCGACGCCATTCGCATCCCGCTCTATCTCGCCTGGCATAACCAGGCCTCGCGCCTCGGGCGCTTCCTGACGGCGTGGCGAACGCCCCGCTTCGGCGGTCGCCCGCCGGCCTGGATCGACCTCGACACGGGCGCCGTGGCGCCATACCCGTCCAGCGGCGGCTATATCGCCGTTTCCTCCGTCACGAAGTTCGTTGCCGATGGCAACCAGGGCCCCGCGCCGGTCGCAACCGTGGGCGACGACGACGATTACTACTCCGCCAGTCTCAAGCTGCTTGCGAACGTGGCAGGCCAGGAAGCCCCGCGTGCGAAGCGCGCGTGACGGGTTGCGCCCGGGAGAGATTTGCACCGGTCATGGTCGGCGCGATACGGTAAGTCTCGTGGCTTCGAGGATATCGTTTGGCCAACCCTGATCAGGCTCCTTCGGCGCCACGGAGGTTCCGCTCGCTCGTAGCCAGCGGAGACGACGACTTTCGGGCGGAGTTGGTCGAATGGGCCATCACGCTCAATTTCTCCGTGCGCGCCATCCGCTCGGTGAAGGACCTGCCCGACTTCCTGCAAGGGCGGCATTTCGACTGGCTGTTCCTCGACGTCGAACTCGGCCGCACCCAGTGCCTGCAGATCATCGAAACGCTCGGCACCGGCTGGCAGCCGCGAACGGTCCTGGTGGGAAACATGGACCCGGACACGCTCAACGGAATAAGGCAGAGCGCCATTCGCGCCGGCCTCGACGTCGTCGGTGTTCTCGCGAAGCCTCTTTCCTTTTCCGCCCTTTCGGCGCGGCTGGCCGCGCTGGAGGCGCGCGACAAGGACAATACCAACGCCGATCTCGCCGCGCGTGACCTCGCCCGCATTCCCGGCGAAGAGCTCGAGATTCACTATCAGCCCATCGTCTCGATACGCGATCGCGTGTTCTCGCGTGCCGAAGCACTTGTGCGCTGGCGGCACCCCGAATACGGGCTGATCGGGCCGGAGGGGTTCATCGGTCTTGCCGAGCGCTCCGGCGCCATCATCCAGCTCACATGGGATGTGCTGACGCGCACGGCCGAACAGCAGGCCGCCTGGAACGAGCAGGGGTTGCCCCTCGCGATTGCGGTGAACATATCCGCGCGCTTTCTCGGATCGATTCGGACGGCGGACGAGATCCTGGCCCTGCTGCGGGAGAAGCGGATCGAACCGTCCACGCTGATCCTGGAGCTCACGGAGACCGAAAGGGCGCCCGACCCGGCGGTGGCGCGCGCGCTCCTTGCGAGATTGCGCGAGGCCGGTGTCAGGATCTCGATGGACGACTATGGAGTGGGCTATTCCGATCTCGGCCGGCTCCAATATTATCCATTCAGCGACCTCAAGATGGATCGCGGACTGGTGGCCCGCCTGCCGGACGACCGGGAGGGCAGGGACATCGTCTCGATGCTGGTGTCGCTTGCGGCGCGCGAGAAGGTCAGCCTGACCGGCGAGGGCATCGAGACCCAGCAACAGTGGGATGCGCTCGAGTCGCTCGGCTGCGATTTCGGCCAGGGCTTCCTGATCGCCCGGCCGATGCCCGGCGAGCGCGTCACCGGCTGGATCTCCCGCATGGCAAAGGCTGGACGATACCGGCCACCCGGAAGCAGCCGCTCCTGACCGGGCGCGTCACGCGGCGGCGGCCGGAGGCTCCTCCGCGCTTTCTACCCGGTTGCGGCCGCGTTCCTTGGCCCGATAGAGCGCGGCGTCGGCCCGGCGCATCGCGTCCTGGAGGTCTGCCCGCAGCGTTGCCACGCCGATGCTGGCGGTGATTCGAAGGGCACGGCCGTCGACGTCGAGCGACAGGTCGGCGATGGCGGCGCGCAACCGTTCTGCGACCTGCAGCGCTTCCGGCTCGTCGACGTCCCGCAGCAGGGCGCAGAATTCCTCGCCCCCATAACGTGCGATCAGGTCGTCGGGACGAAGCTGCCGGCGCGCCAAACCGGCGAAGGCGACGAGCGCCTGATCGCCGCCTGCATGTCCGAAGGTCCTGTTCACGTTGGTGAAGTGGTCGAGGTCGATCATCAGTACGCAGGCCCGCGCCATGCCGAGGGCGCCCCGGCTGGCCAGGCGTTCGGCTTCCTCGAGGAAGAAACGACGGTTCCGCAGATGCGTCAGCTCGTCGGTCGAGGCCAGCTTCTCGTAGTGATGCCTCAGGCGTTCGTTCGCCATCAGCAGGAAGCCGAGCGTCATTGCCACGACGCAGATCGTGTTGATGAACAGCGTGATGCCCTGGGTCGGGTCGTAGAAGGGCGTCGTATCGCCCTCGGGCGCGTCGCTCAGCAGCGAGAACACCACGCGCACGATCATGGAAAAGGCCATCAGCAGCAGCGCGATCGCCGTCGGCAGGCGGCTGCTCAGGGGCTCAGTGATCCTGGCCCGCAGGACCTCCCAGGCAGCCAGCGTGGACAGGATGGCGATCACGAGCGAACAGAGGGCGACGCGCTTGTTCACGTCGATGCCGGCGAGGAGGGCGCCCGTGAAGATGACGACGAAAACAGTGGTCGGGACGACGGCAAACTTGATCCCGCGCTCGCCGCTGTTGAACCGCCGCACGCTCATCCAGACGGTGGAATAGCCCGCGACGATCAGCGAATTGGCCATGACGACCATGTAGAGGGGCGAGCTGTTCGTGCGCAGACTGAGTTCCAGCGACCCCATCGCCCCCAGCAGCAGGCTGGTGGCCCAACCGCGCAGGCCGAGGATGTCGCGGCTATGGAGCCACGAGAAGAAGCACAGACCGGCCATCGCGAAGGCGATCACGAAGTTCAGAAGATAGATCGTGAGGACGTCGATGGACATCGACTGGATTCGCCTGACTGGTCGCTGCGGTGCCGGCGGAGTTTAGTCCGAACGTCGTCTCGACGGGCCGATTTTCTCGATCACCGGAAGCGAATTCTAGGCGCTTTCGGCACCCCGCCAGGCCACTACCCGGCCCGACATGACGAAGCGGTCGCGGCCGGCGTGCTTGGCCGCATAGAGCGCCCGGTCGGCTGCCGCGACCAGCGATGGATGATTGTTCGCAGAATCGGCGCCCGGCCAGCCCGTGGCGCCACCGGCACTGAACGTCACCCGCTTCGTCGGCGGATTGAGCGCATGGGGCATGTTCAAGGCAACCAGGGACTCGCGCAGGCGGGCTGCCACGCTGGCGCAGCCCACTTCGTCGGTGTTCGGCAACAGCAACACGAATTCCTCGCCGCCGTAGCGCGCCGCGAGATCCGCTGGGCGCCGGGCCTCGGCCGAGATCGCCTTGGCCACGGCCTTGAGGCACGCATCTCCCGCCTGGTGGCCGTACTGATCGTTGAACTTCTTGAAATTGTCGACGTCCACCATGAGCAGCGACAACGGGGTCTCGTCTCCCGCGGCGCGCCGCCACTCCTCCTGCAGCTTTTCGTCGAAATGGCGCCGGTTGGCGAGGCCCGTGAGGCCGTCCTGGCGGGCGAGCGTCGCGAGTTTGTCCTCGAGTCCCTTGCGTTCGGTCATGTCCCGGGAAATCGCCACGACGCCGCTGATCCTGCCGGTGGCGACGTCGCGCGTCGCGCGCAGGGCGCTCTCCAGCCAGATCTCGCCGCCGCTGCGATGCCGGGTGCGGTAGATGACCTTTGCTTCCTCGACCTCGCCTGCCTTGAGCTCCTCGACGGTTTTCTGCACGTGCGGCAGGTCCTCCGGATTGACGCCGGCCAGGGCGGGCGTTCCGCGGAGCTGCTCGGCGCTCCAGCCGACGATTCGAAGGCAGGCGGGAGATACGTAGAGGATGCGCTCGTCGAACGCGATGCGCATGACCATGTCACTCGATTCCTCGGCGAGCAGCCGGAAGTCGGCCTCCTTGGCCGCGAGGACCGTCGCGATGCGTTGCCGCTCCAGCAACTGGCGCACCAGATAGAAGCCGGCGCCGCCGATCAGGGAGATCAGCACAAGGACCAGCGCCATGCGGAACATCGCTTCGCGGCGCCACGGCGCCAGCACTTCGTCCCTCGCTTCGGTGGCCAAGATGATGATCGGGAACCGGTCGCTCATCTTGTAGAAGCTGAGGCGCCATGATTCGTCGAACGTCGACTGGAAGTAGTAGACGCTGGCCGTAGGCCGGCCGTGCATGTCCTTGATGAGGCCGGAATTCGACAGGTCGCGGCCGACCGACTTTTCGTTGTCGATGCTGCGCGCCAGCACGATGCCACTCTTTTCCAGCATCGTGACCACGCCCGAGGGGCCGAGGTCAAAGCGCTTGTAGAAGTCGGCGAAGTAGCTGGCGTCGATGGTGGCGAGCACGACGCCGGCAAAGGAACCGTCCGGATTGTTGAAGCGCCGCGATGCGGGAATGATCCATTGTCCGCCCGACCGGCTCCTGATCGGCCTGCCGATCAGCAGGCCCAGGTCGTTCGACGCCCGGTGCTGCTTGAAATATTCGCGATCGCTGTTGTTGAAGGCGTTCAGGTCGACGTTCTCCGAGGTCGCGAGCCATCGACCCTTGTCGTCATAGACGAAGAGGGCGCGGACACGACCCATCGCACCCTTGCGGAAATTGATGTCGCTCTGGAGCCGCGCGGTGGCGACCGGGCCGGTTCCCTCCGCTTCCAGCCGGTGGACGAGGCCCACGACTAGGCTGTCGGCCATCTCGAAGGAGTCCTCGGCGTGCTGGACCAGCGACTGGGCGAGATTGGTGACGTCGATCTCGGCGGCCTTCAGGGCATCGCGGCGCAGTCCCATCTCGCGAAGCGAACTGAAGAAGAGCATCATGAAGCAGACGACTACGACGAGACCGGCCGCAAGGTAGACGGGCTGACGGAGGCGAAGGCCAAGAGTCATGGCCCGCAGCCATTGTCATGGATACGCCGGAAGGCCATTTCAGATGGTATCGCGCTGGAGAGCGCGGCCAGATCCATCGAAAACTCCCGGATGACAGGCGTCGAAGGCCCAGTCCGGGAATGATAGGCCATCTCCGGGGTCAAAAGAACTCGAATAGTCTCGGCGAATCGAGTCGCTAGACCATGATCACTTTGCCGGTGGGCAGGTCGTAGTAGGCGCCGACGACCTTGAGCTTACCTGCCGCGACCATGTCGCCGAGGATCGGCTTCTCGGTCTGCAGGCGGCGGACGTTGTGCTGGATGTTGGCGACCACGGCGCGCTGCCGCAGGTCGTCGCCCGGCGTCTTGAGGACCGGCTCGATCCCGGGCTTCATGGCGCGCACGAGGTCGGCGATGTGGCCCGGCAGGGTGTTCCCTTTCTGCAGCGCCTCGACCGTTGCGTTCACGGCGCCGCAGCTCGTGTGGCCGAGCACCATGATCACCTTCGTGCCGAGCACCGCGGCCCCGTATTCGAGGCTGCCGAGCCCGTCGGGCGTCACGAAGTTGCCGGCCACGCGCACGATGAAGAGTTCGCCCGCTGTCTGGTCGAACACCAGTTCAGGTGCCACCCGCGAATCGGCACAGCCGAGAATCGCGGCGAAGGGAGCCTGTCCAAGGGTACGCGCCGCTCGACCGGCGGAGAAGTCGCGCTCGGCCAACTTTCCGGAAGCATAGCGCGCATTGCCTTCCATCAGGAGCGACAGCGCCGCATCGGGTGTCTCGACCGACCGCGACGGTTGCGCCATGGCCGCGCCCGTCGACAGGGCACCGACTGCGGCCGTGACCGCGAGACCGCCCGCGCCTGAAAACAGGCCGCGACGTGAAAGACAGACGTTGCACATGATGTTCTCTCCCCGAATCAGGCGGACAGCATAGTTGCAACGGAAGGGCGATCAAGGCGCGGCAGATGTGCGATCACGCAGAGCCTTTTCCCGTGACCGGCAGGCCCGCCGGGCCCGCGCGCCGGCGCCCGGCCAGCTCTCGCGCCTCGTCGGCGCGACCGGCCGCGAGATACGCTTGCAGCAGGGTCGCTTCCACCAGATCGCCCTGCGCCCGGCTACCGCCGATGCGCTCGCGTTCCGGCAGGATCGCCTCGATGAGTTCGATCGCCGTTGCATGGTCGCCGCGCTGGTGGGCCGCGAAGGCCCGCGTAACAGTGGGGATCAGCGAGCCGGACGGGTAGCGGCCGGCGCTTGCCAGTTCCTCGATCGCCTTGACCCAGCCGTCGAGTGCGGCGTCGTCGCCAGTGGCCGCATAGGTCAGGCCGACATGCCAGTCGGCGAGGGACATGCCCGGTCGCGGAAGTTTCTCGCGCGCATAGTCCTTGAGCTTTGCCCAGCGCGCGGGATCGCGCGGATGGCCCGCCAACTCCGAGCGCCACAGGAACGCCGCGGAATCCGAGAGCTTCTGATGAATGGCGCCGCGATGATCGTCGGCGCAGAAGGCGTCGTTGTAGAGGCGCAGCCCGCCTTCGAGGTTTCCGGCGTGCAGTTCGAACAGGCCGAGATGCCAGTTCAGGTGGCCGAACAATCCGCCGCCTCGATCGTAATCCGGCAGCCAGTCGCGCAGGAAGGCGATGCCTGCGTCCTGCTCGCCGGTTTCGTAGCAGAGATGGGCGAAGGCATGGGCGGCGTATGCATTGAGCCGGTATTTGGCCAGCGAGCGCTCTATCCCGGGGCGCGCCTCGTCGTGCCGGCCGATCTCCGACAGCGCCATCCCGTGATGGGCTTCGAACCACCAGTCCTCGCCATAGTGCGGGGCGAGCCCGTCCAGGAAGTCCATCAGGTCCTGCTCGCGGCCGGGCAGGCCCGACATCCCGATCAATCCGCCCTGGTTGGCGGCGAGACTCAACACCAGCGCGTCGCGCGGCCAAGTCTGCACGTGGGTACGGATCGCCGCCAGTGCCGCGACGGCCAGACCGGCGAACAGGCGGCGGAACACCTCGATGTGGCTCAACTCCCGCGCCGTACTTCCCTCGCCGAGGGAAGTTGCCGTGGCCAGGGACTCGCGCATCGCGTCGAGCTTGCCGGCAAGCTGCGCGGCGCGCGCCTTGCCGATATGGGCGAGGGCGAATGCGGGGTCGGCGGCGATGGCCCGCTCGAAGGCATTGGCCGCGCCGGGATAGACGGTCAGCAGAAGATCGACGCCCTCGACATAGGCGTCGCGCGCAGTCGCGCTCGTGGTGGAGAGGGGAAGGCCGTAGCGGTCTGTCAGCATGTCGTCACCGGAACCGAATTGCGCGCATCGAGATCCCGACTGTCACTCTCGCACGCGACGACGGCAAGACTGCATTGACGCTCACATGCGCAGTGCGGACACTCCTCGCCAAGCAAACAAAGAAAGAGGAGGAACTTCATGAAGATCACGCGCCGCACGGCGATAGGCTCGCTCGTGGCGACGGTCGCGGGCACCGTCCCGGCCTTCGCACAGGCCTTCCCGAACAAGCCGGTGAAGATCGTCGTCGGTTTCGCGGCCGGCGGCGGTACCGATTTCGTCGCGCGCATCCTGGCCGATGCCTTGAAGGATCGCTGGGGCCAGTCCGTGATGGTCGAGAGCCGCACCGGTGCGAGCGGCATGCTGGCCGCGGAGCAGGTGGTGAGGTCGGCGCCCGACGGTTACACGCTGCTCGTCTCGCCGCAGACCTCGATCGCGGTGGCGCCGCAGATCTTCGCCAAGTCGCCCTACGATCCGCTCAAGGACCTGACGCCGATCACCATCCTCACCGCGACGCCGATGCTGCTGGTCGCGCACCCGTCCTTCCCGGCGTCGACCTTCGCCGAATTCCTGGCCTATGTGCGGGCCAATCCGGGCAAGGTCACCTTCGCCTCGGGCGGCATCGGCTCCTCGCCTCACATGACGTCCGAACTGCTCAACATGCAGCTCGGCCTCAAGGCCGTGCATGTGCCCTATCGCGGCGAGCAACCGGCGCTGGCCGACGTGATGGGCAACCAGGTCGGTGTGCTCTTCGCCAACATTCCGTCGGGCATGCCCTACGTCCAGGCGGGTAAGCTGAAGGCGCTCGTAACGACCGGGCAGACTCGCTCACCGCTCGCGCCGGATGTTCCCACGATTGTCGAATCCGGTGCCGGCGATATCGTGACCGCGACCTGGAACGGACTCTACGGTCCCGCCGGCATGGCGCCGGAGCTGGTGCAGAAGATCTACACCGACGTCAAGGACGTGCTGGGCCAGGGCGCGGTGCGCGAACGCCTGATCGCCTCGGGCAGCGACATGGTCCTGAACACGCCGCAGCGCTTCCAGGAGTACCTGAAGGCCGAGGTGACTCGCTGGGGCAAAGTCATCAAGGCCGCCGACATCCGCGCGGAGTGATGGTGCCGGGCGTGATGGCCTTGTCGATAGTCCCTTCAGAGGCGTGTCAACTCGCGGCAGTGACCCTGGGAAGCCACCGCGCCAGCGGTTGGCTAACGCGGAAATGAGCGTCAGTATGTGTATTCATGATCTGCACGACGCGATGCCGTACAGCTTCGAGGGCATTCCGTGACGCTCCCTGGGCGCCATTGGATTTCCTCTCATTGCGCTATGGGAGGATAGTCCATTGCTCGATCACGAGCCTGGTCACTTCTTTCTGTAGATTCGTGTGAGCACAAACGTGAGTGAGGAACTTAACAATCGGATTCTGGAGTACCTTCGAGCCTACGGACCGATCAGAGCGAAGGATATTGCGGACGCGTTGGGGGCCGATCGGAACACAATCAATCAGCTCCTGTATGGATCGCTCCGGAGCAAAGTGAAGCAGAACAAGAATTTCGCCTGGTCGCTCACTTCCACCAACTCTCCACAGTCGAAGGCTTCAAGACAATCGAAGACTAAGGGCAATACGTGGAGCCCTCTCTTCCGATACTATCTCGATTGCCTCGCCCAGGACGACGACAATGGTGTAAGTGTCTTCGCGGATTTCGGCTCAGATCTAGACTATGTCGAACTCCCATCTTGGCCCTTGGATGGCCCTGCATCAGAAGGCCATTCCGATGCCCTGAGGAAGCTGATCGGCCGCCAGCAACGCGACTGGCGCAAGAAAATCCTGTGGCTCGGATACCCGACAATGTTGAGGCAAGTACGTGGCCGCGACGGTTGGGAACGCAAGGTGATCGAGCCGCTACTTCTGTGGCCGCAGGATCCCGAGGCCAACGACTTTGCCTTTCTGCCCGAGCCTCTCGTGAATACGAGGGCGGTTCGTAGCGCAGGCCCCGCAGACAACATTCTCGAAGAGGTCACGCGACTCACGGAGGAACTGGGACTCGATACTGGCGACCTGGCGCCGCTAGACGAGCTGGTCGCCCGATTGCGCGATCTTCGCCCGGAGTGGCGGTGGAAAGAGGCGCTGGTACCCGCGCCTTTGCGACCGCTGGGAAGCCTTCGCAGTCTCCCAGAACCAGGCATTTACAATGCGGCGATAGCCGTCATCGCGGACAAGTCGCCCTTCACCGTGGGGCTCGAACAAGATCTCACCGATCTTCAGGGAGCCAGTGACGGCGACATAGCAAAATCAAGTCTAGGCATCTTGCTTGGCAAGACCTCATCGCGGCTAGTGGACGATGAACTGCTGTTGGAGCCGGCCCCGCTCAACGCCGAGCAACGGAACGCCGTGCGTGCTGGGCTGACCGAGCCTCTCACCGTCATTACGGGACCCCCAGGGACTGGGAAGTCCCAGGTCGTATCGGCGATACTCGTCAACGCGGTGTGGCGTGGGCAGCGTGTGCTGTTCTCCAGCAAGAACAATAAGGCCGTAGACGTAGTGCTGGATCGGGTCAACGGTCTGGCTCCTAGGCCCACTGTCCTAAGACTGGGGGCACGAGCGCTGCAGGAGGAATTGGCACAACACTTGAGTGCGATTCTGTCCTCGCAGCCGACAGCAGACGATAGACAGGCCTACGCTCAAACGCTGGCGCGCCTCAAGCTGCAGAGTGAGGCCCTTAACTCCAAGTTGCGTGCTTATGAGACCCTAGTGGCACTACGCAATCGGGTGGACCGTCTCGAAAGACTCGCCGAAGGGAGCCGCGCCGTCCTTAAGGAGGCGTTTTCCAACTCTACTGAGGTGCTCAAGTCCGAATTGCCGCTTCGGGCCCAAGTTCTGGCGGAAGCCGTGCGTCGAGCGAAGCGCGACGGCGCGCCGCTGATCGATCGGATGCTTTGGCCGATGCGGAGAGGCACCCTGAACCGCCAAGCAGAGCAAGCGGCAGAGGCGGTTCGCCAGTCGCTCGCGCGCTTTGATGCCTGGCCGGGCGGCACGGAAAAGCCGGAGGACGTCTGGAGGCTGGCGGAGGCATTCGTCAAGGCGGCGCAAGATGCAGCCAGTTATAGATCCGCGCTCGCCGAGCTATCGACTGGCAGAGATCCAGGCAAGCTGGCCATCGACATTGCGCGCGAAATCGAAGGAATTGCGGCCCTGTCTCTGGAGACGTGGCGATCATGGTCGACACTTCTGCCAGACAGACTAAACCAAGAGGACCGGTCGGCGATAGGAGAGTATGCCGCGCTCTTGCGGCTAATTGCAGAGTCGAACGGACAGGGCGGGGGCATCGACCGCAAAGTGTGGCGTCGCTTCTATGAACTCGCGGGCAAGACGACCAAAGCCTTGCCTTGCTGGGCTGTTACGTCGCTTTCGGCACGCGGGCGAATTCCGCTGGAAGCAGGGGCATTCGATGTCGTGGTTGTCGACGAAGCAAGCCAGTGCGATATCGCGTCCATAGTCCCGCTCCTCTATCGCGCCAAGCGAGCTGTAGTTATCGGAGATCCGCAACAGCTTCGCCACATTACCCGCCTGTCTCAGCCACGGGAGCAGGCTCTGATGGTGAAGCACGACATTCTTTCCGCGCCAGGGGCGAACTGGAGCTATCGAGCGAACGCACTCTACGACCTCGCGGCTGCTAAAGCGCCTCCGGGTGCGATCGTTGCCTTGCGAGACCATCATCGGAGTCACGAGTCGATCATCCGGTTTTCGAACGATTTCTTTTACGGCGGCCGTCTGCGTGTGGCGACCGACTACAAGCTTCTGAAACGCCCTGAGGGACCAGCAGTGCGATGGGTCGACGTAAAGGGACGCACGGTACGTCCTTTCACCGGCGGCGCGGTCAATCATGAAGAAGCAGCTGCGGTTGTGGCCGAGTTGCGGCAGCTTGCCCTTCATCAGCGCTTTTCAGGAGAGATGGGCGTCGTCACTCCTTTCAGAGCGCAAGCGAATTTGATCGAAGAACTCATAGCTCGAGACGACCCTCTGGCGGCCGCTCTGGCGTCTCGTAACTTCATCAGCGAGACTGCGCACCGGTTCCAGGGAGACGAGCGCGATCTCATTGTGTTCTCGCCAGTGATTTCGGCCGGTGCCCCTGAGACAGCTTCCGGGTTCCTAAAGAGTCAGGGCAATATCTTCAACGTCGGTATCACGCGTGCTCGCGGCGCTCTGGTTGTTGTTGGCGACGCCGCAGCGTGTCAGGCGAGCGACGTGGGGTATCTCAGCGCTTTCGCCAAGTATGCCGCTGGGCTGACGCAACCGGCTGAATTGGCCGCAAGAGATGTGGTCGCCACACAAGGCACTGATTACCCTCCCGTCGCCCAGCCAAAGCTTGTGTCGGATTGGGAGAAGGTGCTCTGGACTGCCATGGTAAAAGCCGGCCTTCGTCCGGTGCCTCAATACGATGTCGATTCCTACATTCTCGACTTTGCCCTGATTCGGCCGAATGGACGTCGGCTCAATATCGAGGTCGATGGTGAGCACTATCATCGCGACTGGGATGGGGAGCTGATAAGGAGAGACCAGCTCCGCAACCTGCGCATGATTGAGATGGGGTGGGATGTCATGCGCTTCTGGGTCTACCAGATTCGCGATGACCTGCCTGCGTGCGTAAGCAAAGTGGCGGCGTGGGCAGAGAATGCAGATCGGCAGCCGGCCGCGATTTAGGCCGCTCGCGCGGTCGCCGCGGCGGCCAACACCATCGCTGCGCATTTCTCGCCGATCATGATGGACGGCGCGTTGGTGTTGCCCGAGGTGAGCGTGGGCATGATCGAGGCGTCGGCGACGCGGAGGCCGGCGAGGCCGTGGACGCGCAGCTCGGGATCGACCACGGCGCGCGGGTCGTTGCCCATCTTGCAGGTGCCGACCGGGTGATAGGTCGTCTCGGCGTTGTTGCGCACCCATTCGAGCAGCTCGGCGTCGCTCTGGAGATGGGCGCCGGGGGCGATCTCCTTGCCGGTGACTTCCTTCAGCGGCGAGGTCGCCATCAGTTCGCGGCCCTTGCGCAGCACGTTCACGATGCCGGTGCGGTCGTGCTCGGTGGACAGGAAATTGAAACGGATGGCCGGCGGCTCGGCGGGATCGGCCGACTTGATGTGGACCGAGCCGGTGCTCTCGGAGCGCAGCACGTTCACGTTCATGGTGATGCCCTTCTGGGCCGACACGCGCCGCTCCTTGCCGACCATCTCGTAGAGGAAGGGCGCGATCGAGATCGTGGCATCGGGCGAATCGAGTCCGACGCGCGTGCGGAAATAGAGGCGGATCGGCACCGAGGTCGAGGCGAGGAAGCCCTCGCGGAACATCGCGTACTTCAGCGCCTCGCGGGCCAGCCGCCAGCCGCGCGCATTGTCGTTGAAGGTGAGGTTCTTGCCGGTGATCTCGAACTTCATGCGCGGCGAGTAGTGGTCGCGCAGGTTCTCGCCGACGCCGGCTAGCTCGTGCACCGGCGCGATGCCGAGCGCCCGCAGCCGGTCGCCCTGGCCGATGCCCGAGAGTTCCAGCAGCTTCGGCGAGTTGATCGAGCCGCCGGAGACGATGACCTCGCGCGTGGCGCGCGCCTCGGGCTTCTGGCCGTTCACGGAATAGCGCACGCCGACGCAACGCTTGCCCTCGAGGATGAGCGATTCCGCGATCGCGCCCTGGTCGATCTGCAGGTTGGCGCGGCCGCGGGCGGGATCGAGATAGCAGAAGGCGGTGCTCTGGCGGCGGCCCTTGGTGATCGTCACCTGGGACATGCCGATGCCTTCCTGCGAGGCGCCGTTCTGGTCTGGATTGTAGGGCAGGCCCATCTTCTCGGCCGCCTCGATCATCTTCTCCAGCAGCGGGACCTTGTTGCGCGGCGTGTGGGTGACGGGAAGGATGCCGTCGCGGCCGCGGAATTCGTCGGAGCCGCCCTCGAAGCGTTCCATGCGCTTGAAGATGGGCAGCACGTCCTGGAAGCTCCAGCCGCGATTGCCGAGCTGCGCCCAGTGATCGTAGTCCTGCGCCTGGCCGCGGATGTAGACCATGCCGTTGATCGAGCTGGAGCCGCCCAGCATGCGGCCGCGTGGCACGGCGATGCGCCTGCCGCCTGAGCCTTCGTCGGGCTCCGACGAGTAGCACCAGTTGACGGCCGGATCGTCGATCATCTTGGCGACGCCGACCGGCACCTTCGACCAGAAGAAGTTCGAGCCCTGCGTTCCCGCCTCGAGCAGCAGCACGCGATACTTGCCGCTCTCCGAGAGCCGGCTCGCGACGACCGCGCCCGCGGACCCGGCACCGACGACGATGTAGTCATAGGTCGAGTCGCTCTTCATGCTGGTATCTCCCTTGACCGGAAAGGGAGCAGCCCTCGCGCGCGCTGACAAGCCTCGCGGCGCGCGAATTGCCCGGCGGTTTCGCCAACGGGAATGGCGCTGTCGCGGCAGCGTCGGCAGATCCACGTCGGCAGATCCACGTCGGCAGGTCCGGCTGCCGCGCCGAAAGAGCCGCACCGCGTCCAATCTTGAACCGTCGGGCAAGGCCCCATAGGCTCGGTTCGAAGGCAAACCCCAGCAGATTGCTGTCGTCACGGTATCCTCGATGTTCGCATGGTCGTTGAGAACGGCTGGATTTTTCGTGCGGATGTCGGCCTGGATCGCCGTTTGCGTGGTCGCGGTCGTGGCCGGCCTGTTCATCCTTCCCAAGGTTATCGACTGGCAACCGCACAAGGCGCGCCTCGCATCGTTCCTGACGCAGGAGATCGGCCGGGAGGTCGGGCTCGACGGCCCGCTCGACGTCGCCCTGCTGCCACAGCCCGTTCTCGTTGCGCAGCGGGTTCGTGTCGGCAATGCGCCGGGCGCCGCCGCGCCGAACCTCTTCGAAGCGCGACAGCTCGCCGTGACACTGTCCTGGCGGGCGCTGTTGCAGGGCCGCATCGATCTGCAGCGGGTGGTCGTCGACGAGCCTCGACTGGCACTCGAACCGGGAACTGACGACGGCCCCAACTGGCGGCTGCCGGACGGGCAGGCGGGGGACGCTGTGCCGATGGTGACGGTCGCGCGGCTGGAGATCCGGCGCGGTCGGATCGTCAACGCGACCGGTCTGTCCGGCCAACCGCTCGAGGCGCGGGCCATCGACCTGTCGGGCTCGTTCGATGCGAACGCGGGCCTTCTCGCCCTCGACGGGACCGCTGTCGTCAACGGCATTCCGGCATTGTTCACGCTCGGGCTCAGGATGACGGCGTCGGCCGATGCCCCGGTCAATCTGAAGCTCGGCGTGCCGGGCGGCCGCCTCGTCTTCGCGGGCTGGCCCGGCGAGCGCACGGCCGGCGATCCTTTGCGGGGCCGCCTGTCGCTGGAAGCCGAGTACCTGCCCGAGTTCGTCGAATCGATCACGACGGCGAGCGGCCGCCGGCCGATGCGCGTGAACGAGGCGGTCGCTCGCAGGCTGGCGGTGTCGGCCGACGTCGCGCTGGCCGGCGACCGGCTCTCGCTCGACGATCTGGCGATCGCCGTGGCGGACGAACGCATCACGGGGAGTTTGCTGATCGCGGGTGGCGGTACGACGACGGCGGTGAGCGGCAGGCTGGCGTCGTCCTATCTGGATGCGGACCGTTGGGTGGAGCGGTTGCAGGACGGCGCGCTGTTCGTGCCGCCGTCCGGTGACGCAGCGCGGGCGGCGATGCAAACCGGGGCGTCGTCCGACGACGACCTGCCGTCGTTGCGGGTGCGCCTGACCTGCGAGGTCGACACGGTGCGCTACCGCCGCGACGCGGTCCGCGATGTCACAGTGACCTTCCAGTACGAGAAGGACGTGCTTCACATACTGGCGCTCAAGGCCGTGCTGCCCGGGGACCTCCTGATCAACCGGAAAGCCGGCTTCGAGGGCGATGCGAAGGACGCGGGATATGACGGCCTCATCGAGGTCGAGGGCCGGAACCTGCGCCAGACGCTGAAATGGATCGGCATCGACACGACGTCGCTGCCGCCCGACCGCCTGCAGACCTTGCGGATCAGCGGCAAGACGCGGCCGGCAAGGGGCGTCGTTCATGTCACCGATGCGACGTTCGAACTCGACGACCAGCGCGGCACCGCGAGCGCCGACATCGCTTATTCGATTCCGACCGTCATCACCGCCCGCATTCATCTCCCCGACCTGAACCTCGACGCCTATCAGTTGACCGGCGCGGCCCTGCACGGGCTGATGCCCGCGCCCGACGCGACGCCGGTCTCGCCGCCGGCGGCCGACGAACCCGCGCCGCCCGTGCTGGACTTCAAGGCCCGCTTCGACAACGTGCTCTACCGCGGAGAAACCGCGCACGAGGTCGATGCCCATGTCGTCATCCAGGGCAACGAGCTGAAGCTCAAGCATGTGGGCGTGGGCGAGCTTCTCGGCTCACACCTCGAACTCTCGGGGGCGGTCGCCGACTACGGCACCGTCCCGCGTTTCGACCTCGTCTATCGCGGCGTCATTCGCGATGCCGACCGGATGCTCGATTTCGCGGCGCTGCCGCGCTTCGTCCATGGGCGCATCGGGGCCGCCCAGGTGGCGGGCCGCGCGGTCGGGACGTTGAAGGAAGCGGCCCTGTCGGACCTGTCGGTTTCCATGCTCGGCGCCACCTTCACGGCGGCCGGGCGCATGTCCTTCGGCGAGGACCGCCGCTTCGACTTTCCTCGCTTTTCCGTGACGGGCCTCGACCTCGGCGCCTTCCTCGCGGCGGCCAGCGGCGGCCTGCGCGAGGACGTGGCCGACGTGGAGGCCGACGGCAGTTTTCACGGCGATTGGCGTCGCGCAACGTTCCGCGGCACCCTCGCGATCGACGGCATGGCGCTTTCGGGTGAGCTCTCCTCGACCCTGGCGGCACGCCCGCACGTCACCGCGTCGCTGCAGGCGCCGGGCGGGCTGCGGCTGGATCGCTGGCTGCCCGCGGCGCCCCGGTCGGGCGTGGGGCGTGCCGGCGATTCACGGCGCGGGGCCTCGCCGGCGACGGGAAGCGAGCGGCTCACGAACTCGCTGCGGGCGCTCGATGCGACGCTGACACTCACGACGCCAGCGGTCGCCTGGGGGCGCTATGCGCTGGGCATGGTCGAACTCTCCGCGCGACTCGACCGCGGCGTACTAGACGTCACGCGGCTGGCGGGCACGCTGGAAGGCGCGGCCTTCGACCTGACGGCGCGGGTCGATGCGCGGGCTCCTGTGCCCGCGATGGAGTTGGGCGGCAGCGTGGGGAACATCGACATCTCGCGCACCATTGCGGTGGCCGGCGCCGCCAACGAGTTCGGCACCGACCAGCTCGCGGTGGCACTGGAAGGCACGCTCGACCTCGAGGACCTGGTCTGGAGAGCCGAGGGCGGCACGCTCGACGATCTCGTCGCCTCGGGAGTGGGCCGCGGACAGTCGCGAAGCCAGGTCCGCGCATCCGTCGTGCGGGGGTCGGCGTCCTTCGCCTCGTTCGCGACCGGACTCGCCAGCCTGTTCAGCACCGAGATGGGCTTCACCTCGGCGGTCATCGACGGGTTCGTGGGGAGCTGGATCGCCACGCGCGGGGCCTTCGACCTGTCGGGCGGCATCCTTGCGCTCGACGAGCATACCGTGCGCGCCCCGCATGCCACGGCCTATGTCAAAAGCCGCTTCGATCTCCGGCAGGGGACCGTCGACACGCTGATCGCCCTCGACACCGGCACGCCGGGCTCGCTGGACTATCTCGTGTCCGTGCGCGGGCCCCTGGCGTCGCCGACCATGCGGTCGGAACCGGTGCGCGGTCGTTAACTGGGGCCGGGCGCCGGCTCCGGCCGGTGTCAGGCGGGCTGGGCTGCCTTGGCGCGGACCGGCAGCTTCCAGTTCGGCCGTACGAAGTGGCAGGTGTAGCCGTTCGGGATCCGCTCCAGGTAATCCTGATGCTCGGGCTCGGCCTCCCAGAACTCGGCGGCCTGCGCCACCTCGGTCACGACCTTGCCGGGCCACAGCCCTGAGGCGTCGACGTCGGCGATCGTGTCCAGGGCGATCCGGCGCTGCTCGTCGCTGGTGTAGAAGATGGCCGAGCGGTAAGAGGTGCCGCGATCGTTGCCCTGGCGGTTCATCGTCGAGGGATCGTGGATCTGGAAGAAGAACTCCAGGATCTTGCGATAGCTGGTCTTCGCCGGATCGAAGACGATCTCGATCGCCTCGGCATGGCCGTCATGGTTTCGGTAGGTCGCATTGGCGACGTGGCCGCCGGTATAGCCGACCCGCGTCGACAAGACGCCGGGCATGCGTCGGATGAGGTCCTGCATGCCCCAGAAGCAGCCGCCGGCAAGAACCGCGCGTTCCGTGCTCATTTCACATCCTCCACCTGGTCGAGATAGTCGCTGTAGCCCTGCGCCTTCATGTCGTCGCGATGGACGAAGCGCAGCGAGGCCGAGTTGATGCAGTAGCGCAGGCCGCCGCGGTCGCGCGGTCCGTCGGGGAAGACGTGGCCGAGATGGCTGTCGCCATGCTTCGACCGGACCTCGATGCGCATCATGCCGTGCGACACGTCCTTGAGCTCCGCGACGTTGGCGGGCTCGATCGGCTTGGTGAAGCTCGGCCACCCGCATCCCGATTCATATTTGTCGGAAGATGCGAACAGCGGCTCGCCGGAGACGATGTCGACGTAGATGCCGGGCTGCTTGTTGTGCAGCAGCGCGCCGGTCCCGGGCCGTTCCGTGCCGCTCTCCTGCGTCACATAGAACTGTTCGGGGGAGAGCTTGGCCAAAGCCTCCTGGGTCTTCTTGTACGTCTGCATGTCTCGCTCCTGTCGCCACCTGCCAGAGAGCCGGAATATAGGTATCCGCTCGCGTTGTGTCAGGGGGCCGACGAGAGTCGCGTGCGGTGTCGAACCGGAGAACTGACACTTCGCGTCGCACCTGCCGCGATTCTGCGCGGTCTGGGCGCGGCGAAACTTGTCCCGAATGTGGACGGATAGTAGAGGCGGGCCTCTGTTTTCTGCTTTCCAGGAGGATGCTGATCATGGCCGATCCGGCGATCACCAAGGGCGGCCTCTACGCCGGCACCTTCGCTTCCTACACGATCATCGATGCGAACCTCAGGGCGCTGTTGTCGGACCACTATTGGACGTCGGATGCCGACGGTCAGACACCCGCGGATAGCTTCACCTACTTTTTCCCGGATTCCGTCGACGACTATCCCGAGGATTATCAGGACCAGGAAGGCCTGGATGTCTTCATCGAGGCCAACGAGCACCAGCAAGCGGCGTCGATCATCGGGTTCAACCAGATCACCTGGTACACCGGTGTCGCTTTCGAGCTGAGCGAGACTTCGGATGCTGCCATGCGCATCGCCGGCGCCGGCAGCCTGCCGGGCAACGACGGCGGCTCGCATGCGAACTTTCCCGCCAATCACGAAGGCGCGATCTCCAACAGCGCAGGCGACGTGTTCCTCGGCGAGAACGGGACGCCCGAGACCGATCAACTCTACGGCAACGACACCTTCGCCACGATCATCCACGAGATCGGTCACGCGATGGGCCTCAAGCATCCGTTCGAGCCCTATCCGAACGGCGCCATCTCGGCCGATCGCAGCAACATCGAATTCACGGTGATGAGCTATTCGTCTTTCCTGACCGGCGAAGTCGGCGTCAATGCCAACACGACCGCGCCGGACGGGTCCTCGGTGTCGGGCTACATGATGTACGACATTGCGGCGCTGCAGGAGATGTACGGCGCGAACTTCGACAAGGGCAAGACCGGCACCACGCCGGCGCAGAAGGCCGTCTACACCTGGAGCAACAGCACCGGGCAGCAGTACATCGACGGTGAGGAAGCACCGGACACCGGCGTGACGGAAACGCACAGGATCTTCCAGACCGTGTGGACGCAGGGCGCCGACACCACTTACGACCTCAGCAACTTCAGCGGCGACCAGTACGACGACCTGCGGGCCGGCCAGTGGTTGCGCTTCTCGGTCGACCATCTCGCCGACCTGAACGCCTATGCCCCTCCGGGCACGGTCGAGTACCAGGCGCAGGGCAACGTCTACAACACGCTGCTCTACCAGGGCGACACGCGCTCGCTGATCGGCACGCTGGTGACGGGTAGCGGCAACGACACCATCATCGGCAACGAGCTGAACAACGTGCTGCACGGCAATGCCGGCAACGACGTCATCGACGGCGGCATCGGCAACGACATTCTCTATGCCGGCGCCGGCGACGACGTGCTGATGGGCAGTTTCGGCATCAACCAGCTGTGGGGCGGCGACGGCATCGACACCGCCTCCTATGCCGGTCGCAGCGGCGTCGTCCATGCCGACCTGTCGGCGCGATACGGCATGGTGAACTACCTGCTCGCCGACACCTACGACAGCGTCGAGAACCTGACCGCGGGCCTCGGGCGCAGCACGCTGATCGGCGATGGCGGCGCCAACCGCCTGACGGGCGGTGCGTCGAGCGACCTGCTCTACGGCCGCGAGGGCGACGACATGCTGATCGGCGGCGGCATCAATGCCGGCACGCCCAACCAGCTCTGGGGCCAGGGTGGCATCGACACCGCGTCCTACGAGGGCACCACGGGCCACGTCTATGCCGACCTGCGCTCGCAGGCGGGTTATGTCGACGGCGTGCTGTTCGACACCATGAACTCGGTCGAGAACCTGATCGGCGGTTCGACGTCGGACACGCTGATCGGCGATGCCGCGGCCAATATCCTGACGGGCGCGGGCGGCGGGGATGCGCTCTATGGCATGGGCGGGGCCGACGTCTTCGTCTACCTGCAGTTCCTCGACAGCAATCTGGTCACCGGCTACGACACGATCTTCGACTTCATGTCGGGGACCAGCAAACTCGACCTGACGGCGTTCAGCATGAGCGCCTCGCATGTCCAGATCCAGTCGGACGGAAGTTCGACGAGCCTCTATCTCCATGCGACGGTGGATGTGCTCTACGCTCCCGCCGACCTCGCCATCTCGTTCGTCGGCGCGAACGCCATCGAGTTGAGCGATATTCTCTTCGCCTGATGGCGTTCGCCGCCCATCGCCCTTCTACCGAGGGGAGGAGTGTGCGAGCATCGACCCTTGTTCAGTCCCGGAAAGGACCGTCGGTGAATTCGAGATCGAGCGTAGTGATGTCGGGAAGGAGCTTCGGGCTCGCCGACGCGGAGGCCTTCCGGTCGACCGCCCGGGTCTTCGTCGACCAGGCCGGCCGGATGGAGCCGGGGATCGCCGGCGGTCCGTCCTTTGGCCTGATGAAGGAAGCCGCCGCCGGCCGCGCGTTTGCCGACGCGCGCGGTCAGCATGAGGCGGTCTGCGCCTTCCTCGACTGCCTGAAGCGCGCCGCCGGACAAGGCGCGACCCCCGAGACCTTCACCTTCGTCGCCAAGTGCGCCGAATACGACCGGTATCTCGACGAGAAGGTCGTCGAGTTCCGCGCCAACCCGCGCGGCGACTGGTCGGCGGCGGCGGTGAAGAGCGAGGACAACGCCGTCATCGCCAAGGTGGTCGACGAGATCGCGGCCCACCTGCGCTCCTTCTCGGAGCCGGCGCAGGCGTACCAGAGCCTGGTCGACTACACCCAGGCCCGGATCAAGGCGCTGATGCCGCCGGAAATCGCGGGCATGCGCCAGGAAGCCAACATCTCGCTGATCTTCCCCTTCCTTGAGAAGGCGCTTCCGGTCGCGGGCGACGTGGCCGAGTTCGGCTGCTTCCGCGGCATCCTGTCGGTGAAGCTCGCCTGGATGCTGAAGGCGCTGGGGGCGAACAAGCACTACTACACGTTCGACACGTTCCACGGATTCGAGATCGACGACCCGGCGGGCGGCGCGCTGGGGATCGGCGCCTTCCGCGACGACGCGTTCGATGCCTTCGGCTTCCTCACCAAGTGGTCGCGCATCCTGCCGCTCACGCCGGTCAAGGGCGATGCGACGAAGACCTGCGCGCAGTTGCAGGGGCCGCTGAGCTTCGTCTGGCTCGACCTCGACATGGGCGTGCTGATGGACCCGGTGCTGCGCACGATCTGGTCGAAGTGCGGCCCCGACACCATCATCGGCATCGACGACGTCGGTCGCCCCGAGACGCCGACCGTCGCGCCCTGGCTCGACGGCCTGATCGCATCCGGCGCCGTCGAACTGGTCTTCGACAGCGACCGGATCGCGCCCAACACCTTCATCCGCTTCGTCAAGAAGAAGGGCGACCTGCTGCCGGTTTAGCGCCTCTCCAATCATCTTCCTCCCCATTCAAATGGGGAGGTGGCCCGCAGGGCCGGAGGGGTCATGGATTTGCGATGTTCATGACCCCATCGCCCCGTATGACGGGGCACTTCCCCATCTGAATGGGGAAGCAATTGATCTCTGATGGTTCGCCTATGTCGGAAAGATTCCAGGGCCGCTAACGATACCGGTCGCTACCCGAGAGGTATTCGACGTAGCGCGCCACGGCGGGGCCGACGTCGGTGAAAGGCGCGCGATAGCCGGCCGCCCGCAGCCCGTCGAGCGGCGCCTGGGTGAAATACTGGTACTTCGCGCGCAGGCTCTCCGGCATCGGCACGTAGGAGATGTTGGGCGCCTGGCCGACCGCGGCGAACAATGCCTCGATCAGTTCGCGGAAGGAGACGGCCATGCCGGTGCCGACATTGAACAGGCCGTGGCGCGGGCCCGCCTCGAGGCACCACAGGACCACGTCCACGACATCGTCGACATAGACGAAGTCGCGTCTCTGCCCGCCATCGACGAAGTCGGGGCGATGGCTCTTGAAGAGCTTCACCTCGTCGCCCGCGACGGCGGTCGCGTGGTTCTTGGCGACCACGCTCATCATGTCGCCCTTGTGATACTCGTTCTGGCCGAACACGTTGAAGAACTTCAGCCCGATGCATTTTGGCGGCAGCGGCAGGCCGCGTGCGACACGCTCGGCCACGACGAGATCGAACTGGTGCTTGCTCCAGCCGTAGAGATTGAGCGGCTGAAGCGCGCGCAGCGCGTCGAAGGAAAGCCCGTCGGCAAAGCCCTTGTCGCCGTCGCCATACGTCGCCGCCGACGAGGCATAGACCAGCGGCACGCCGCGCGCGGCGCACCAGTCCAGCAGCATGAGCGAGAACTTGAAATTCGTCCGCAGGATCGCGTCGCCGTCCGTCGCGGTCGTCGAGGAGTTGGCGCCCATGTGGATCACGGCCTCGATCCCGTCGGCCTTCTCCAGGTAGCCGGCGAGATCGTCGGGGAATACGAAGTCGCGAAACATCCGCTTGCGCAGGTTCATCCAGCGCGTGTCCTGGCCCAGCCAGTCGCAGACCACGAGATCGTTGCGGCCCTTTTCGTTCAGGGCGGCGGCGACGTTGGAGCCGATGAAACCCGCCGCACCGGTGACGAGGATCACGCGTTCACCTTCGCGTCCGTCTTGATGGGCCGGCTCGCGGCAACCAGTTTCGTCGTCGACTGGCCGGGCACGAGTTCGGCGGTGACGACCCTGCCGCCGGCCTTCAGCACGGTGTCGGCGCCCACGATATCCTCGATCCGGTAGTCGGCGCCCTTGACCAGCAGGTCGGGTACCAGCAGGTCGATCAGTGCGGCCGGCGTGTCCGCGTCGAAGATCACCACGAGATTGACCGACTCGAGCGCGCCCAGCACGGCGGCGCGATTCTCCTCGGTCTGGACGGGGCGGCCGTCTCCCTTGAGACGCCGGACGGACTGGTCGCTGTTGAGGCCCAGGATCAGCCGGTCGCAGCCCGACGACGCCTGGCGCAGCAGCGAGACGTGGCCGGGATGCAGCAGGTCGAAGCAGCCGTTGGTGAAGCCGACGCTGAGACCCTGCCGTTTCCAGATCCGGCGCAGGCGCAGCGCCGTCTCGGCCGTGACCAGCGCACCGCGGGCCACGACTTCGTCGTCGGCGAGCAGCGAGCGTTCCGCCTCGACCTCCTCGGCGAGCACCGTCGCGGTGCCAGGCTTCGAGACGGCGATGCCGGCCGCGAGATTGGCGAAGGCCATCGCCTCCGGCGTGGAATGATCGGAGGCGATGCCCAGCGCGAAAGCCGCGATCACGGTGTCGCCCGCGCCGGTGACATCGAACACCTGCTGGGCATGTGTCGACATGTGGAGGGCGGGGCCGGCGGGCGGGACGAGCGACATGCCGGCTTCGGACCGGGTGACCAGCACGTTGGCCATCGTGGCTGCCGCCACGATGCCGGCCGCGCGTTCGACGGCGCCGTCGTCGCGCGACGGCACGGACAGGCCGGTCGCGCGTTCGAGTTCGGCGAGGTTGGGCTTGATGTAGGTGGCGCCGCGATAGGCCGAGAAGTCACGTCGCTTGGGATCGACGACGATGGGAACGCCGCGCGCGCGCGCCCAGGCGATGGTCCGTTCGAGGACGCGGTCGGTGAGCACGCCCTTGTCGTAGTCGGACAGGACGACGAGCCGGCAATTGCCGATGCGCCGCTCGATGGCCGCCAGCACCTCGCGCTCGCACTCCGCCGTCGACACCGCGTTGCTCTCGCGGTCGAGTCTCAGGATCTGATGCTGCCCCGCCGCGAAGCGCGTCTTGACCGTGGTCGGCCTGGCCGCCGATCGCACGAGGTCGAAGGTGATGCCGGCTTCGGCGAGGACTGCCGCCAGCCGCTCGCCATCGGCATCGGCCCCGACACAGGAGACGAGATGGGCGCTGCCGCCCAGGCTCGCGATGTTGACCGCCGCATTCGCCGCACCGCCCGCCGCCTCGCGCGTTTCCTGCTGGCGCATGACGGGCACCGGCGCTTCGGGGGAGATGCGCTCGACCGTCCCGAACACGTAGATGTCGAGCATCGCATCGCCGACGATCAGGATCGGCTCTGCGGTCGGCGCCCAACGCCTGGCCAGATACTGCCGAAAGGAGGCCGCGCGGTCGGTGCCGCCGGCTTCAGTCGGAGCGCCAGCCTCCCTGCCATTCTTCATCTGTCGTCCTGCGTTGGGGCCCCCGGCCGGGGCAAATGCTGCCGCAGAATGCAGCCCGGGACGCCTCGACCGCCAGTCCTGATTTCCGAAGAACCTGCCGGCGCGATGTTTGCCTTCACCGCGTCTGACATCGGAACGTTACAGTTATTTATTCTGTCCGCGAGCACGAACGTGTTGCCTTTGCCGGCGTGCGGCTTCAGGTTCCCCTCAGACTAGGGACAACAGCGCCCAGCGGGGGGACTCTCGGCGCTGCTGAAGCAGCGACGACCGAATCGTCATCTCCGTTCGCGCAGCACAGGGAGATGAACGATGGCCACTCCGCCGCCGGTGACGCTGACGTTCCACATGTCCGGAGACTTCGTTACGGAAGTCACGGGAGCGACGGGCGGCCAGACCGGCTCGAATTTCACGGGCGTGTGGGTCTATCTCTACAATGACCAGCCGCCCTCGGGTGAAAGCAATTTCACGACGCTGATCGACGGCGGCCAGCTCCAGTCGGGTGTCACGTCGGACGGCAGCGGCAACTACACCGCTACCATCGACCTGACGAACACCACCACCACCACGATCAATGGCGGCGTCGTCTATCTCCTCGTGCAGAGCGAGGCCCTGACCACGCCGGGAACGAACGCACACGCGCACGATCTGACGACGCTGATCACGGCAGAAGCCGATATCGCGATAAACGTTTCGAACTACCAGTACGGTTACTCGCAGTTCGAATACTCCCTGCTGGGTAAAGGCGGAGATGCGGGCGACCTGACGGCCATTCCGGGCTTTGCCCAGAACACGCAGGTGCACGTCTCGTACAGCAGCGGGCCCGACCAGTATCGCGGCTATGGCCAGAGTCAGACCACCATCGTCGACGCGCTCAAGAACAGCACCTCGTCCAATGTCCTGACATATGCCGCCGGCGAACTCGCTGGCGACACGATGATGGTGATCTCGCCCTCCAACGTGCAGATGGGCGGCGGCGCCCTCTATCCACCGTCCGACTGGAACGACTACGTCACCAAGGGCTTCGCCGCGCAGCACGACCTGCTGCTGTCGGGGGCGACCAACGGCGAGAACGATGCCAATGGCGTGTGGCACAACGGCCAGTATTATTCCTACAAGATCCAGTCGGTGCAGCTGGGCGCCGGCACCTGGGGCTCGGCCGGGCAGTACTTCGTGTTCAGCCCGAAGGAGGGCAGCCAGACCCAGGCCTGGATGGTGATCAGCGAAGCCGACCTGCAGTCGAATCTCTATTCGGCCGGCCAGGGCAAGCTGTACATCTATGAAGACCCCTATCTGACGCAGCCCTATACGGTTCCCGGCAGCGGCAGTCCGCCGGGTTCGCCCGACGCCACGTTCGTCACACCGGGCGGAACGAACGACGAATTCGGCAACATCCTCACGCAGGCCTTCACCGGCTTCACGGCGGGCTACTGGGCGACCGTGGCCAACCAGTCCAACCCCTATAACGGCGGCACCTACGGGCCGGACAACTGGGCGGCCCAGACCATCAATCTCAACAACAACGCCAACTGGGACGCGGCCTACGCCTTCGACAATTATCGCGACACGGCCGTCTCGCCCACGCCGAGCTACGTCCACTACGACGCCTACAGCGAGTACTTTTTCTACAATTCCAATGTCTACGGCTCGGCTTTCTCCGACAACCTGTCGGTCGACGTCACGCCCGGGCCGCTGATTCCGCTCGGCCAGCCCGGTTCGTCGTCGACGCCGTCACCCGCGAACAATGTCGGCAACATCGACTTCTACGTCTATGGCGCGTCGGAGATCGCGCCCGACTATACGGCGCCGACCGGTGGCCCGTTCCTTGCCCCGCAGTCGAGCCAGACCGACTACCTGATCCCCGATACGACGAGCGCACTCTATCTCAACGTGGTCGGGCGCGACGGCCAGACGCTCCTGCGCCCCGATCTCAGCGTGCAGATCGGCATCTATACCGGCAAGGACGCCAACGGCTACGGCACGTTCGAGTACGTGACCCTGCCGACCGGCGGCAACATCTGGCAGACCTATACCATCGCCGGCTCGCCGGGGGCGTGGACGGTGACGAGCGGCATGAACGTCCTGGGGACTTTCGGCATCGCGGGCCTGCCGGTCGCCAGCACGGTCGCGCAGGGTGACATCGGCTGGTACCAGCTCGTCCTCTCGGATCTCGAAGGCCGTCAGAAGGTTTACGAGTTCTACACGACGGCAGCCTCGACAACCCCGGGCGACATCGAGTTCACGATCTTCGACGTGGCCGTCGCGGGCGGCGCGAACATCAATCCGAACAATCTCTCGACCAACTTCCTCGAGATCGACCTGAACGAGTACCGGTCCGCGCCGGTCGAGATGCTGACCTTCGCCTATGCCGGCGGCGCGTCGCTCAACCAGCCGGCCGCTGCGCCGATCGCGGGCACCCTGAGTGGCGCCGTCTTCACCGCGCTCGACCAGCAGAACGGCACCGGCATGCCCGCGCAGGGCAACATTCCCTTGTCGACGGCGCCTTCGGTCGCGATCACCGGCGAGACACCACTGGCCTTCGGCTGGACCGGTACGAACAACGGCTCCCACACGGGCACGCCGACGAATTCCACGGCCACCAGCAGCGGGGGAGTCACGACTTGGGGCCTGACCTCGCAATACACCAACCAGATCGTGCCGGGTCATATCGCCCAGATCGTTATCACCCAGACGGTCGGTGGCACCTTTTCGGGCGTCCTGCAGGCGACGCCTGATCTCGACGGGCGCTGGCAGACCGAGACGACCTCGACGCTCGGCAATGGCACCTACACGGTGACGATGCAGGAGCTGCTGGCCGACGGGGTGACGCCCTACGGTCCGCCGAGCGTCGCGCTGACGCTCACCGTGAGCGGCGTGGCCGCGAACGGCGCCATCAGCGACACGGCCGCCAATATCTCGGCCGATCTCGACACCTACGGCGCCAATCTGCCGACCTCGATTACGATCTCCGACAACGACGCACTCACCGTCACGGTCGGGCAGATCACCGGCGATGCGGCGGCACTTGCCGTGACGCAGAACGCCGACACCTCGCCTTACCAGCTCATCGTGCAGGACAAGGCGGGTAACGTGGCCGCCGCCCTCAGCGCGCTCAACAGCAACACCCACGTGCAGCAGATCGAGTTCACCGACGTGGGCGAGTCGGTGCTGCAGATCGCCTACACCGACTACCAGGCGAACGGCACGGCGATCGACAAGATGACCGGCGCCCACAGCTTCCTGATGAGCGTCACGGGGCAGGCCTATTCGTCGATGTCCTACGACTACAACGACGACAACGAGCTGACGGGCGCGCAGTACTTCCACACCGGCATCACCGGCCAGGCCTATACCGGCTACGAGGCCGACTATGACGGTTCGAACCGCCTGCTCAGCTACACCTTCACCGGCGTCAGTGGACAGGCCTACCACGCCTACGAATACGACTACGCCGCGGGCTATGAGAGCGTTCTGCCGCATAACGGCCTGATCGGTCAGAAGTACTTCTTCTCCAACGTCCAGGGCCACGCCTACACGGCCTACGAGCACGACCTCGATGCCCAGGGCCTGACGACGCGCATCTACTACAGCGGCATCAAGACCCAGGCCTACTCGTCCTACGAGGACGACTACATCATCAACAGCACCGGCAGCCACTTCGCGGGCCAGAAGTACTACTTCACGGACATTGTCGGCCGGAACTACACCGGCCACGAGCAGGACCTCGACACCTCGGGCAATCTCATCAAGGAAGTATTCACCGGCGGCCAGATCACGGCCACGCAGGTCTACTCGTCCTGGGAGAACGAGTATGCCAACGGCAACGGGGTGCTGACCGGACAGAAGTATTACCAGTCCGACATCACCGGCCAGGATTACACCGGCTATGTGGTGGAGCTGAATGCCGGGGGCCAGAAGATCGGTGAGACCTGGACCGGCGTGACCGGCCAGTCCTATACGGCCTACGAATACGAGTACGCCAATGGCGACGGGGTCGTCACAGGCATCACGCACTATTTCACCAACGTGCAGAAGACCGAGTATGCGAGCTATCAGCTCGACTACGACGTGAGCGGCACGACCTCGACCGAGGCGCAGATAATCTACAACATGAACGACGGCAGCCACACGATCAAAGGCCTGCTGTCGACGCCGCAGACGCTCCACAGCATCTTCGACGACGCGATGACCGGCGGCACCGGCGCCGACAGCTTCGTCTATGCGCCGCTGTTCGGCACCTCGGTCATCACCGACTTCAACGCAGGCGAAGGCGACACGATCACGCTCCCGACTTCGGAGTTCGCGGACTTCGCCTACGTCCAGGCCCACAGCACGGTTGCCGGTGGCAACACCGTCATCGTCGGCAGCAACGGCGACAGCATTGCGCTGCAAGGCATCACGACCTTGCAGGAGTCGGACTTCCTGTTCGCCTAGAAACTTGAGCCGGGCGACTCCGTCCGGGCACTTCGAACGTGCGTGCGGGGACCGACGACGGCCGAATCGGCTATCGGCGAAGTTCCATGCTGGGTCCGTGCCGCCGGTTTCACTCCGGGTGTCGGCAGGAGCGTGGACGAAATTTAATGTTTGTCGGGTTCCGAACGCATTGACGCGGCTCTCTGGATAGCCGCAAGTTGTTTGTGGGAATTAGCTTGACGCTCCGGAACGGGGCCACGAGTGGGGGGGAACCATGGCGACACCGGTAAATCTGACTTATCACCTGTCGGCCACATTGCTGTCCGAGCTGACGCAGGGGGGCAGCGGCAACGGCGTCAACGCCTACCTCTGGTACAACGCCTACGCGGCGGGCGGGAACCTCAGCCCCTTTACCACCGTGATCTCCAACGGCGTGGCCAACGGAGGAACGTTAAACAACACGACCGGGACGACTGACTGGGATCTGACTCTCACGACTGACGCCAGTGTCGCTGCCACGCAGGTGTCCGGCGGCAAGGTCTACCTCATCATCCAGAGCAACCCGACCTCGACCCCGACGGCCAACGACCTCACGACCCTCATCGGTACGACCGAAGGCAACATCAATCCGGCCAACGCCGTCGCCTGGAACTTCAGCTACGACACGTTCGAGGTGGCGCTGGCCAACAACACGGCCGACGTTGCCGACCTCAGCGCCATCAACAGCTTCGGTCACCAGTTCGGCATCAGCGCGGTGATCGACGGGGCGGTCGTCGCACGCGGTTACAATTCTACCTACGACGCGGAAGGCATCGCCGGGCTGATCAACACCGCTGCCGCAGGCGTCCCCGATCCGAGCACCACGGCGCCGGTGATCGACTTTCCGACCGGCAGCACGCTTGCCGGGACGCCCATGATCGCGATCACGCCCGCGACCGACAACGGGCAACAGGCGCCGCCGTACAATCCGCCTCCGACGACGCCCAACTATACCGATATCTGGCAGGCCTCGAACTGGCAGACCTATGTGACGACCGTCGGCGGCCTGTCGGGAGTGGAACTGGTCGGCCACTTCAACGGTGCTTCGGACGCGAAGACCAACGGCGTCTATCACAATGCCGGCTATTACGACTATACGGTTGCGGCGCAGGCCATCTCGGGCAATGCGACCCTTAGCGACGGCAACTATTTCATCCTGTCGCCGACCGCCAGCAGCCAGATCAAGGGATACATCGCCATCAGCGAAACGAGCCTGATGGGCAATCTCTACTCGCCGGGCCTTGCGTCGGCGCCGGCGTACATCTTCACTGATTCAGCGTTGCTCGATCCTTATACTATCGAAAACACCCCCTCCGGTACTCCTGCGGGCGAGACCAACACCGGACGCAACGACCAGTGGGGCAATATTTTCACCCAGCTCTTCACCGGATTCACCGGCGGCTATTTCGGTGGCACCGGCGTGTCTATCCCGGCCAGCGAGAGCAACCCGCACGCGCCGACGAACACCGTCAATCTCAACCAGAACTACAACTGGGACCCGACTTACGCCTTCGACGGCGCACGCGCGAGCGGCACGACCCTCACCGGGCAGCATTACGATCCCTATGCCAAGATCTTCTTCGACAATTCGAACGTGTACGGCACGGCCTATGGCGACGCCCTGACGACACAGTTCACGGCCTCGGTGACGCTTCCGGTCTATTCCGGCTCCTCCGACGTCGCGAACATCGACCTGTGGGCGTTCGGGTCGAGCGAAAAGATGACGACGGTGCCGGGGACCGGTGGATCGGGCCAGCCGCCGCTCACCCAGTTCTATGCCCCCTATACGATCAACAATTACCTCGCGCCCGGGGGCGCCGACTACGCCGTCCCCACGGCGCCCAGTGCCGGCAACAACCTCAGCCTCAATCTCGCGAACAACGGCCTCGTCGTCGATCCCGACACCGCCGACATCCAGCTCGGGATCTATCTCGGTAACGGGCAGTTCCAGTATATCGACCTGCCGAGCGGCGCGGCCCAGAACGACGGTGGCCCCTGGCAGAACTGGCAGATCACCCAGGACACGTCGAAGCCCGCCGGGCAGCAGTTTGCGATCGAGTCCATACCGATTCCGGCGAACTTCAGCGCAACGCCCCCCACGGCCTATGTCCCGTATACGGCATCGGGGCAGGTCGGGGCGCTGGGCTTCGACAACCTGCCGGCAGTGGCGAGCGCGACCAACTGGTATCAGCTGATCGTCGGCGGCAAGACCTTCAACTTCTACGCCACGCTGGATGGCTCATCCTATGTGACGGCCCTGGCGGCGGATGGCCTCGCCAGCATCACGCCACCGGCCGCCAACCAGACGTCGATGTCGCTATTGCTGGTGCCGGGCTCCATGAATGCGCTGCCCGGAGCGCTCATGGAGGCGTACGCGACCGAATCGACCATTGCGGCGACGGTCCAGCCCACCTCGCCCGTGGCGGGCACGCTCTCCGGTCCGCCCGACGCGCTTGTCCTCAGTGCCATCCAGACGGGGGCGGGCCTGGGGCAGTCGGTCAACCTCAACTCGTCGGTTTATCTGACGGCCACAACCTCCCTGGGCTTCGGTTGGACGGGCGAGAGCAACTCGGCAAATCAGCCGAGCTGGATTTCCGGGGCCACCAACAAGATCCTCGCCTCCGACATTGCGCGTGTGGAGGCGGTGGATCTCCTGACCGGCCTTTCGGCCATGGTCTGGAACGTCACGCCCGATATCGACGGCCAGTGGCTGACGCCGACGTCGTTCAGTTTCACCGCCGGGGCCTATGCGGTGACGATGACCGAGATGTTGTCGGACGGAAGTACACCCTTCGGCAAGGCCAGTTCCCCGGTCTATGTCGTGGTTTCCGCCACGGGAGCCATCACAGGCGCCGCCGCGGAGATTTCAGGGGCCCTCGACGCCTACCAGGCGGTCAACGCCTCGCTCACCTCGATCGCGATTTCGGACGGCCAGCCGCTCACCATCGACTGGGCGGACATCACCGCCGATGCTCAGGCGCTGGCGCTGATCCCCGGCGGCGCCTACACCCTGAACGTGGTCGACAGCTCGACCACCATCATGGCGAACATCGCGGCACTGAACGGCAATGCGAAGGTCGCGGGGATAGGATTCACGGACGCTACGCCGCCGACGCTCACGTTTACCAACCAAGACTACACGACCTACCAGCCCGCGATCGGCAAGATGATGGGTGAGCGCACGATCGCTGTCACCGGCGTTACGGGCGAAAGCTATGGGGCCTTCAATCAGATCTACAAGCACGGAGTACTGTCGAGCGGGGCCAACGGTGACGGCGTGCTGGCACTTACGCAGCAGTTGACGACCGGCTATTCGAGCGCCGGCCCTATCACCAGCGCCGCCAGCTTCGAACACGAATTCGCCACGATCGACTCGGCCATCCGCACCGTGCGTGACATCTACACGACGGCCGTGTTCGCCACGATGCCGGCGCCTTACCCCGTTGCGGCGGTCTCGGGCTATCCGTCGCCCGGCCCATCCAACCTGACGTTCACCAGCGTCCAGTACGATTATGCCAATGACGGTACCACGCACGCACAGTCCACCTACACCTATGCGAACACTTCGGGTCCGCCGGGCTCGATCACCGAGGTCGACGTTTTCGACGTCAACAACCGGCAGATCAGCCAAGCGTTCTCCGGTTTCAATCCACAGGCCACCAACGGCGTGGCGGAGAAGGAGACGACCTTCGCCACGATCAACGGCGCTCAGGTCATCACGTCGACTAAGAATGTCTACGAGTATTCGACGCCCGTGAACGGCAACCACTACACGATGGCCGAGGAAACCCTCGATTCGTCGGGCCGGGAGTTGAGGCACGTCTTCTCGGGCCTGTTCGGCCTGGAAGGCCAGATCTTCACGTCGTATCAGCACGACTTCCTGGGGGGCGTTCATAGCGGCAGCAAGTACGCCTCCGACAAGATCGAGGATCAGGCCTTCACGAAGGGCGAAATCTGGCTCGACGCCGACAGCAACGTCTCCAAGATCATCTTCGGCGGTGTGACGAGCCAGCCCTACTCGTCGTATTCGTACGACTACTCCTACGACAACGGCGCCTGGGGCGGCGGCTCCGTGGTGGCGCAGACGTACTTCTACACGAACGTCGAAGGACAGCCTTACTGGTCCTACGAGGTCGAACTCGACGGCGCGGGCAGTACCACCAGCATCACCTATAGCGGCTATACGGTCACGGCCACGCAGCCCTATGCCTCGCTGGAGTATTTCTATTCCGGCGGCAGCCTGACCGGCGCCTACAACGGCTACATCGACAACATCGCGGGAAAGAACTGGACCGGCGAGGTGCATGGCTTCGATACGTCGGGTCAACTCGTCCAGCAGATTTTCACCGGCGTCACCAACCAGCCCTACACCTCCTACGAGAACGACTACGCAAGCGGCGTCCTGTCCGGACAGAAGTTCTATTACACGAACGTCCAGAACCAGGGCTACTTGACCTACGAAGTCGATCTGACCTCGACGGGCGCGCTGGCGCTCGAAATCTACGACATGAACGATGGCAGTCACCGCATCATCGGTTCCAGCATCAGCCAGACGATCGACAGTATCTACAACGACCTGACGACGGGCGGAGGCGGCGCAGACGTCTTTTCCTACACGCCGTTCTTCGGGGACGCGACGATCACCGACTTCACGTCAGGCACCGACCAGATCTCGCTGTCGACGTCGGAGTTCGCGAACTTCGCCTACGTCCAGGCAAACAGCAGCGTGGTCGGCGGCAACACCGTGATCGACGGCAGCAACGGCGACAGCATCACGCTGCAGGGCATCACGACGCTGCAGGAGTCGGACTTCCTGTTCGTCTAAACTCGCCCGCGGCCGGATTTTCTCAGGAATCCGGCCGCAAAACTCCGCGATCGCTGCTAATGTCCGGCCGCGCAGGTCCGACCGGAGTCAGTCATGAAGAAGCGTGTGGCGATCGTATCCAGCTACAACGAGGAATGCGGAGCCGCGTATTACAGTTCACGCCTCCTGAAACATCTTCTGGCCGCGGGGTACGAGGTCGAGGTCAAGCGCCTCCCGGTCTCGCTCCTGCGCCTGCAGTCGCCGACCTTCCTGCGCCGCAAGGGCGACCAGGAAATCGCCCGGATTGCGCGGGAAATCGCCGAGTTCGACGCGGTTTTCCTGCAATTCGAGCCCGGCCTCTACGGCACCCGCGCCAAGACCTCCTATACCCGGGTGCTGCGCCTCCTCAAGGCCGCCAAGTGCGCCGTCATCACTGTCCATGGCTTCGATCGCCAGATGTCGAGCCGGTCGCTGACCGCCTTCGGCACCAACATGCTGCACCTGCGGCCGGGCGCGGCCGTGATGGGCCTCATCGAGGGCGCGCTCGATCCCGTTTATGAGAGCTTCTGGAGCTATGTCCGCAAGTCGCCCCATGTGAAGGTCATGACCTTCAACCGCGGCGACCAGGTGCTGCTGCAGCGGTTCTTCAATCTCGGTCAGATAACCAACTATCCGATCTGCTACTTCGACCAGGAGGAGGTGGGCGAGGTCCGCGCCTCGCTCGACCGCGAGCGGTTCCTGGCCCAGTACGGCCTCGACCCCAGGTACAAGTATTTCGCGGTCTGCGGTTTCTTCGCGGCCTACAAGGGCCACCTGACGGCGATGAAGGCGCTCGAGTTCCTGCCCGACGACTGGCGCCTCGTGCTGGTGGGCGGCGAGCATCCGCAGGCGCTGGAACCCGGCCGCGACATCGGCGGCTACGTGCGCCAGCTCCTGTCCTTTCCGCTCGCCGCCGACCGGCCTTCGTCGGACGGCAGCCTCGAAGTCGAGGGGGGCCTCAAGACGTTCCTGGGCGGGCCGGTGGTGCGCTCCGACCAGGTCTATCGCCGCGAGCTGCGCGACAAGCTCTTCGCCAAGTCGGAGTTCAAGTATTTCTTCCCGACGAGCGAGATCAAGCACCGCATCCACTATCTCGGCCAGGCCTCGGACGAGGAGATGCCCAAGTTCTACGCCATGCTCGACTACGTGGTGCATCCCTACATGCGCACCAAGGAGGGGCAGAGCGGCTCGGGCCCGGCGACCTTCGCCCTGGAATTCGGCTCGCGCGCGCTGTTCTCCAACGCACCGGTCTTCCGCGAGATGGGTTTGTATTTCGAAGGCGCGATGCAGTACTTCAACATCGGCAACTTCATGGAGCTGGCCGACCAGCTCCAGCGCTTCGACGGCTTCGTGCCGGGCCTCGACGCCAAGCGCCGCACCGCGATCGAGACCTACAATCCCAAAGGCATGGTCGAAGCCTACCGCCAGCTCATCGAGGCTTAGGAGGACAAGGATCCCTCACGCCGTTCGGGATGACACCTGTTGGGGAATCGGCGCACTTCGGCCAGCCCAGCGACAGTGTCATCCCGAACGACGTGAGGGATCTTTGGCTCATACGCGGCGATGTCAGACGTGGTCGCGGATGGAATAATAGACCATCAGCAGGAAGATCCAGGCGCCGAAGGAAGCCAGCGCCACGATCAGGACCGACACGAGGCGGCGCGGATAGGCCGGGTGTTCGGCCAGTGACGGGGTGACGAATACCTCCAGGTACATGGCGCGGCGCGAAGCCTCGAACTGGGCGCGCTGCAGGGACTGCATGGCCGCGTCGTAGAACTTCTCCGCGAGCTGCCGCTCGATCTCGACATTCTCGAAGCCGCGGATGTTCTGGCTGATCGGCAGCGCCTCCTTGGATTCGGTGCCCGTCATCCGCGCCTCGGCGTCATGGATCAGCGATTCGAGCGCGGTCATGCGGTTGCGGAGCGAGACGAGGACGGTCGAATTCTCGCCCGTCCGGCCGCGGGCCGTCAGATAGTCGGCGCGGACGCGGCCCAGCTCGTCGCGCAGCTTGGAGATGCCCAGGCGCGCCGAATCGGCCTCTTTGTTGGGATCGATCGAGCGCTCGCGGTCGCGGAACTCCAGCATCGCCTGCCGGGCCTGGCGCAGCTTCTCGGAGGCTTCCTCGACCTGCTCCTGCGCGAATTTCACATAGTCCGCGCGCGCCCGCTTGGAGAGGTCGTCGGCCAGGTTTTCCGACAGGGCCAGCACATTGCGGCCGATGGTCAGCGCGTCCTCGGGCGTGAAGGCCCGGATCTGGACGCTGACGATGCCGGTGGTCAGCTCGAAATAGGGCTCGACCTTGCCGCGCCAGTAGTCGACCAGGCCCTCGACCGAGGTGTGGGGATCGAGGCGCGAGAACTCGTCGACCTCGGGGCCGGAGAACATCTTGCGCAGGTCGATCTTCTGGCTGATCGCGTCCACCATCGACCGGCTCTTGATGTATTTCACGACGATGTTGGACTGCAGGCCGATCTGCGACGCCGAGGCCATGCCCTGGAAGATCGAGGTGGCGTCGTTGCGCTGGGCGTCCGCGGAGCGCACGCCGAACTGGATCTCGGTGGCGTACTGGCTGGAGGCGATGAAGCCGTAATAGACGGCCGCCAGCGCGGTCGGCAGGCCGACGACCAGCAGGAAGACCAGGATGGACAGCCAGCGCGCCGGCCGGCCCGCGCGCTCGTCCGCCGGCGTCCAGCGCCGCACGATCCGCCGCGCCGAGAGCGTCTCGGCCGGGCGCGGCTGACCGTCCTCGCCGGGGGCAAGCGCGCGCCCGTCTTCGGCGCGGGCCTGCAGCGGCGCGGTCTGGACCAGCTTCACGGGGGGTCTCTGGGGTTGGGTCATGCTGCCTGCAAATCGGTCACGTCGCCCGGAGCGAACGTTCGTAGGTCTCGAGAGCCTCGTCAATCGTCGTGAAGTCGCTGAGCCTGCCGCGATGCAGGACCGCGCCGAGGTTGCAGTACTGGCGGATCGTCTCGACATGCTGCGAAACCAGGATCAGCGAGGCCGCATGCATACGCTCCCCGAAGGCGGCCGCGCACTTCCGGCGAAAGGCCGCATCGCCGACCTCGATCACCTCGTCGACCAGGTAGAGGTCGAAATCGAAGGCGAAGCTGGTGGCGACGGCGATGCGGGCGAACATGCCGGACGAGTAGGTGCCGACCGGCATGTCGAAATAGCGGTCGAGCTCGGCGAACTCCTCGATCCAGGCGCTGACCTCGCCGTGGTTCATGCCGTAGATCCGCGCCAGGAACGCCACGTTCTCGCGGGCCGAGAGGTGGGGGTGGAAGGTGCCGGTAAAGCCGACCGGAAACGAAATGCGCCCCTCGCGCACGATGCGGCCGCGGTCGGGCATCTCGCTGCCCGCGATCAGGCGCAGCAGGGCGGACTTGCCGGCGCCGTTCACGCCGAAGATGCCGATGCGGCTGAGCGGCGGCAGCTCGAAGCTCACATCGTCGAGGATGACGTGGCGCCCGCCGGGCACGGCGTAGCTCTTGCTCACTCCCTCGAGGCGGATCATTGAGTCCTCATGCGCCGGCGCAGCGCCCGTTCGAGGATCAGGCCCACCAGCACCGTGCCGAAGGCGACGGCGAAGATGTAGGTCTTGTCGAGCCACGGCGGATCGTAGTCGCGGAAGAAGCCGGTCCGGAACCACTCGATGCATTGCAGCAGCGGGTTCCAGGACAGCGGCTCGCGGATCCATTCCGGCATGCTCTGCGGCAGGAAGAACACGCCCGAGGCGACGTAGAGGAAGCGCTGCATGATCATCCAGCCGTTGGCCCACGGCCGCCACAGGTTGTTCATGACCGCGCTGATCAGGCCGAGCCCCAGCGCGAACAGCCAGACCGCCAAAGTGGCATAGACCGCCTCGATGTGGCTGTCCGTGCGCGGGCCGTAGGAGATCAGCTCGAAGGTGCCGAACGTGACCACGATCACGGTGAAGCCGATCAGCAGCTCGGTGAGCGCCATCGCCAGCACGAGGTCGAGACGGGCGATCACGGGGACCTGCAGGACGCCGATATTGTCCTGGAACAGGTTCTGCGAATGATCGATGACGTGGATGAACAGGTAGAAGGGCATGACGCCCGTCGCATAGAAGAAGAACAGGTGCCCGCCGATCGGTGGCATGCCGCCGTTGAACAGGCTGAGCACGATGCCCAGGGTCACGATATTGATGGCCTGCGGGATGAACAGCGACAGGAAGCCGAAGCGGCCCTGCGCCGTGCGATGGCGGAAGTCGCGCAGCACCAGCGCCGTGAGCACGCGCGCCTGCGTGACGAGCTGGTCGCGGACCGCCGCGAAACGGGACGGCGGTCGTGCCGGCCGGTCGCGCCACGGCGCCCGCGGCATGGGCGGGAACAGGCCCGACCCACCGGCATAGGCGACCGGCTCGCGCCCCGAGCGCTTGGCCAGCAGGAAGAGCCGCAGGTCGCGCACGCTGGTGCTGGCGGGGGCCAGTTGCGACGCCCGGTCGATCACCTCGACCGCTTCCTCGTCCTCGTTGGCATGGGCCAGCGCATGCGCCAGCTCGACATGGATCTCGGCCTTGTCGGGCGAGGCCGCCAACGCCTGGCGCAGGTAGCGGATGCCCTGTTCGCGCTCGCCCAGCCGGTTGGACAGCACGCCCGCCATGTAGAGGTATTCGCCGTTCTCCGGATCGATGCGCAGCGCGTGGAGGATCTCGTCCAGCGCCAGCCGGTTCTTGCCCATCGAGGCATAGGAGGCTGCCAGCAGGTGGCAGACCGAGGCGTCGTCCGGCTGCTCCTCGCGCAGGCGCAGCAGCAGCGGGATCGCCCGGCCGTGATGGCTGAGCTCGAACAGGATGCGGGCGAGTTTGTCGCGCGGCGCCGCCGCGTCGGGCCACAGCCGCGCCGCCCGCGCCGCGGCGCTGGAGGCGGCATGGAGGTCGCCCGAGCGATAGGCGAGCTCGATCTCCATCAGGAGGCTCTCCTCGGTGGGCGTTCCGGCATCGTTGACCGAGTGGACCGCCTGCAGGGCCTCCTCGATCCGGTTCGCCTGGACCAGCAGCCGCGCCCTCTGCAACTGGGCGGCCTGGCTCGGGCCGCACAGCGTCGCCCGGGCTTCGGCGGCGGCAAGCGCGCCCTCGACGTCACCCGCCTGGAGGCGCGCCTGGACGTGGAGGTCGTGGGCGGGCTCGAGACCCGGATCGTAGGCGACGGCGCGGGCGGCGCTTTCCGCCGCGCCTGCCGCATCGCCGCTCTCGAACAGCAGGACGGCCAGACGGTGATGGAACGGCGCCGAGTCCGGATCGCGCGCCACCAGCAGCGTCATGGCTCGAACCGACGTCGCAAGGTCGCGGTTCACATAGGCGACTTCGGAGGCAACCAGCAGGTCCTCGACGGAAAGTGCGGCGGCGGCCTCGTCGGAGGAGAGGCGCGCGCGCACCTCCTCGATCGGCGTTTCCGCCGAAAGTCGCTCAGCGTCCGCCACGGTGGCCCCGGCGCGAGTTGACAAAGACGGGCACTGCCCTCAGCAGTAGCCCGCGCCGCCGCCCCCGTGTTCGAGCCCTTTGCTGGTCATGATCAACTTTCATTGCCGACACTATAAGGGTTCGAAACCCTGCATCTTCAACAAAACCGAGGGCATGGAGTGCCCGACCTGCACCCGCGCCGATGAATTCGGCTGCCGCGTGCTGATCGTCAAGCTCGATGCGCTGGGCGACGTGCTGCGGACCGGCAGCCTGGTCCCGATCCTCCACAGGCTGCATCCGCGACCCTACGTCTGCTGGATCACGCGGCCCGAGGCGGTCGAGATCGTGCGCATGATCGACGGCGTGGACGAGGTGGTGCCGCTCAATGTCGACGGGCTGGCGCGCATCGCCGAGGGCGGCTGGGACCATGTCTATGCGCTGTCGAACGACCACAGTACGGCTTCGCTTGCCACCACGGCGCGGCCCGCGCATCCGGTCGTCGGCTATTCGATGAAGGACGGCCGCCTGCGTCCGGGCAACCGCGCCGCCGAGCGCTGGCTGGAGATGGCGGCCTTCGACCGACTGAAGCGCGCCAACACCGAGAGCTACCAGAAGCTGATGCTCGACATCGTCGGCGTCGAGGGGCCGCTGGAGCCGCCACGCCTCACGGTCGAGCGGAAGCATCTCGACCACGCGGCCGGCTGGATTGCGGACCTGTTCGCCGGCAGCACGCGCCGCCGCATCGCGATCAACGTCGGCTCGGGCGCCCGCTGGCCCAAGAAGATGCTCGAGGCCGACCAGATCGCGGCCTACGCCCGACTCGCGCACGAGCGGCTCGACGCCGATATCCTGCTCGTGGGCGGTCCGGCCGAGATCGCGAAGACCGAGGCGATCCTGGCAGCCTGCGGCCCCGGCACGCCGGTACGGTCGGCGCTCACATCGCACTCGGTGCCGGAGTTCGTCGGCGTGCTGCGACAGGTCGATGCGCTGCTGTGCGGCGACACGCTGGCGCTGCACATCGCCACCGCGATCGGCCTGCCGACCGTTTGCCTCGTCGGCCCGACCAGCTCGGCCGAGCTCGCCGATTTCGACGGACTGGTGCTCAAGAGTTCGGTCGACACGCTGGATTGCCTGGGCTGCTACGGCGATTGCCGCAAGGTCGACAACTGCATGTCCCTGTTCGACCTCGAGGGGCTGGTCGAGCTGACGGCCCGCCAGCTCGCCCGCCCGGCGCCGGTCAGGCCTCGCGCTGCCTGACCGCTGCCGTTGACCGTCTCCTCCGACGCCGCGGCGTCAGAGGATGAAGTCGGAGAGCTGAAGCCCGCCGGTCGTGGTGGTGATCGCGATCAGGGCCAGATCCGTGTTGGCGTTGAAGACGCCCGGATCGTGCTCGACGTAGATCGTGTTCGACGTGCCCGACGTCTGGATCAGCAGATTGTCGGCGGTGATGCCGAGCGCCGAGAGGTCGATCTTGTCGCTGCCGAGCTGGAATCCGACGATCGTGTCGTATCCCGTGACCAGGTTGCTGTCGAGGTAGTCGGCGTAAACGAAGGTGTCGGCGCCGGCGCCGGCATAGAGCGCGTCGGCACTGCCGCCGCCGTCGATGACGGAAGCATCGTTGCCGGCGATGATGACGTCGCCGCCGGACGAACCGATGACGTTCGGCACGTTCACGATCGAGGCTTCGAGCGTGAAGATGCCGTCGTTGTTGGCGCCGTCGTTGACATAGGCGTTGTGGCCGTTGAGCAGGTCGACATAGACGCTGCGGCCGACCGCCATCTCGGCGAACGAGATCGTGTTGTTTGCAAAGCCCGTAACGCCCGCCATCTGCGACGCGCCGCCCCACACCTGGTTGACGCCGTCGTCGTCGACGTTGCCCAGCAGGAAGGTGTTGAAGGCACCGCCCCCGTAGAGGGCGTTGCTGCCGCCGTCGCCGTTCAGCACCGTAACGGCGCTCGCATCGGCCGCCGCCTGTGCGCTGCTGGCGTACAGCAGGTCGTCGCCGTCCAGTCCGTCCAGGCGGCCGCTGGTGTTGCCGCCGACCAGCAGGTCATCGAACGCCGAGCCCGTCGCATTGCGGATGCCGCCGGCAAAGTAATCGACGGCGATCGGCGTCACCGTGGACGGTCCGTTCCAGTAGCTTGCATCGACGTCGCCGCGCTGGCCGATCTGCGCCGGCAGGTCGACATAGACGCCGCCGATCGCGTCGTAATAGCTGACGCTGCCGGCCGTCAGGACCGGATTGGCCGAGACCCAGACGGTGATGTGCTGGCTTGAGAACGCATCGACGGTGTCGGCGGCAGAGACGGTCACCTGGTAGCCCGGCGTCGCCCCCGCCGGCGGCAGGTCGCTGAGGTCGGGGGCCGTGATGAAGCTCAACTGGTTGCCGCCGACCATCTGGAACAGCGCCGCGTCCTCGCCGCCGGTGATGGCGTAGGAAATCGTCTGGCCGGGATCCACGTCGACGGCGGTGACGGTCGTCACCAGCGTCTGGCTGGTCACCATGGTGATGCTGGCGGTCGGTCCGCCGCCGTTCGAGGTGATGTCCGGCGGTGTGCCCGGCGGCGTCGGTCCGGGGACGTTGCCCACGATGAAGTTGGTCGCGCCGCTTTCGTCGTCGATCTCCGCGCCGGTATTGGGGAGCGGCGCGCCGACCGAGTTCTCGCCGATGACATTGTCGACGATCTGCGTGCCGGTGACGCCGGCGGCGAGCGTGATGCCGTTGCCGGTGTTGCCGCTGATGTAGTTGGCGCGCGGCTCGTCGGGGCTCGCCTCGACGCCGCCGATCAGGTTTCCGGTGCCGGTGGTCGAGACCAGGATGCCGCCCTGGCCGTTGCCGAAGCCGCTGGTGATCAGGGAGTTGGTGCCGATGGCGGTGTTGAGGACCTGATTGTTGTAGGCACTGCCCGTGATCTCGATTCCGTAGCCGGCGTTGTTCGAGAAGGTATTCTGCGGGATCACCGAGCCGTTGTTGCCGCCGATGATGTTGTCGTGGGCGTTGCCGCTGATCACGACTCCGCTGCCGCCGTTGGCCATGCTCGGGATGCCGATGCCGGTATCGACGGTCGTGCTGGTGCCCGTCGTATTCAGGCCGATGATGTTGGGATCGACGGTGACGCCCCAGGCGTCGCCGGTGATCTCGATGCCGTTGTTGGTGTTGCCGGAGAAGACGTTGGTGCGGAGCAGGATGTTGCCGCCCGTCGAATCGATCAGGATGCCGTTGTTGCCGTTGGGCGCCGAGCCCTGGAAGGCGAGCAGGCCGCCGAACGTGTTGAAGGTCGTGAAGCCGCTGGCGGTATCGGTGACGTAGATGCCGTTCTGGCCGTTGCCGGCCGAGACGTTGCCGAGCGGGATGACGCCGCCGACCGTGGTGTCGCGCGAATCGCCGTCGACCAGGATGCCGTTCAGGGCGTTGCCGACCGTGGTCGCATTGTCGGCGCCGATGCCGAAGAAGTTGGCCTGGATCGTGGCATTGTCGGAATTGGTGATGTGGACGCCGTTGCCGCCATTGCCGCTCAGCACGTTGTAGTAGACGAAGGGCTCGGTATAGAAGTCGCAGCCCAGCAGGGCGTTGTTGTCGGCGTTGAGGATCTGAACGCCGTCGCCGGCGTTGCCGATGGCGGCGGTACCGTCGGCGTCGGTACCGATGAAGTTGCCGCTGAGCACGTTGTTCTCGGACCCGTTCTGGATCAGCACGCCGTTCTGGCCGTTGCCCGAGATCAGGTTGCCGAGCGGCGGCGTCACGAGCACCGGCGGGACGATGGTGCCCTTGTTGCCGGTCGGATCGTTGGCCTGGCCGGTCGACGAATCGACGTAGACCGTGCCGCCGATCATGTTGTCGTGCGCGCCGTTGGTGATCAGGATGCCGTTCTGGCCGTTGGCCACGGCCGTGGTGCCATCGGCATCCGTGCCGATGCGATTGCCGACCACAGTGTTGTCCGACGATCCCCAGAAGGCGATGCCGTTGCCGCCATTGCCGGAGATGACGTTCGTGACGGTGTCCGGATGACTCTCGGGGTTGAGGCCGATCAGGTTGCCGGACGAGGTCGAATTGACGTGGATGCCGTCCAGCGCGTTGCCGAAAGCGGTGCCGTTGGCATGGATGCCGATGTAGTTGGCGTTCAGCGTGATGCCGGAGCTGTTGAGCGTGATGCCGTTGCTGCCGGAATTGCCCAGCGCGAGGCCGAATACGGCCGAACCGTCCGACGCGCCCGAGAAGGTGAGACCGGCGTTCCCGCCGAAGTTGATCTCGACGGTCGGTACGCCCAGCGCCGCGAAGCCCGGCGCGGTCATGCCGTCGAGCGTGACCGGCTTCAGGATGGTGGGCAGGGAATTTGCCAGAACGATCTCGCCGGCCACGGTGAAGACGATCGAGTTGCTGGCTGCATTGCTGGAGTTGAGTGCGGTGATCGCGGCCCTGAGCGAACCCGGTCCGGCGTCATCCAGGGTGGAGACAATGAAAGTGGTCATGCCAGATTCTCCGTTGAGTTGAGCTTGAGTCAGGAACGCATGCGGGCGCGGGTTCCCTTATCACAACTCGCTCATTGCCCTATGCATCTTGAGCCGAAGTACCGGCCATTCAGCAACGCGGATGCATCGATGGAAGAGTATGCCGTCGCAAACGCTATGTGTTTGCATCAGCGATGCGATCAGGGGGGCGAGCCGACGACTCCGTCGAGCAGATAGTCGGTGCGCTGGAGGGCTTCTGCCGTGGCACCGAGCGTGGTGCCTGCCGCGAGGACTCGCCGCCCCCGGTTGTCGTCGAGCGGTCCGGTGAAGATCGGCTGGCCTTCCTTCATCGCGGCGATGGCGCGCGTGGCCGCCGCGATCGCCTCCGGGCTGGCACCGGCACCGAACGGACTCGAGCGCACGTAGTCCTTGTCGTAGCCACCGGTGACGAAGTCGGGCAGGGCACCGCCGCCGCGGCAGGTCTCGACGAAGCCGCGGAACATCGCGGTCCAGTGATAGTCGGCGCCGGTGATATAGCCGCGGGGCGCGAGCGGCGCCTGATCGAAGGCGTGGCCGCAACTGCGGACGCCACGACTCTCGGCCGTCGCGATGATGGGCGCGGGCGCATCGAGATGGCAGGTGATGACGTCACAGCCCGCATCGATCAGCGCATTGGTCGCCGCGGCGTCACGCGTCGCATCCTCCCAGCCTCCGGTGAAGGTGACGTGAACCCTCGCCTGCGGATTGGTGCGGCGCGCGCCCAGCAGAAAGGCGTTCACGTTCAGCAGCACGGCGCCGAGCGGCAGGCCGGCCACGAAGCCCAGCCGATTGGTGCGCGTGCTGAGCCCGGCTGCGACGCCGTTCACATAATGCCCCTCGTGGATCAGTGCATTCTGGCTGCCGAGCCGGCCCGGTCGCTCCTTCAGCGGAAGCAGCGAGGCCTGCCGGAAGGGGATGCCGGCATACCGCTGCGCCGCCGTGCGCAGGAACGGGTCGTTGTCGAAGGCTGTGGAGAACACGATGTCTGCGCCGGCGCCAATCAGCCCATTCAGTGCGCGCGCATAGGCACGCGTTTCGGCATCGTCCCGCCCGCTTCCATAGTCCGTGCTCTCGGGCAGGTAGGGTGCCTCGACCAGCCGCACGCCCGGCAGTCGCGCGAGTTCGACGGCGGCGACGGCATGCGACTGGTTCCAGCCCCAGTCGAGGCGCGGGCCGATATAGACGAAGCCGACGGTGAATCCGGCCGCGCGCGCCGCCCGGCCGGTGGCGAGGGGGGAGGCCAGCGCTGCAGCGGCGAGGAGCGTCCGCCGTCTCATCGCCCTAAAGCGGCCGGCAGTTCAGCGCGACGGTCCGCATCGAGCGTCCGGCCTTGCCGTCGCAACCGAGCCGCTTGCCGTGCGCGTAGAAGGGCGGATCGAGGAAATAGTCGAAGTCGTCGGTGTCCTGTGCGTTGACGATCCGGTAGAGCTTGTAGGGTCCGTTGTCGCAGATGATCTGCTGCGAATCGACAAACAGAGTCGCCGGGCCGATCAGCACATGCTCGATGTTGGGATTGGCCGCGCAGAACTTCTCCTGAAGCTCGCGATGGCTGCTCCCTTCGATGATCGGAACCGGCTGCGCCGCCGCCGTTCCCGCGATCATGCCGGCGGCAATAAGTCCCAAGACTGAAAGGTTCACAACGCTCCCCCGAGGTTGCAGCGTCACCATCCTGACCAAGGAAGTGCCGCGAGACTAGAATCTCATATTCCTCTCCCCCTATCGGAGGAGAGGAGCATGAAAGGGTCGCGCGTCCGATCGTTACGCCGCTTCGCGGTAGGGCATCGCGCCCAGATAGTTCTTCTTGCCGACCGGGACGCCGTTGTGGCGCAGGATCGCGTAAGTCGTCGTGACGTGGAAATAGAAGTTCGGAATGACGTGCTGGACGAGGAACTCCTCGCCCGACAGCGACTTGCCGTTCCAGCGCGGCTGGGTGATCCGCCGCTCGGCAGCCCCGGCGAACGACTGGGCGGTGAAGCTCTTCAGGTAGGCGACGGTGCTCTCGATGCGCGCCTTGATCTCGGCCAGCGTCGCTTCGGTGTCGGCGTGGACCGGCGCGTCCTTCTCGGTGCCGGCCAGACGCGCGGCGCCGAGCTTGGCGGTGTCGCAGGCGATCCGGACCTGCTGGATCAGGTCGAACTGATCGGGCGCCAGGCGCGCGTGCAGCAGGACGGCGGCGTCGAACTTCTTCTCGCCGGCATACTTGTCGGCTTCGTTCAGGATCTCGACCAGATTGCCCAGCATCTTGCTGAACTGGCCGACGACGAGCGTGTGGATCATGCGAACCTCGGATGGGAGTTGTGGATGCGAGCGCAGGGCCCTACGCGATTCCACCGCCCGCCGCCAGAGCCCCTCATGTTCCTCTCCCCCCTAGCGGGGGAGAGGAGTCTGAGCCTTCAGCATCTCCACATGCTCGGTGAGATGGCGATGGAAGTGGCCGATCGCCTGCTCGTAATGGCCGAAGGTGAAGTGGGTGTTGGCACCCGAGGCGAGGCCAAGCTGGATCTCGCGGGCGGCGTGGCGGTCTTCCAGGATGCCGCTCTCCTGCACGAAGTTGGCATCCTTGCGGGCCTGCTCGATGTCGAGCGGCTTGCCGTTCTTGATGCGCGGCGCGAGCTGGTAGACGACCCAGTGCGTCTCCGACGGCGACACCGGCTCGAGGATGATCAGGATCGCGTGGCTCGACAGCACGCTGACATGGGTGTTGGGGAAGAGCTGGTGGACGTCGGTGATGCGGCCCTGCGTGCTCCATTCCTCGCGCGGCATCGCTCGCAGCTTCTCGATGCGGCGGAACGGGAAGACGATGCGTGAGTTGCGGCCGTGCAGCTCGACGACATTCAGGTTGTCGTAGCCGTAGGGAAAGAACGACTGATTGTGCAGCGCCTTGATGTGGTAGCCCTCCATCGAGGTCTCGCCCAGCACCTTCCAGTTCGCCTTGTCGTCGAACTCGATCTTGTTGAACAGCACGTAGTCGTCGGTCAGCACTTCCGGGAGGTCGCCCAGCGCGCCGTCCGACAGCGGCTCGTCCTGCGTCACGAACACGATGCCGTTCCGCTCCTGCACCGCGGCGACCGGCACCAGCCCGTGCGCGTCCTTGTCGAGGCCGGGGAAACCGTCCTCGCCCGGGATGTGGCGCAACGCGCCGTCGAGCCCGTAGGTCCAGGCATGATAGGGGCAGGCGAAGGCGCGCTTGCAGCCCTCGCCTTCCTCGAGCTTCATGCCGCGATGACGGCAGGCGTTGCGGAAGCCGCGCACCACGCCGTCGGTACCGCGTACCACCAGTAGCGGCGTGCCCACCGTTGTCCGCGCAATATAGGAGCCGGGCTCCGGCAGCGCCGCCGAGGGGCAGAAGGCCATCGGCACGCGGCGCAGCACCTGCAGCTCGGCCTCGAACCGCTCGGGCGAATGATAGTTCTCGACCGGCTCGCGCCAGACCACTGTCCCTTTGTCGGTTGTCTTGCCGTCGATGTGCGCGAGGATGCGATCGATCAGGTCGGTTTCGTTGAGCAGCGCAGCCATCTTCGTTCCCTCAGCAATCCGGCGGGGCGATACTAGGTCCCGCCTGTCGGGGCGGGCAACATGGCGCTGCTTCGATGCGAAACGGACGGCGGCGCCCGCGTCTGTTAAGCAGGTCGATGCTCGATCGTTCGTACCTGCTCATCTGCCTCTTCGCGCTGATCGCAATGTTCGGCGGCGGACTGATCGGCCTCTATGTGGCGCGCGCGCTGCCCAGCCATCACCTGACCAAGGAGTCGGGCGCGGTGGTCAAGCTGTCGGCGGCCGTGGTGGCGTCGCTCACCTCGCTGGTTCTGGCGCTGATGCTGTCGGCGGCCAACGGCGCCTATTCCGTCAATGCCGGCATCGTGACCAAGCTCGGTTCCGACATCATCCAGCTCGACCACATGCTGCGCGCCTACGGGCCCGAGGCCGACGCCGCCCGGGTCCATCTGCGCGACTATGCCGGCCGCAAGAGCGAGGAACTGTTTCCCGCCGCGCCGCCGCCGTCCCGCGATTCGCGCGGCACCGCCGATCTTCTCGACCGGCTGCTCGATTCCATCCTGTCGCTCACGCTGCCCGACCGGCGGCACACGGCGCTGGCGGCGCAGGCGCTCAGCATCACCAACCAGATCTACGCCGAACGCTGGCTGCTGTGGGAAAATCCCGGCACGACGGTGCCGGCGCCGTTCCTGTTCGTGCTGATCTTCTGGTTGTTCCTGGTGTTCGTGAGCTTCGGCGTGTTCGCGCCACCCAACCTCACGGTGGTGGCGAGCCTGTTCCTCTCCGCGCTCGCCGTCACCGGCGCGATCTTCCTGATCCTGCAACTCGGCGATCCCATGCATCACAGCTGGCTGCAGATCTCCGGCGAGCCGCTGCAGCGCGCCCTGTCGGAGATCGGCCGGCCCTGATCCGCCGCCGCTGGAGCGGCGATCACGCACAGGTGAACTGCCGGTTGAAATTCCGGGAGCTGCCGATTGACACGGGTCAAGGAGCGCTCTTGATTCGATCATCAGTCTGGCCGCCAAAGACTGCATCGACGATCGCCTCCTCGAACGGGAGCGCCCGATCGGATTTGTTTCGGCAGGAAGGCTGCGGGGCAGGATGAGCGACGTCGACCGGCCTAGGAATATCGTCCTTGCAGGGGGCTGGCTCAGCCGAACGCCGGCATCCTTCCAGCAGGCGGTGCTCGCCCGGTGCATTCTGCGCAGTTTCAAGGCTGGCGCCGCGATCTTCCGCAAGGGCGATCCGCCGGGCGGCCTGTTCGGCCTGGTGAGCGGAGGTCTCGCCGTCGACATCGCGCCGGCCGAGCGCGGGCCCTACATGGCCTACTTCCTGACTCCCGGTGCCTGGTTCGGCGGCGCGCCGGCATTCAGCGGCCAGCCGCGGCAGGTCGGTTTGAGGGCCACGCGGAGCACGGAACTTCTCTATCTGCCGCTACACGCCATCAATGCGATCATTGCCGAGGATCCCATGGCGTGGCGGAGCTTTGCGCTGGTCGGCTTCGCCAACCTGGAGACCGCCATCTCGGTCTGCGACGACCTCATGATCCGCGACCATACCAAGCGCTTCATCGCCATGCTGCTGCAACTGGGCAGCTGCCGGCTGGCCACGCCAACGGGGGGCGAGCCGATGGAGATCGATGTCGGTCAGGCCGAACTCGCCACCATGGCCAATGTCGCGCGGAACACGGCGGGCATCATCCTGCGCACGCTTGCGCAAGGCGGGTTCATCGACATGTCCTACCGTCGCATCAGGATCGTCGATCCCGATCGGCTGCGGGCCAGGCTGACGCGGCGATCCGCGACGCCCAAACGCCCGCGGTCAGCGGAGCCCGACCTCCACCTTGTGGATCCTGCCGCCAAAGCGAAACGGCCGGCGGTCGAAGTAGGCCATCGAGACCGGCGAACCTAGGTCGACGCCGACGTCGAACGTCTCGCTGGCGGTGAAGGCCGCCGGCACCGTGCGCTGGACCGTGGTGCGCGCCACCTCGACACCGTCTACCTTGAGGACGACGGTGGCCGGCGAGAGCGGCCGCTTGTCCATGAACGTCGTGTCGACCTCGATGCGATGTCGCCCCGCGGCGATCTTCTGCGCCGATCGCGCAGTGTACCGCTCGATGATCATCATGTTGTATTCGTAGACGAGCTGGCCGCCATCCATGAACAGGGTGAGACCGCCGCTGGCGCCGCCCATTGCATACAGCACCCCCGACGCGTCGTTGCCGAACTCGGCGTCGATGGCGACGTGGCTGCTTTCGCGGCCCAGTCCCGGCGCCGTGAACTCCGGCATGCGCGTCGTCGTGTCGTCGAACAGCCAGCTCGTATAGGGCGTCTTGAGACGGTCCTCGGGATGGATGCGCAGCCAGATGCCCGCACCGACCGGAAACACCTTGTTCTCCCGCGCTTCGCCCAGGAAGACCTCCTTCAGGCGGGCGAGGTGCTGCGGATCCTTCGTCGCCAGATCGTTGGCCTGCGAGAAGTCCTTCGACAGGTCGTAGAGTTCCCAGACGTCCTTCGACGAATCCCAGGTCGCGAGACCGGGGCTCACCGTCAGCCACGGCGTGAGCGGCCCGAAGGTCGAGGCGAACCAGCCGTCGCGATAGACGCCGCGGCTGCCGTTATTGTCGAAGTACTGCGTCGTCTTGCGGCCCGCCGCGCGGCTGTCGTCGAATGTGTAGGCGAGGCTGACGCCGTCGATCGGGTCCTGCACGAAACCGTCGACGACCTTGGGCGCCGTGATGCCGACGGTTTCGTAGATGGTGGGCACGATGTCGTTGACGTGGTGGAACTGCCCGCGCGGCGTGCCGTCGGTCTTGATCTTCTTCGGCCAGGAGACCGCCATCGGGTTGCGCGTGCCGCCGAAGTGCGAGGCAATGAGCTTCGTGTACCGGAAGGGCGTGTTTCCGGCCCACGCCCAGCCGGCGTGATACATGTTGTCGGTCTTGGGCGAGCCCAGCGCATCGAGGCCACCGATCCTGTTCAGCGCCTCGATCTGCTGCTCGACCGTGTTGGGGATCTGGTTCTGCGCCAGCAGTTCGCTGATCGAGCCGTTCTGGCCCTCGGCGCTCGAGCCATTGTCGCCGAAGATGTAGAAGATCAACGTGTTGTCGCGCTGGCCCTGGCGTTCGAGCTCGTCGATGAGCTTGCCCGCCTGCACATCGACATGCTCGACGAAGCCCGCGAACACTTCCATCAGCCGGAGCTGGAAGGGCCGCTGGCTGGCCGGAATGCTGTCCCATGACGCCATCGACTCGGGTCGCGCCGTGAGCGCCGTGTCGGCCGGGATCCAGCCCAGCTCCTTCTGACGCTTGAAGACGCGCTCGCGCATGGCGTCCCAGCCGTCGTCGAACCGGCCTTTGTACTTGTCCGCCCACTCCTTGAAGATCTGATGCGGCCCGTGTCCGGCGCCCGGCGCCCAGTACATCAGGAAAGGCTTGTCGGGCGCGTAGGAGCGGTGGTGGCGGAGCCACGTCACCGCCTTTTCGGCGAGATCCTCGCTCAGGTGATACTTCTCGTCGTGCGGCGGTTCGACCGGCGTGGTGTTCTCGTACAGGCGCGGCTCCCACTGCGAGGTTTCGCCGGCGACGAAGCCGTAGAAATAGTCGAAGCCATGCCCGGTCGGCCATCGGTCGAACGGCCCCATCGCCGTCGTCTGGTCCGCCGGCGTGTTGTGCCACTTGCCGAAAGCCGAGGCCTTGTAGCCGTAGTGGCGCAGCGTTTCGGCGACCGTCGCGGAGGTCTTCGGGATCACGCCGACATAGCCGTCCCAGTCGACCGCGCGTTCGGCGATGGTGCCGGCGCCGATACGCTGGTGGTTGCGGCCGGTCAGCAGCGAGGCGCGGGTCGGCGAGCAGATCGCGGTGGTGTGGAAGCTGTTGTAGCTCACGCCCGTTCCGGCGATCCGGCTGAGCGTGGGCGTCCGGATATCGCCGCCGTAAGTGCTGGGCAGGCCGAAGCCGACATCGTCCAGCAGGATGATCAGGATGTTGGGCGCACCGGCGGGCAGATGGCTCGCTTCCTCGCGGCGCTGGTGCCTGGACGCCTGCAGCGTCGATGCCGCCACGCTCGCCGACGGCACGGGCGGAAACGGCAGGACGGACCCGTCAGCTCCCGGCGGGCCGGCGTGGGCTGGCGCGGCGAGCAGAAGGGTGCCCAGAGCCCCGACGAGAAGCCTGCGCTTGAACATGGGTCAGTCCCCCTCAGCGAAATCCATGTATCCCGGACGCGATCAGTTCGCGGTCAGGTATTTGACGTCGAGCCTGTCGATCCTGCCGGTAAACTTGAAAGGCGCGCGCTCGGCGTACGCGGGCGACACGGGCGAGTAGCTGTCGCGCCCGACATCGAAGGCGTCGTTGCCGCTCATTGCATATCCCGTCGTGCGCTGGACACGACCCCGGGCCATCTCGGTGCCGTTGACGCGGATCGTCACGTCCATGGGCCCATTGCGGACCTTGGGGTCGGCCCGTGACTCGATCTCGATCTTCACCCGGCCGCTCGGCAGGGCGCCGGTGGTCTCGATGCGCGTCCGCTCGATCTCGTAGAGATTGTACTCGAAGCTGATCCGGCCCTTGTCGACCCAGGCCGCGAGGCCGCCGGAGAAGCCGCCGAGGGCATAGAGGACGCCTTCCGAACCGGCCGTCAGGTCGGCTTCGATGGTGACCAGGCTGCTGCGCAGTCCGAGCTTGGGCGCACCGGCTTCCGGAATGCGGACCACGTCGGCCGTGTAGTGGAATTCCGTGGCCGGGTTCTGCTTCGTGTACTCGGGATGCAGTCCCACCCAGAGGCCGCCGCCGATCGGATAGGCGTGGTTGGCCTTGGCCTCGACGTCGAACAGCCTGATCATCTCGGCCAGCTTTTCCGGCTGCTGCTTTGCCAGATCGACGGACTGCGAGAAATCGCGCTTCAGATCGTAGAGTTCCCAGACGTCGTTGTCCGGGGTCCACTTGAAGATCGCCGGGTCGATGCCGGTCTGCCAGGGCAGGCGCGGTCCAAGCGCGGAGGCGATGAAGCCTTCATGGTAGATCGAGCGGCTTCCCATGATCTCGAAATACTGCGTCTTCTTGCGGTCGGGCGCCTCGGCCGACGACAGCGCGTAGACCATGCTGGTGCCGTCCAGCGGCTCCTGCGTCACGCCATCGACTTCCTTCGGCGCCGGGATGCCAAGGACTTCGTAGATCGTCGGCACGACGTCGTTGACGTGATGGAACTGCGGATGCGGTTTGGCGTCGGCTTTCACCGACCGGGGCCAGGACACCGCGAGGGGATTGCGTGTCCCGCCGAAGTGCGAGGCCAGCAGCTTGGTGCCCTGATAGGGCGCGCTTCCCGCCCATGCCCAACCGGCGTGATAGTGGTTGTCCATCTTGTCGCCGCCGAGGGCATCGAGGCCCCCTAGCTCGTTCATGACGCGGATATGGTCCTTGATCTCGGTGGCGGTGCCGCTCTGCGCCAGGAACTCGCTGATGGAGCCGCCCTGACCCTCGGCGCTCGAGCCGTTGTCGCCCCAGATGTAGAAGACCAGCGTGTTGTCGCGAATCCCCAGCCGCTCGAGCTCGTCGATCAGCCGTCCGGCCTGGGTGTCCGTGTGCTCGGCAAATCCCGCGAAGACTTCCATCAGCCGCCGCTGGAACGGCTTCTCGCTCTCGGGAATGTCCTTCCACGCCGCAAGCGTCGCGGGGCGCGGCGTCAGCCTTGTATCCGCCGGGATGTAGCCCTGCTGCTTCTGCCGCGCGACGACGCGCTCGCGCATGGCGTCCCAGCCGTCGTCGAACCGGCCTTTGTACTTGTCTGCCCACTCCTTGAAGATGTGGTGTGGAGCGTGGACGCCGCCGGGCGCCCAGTACATCAGGAACGGTTGATCGGGCGCCAGCGCACGTTGCTGGCGAATCCAGGCGACGCCCTTGTCAGCCAGGTCTTCCGTCAGGTGATAGCCCTTGCGGTGCGGCGTCTCGATCCGATTGAGATTCTCGACCAGCGCCGGTTCCCATTGCGAGGATTCGCCCGCCAGGAACCCATAGAAGTAGTCGAAGCCCACGAGGCGCCCGGTCGGCCAGCGTTCGAACGGTCCGGCTTGCGAGGTGTCCGCGTGCGGCGTGTTGTGCCACTTGCCGAAGGCCGAGGTGGCATAGCCGTAGTAGCCCAGCACCTTGGCGACCGAGGCGCCGGTCGCCGGCCACATCCCCGAGTAACCGTCCCAGTCGTTCGCGAGGCTGGCGATCTGGCCCGCGCCGACGCGGTGATGGTTCTGGCCCGTCAGCAGCGAGGCCCGCGTCGGCGAGCACATCGCGGTCGTATGGAAGCGGTTGAAGGACACGCCCGAGTTGGCGATGCGGGACAGCGTCGGCGTGTTGATGTCGCCGCCGTAGGTGCTCGGCAGCGCCGGACCGGCATCGTCGATCAGGATGATGAGGATGTTGGGCGCGCCCGCGGGCAACCGCCGGGGCACGGGCAAGGGATGGTAGGTCGATTCCTGCATCGTCCGGGCGGCCTTGCTGCCCGACGGCACCGGCGGGAAGGGAAGTTTCTCCTGTCCATAGGCCGACGGCACGATGGCCGTTGCGAGCGCGATGGCGACGGTGGAGCAGAGTAGGTTCGATCGCTTTGTCATGCCGGTCTCCTGCGGGAGCGAGCTCGCGTCGTGAAGCGCGCCTTTGTCCGTTCGTCCTCTGGGTTCGCCCTCTCGGTTCGCCCCCTTGGTTCGCCTTCTCAGTTCGCCTCGTCAGTTCGCCGAGTCGGGCGCGCGCGCGGACGCGCCGTTGACGTAGAGCGGCACCGACAGGGTGAAGAATCCACCCGTGCCTTCGAGCCGGTTGCGGACGGCGAATTCGCTATAGACCTTCACGCGCGCGGCGACGGGGTAGTTGCCGACCTTGAAGTTGTAGCCGAGCGTTCCGCCGACCGCGGCGACCTGTCCCATGAACTGTCCGAAGACCGCGCCGGCGCCACTGTCGGGCGTGAACTGGCGGTAGAAGTAGCCGACGGCGCCGATCGAGAATTCCTTGCTGAGATACTGCGTCACCGCCCATTCCAGGTGGAACTCGTCGCCGGTCTTGTACTGCGTGGCGGCGTTCTCCTGGCTGAAGGTGGCGCCGACCGCGAGGGAGAGATCGAGCCCGATCTTCGGATCGAACCAGGTGAAGGAGCCGGTCACGTCCGCCGCCCAGCGATGGTTGGCGATGTTGGCGAGGGCGCCGTAGCGATAGTTTCCGACCGGCACGAAGCCCGTGAGCGCGGCGTTCCAATGATAGTTGCCCGCGTGCCAGCCGATTGATGCCGAGACCGCGGGGTCGCCCAGCGTGAACACCGAGTCCGATTGCGCGCCGGCCGCCGAGAGTCCCAGCAGGGACGACGACAGGCGAGCGCCGGCATTCACCGTCGGGCCGCCGATCGGCCACAGCAGGGAGAAGGCGAGATTGCCGCCCAGTACGTCGACCGGCGTCGACCACATGACGCTCGGCAGGTCGAGGATCACCGTCGCATTCACATTGGCGACGGCCTGGCCGCCCAGCGTCGGAAACACGGTCTGCGTCGCGGTCGCGGCGCCGCTGTAGATGTAGAGATTGTTGGCGAAATAGACACCAGGCGGCGGCGTGATGCCGGCGTTGGTGCCGCGCAGGCCGAGAAGATAGACGCCGTGCCCGCCCTCGGCCGCATGGACCGCCGGCGCGGCTACCAGGAGCGCGACCAGAAAGGTCAAACGGCGCAAGAGCGAATCAAATGGCTGCGTTCTCATCGATCCAGCCTCTTCGGAGCAGAGCCTGCCTGATAGCGCGCGATGGGATCGGCAATTGACCGTGCGCAGTCAATTCGGTGCGGTGACCGCGCGTTTTCCGGCAGCGGTCGACCGGCCCGGTCAGAACGACACCGAGAGATGAATTCTTCCCTCGACCACATCGAGGCCCCCTTGGCCGAAGCTGAGATAGCCGGCGCTTGCTTCGAGGAGCACGGACTCCGACAGCAGCACGCGGGCACCCGTGCGAACGGTGAAACTCCACGGCGAGGGCGTGACGAGCTGCAGGGTACTGGACAGGATCTGTCCGCCGTTGGGACGCGCGTATTCGTAGACGGCGCCAAACTCCGCGTACGGCATGATGCGCGTGCCGTTGGCCGTGACGAACATCCGGTTGATCTCGGCGGCCGCTTCGATGGCGCCATAGTCGTAGGTGGCGCTGGGAAAGGTGACACCGATCTGCTGGCCGAAGACGGTCGCATTGAGGTCGTAGCCGTCGCTGAACGTGCGGGCATATCCTGCGGAAAGCCTCGGGCGCACGGTGACGCCTTCGACGTCGTATTGTCCGTGCAGGTTGACCGCGGCCGACAGGCGTTGCGACTGGAAGGTGCCCCCGAGCACGGACAGGCCCATGTCGTTGCTGCTTCGATTGTAGCCCAGCGCCGCGTCGATCGCCCAGTTGGGCGACAGGACGAAGGCGGCGTAGGGACCGACGGTCACGCCGCGCGAGGAGCCCTGGAAGAAGCCGCCATATCCCGTGCTGCGGCTGTCCTCCCAGGTGGCCGTCAGGCCAACGACGATACGATCGTTGACCTTGCGATCGAGACCGACGGTCGCCGTGCGGGCCGAACCGGCGACGTCTAGCCCGTAGCGTCCGTCGTTGGAGCTGAGCACGCGAATATCGGTCCACAGATTCCAGTCGGCCTCCGTGCCGACTCCGAGGTCGCGGCCGGGCGTGACCGGCACCCCGAAGTCCGTCGCCTGGCACTGGTTGGGGAGACAGAGCGGCGCGGCCGGTTCGCAATCGGGCCGTCCCTCCGTATCGCCGGGCCGGCGATTGCGAGGATCGGGACAGTCGAGCGGACGGTCGTCACGTGGCAGCATCTCTCCCTGGGCGGGCGCTGCGCTGGCTGGCGCCGGCACGAAGCCGGACGGTGGCGTTACCGTACCCGGAGGGCCCGGCACGACCACCACGCTCCCACCGCCACCCGGCGGCAGTGTCCCAATCGGCGGCGTCACGCCACCGGGCATGCCGGGTGTCACGCCGGTGACGGGTGGCAGCGTGCCGATGGGGGGAGTCACGCCACCGGGCATACCGGGCGTCACGCCGGTGACGGGCGGCAACGTGCCGATGGGCGGCGTTACGCCACCCGGCATGCCGGGCGTCACGCCGGTGACGGGCGGCAGCGTACCAATGGGAGGCGTCACGCCACCGGGCATTCCAGGTGTCACACCGGTCACGGGTGGCAGCGTACCGATGGGGGGAGTCACGCCACCGGGCATGCCGGGTGTCACGCCGGTGACGGGTGGAAGCGTGCCGATGGGCGGCGTTACGCCACCCGGCATGCCGGGCGTCACGCCTGTGACGGGCGGCAACGTACCGATGGGGGGCGTCACGCCACCGGGCATGCCGGGCGTCACACCGGTCACGGGCGGCAGCGTGCCGATGGGAGGCGTCACGCCACCGGGCATTCCAGGTGTCACACCGGTGACGGGTGGCAGCGTACCGATGGGGGGCGTCACGCCACCGGGCATGCCGGGCGTCACGCCGGTGACGGGCGGCAGTGTGCCGATGGGCGGCGTCACGCCACCGGGCATGCCGGGTGTCACACCGGTCACCGGGGGCAACGTACCGATGGGAGGCGTCACGCCACCGGGCATTCCAGGTGTCACACCGGTGACGGGTGGCAGCGTGCCGATGGGAGGCGTCACGCCACCGGGCATGCCGGGTGTCACGCCGGTTACGGGTGGCAGTGTGCCGATGGGGGGAGTCACGCCACCGGGCATGCCGGGTGTCACGCCGGTGACGGGTGGTAGCGTTCCGATGGGAGGCGTCACGCCACCCGGCATGCCGGGCGTCACGCCGGTGACGGGCGGCAGCGTGCCGATGGGAGGCGTTACGCCACCGGGCATGCCGGGCGTCACACCGGTGACGGGTGGCAGCGTACCGATGGGGGGAGTCACGCCACCGGGCATGCCGGGTGTCACGCCGGTCACGGGGGGCAACGTGCCGATGGGGGGAGTCACGCCACCCGGCATGCCGGGTGTCACGCCGGTGACGGGCGGCAGCGTGCCAATGGGAGGCGTCACGCCACCGGGCATGCCGGGCGTTATGCCGGTGACGGGTGGAAGCGTTCCGATGGGAGGCGTCACGCCACCGGGCATACCGGGCGTTATGCCGGTGACGGGTGGCAGCGTGCCGATGGGAGGTGTTACGCCACCGGGCATGCCGGGCGTTATGCCGGTGACGGGTGGAAGCGTTCCGATGGGAGGCGTCACGCCACCGGGCATACCGGGCGTTATGCCGGTGACGGGTGGCAGCGTGCCGATGGGAGGTGTTACGCCACCGGGCATGCCGGGCGTTATGCCGGTCACGGGTGGCAGCGTGCCAATGGGAGGCGTCACGCCACCGGGCATGCCGGGTGTTATGCCGGTCACTGGCGGCAATGTTCCAATGGGCGGCGTCACGGCGCCGGGCAGGGTTGGCGTGATGCCCGTAACGGGCGGCAGGATACCGATCGGTGGCGTGACGGCGCCGGGGAATGTGGGAACGACAGGCCGCGTGGGCGTGATCGGGACGGTTCCGGTGCCTGGTGGCAGCGTGCCGATCGGGGGCTTCACGCCGCCCGGCAGCATGGGCGTCAGCGGGGAGAAACCGGGAAACAGCTTGCCGATCGGCGGGACCACGAGGCCGGGCGGCCTGATGTTGGGAAAGGAGATGTGCGGCGGCAGCGTGAGGCCGGCTTTCTGGTTCTGGGTGTCGAGCAGGCAGTCCTTGTTGCCGGTCGTGTCGTAGAGCTTGTGCGTTCCGCCACTGCCGTTGGAGACGAAGGGCGAAAGCGTGACGTTCAGTCCGCGCCTGTCCTTGGACCATTGGTCGACCGTCGTATTGCCTTGCGCCGCAGTGAGCCGAAAGGAGCCTGCACTTGTCGCCGACAGCCAGACAGACTTCGCCGCATTGTTGGTGTTGCCGAGATAGAACAGACCGCCGCTCGCATTGCAGTTGCCGGCAAGAGCCGACAGAGGCGTGCTTGCGAGGAGCATGGCCGCCAGCGGCGCCAGGGGATTGCGGGCGATGCGCATGAACAACATCCCATCATCGAACGCGAGGCACGGTGAGACGATGACCGCCGCCAGTCAGTAGACACGCCGGCTTTGCTTAGCTGAGGCGCCGCGTTCGAATTGCCCGTACACGGTCATTCCGGGATCGGCCCGCGCTCCAGAGCGGATTCGTGTCCCGGGGATCGGACGTTGCTTTTTTCCTCCCTCTGCTAAGGGCGCAGGCGTTCGGCGAAGAAGGCGAGGATCTCGTCGCGGGCGGTGACGGTCGGTTGGCCGGCTTCGTCGATCAGATGGACCGTGACGACGCTGTGCGGCGTGGGCACGAAGCTGTCGAAGAACGGCGGCAGGTCCTGCTTGTTGGCCGCGGCATCGGGCAGGACGCGCGAGATGAAGCGGTCGCCCAGCGCTTCCGAGAAGGCGGCGAACCGTTCGGCGCGGCAGAACTGGTCGCCGGCAAAACGATAACCGCGCACGGTGAGATCGTCGCGCTCCAGCCGCTCGCGGATCGCGGCCAGTTCGCTCGCGGCAAGCCCGGTGCCGGCGGGATCGTCGAGCGGCAGCGACGGTTGCGCCAGGACCGGTGCGCGCACCGACGGTTCGAGCATCATCGACAGGGCGAAGTTGCCGGTGAAGCACATGCCGATGGCGCCGACGCCGGGGCCGCCGCACTCGACATGGGCGACGCGCGCCAGCGCCCGTAGCCACTGCACGGCGGGTGAGGGGCCGCCGTTGGCCAGCGCGCGGAACTCCGCGCTGATGCAGGCGCGTCGGAAGACCGTGGCGCCTTCCTCGGCGGAGGCGACGGCGCCATCGCGGCCGAACAGCGAGGGCATGTAGACGGCAAAGCCCGCATCGCGCACCCATCGGGCGAAGCGCGCGACGTGGGGGCTGATGCCCGGCATCTCGGTCATCACGATCACGGCGGGTCCTCTGCCCGCGACATAGACTGTCTTCGTCGCGCCGTGCAGCGTGAACTCGCGGCGTTCGAAATCGTCGAGCGGATCGTCCTGAGTGAGCGTGCGCGCCGGCATGCCTTGTCCTCCGTTGGGTGCCGCCATCGTTGCCGCGGCGCGGCGTTTCCGATAGGTGTCCAAATCGACATCGAACGAGCATTTTATGCCATGACGCGAATCACCGTCCTCGAACTGCCCGGCCGCATGGCGTCGAGCGCCGCCATCACCCACGACGTGCTGGCGACCGCCAATCGCGTAAGCCTTGCGGCGGGCCGACCGGCGCCCTTCGAGGTGCGCACGCTCCTCTGCGCCGACGCAAAGGCGCGCGCGCCGGCGGCGGGGACCGATCTCGTCGTCGTGCCGGGCCTCGGCGTCGACACCGAGGAAGCACTCCTCGCCCGGATCGCGGCGCCCGATTGCCGCCGTGCGATGCGCCTCCTGGCGAATGCCGCGCGGGCGGGAAGCGCCATCGCCGCCTCCTGCGCCAGCACTTTCCTGCTGGCCGAGGCGGGCCTGCTCGATGGCCGTCGCGCGACGACCACCTGGTGGTTCGCGCCGTTGTTCAGCCGTCGCTATCGCGACGTCGTGCTGCTGACCGACCAGATCGTGGTGGCGGACTGGCCGATCGCCACGGGAGGCGCCGCGATGGCGCAGATGGACCTGATGCTGGCCGTCGTCGCGCGCTTCGCGGGGGCGGGGCTGGCGAAGGCCTGCGCCGGCTACCTGCTGCTGGACGGTCGCACGTCGCAGGCGCCCTACATGGCGATCACCTACCTCGCGGGACAGGATCCGGCGATCGCGAAGGCGGAGAGCTGGGTCCGCCGCAACGTGGCGCGCGACTTCGCCATCGAGGATCTGGCGAAGGCGATGGCGATGACGCCGCGCACTTTCGCCCGCCGCGTGGCGGCGACCTGCGGCCTCTCGCCGATCCGCTTCGTGCGCCGCATCCGCATCGAGACGGCCCGCTTCCTGCTCGAGACCACGAAGCGGCCGGTCGAGGAGATCGCGCGCTGCGTGGGCTATGCCGACGCCTCGACGTTGCGCCGCCTGATGCGCAGCGACACGCAACGCACGCCGGCGGATTTCCGCCGCTAGGCCTTTTCGGGCGAGCCAGAAGCGCTCTGGCTTCGGGTCGGCGAGGGCGCCACCGCATCCGGTGTCTTCGTGCCGTCGCGCGCCGGCCACTGGTCGGCGACGGCGGGCAGCTTCGTTTCCTTGCCGGTGATGCGCGCGGGGGCGACGGCATAGACGGTGATGTGGTCGAGGCGAGGGTAGAAGCCCTTGGGGCGCCCCACGTCGCGGCAGTGATACTTGGCCATCAGCGCGTCGCAGAATTTCTGCTTCAGGGCACGGTCGTCGACGATGCGGATGATTCCATGCACCACGACGCTGGCATGGGCGATCGAGACGTCGCATTCGAAGCGGCCATAGTCGAAGACCTCGCCCGGCTCGTCGACCACCAGGCAGACGCGCGTTGCGGCATCGACGTTGGCACGGAAGTGGCCCGGCGCGGCGCTGTTGTGCATCAGGATCTCTCCGTCCATCCAGACATAGAGCAGCGGCGTCACATAGGGCGCGCCGTCAGCGCCGACGGTCGCCACACGGGCACAGTGGCCGCGCGCGAGCAGCCGGTGCGCGTCCTCCTCGGACATCAGCTTGTCGGTGCGTCTGACCGGCGGTGCACTGCTCATGGTTCGTCCCCCGTGGGTGAGCGACGCTAGCGGACCGTGCGTCCCGACACACACGAAGGCTGCTCACGTCGGTTCGATATTATTCTCGGCCTCGTCGCCAAATTTTCTCGCCTCCGGCCCGGCGGATTTCACCCTATGGTCGGCGCGCCCCATGGTTTACCGACTGCCCCCACTCAGCTCGATGCGCCTCTTCGAGGCCGCGGGCCGTCATCTCAGCTTCAAGGCCGCCGCCGAGGACCTGAACATCACGCCGAGCGCGATCAGCCACGGCGTGCAGACGCTCGAAGACTGGCTGGGCGTCGAGCTCTTCGTGCGCGGCAACCGCTCGCTCGCGCTCACCGAAGCCGGCGCCGTCTATCTGCCCCAGGTCCAGGCGGCGCTCGAACTGCTCGCACGCGCGACAGAGACGGTGCCGGGCCGCAAGCCGACCGGGCGGCTGGCGGTGAGCGTGCCGCCGACCTTCGGCATGCGTTGGCTGCTGCCGCGGCTGCGGCGCTTCAACGAGCGCCATCCCCGAATCGAAGTGACCGTCGATACGTCGCAGCGCCGGGTCGAGTTCTCGCGCGACGGGATCGACGTCGCCATCCGTATGGGCCGCGGCGACTGGACGGGACTGCACGCGACCTGCCTGGTGCGCGAGAGGCTGGTGCCGGTCTGTGCACCCGCGCTCGCGGCGTCGATCCGCTCCGCCGACGATCTGCGGCGCGAGACCCTCCTGCACGTCACCCGAGCGGGCGAGGACTGGGCCGCCTGGGGCGGGCTGGCCGGCATCGACCTGTCCGCGACCACGGGCGGCGTGCGCTTCGACACGATCCAGATGGCGCTCGAAGCCGCGGTGGCCGGCATCGGTGTGGCGCTCGGCCGCCTGCCGCTGGTCGAGCCGGATTTCGCGGCCAACCGGCTGATGCCCGTGCTGGGCCCGCCGCTCGTCTGCGCCACCGGCTACTGGCTGGTGATGCAGCGCGAGACAGTGATGCGTCCCGAGGTGAGTGCGTTCCGCCGATGGATCGACAGCGAACTCAAGGCAGCCGACGAAGGGGGTCGGGCAGAAACGGCACCGGCCCGGCCGCGCGCCGCGGGCGCCAGGTAGGGCTATCGCATATGAAGCAAGGGTCCCTCACTGCGTTCTCAGGGCGGAGATTACTCCGCCCTGAGAACGCAGTGAGGGATCTTCCTCTTTCTTCTAGAACGCCGACAGTTCCGACGTTTCAGGTCATATGCGATAGCCCTGGAACTCCAGGGAGGTTCGGCTGACTTCTCGTCGCGCGCGTTGAAGGGATCGCGGTTGCGGCCATCGCGGCCCGTCCGTCAGGCTCGCGCGCATGAAGAACACCCGACACGCGGGCGGCATCGGCTGGCCGCCGACCGTCGACCCCGATCGCCTGCTCTGAGCCGTTCCATGCCGTCGCGTTTCGACAGGAGCGGACCATGAGCCGTGTGCGCCGCTCGCGGCCGGTCCTCGCCCTCGATGCGATGGGTGTGCTGTACGAGACCGGCGACGATGTGGGCGGGCTACTCGTTCCCTTCGCGCAGGGCCGGGGCTCGCCGGCCACCGTCGCCGAGATCGAAAGGGCGTATCTCGCGGCGAGCTACGGCCAGATCGATGCGGCCTCCTTCTGGGAGCGGCTCGGCCTCGATCCCGCCGTGGAGGACGAATACCTCTCCGGCCACCGCCTCTCGGCTGGCGTGCATGCGCTGCTGGACGGTGTGGGCGGCCTGTTCGACTCGGTCTGTTGCCTGTCCAACGACGTTGCCGCTTGGTCGGTCAAGTTGCGACGGGCCCACGCGCTCGAGCCCGCGATCCCGCTCTGGTTCGTCAGCGGCGAGATCGGACTGCGCAAGCCCGATCCCGGCATCTACCGCCACATGCGCGTGCATCTCGGCGGGCCCGCGACCGGCATCCTCTTCGTCGACGACCGGGTGCCCAATCTCGATGTCGCGCGCAAGCTCGGCCTGCACACGCTCCTGTTCGATCCGGCCGGAAAGACGGAGCCGGGCGCGCATCCGCGGATCGCGCGGCTGGAGGAACTGCTCGATCCGAAGATCGTCGCGCGCGCCACCGGCCGGAGACCTCGCCGCTGAGCGGCCTCGCTATTCGCCACTCACCACTCGCCGCAGCCGAACTTCAGCAGGTTGCCGTGCGGATCGTGGACGTAGAACTCCTTCATGTTCCACGGCCGCACCTCGAAGGGCGAGAGCCTCTCCACGCCTCGCTTCTCGAACTCGGCATGCAGCGCCGCCACCTGGCCGCCGCGGATGTAGCAGCTTGTGTTCTCGGGAAAGCGGCGATCGTCGGTCTTCCAGAAATGGATCTCCATCTCGTCGCGCCTGACGATCAGGTAGCCCGCATCCTGGTAGCCGACCGTGAAGCCGAGCTGGTCGGCATAGAAGGCGGCACTCTCGGCGATGTCGAGGGAAGCGAGGATCGGGATGGTGCGGGCGGGATCGTGGGTCATTGAACCCGCCTCATATCAGGGAGCGCCGTGGCCCAACATCACGCTGTGCGAGGGACGGCCGCCGATGGCCAGCCAGCCCTTGGCCGCGGCGAAAGCCACGGCCGCGTCGACCGCCGAGGGACGCTCGCCGCTCATCTCGCGATGGACCAGTTCCAGCCCGATCCAGGTCTGGCGATCGCCCCGGACGCCCCTGACGGCGCGGCAGACGCGGACGGCCAGATCGTAAATCGCCTGCTTCCGTTCCATCTCCTGACCTCCAGAAAGGTTTTTGTGGGGCGTTTCGCCCTCCTTAACTGACGAGCCCGCCGACGGTTCCCCGGCCATCCTGTGTAGATAAGACATGACTCCGCTCCCGCCGGTCCAAGCGTGCGAGTTTCAACTATGGGAGAGTGGCTTCAGCAGAAGCGTCGACAGCAGGCCGCGCGGAGGGGGAAAGCGGGAACCGGGCTCATGGGCCGAGAGATGCGCCCTATCCCGGCGTACAACAATGGATTGGTTTGCCGAATTTCGGCCAGCGCGCAGCCAGTCTGTTCTCTCGGCCTATTCGACCGTGCGGGGCTTGCCGCGCGGCGGAAGCTTGCGCGCCGTCTCCAACTCATGCGCCAGTTCCGCGAGGCTCAGCATGCCGGGCCGCAGCGGAAGGCGCGCGACGCCGGAATTGCGCCGGTTCTCCTCGGGCCAGAGCGCCCGCCGCGCGAAGGACCGCGCCTCGTCGAACTTGCTCGACCTGATCGCGATGATCGCGGCACCCAGGCAGCGCTGCTCCCATTCGCCGAACGGAGCCACGCCGCGGCCCAGCGCGTCGAGGATCTTCGTGATCGCCTCGACGGCCATCTTCTTCTTGTCCTCGGAGGCGAGCTCTTCGGAGGACACGGACAGCGATTTGCGCAGGGCTTCGATATCGGACATGGCGGCAGTCTAGCCGCTCAAGGCCGATCCCGCCGCCTCTTTTCACGCTTCCTGCACAGCGCGGGAATCAGGCCTGGCCGGCGCCCCAGAAGCGCCGCAACCCCGCGGCGTCGCCGTTGAACAGGTTGCGGTCGCAGTGGCTGACGCCCTTCACGATGTTGGTCTGGCCGTAGGCGGGCTTCCCGTCGCTTTCGTCGCCGGCATACTGCCAGAGTCGCCAGCCGGTGGTTTCCCAGGCCAAAGGGATCTCCGGCGAATCGTGATAGTCGGCGACCCACAGGCCGCAGCGCGCCAGGATCGAATCGGGCGTGATGCGCGCGCCGAGGCTCAGGTTGGAGTTGGGCAGCGGCTCGCCGTTGGCCCAGGTCGGGTGGACGTAGACCACGGGCAGCCGGCCGGTCGCCGAGGCCACGGCCTGCACGAACTCCTCGGCCTGGTCGACCCGCATCGAGTTGCGCGGGTTGTTCTCGTTGGCCTCAAGGTCGAGCGCCAGCAGGGTGCGCGGGCCGGGGCGGGCCACGGAGAGGAAATAGGCCGCCTGTCGCGCGCCTGGCGTCTGGCCCGTGCCGAAATGATAGGCGCCCCAGAGGAGACCGGCTGCCTCGGCCTGCGGCCGCCTTCCGGCATAGGCCGTGTCGAGATAGTCGCCGCCCTCGGTCGCCTTGTGGATGACGCCCAGCATGCCGCTCTGCCGCACGGCGCGGAAGTCGGAGACGGCCACGCTGCGGCTGAGGTCGATGACGGCATCGAGTCCCAGCGTCGCCCGGTCCGGCGGCGGCGGTGCGATCGGGTAGGGCCTGGCGGTCGAGACGGGCTGGCCGGGGGTGCACCCGGCGGCCGTCGTCGCGGCGAGACCGGAGAGCAGAGTCCTGCGGGAGATCATGCCGCGAGAGTAGGGCGTCCGGCGCACCGGGCAAGCCCGTGTCAGGTCTTGAGTGCCGCCTGCCGCGCGCGCAGTTCGTCGCTGGGCCGGACGTCGCGCGAGCGGCCGTAGATCGTGAGGGCGACCAGCAGCACCGCGACCATGAAGCCGAACAGGGTGCGATAGGCTTCCTCGGAGCGCGCGCCGTCGGGCAAGGGCGGGAAGGCGCCGACGATGACGCCGGACAGGCTCTGCATGCAGGCGACGCCCAGCATGACGCTGGTGTTCATGGTGGCGATGCCGCGGCCGATCAGCCGGTCGGGGAAGATGCCGCGCCCGTGCGTCATCACCATGGTGCTCGATGCGCTCAGGAACCCGATGCCGATGATGGCGGCCATGGCGACCCACAGCGGCGCATTGGCCCACAGCGCCAGCGTGGCGAGGATGGCGGCGATCAGGAGGGTCCCGGTGATGGCGATGCGCTTGCGCGTGTCGAACACGCGGTCGAGCGGGCTGATGGTCAGCATGCCGATCTGGTAGGCGATCACCGCGACCAGCAGCACGTTACCCGACTCGACGCGGGTGAGCCCATGGACCTCGCGCAGGAACGGGCCGCCCCACAGGCCCTGCACGGTGAAGGTGCAGGCGTAGTTGCAGAAATTGAGCGCGAGGATGAACTTGAGTTGCGGGTTCTTCAGCACCTCGCCCAGCCCGCGCATCATCTCCGCCGCCGTCTCGGTCTTGCGCTCGAGGAAGGGATGCCCCGGCGGCGCGTCGCGCACGACGGTCCAGACGGCGATCGCCGTCAGCGCGGTGAAGACGACCATCAGGCCGAACACGCCGCGCCAGCCGATCTCGCCGGTGCCCCAGGCGAGCGGCGTGGTGGCGAGCAGGTTGCCCAGCAGCCCGACCGACAGCACGATGCCCGCCAGCGTGGCGAAGCGATCGGGCGGGAACCAGCGCGAGATCACCACCATGCTGCCGATCAGCATGACGCCGAAGCCCGCGCCCATCAGCGCGCGCCCGGCGAGCAGTTGCGGCCAGGCCGGCGCCAGGGTGAACAGCGTCGCGCCGATCACCGCGACGACCAGCATGCCGGTGACGGTGCGGCGTGGCCCATAGCGGTCGAACAGGAAGCCACAGGGGATCTGCATTGCCGAGAAGCCGAAGAAGAACGCACCGGTCAGAGCGCCCAGCGCCTCCGGCCCGATGCCGAGGTCGCGCATCAGGTCGAGCCCGATCGTGACGTTGGCCGCGCGGAAGAAGTGGCTCGCGACATAGGCTGTCGCCAGCGTCGCCACGATGATGATCGCCTGTCGCCGGATGCCGGGATCCATGCCCGCCATCAGGCCGCGTTTCCTCTGTTTCCCATTTCCGCTTTCTCGACCGGTGGAGCCGTCGGCGCGTTGGTGTTGGGATCAGTGCTATCGGGCGGGGGATGTCATCGCAATGCGGACGAACGAAATCGTTCCGCTCGCCGGGACAACCCGTCGTCTATGGCTGACTGTTGAAGCAGGAAAGGTCCTTCGCTGCGCTCAGGATGACAATTCTGTGGAAATTGGCGCAGTGCGCTGATCACCTGACCCGGTGTCATCCTGAGCGCAGCGAAGGACCTTTCCTCGGATGCGGCCATCGGCTTCTTCGCGGCGCAGTGCCTGGGCGGTACACACGCACCTGCCATGAAGTCCCTCGAACCGGCCCCTCTGCGCGTCCTCGAACGATTGTCGATCCATCCCTGGCTGGTGGTCGGCGTCACCTGTGCCGGCGCGTTCATCGGGCAGCTCGATGCCAGCATCGTGCAGCTCGCGCTGCCGGCGCTGGCGCAGGGCTTCGACGTGCGGGTCGATTCCGTGCGCTGGGTCGCCATCGCCTATCTGCTGGCCTTTGCCTGCAGCCTCGCCGTGTCGGGACGCGTCTCGGAGATGATGGGACGCAAGCTGCCCTACCTGCTGGGCTTCGCGCTGTTCACGCTGGCCTCGCTGCTGTGCGGTCAGGCCGAGACGCTGGAGCAGCTCGTGGCGCTGCGGGCGCTGCAGGGCGTGGGCGGCGGGCTTCTAGGCGCCAACAGCATGACCATCCTGGTGAGCTCGGTGCCCGCGGACAAGCGGCCGCATGCGATTGGCTGGTTCACCACGGCGCAAGCGGTGGGCGTCAGTCTGGGGCCGATCGCCGGCGGCCTGCTGCTCGACGGGCTGGGCTGGCGCTGGATCTTCTGGGCGGCGGTGCCGTTCGGCCTGCTCGCCTTCGCGATGGGCTGGCTGGTCCTGCCGCGCTCGCCCGAGGGTTCGCGCAAGAGCGACGAGACCTTCGACGTTGCGGGCGCGGTGCTGCTGGTGCCGGCACTCGGGCTGGGCCTGCTGGCGCTGACGCAGGTGTCGGTCTGGCCGGTCGCGTCGCCCGCGATGCTGGCCTCGGCCGGCGCGTCGATCCTGTTCCTGGTCCTGTTCCTGTGGCGCGAGCAGCGGGCACGCTGGCCGGTGGTCGACGTCGCGCTGTTCCGTGCGCGCGACTTCACGATGGGCTTCATAGGCGTGGTGATGGGCTATGCGCTGCTCTACGGCATGTTGTTCCTGATGTCCTTCGCCTTCGTGAAGGGGCTCGACAACTCCGCGCGCGTGGCCGGGCTGAAGCTCGCGACCATCCCGGTCCTGTTGGGCCTGCTGGCGCCGCTGGGCGCCCGGCTGGGCGCGCGCATCACGGCACGTCGCACCGGGGCTGCGGGCATGGCGCTCTGCCTCGCGGCCATCCTCGGACTGGTGGCGATCTCCTTCGGGCCGGACCGCCTCGTCGTGCGCCTCGTGGCGCTGGCGATGTTCGGCGCGGGCCTCGGCCTGTTCCTGGCACCCAACAGCCACGCCACCATCGCCGCCGCGCCCGCAGGCCACGCCGCCTCGGCGGGCGGGCTGGTCAATCTCGGCCGCGTGCTGGGAAGCTGCCTCGGCGTCTCGGCCGCCTCGTCCATGCTGTCGTGGCGTCTCGGTCTTTCGGGTGCGGCCGACACGATGGGCCCGGCCTTCATCGAGGCGGTGGAAGGCAGCCTGCTGGTGCTTGCCGCCTTTGCCGTGGTGGCCGGCGCCGCGTCGCTGGCGGTGCGTCCCGGCAGCCAACCCTAGAAGAGACTCGCGGTTGCCACGGCAACGGTTTCGTCGCGGCCGTTGACGATCCGCAGGTCGAGGACGTCGCCGCGGCGGTGACCACCGACCTCCAGCACGTCGTCGCGCTGGAGCATGCGCGTGAAGGTGGCGTCGAGTCGTCCCCGCGAGATCCAGGTGTCTTCACCGAACAGGTCCTGCGCGAATCGCGAGAGATAGGCGAACGACATGGTGGCCGCCGGGATCGCGACCCGTGCACCCAGGGCCTGCGCCAGTCGGTCGTCGGTATGATGGTTCTCGCCCGGCAGGCTGAACAGGCGCGACTTCTCCATCGTCATTCGGATGCGGCGCGATGGCAGGGCGAGGGAGGGCGCCAGTGCGACGCGCGCTGCCAGCGGTCGAGGCGGAGCGACGGACGGCACGCCGTCGCTGCGGACGGCGCAGGTATGCTCGAAGACCGCGAGCGCGTTGCCGTCGGCGTCGAAGAACGAGCCGCGCATCACGATGAAGTCGCGGCCGCGCTTTCGGTCCTTCGCGACCAGTTCCACGTCGGCGCGTACGGGCCGTCCCAGGGCAAACGGACGGCAGAAGCGCGCCGAACTCTTGGCATGCAGGAACGGCACATCGACCAGATGAGGATATCGCCGGCGGAACAGCTCGAAATGCCCGGCCTCTCCCGGCGCACGCTCGAGGAAGCCCGACGGGAACCAGACATAGGTGGCAAGGAAAAGCGGATGGACGAGGCCCTCCGACGGATCGCCTACCCGCCAGCCTCTTGCGTCCTCGACCGCATCGGCGAACTTTCGCACCTGCTGGATCGTGGGCTGGAAGACGGTGCTTCCCAGCGTCTGCGGCACGGGCAGTTCGTCGAAGCTCGGGGTCGCGTTCGCCGTCATCCTTGGTCTCCGGGGGCGTCTGGCTTGATCTCGATCATGGCGAGGGGATATTGAAACAGTCATGCGGAATGTCCGCCCGGGTCACGAAGCCTGCAATGCCCGGGGCCGGTCGAGAGAAGGCTTCGACGATTTCCGGAGTTGAATGATGACCCATTGGCCGCGCGCTCCCCGCAACGAGATCGGGACGCCGCTGCGACGCGGCCTGCGCCACTGGGCGCCCGTTGCGCTGGCGGGTTTCCTGGCCCTCGCCGTCGCACTGCCGGCCGGCGCCCAGACCAAGGCGGCCGACAATGCGCCGCCGGTCGTGCTGGTGCAGCCGGCCGAGCTGCGCTCGCTGGCGCCGCAGTCGGAATATATCGGCCGCATCGCGGTGTTCGACAAGGTGGAGCTGCGCGCCCGCGTCAAGGGCACGCTGGGCAAGCGCGAGTTCGCCGACGGTGCCAAGGTGACGGAAGGCCAGCTCCTGTTCACCATCGATCCCGCGCCCTACCGCATCACCGTCAACCAGAAGCGGGCGCTGCGCGACGGGGCGCAGGCCGCGCTGATCAACGCCGACGCGCAGCTCAAGCGCGCCGCCGACCTGTTGAAGACCAACAACGTCTCGCAGGTGGCCTACGACCAGCGGCTGAGCGAGCAGCTCCAGGCCAAGGCGACGCTCGACGACGCGGAGGCCCAGCTCGAGGATGCCGAGCTGCAGCTTTCCTATACCAGGATCACAGCGCCGATCGCCGGCCTGGTCGGCCGCGCTGCCGTCTCGCCGGGCAACATCGTGGGGCCGGACTCCGGCGTGCTGGCCACCATCGTGAACGAGCGGCAGATCCGCGTGCTGTTCTCGGTCTCGCAGGCCGAGCTGCTGAACGTGCGGCGCGACCTGCGCGCGGGCGAGCACCTGCCCGTCCGGCTGCGCCTGGCCGACGGCAAGCTCTACCCCGAGAAGGGCAAGGTCGACTTCATCGACGTCACGGTCGATCCCAACACCGACGGCCAGATGGCGCGCGCGGTGTTCGACAATGCCGACGAGCTGCTGACCGACGGCCAGACGGTGCGGGTCATCGTCGAGGGCAACGAGCCGGCCAAGGCGCTGGTGGTGCCGCAGCCGGCGATGGCGATCGACCAGACCGGCCCCTATGTCTATGTCGTCGACGGCAAGGGCGTCGTCGAGCAGCGCCGCATCACCGTCGACTTCGTGCGCGACGGCATGATCGCGGTGGCGAGCGGCCTCAAGGAAGGCGACCGGGTCATCGTGCGCGGCCAGCAGCGCGTGCGCGCCGGCATGGCGGTCGAGGCGCAGGCCGCGCCGGCCCCCGCCGGCCAGCCGAAGCGCTGATCCCATGGGCATCGCCTCGCTCTTCATCCGTCGCCCGCGGCTGGCCTTCGTCGTCTCCGCGATCATGGTCATCGCGGGCCTGCTGGCGCTGGGCAGCCTGCCGATCGCGCAGTTCCCCAACATCGTGCCGCCGGAAGTAACCGTCACGACCAGCTATGCCGGCGCGTCCGCGCAGGTGGTCGAGGAGAGCGTGGCGCAGATCATCGAGCGCAACGTCAACGGCGTCGAGAACATGATCTCGATGAAGTCGACCTCGGGCAGCGACGGCAGCTACAGCCTCAGCATCTATTTCAAGGTGGGTTCCAACCCGCAGGACCATACGGTCAACGTCAACAACCGCATCAACCGCGCCATGCCGCAGCTTCCCGACGAGGTGCAGCGCAACGGCGTGCTGGTGAAGAAGCAGTCCTCGGCTCTGCTGCAGGTGATCGCCGTCTATTCGCCCAAGGGCACGCGCGACGCGCTGTTCCTGTCGAACTTCGCCACCATCAACGTGCTCGACACCATGCAGCGCGTGCCGGGCGTCGGCTCGGCCGGCCTGTTCGGCGGGCTCGATTATGCCATGCGCGTGTGGCTCGACCTCGACCGCATGTCGAGCCTCGGCATCACCTCGCAGGACGTGGTGAAGGCGATCGAGGCCAAGAACATGCAGGCCGCGGTCGGCCGCGTCGGTGCCGCGCCGCTGCTCGACGGCGTCGACTTCCAGCTCAACATCACCGCCAAGGGCCGGCTCACCTCGGCCGAGGAGTTCGGCAACATCAGCGTGCGCGTCACGCCCGACGGCGCGCTGCTGCGCATCCGCGACATCGGCCGGGTCGAGCTGGGCTCGGCCAACGCCGACGTCACCACGCGCTACAACGGCAAGCCGGCGGCCGGCATCCAAGTCTACCAGCTGGCCGGCGCCAACGCGCTCGCCACCGCCGAGGGCGTGCGCCAGGTGCTGAAGGAGCTGGAGGACCGGCTGCCCGAGGACGTGGCCTTCGACGTGATGTACGACACCACCGTGTTCGTCGAGGCGACGATCCACAGCGTGGTGAAGACCCTGATCGAGGCCTTCGTGCTGGTGGCCCTCGTGGTCTTCCTGTTCCTCGGCAGCGTGCGCGCCACGCTCATTCCCATCATCGCCGTGCCGGTCGCGCTGGTCGGCACCTTCGCGGTGATGCAGGTGCTGGGCTTCTCGCTCAACACCGTGTCGCTGCTGGCGCTGGTGCTGGCCATCGGCATCGTGGTCGACGACGCCATCGTCGTGGTCGAGGCGGTCGAGCACACGCTGGAGAAGGAGCCCGGCCTCACGCCGGCCGAGGCCACCGAAAAGGCGATGGCCGAGGTCACGGCGCCGATCATCGCCATCACCCTGGTGCTGCTCTCGGTGTTCATTCCCACCGCCTTCATGCCGGGCATCGCGGGCAAGCTCTACCAGCAGTTCGCGGTGACGATCTCGGTCGCCATGGTGATCTCGGCGATCAACGCGCTGTCGCTCTCGCCGGCACTGTGCGCGCTGCTGCTCACCCGTCGCGGCGCGCCGCGCGGTCTGATGGCCCGCATCCAGCGCGGCCTCGACGCCACGCGCAACGGCTACCTGCGTGTCGCGGGCCCGCTGATCCGCCGCAGCCTGCTGGCGGTGGGCTTGGTCGGGCTGTTCGCCCTGGCGACCGGCGGGCTGCTGCGCGTCGTGCCCACCGGCTTTCTGCCCGACGAGGACCAGTCCTCCTTCATGGCCGAGATCCAGCTGCCCGACGCCGCCTCGACCAGCCGCACGCTGGAGGCGGTGATGCAGGTCGAGACCATGCTGCAGGGCCAGCCGTGGCTGCAGAACTTCTTCACCGTGAGCGGCAACAGCCTGCTCGACGGGCTGAACCTGCCCAACCGCGCCATGATGATCGTGTCGCTCAAACCCTATGCCGAGCGTCCCGGCCGCGAGATGTCGGCCTTCGCGGTGCTGGAGCGGCTGAACAAGGCGTTCGACCGCGTGGCCGTGGCCAACGTCTACGCCTTCAACCCGCCGCCGATCGCGGGGCTGGGCAATTCCTCGGGCTTCGAATTCGAGGTCCAGAGCCTGACCGGTGCGCCGCCGGAGGAGATCGTGGCGGTGGCGCGCGGCGTCATCAACGCGGCCCAGGCCGCGCCCGAGCTGGCGGGCGTCTTCACCACCTACAGCGCCTCGACGCCGCAGATCCGGCTGGAGCTCGACCGCGACCGCGCCGAGACGCTGGGCGTCGCGATCCCCGACATCTTTGCCGCCCTGCAGACCGCGATGGGCAGCCGCAACGTCAACAACTTCAACATGTTCGGCCGCACCTGGACGGTGCGCGTGCAGGCCGACGCACTCGACCGCCGAACGATCGAGGACGTGAAGCGCGTGCGCGTGCGCTCCTCGAGCGGCAAGCTGGTGCCGCTGCAGGCGATGGCCACGCTCGAACTCACGACCGCGCCGGCCACCATCAATCGCTACAACAACCTGCGCTCGGTGACGCTGAACGGCGCGCCGGCGGCGGGCTATTCCTCGGGCGAGGCGATCGCTGCGATGGAGCGGGTGGCGCGCGCCAGCCTGCCGCCGGGCTATTCCTATCAATGGGCCGGCACCGCGCAGCAGGAGAAGGAGGCGGGCAGCCAGACCGGCTTCGTGCTCGCGCTGGCGGTGCTGTTCGCCTACCTGTTCCTGGTCGGCCTCTACGAGAGCCTGGCGCTGCCGGTGGCGGCGCTGCTGTCGGTGATCGTGGGCCTGTTCGGCGCGCTGGCGGCACTCTGGCTGACCGGCCTCGCCAACAACGTCTATGCCCAGATCGGTATCGTCGTGCTGATCGCGCTGGCGGCCAAGAACGCCATCCTGGTGATCGAGGTCGCCATGCATGAGCGGGCCGGGGGCAGCGACCCGGTGACGGCCGCCACCTCGGCCGCCGGGCAACGCTTCCGCGCGGTGATGATGACCTCGTTCGCGTTCATCCTCGGACTTGTGCCGCTGGTGATCGCCTCGGGGGCGGGCGCGGCGACCCAGCGCGCCGTCGGCACCGCCGTGTTCGGCGGCATGCTGGCGGCCTCCTGCCTCGGCATCTTCGTGATCCCCGGCCTCTACGTCGCCTTCGAGAAGATGCGCCGGGCCGTACCCGAGATGCTGCGCAAGCCCTTTGGAAGCCTGAAGCCCCCGGAGAAGCGCCAGGGCTGATACGCCGCCGAGCGCACGGCGGCTTCATCGGAGTGGCATTGGCCTCGGAGGAGAAGCAGGAGCTGATTGCGGGGTGGGGACACCGCCGTTACGCTTCCGGGCTTGCCGCCTCACCGGGAGATGCCGCGTGTCCGCGAGAACCATCCTCATCACGATCGGGCTTTCGGCCTGGCTGCTGGCGTCGGCTGCGACCTTTCTCTTCGTCGCCTATACGACCTTCTTCGGGATCGCCGTCATCGGCCTTGCCATTTGCTGGATTGCCACACAGGTCGAATTGGATGGGGATGCGCCGGTGGGGAACGGCCTCAACCCGGGATTCCTCGCAGCGCAAGTGCAGGCCAAGCGCGACCTGTCGAAAGAGCAACGCCTCTCCGCGCAGCATGAGCAGTCGCTTGCGAAGCACTCGGCGGGCTTCTTCAAGCTGTTTGGCTTGAGCCTCGTCGTCGTCGGCCTGTGCGGCGGCCTGTACCACCAGCTCTGATGGCTCATGCCCGTCGTCCCGACCGGAGTGAGCCGGTGGAGGGACCTTTCGCTTTCCTGTTCAGGCGCGCGACCGGTGTTTGTGCAGCCGGTGCCGCAGGCGGTCGGCGTGGGTGTGGAGGCGGCGGCGCAGGCCGCGCAGCAGCCCACCCTTGGACGTGGCCTCGAAGATCTCGCCGGGTCCCTCGGGATCGAGCACCTGGTTGTCGGCCAGCCACGTTTCGACCTCGTGCAGGTCGGGGATCTCGTAGGGGCGCAGCGACCGGCCCGCGCCGCGCAGCGCCTCGATGGCCGCGATCAGCGAGCCCTTGCCGTCGACCGCCGCCGCGACCGCTTCGACCGTCACGCCGAGATGCTCGGCCAGCAGCCGGTCGCGCAGCGCGCGGATGGTCGGCGCGGCGCCCTCGTTGCCGGGCACGCGCGCATCGAGGGTGACGTCGCATTCGGTGTCGAGCCGCATCGAACGGTTGTTCATGTTCGACGAGCCGACATGCAGCACCTCGTCGTCGACGATCATCATCTTGGCGTGCACGTAGATCGGCTCGCCGGCCTGCGTGAACGGGTGATAGATGCGCAACCGCGCGTGGCAGTCGAGATGCTCCAGCGCCGCGTAGAGCCGGGCGCGCGCGGTATCCATCGCCACCGGCTCAAGCCAGCCCTGTGATTTGAACGGATTGACCAGCACGATCTCGGGCCCGTCGGGCTCCTCCAGCCGGTGGGCGATCGCCTCGGCGATGCGGCGCGAGGCGAAGTACTGGCTCTCGGCGTAGATGTACTTCCGGGCACGGGCGATCAGCGCCAGATACGTCGCCTCGATTTCGTGCACCGGCGGGCCGCCATCGTCTCCCTCGGGCCGCGACCGGCTGATCGACACCGAGACGTCGCGGAACTGCGCCTCGACCCCCTCGGGCCAGCAGTCGATGCCGCATTCGACCGGTTCGAGCGCATGGCCGCCCGCTGCCTGCCAGCGCTTGCGCGACAGCTCGCCCAGCGCCTGCGCCACCGGCCCCTCCAGGATCGAGGTCGCGTCGTGCCAGGGTGCGTAGGGGCCGCCATCGGGCCCGATGCGGCGCGGGTCGCCGTCGCGATGCTCGGGCGTATCCCAGCGGTTGCTGGTCATGTCGATGCCGCCGCAGAAGGCCAGGCAATCGTCGATCACGACGATCTTGTGATGGTGCGAGGCGCCCAGCGTCGAGGCGCCATCGAGTCGCGTGTGGATGCGCGGATGGGCCATCCAGCGCATCAGCGTGAAGATGGTGGTGCCGCGGAACAGCGCGCGCAGCGCGCCAATGTTCCAGCGCAGCAGGAAGACCTCGAGGTCGGGATTGCGCTTTACCAGCCACAGCACGAAATCGCCCAGGGTGCCGGGCTCGCCCGGCAGCCGCTCTTCGGACAGTTCGATGCGCGCGTCGAAGTCCCAGCCGATCAGCATGATGCGCCGCCGCGCCTTCAGCATCGCCTTGCGGCCGGCCTCGAAGTAATCGCTCGCATCGACGATCAGCCCCGCCCGCGTCGCCGTCTCCCGCCGCCAGTAGAGATTTACGGGCTCCGAATCTTCATTGTCTCGCATGGGCCCATCGTAGCGCATCTGGCGGTTGTTTTGGTGACGACGAGCCCGCTATCGGCAAGCGTGGCCCGGTGCCCCGAACCCGAAGCCATTACATCTGGAGACATGGCAACGACGGGATTGCGCGAAAAGTTCCAGCAGCTTTACTTCGGCGACGACAGGCAGGCCCGCCGGTTCTGCCAGAACCTCTTCGACCGACGCCGACATTGCTGCACCCAAGCGGCGGCTCTTCGGGCTGCGCGTCGATCGGCGTCCGTCCACCGGCTCGAACCTCGCCTTCGTCGGCTATGCGGCCGATCCGGAGCGCGACCTGGTGATCACGATGGGCGTGGTCGAGAATTAGTTCGGCCGGGCGGCGCAGGAGGCCAGTTCCCTGCGGCGGGCGGCGTCTTCGGTGGCGTGCCGGTCGACGGGCGTGCGGTTGCACCAGTGCATGTGCTGGACGATGTTCGAACTCCACCGCATCCCGTCGAAGGTGCAGCTCGATGAAAGCGCCTCGGCAAGCTCCAGCTGCGTGCGCGACCGGGCCACGTACTCGTTGCAGCTCTTGATCTGAACGGTGCCGAAATCTCCCCGGCACGTGGTCAGGGCGTTGCGGCGCGCTTCGTCCTCGCGGCCGCGCTCGCGCGCCGAGGCGCGCTTGCACCAGGCGGCATGGTCGGCCGGCTCGGCGCTCCAGCTCGGTCCTGAAACGCTGCAGCCGGATGCCATCTGGACCTGGCTCATCGCCCGGGCGACGTAATCGGAACAGTTTTCTATCGTGAGGCCGAACGTGCCCTGGCCGAAGGCCGGTCCGGCAATCAATAGCGCGAGGGAGGCGACGCTGCCCGCCAGGGCTCTGGAATACATGCCGTCCTCCACCGTCAGGCGCGCGATGAGGCCGCCGCAATCCGCCCGATGCTGCACGAACAACGGCCCTTCGCCGTGCAAGTTCCGTCGGCCTGAAATCGGGCGTCAGCGCCCGCGGCGCTTGTCGATGAACCGCATGATCGGCGTGACGGTCGTGCCGTGCAGGGTGATCGAGACGAGGATCACCAGCGACACCGCGTTCCACAGCAGGTCCGCCTCCTCGAATGGCGCCCGGCCGAGCGCGAAGGCGATGTAGTAGACGGACCCGATGCCGCGAATGCCGAAGAAGGCGATGATCGCCCGTTCCGGCGTGGGCTCCTTGCGGCCAAGCAGGCTGATCCAGGCGACCAGCGGCCTCACGACCAGCAGCGTGACCGCGGCGAACCCGACCATCGCCCAGTCGGTGTGGCGCAACAGGCCGCCCTCCGCCAGCGCGCCGCCGAACAGCACGAGAAGCATCATCATCAGCAGGCGTTCGATCTGCTCGACGAAGTCGTGCAGCTTCTCGTGGTAGTGATGCCGCCGTTCGAAGCCGCGGAAGGCGACGGCGGACACGAAGACGGCCAGGAACCCGTAGCCGTGCGCCATCTCGGCGAGGCTGTAGGCGATCGCGGTGATGCCCAGCGCCACGAACCCGTCGCCGGTGCGCGAGAGCTTGGAGCGGTTGGGGAGGCGGAAGGTCAGCCAGCCGAGGCCGCGGCCGACGGCGACCCCGACGGCGATCCCCGCCGCCAGCCGCCAGCCCAGGTCGAGCGTCACCCAGTCCAGCCAGGACGCGCCGGCCGGGCTCACCGTCGCGAGCAGGATGGCAAGATAGACGAAAGGAAATGCAAGCCCGTCGTTCAGTCCGGCCTCGGCCGTCAGGGTGAAGCGCACCTCGTCTTCGCCGCCCTGGCCCGGCGGGCCGACCTGGACGTCGCTCGCCAGCACGGGATCGGTGGGCGAGAGCGCGGCGCCCAGCAGGAGCGCCGCGGCCAGCCCGACGCCCAGCAGCCCGTGCGCCAGCAGGGCGATGGCGACGATGGTGAGCGGCATGGCAACTCCCAGCAGCCGCCAGGTCAGGCCGGCGGTCGCCCAGGCCAGCGGCCGGTCGAGCTTGAGCCCGGCCCCCATCAGCGCCACGATGACCACGGCTTCCGTCAGCCGTTCCGTCAGCTTGAGATGGGCTTGGGGCGAGGGGGCCTGCGCCTGGTCGAAGAGGCCGGCCAGCAGGGCGCCAGCCGCGACACAGAAGATCGGCAGCGAAAGCGGCAGCTCCTTCAGCACCATGGGAAGCCATGCCGTCAGAAGCACGATCGCGCCGAAGCCGGCGAGCATCACGATATAGGGGTCCATGATCCTCGCTCGGGACCGAAGTCCGGGGCCGCGAAATTGCGGACCCCAACGTGCGGACCCGTGCGTCGTTCCGCCTTCGGTTCGATACCGACCGAACCACGACGCGGAAATGCCCTGAATTGAGGCGGTACAACCTCACGCTTCTCGCGGAGAATGGCGACCAAACGCACTCGAAGTGCCGCACGCTCCGGGAGGATTGCATGTTCGATCTGATCGTCATCAATGCCGACATGGCCGACGGGCTCGGCAATCCGATGCGCAAGGTGGACGTCGCGGTGAAGGACGGGCGCATCGCCGCCATCGGCCGCGATCTCGGGCCGGCGCGCGAGACGGTGGACGCGGCGGGCCTGGTGCTGGCGCCCGGCGTGATCGACGTCCACACCCATTACGACGCGCAGCTCACCTGGGATTCCACGGCCTCGCCGTCGCCGGCGCTGGGCGTCACGACGGTGGTGATCGGCAATTGCGGCTTCGGCATTGCCCCGGCGACGCCGGCCACGCGCGACACGCTGCTCAGGAACCTCTCCGAGGTCGAGGCGATGTCGCTCGACGCGCTGCGCGAGGGCGTCGACTGGCAGTTCGACGATTTCGCGAGCTACCTCGACTTCATCGCCCGGCGCGGAGTCACGCCCAACGTCGCCTCCTTCTGCTCGCACTCGGCGCTGCGCACCGTGGTGATGGGCGACGCGGGCTCCGAGCGCGAGGCGACGGCCGACGAACTCGCGAAGATGTCGGCGCTGTTCGACGAGGCGCTGGCGGCCGGCGCCATCGGGCTGGGCTCCTCGACCTTCGAGAATCACAACGGCTATGGCGGCATCCCGGTGCCGTCGCGCCTGGCCAGCGACGACGAGTTCCGCGCGCTGGCGCGGGTGATGGCGCGGCACGGCCACGGCGTCACCATGGCGACCTGCGGCCAGCGCTCGACCATTCCCTTCATGGAGGAACTGGCCCGGCTCTCCGGCCGGCCCGTCATCTATTGCCCGCTGCTCGACTATCCGACGAAGCCCGAGCATGCGCCGGGGATCTCCGCCGCCTGCGCCGAGGCGCGCACGCGCGGCCATGCGGTCTATGCCCAGGCCTCGTGCCAGCCGCTCAACATGAATTTCGGCCTGCTGAACGCCTACATGCTGCAGACCATCGCGCCGTGGCCCAAGGCCGGGGACAAGGCGCAGCATCGCGCGCTGTTCGTCGATCCCGCGTTTCGCGCGGCGTTCAAGACGTCGCTGGCCACGCCGGTCGAGGGCGGCCGCATCTTCAACGGCACCTGGCACCTGATGGAAGTGGCGGTGTCGCCGACCGAACCCACCCTGGAAGGCCGCAGCATCGAGGAGATCGCGCGCGAGCGCGGCGTCGATCCGGTGGACGCGCTGCTCGACATCGGCCTCGCCGACGATCTCGAGACGACCTTCATCGTGCGGCTGCTGAACGTCGACGAGAAGCGTGTGGGAGACCTCATCGCGGACGACGGCAACCTGATCAGCCTGTCCGACGCCGGCGCGCATCTCACGCTGTTCTGCGACGCGGGCTACGCCATGCACCTGCTCGGCCGCTGGGTGCGCGAGCTCGGCCGCTTCAGCCTGCCGCACGCCATCCGCAAGCTGACCGGCGATCCGGCGCACATCTACGGCATCATCGACCGCGGCCGCATCGAAGTCGGCGCCTGGGCCGACCTCATGCTGTTCGATCCCGCGACCATCCACGTCAGCAAGACGCGGCGCGTGGCCGACCTCCCGGCCGGCGCCAACCGCCTGATCCGTAGCGCGCCCGGTCTCAAGGGTGTGTGGGTCAACGGCGTCCAGGTGTTCGATGGCGAGGACTATGTGAAGGTGAAGCCGCCCGGCCAGGTCCTGCGCTCCTTCAGCACCGCCCGGCCCACGCTCGCGATGCCGCACGCCCGCGCGGCGGAGTAGTTTCCGCCCGCCCGGTGCCCCAGAAACCGCCGCCATGCTACCCTGAACGCATGGCACTGAAAGGTCTTCGCGAAAAGTTCCAGGATCTCTATTTCGGCGACGGCCCGGAGGCCCGCCGGTTCCGCTACGGGCTGGTCGGCTTCGACCTGGCCACCATCGCGGTGTTCCTCATCTCGCCCTTCGGCGGGCATCAGCCGTGGATGATCGCCCTCGATCTCGCCATCGGCCTCCTGTTGACGATCGAGTTCGGGGTGCGGCTGTGGGTGGAGCGGCGGCCGCTGCGCCACCTGGTCAGCCTCTCCTCGGCGGCGGACCTGATCGTGATCCTGTCCCTGCTGCTGCCCGTCTTCCTCGAGAACCTGGCCTTCCTGCGCATCGCCCGCGCGCTCCGCCTGCTGCGCTCCTACCACCTGCTGCGCGACCTGCGGCACGACTCGAAGTGGTTCCGCCTGTACGAGGACGTCATCCAGCGCACGGTCAATCTCGGCGTCTTCATCTTCATCGTGACGTCGGTGGTCTACGTCACCCAGCGCAAGATCAACCCGCAGATCTCGACCTACATCGACGCGCTCTACTTCACCATCACGACGCTCACGACCACGGGCTTCGGCGACATCACCCTGAAGACCCCCGGCGGCCGGCTGCTCGCCGTGATCATCATGGTGGTCGGCGTCGGCCTCTTCCTGCGCCTGCTGCAGGCCATCTTCCGGCCCAACAAGGTGCGCTTCGAATGTCCCTCGTGCGCGCTGCTGGTGCACGACCTCGACGCCGTCCACTGCAAGCATTGCGGCATCGTCCTGCAGATCCCCAACGAGGGGATTTAGAGTCTTTCCTCCCCATTCAAATGGGGAGGTGGCGGCGTCTTACGCCGTCGGAGGGGTCATAGCGTTGCGCCGCCCATGACCCCATCGCCCCGTATGACGGGGCACTTCCCCATCTGAATGGGGAAGCAATTGATCCTTGATAGCCAAGTCCAAGCCGCACGCTGTCGTCCGGAGCAAAGCCGCCCGCAGGGCGGCGCAGTCGAGGGACCTCTTTTCGCTCCGGTCGGGACGATGGCTTGTTAAAGCGCTGGTCCCGCCAGGATGGCTCTCGCCTCGGTGGCGATCGTCTCGGCGATGGTGCCGTAGCTGTCGGAATAGGCCGAGCCGTCGCGCCAGACCGCGGCGATGGAGCGGCTGGCGCTCCAGCCGGCCATGGTGAGGCGGGTCACCATGTCCTCGCCGCCCACTTCCGAGCGCAGATAGAGTTCCGGCAGGATGGCGAAGCCCAGGCCCGAGCCGCACATCTGGCGCAGGCTGTCGAGACTCGTTCCCTCATAGCCTTCGAGCAGGGTGGCCTTCAGGTCCTCGCAGATCTCGCGGGCCTGGCGGTGCGCGTGGTGGCGGCGATCGAGGCTCAGGAAGCCGATGCCCGCCAGATCGCCGCGGCGCACCTTCGCGGACCGGCCCAGCGGATGCTCGGGCGGGCAGACGATGTGGAGCGGCTCGCGGAACAGCGGCTCGATGTGCAGGTCGCTGCCGGAGACGGGCAGGGGCGACAGCACCATGTCGAGCTCGCCGCGCGCCAGCTCGCGCGCCTGCTCGTCGGGAATGCCCTCGCGGATGTAGAGCCGCATGTCGGGAAAGCGCCGGTGCAGCGAGGCCACGATCCGCGGCATCAGGTAGGGGCCGAGCGTCGGCGTGACGCCGAACCGGATCGTGCCGCCGATGCCGGCTTTGGCGCGCCGGACCATGTCCTCGGCATCCTTCACGTCCAGCAGGATCTTGCGCGCCCGCGTCACCAGGTCCCGCCCGATCGGGGTGAGCTGGACCGGGCTCTCGTTGCGTTCGACCAGCGTCACGCCGAGGCGCGCCTCGAGCGCCCGCAGCTGCTGGCTCAGCGTCGGCTGGGCGATATGCACCAGATCCGCGGCGCGGCGGAAATTCCGGGAGTCGGCCAGGGCGACCAGATAGCTGAGTTGGCGGAGCGTGGTCATGTGCCGTGATAGTCTAAGACTATCGGATTCGTCGTATCAATTCTATTTTATCAATCATCCGCCCGCGTCCATTGTGCCGCCTCACCGACGAGCACCCACAAGCCACCCCACGAAGCGGACCCCCGAATGACCGAGTTTCTGTTCCAGTCCTTTCTCGGCACACCGGTCTGGTTCTGGCTGGCCTTCGTCCTGATGGTGGCGGCGCTGACCGCCTTCGACCTCGGCCTCCTGCACAAGGAGGACCGGGTGATGGGCATCGGCGAATCGCTGAAGCTGTCGGCCTTCTACATCTCGATCGCGCTCGCCTTCGGCGCCTGGGTCTGGGCCGAGAAGGGCGCCGACCTCGGCATGAAGTACTTCACCGGCTTCTTCATCGAGAAGGCGCTGTCGATCGACAATATCTTCGTGATCAGCCTGATCTTCACCTTCTTCGCCATCCCGGCGAAGTACCAGTACCGTGCGCTGCTGTGGGGCATCATCGGCGTCATCGTGCTGCGCGGCCTCATGATCGCCGCCGGCGCCGCGCTGGTCAGCGAAGCCTACTGGGTGCTCTACCTGTTCGCCGCGTTCCTGATCGTGACCGGCATCAAGATGTTCTTCACCACCGAGTCCGAGCCGGACCTCGCCAACAACGCCGCCATCCGCTGGATTTCCCGCCGGATGCGCGTGACGAAGGAACTGCACGGCGACCGCTTCTTCGTCACCCAGCCCGACGAGCGGACCGGCCGGATGGTCCGCGCCGCGACGCCGCTGCTCCTCGCCCTCGTGGTGATCAACCTGGCGGACCTGGTGTTCGCGGTCGACTCGGTGCCGGCGATCTTCGCCATCACCACCGACACGTTCGTGGTCTACACCTCGAACATCATGGCGGTGCTGGGCCTGCGCGCGCTCTACTTCGCGCTGTCGGCCATGATCGACCGCTTCCACTACCTCAAGCACGCGCTCGCGGCGGTGCTGGTCTTCATCGGCTCCAAGATCTTCGTCTCGGACTTTCTCCTCGACGACGACAAGTTCCCGCCGGTCGCCAGTCTCGCCGTCACCTTCGGCCTGATCGCCACCGGCATCGGCTGGTCGCTGTGGAAGACGCGGGACACGGCAACGACGCGGTGAGGGGTGTCGGAGCCTCGATTGATCGGACTAAGTGCCGAGATGAGCCAGAGCTCGCCGTGCTTCACTAGTCCTGCCAGTCGGAAGCCGCGTCAATGAACGCCTGATCGTCTCGCGCGCGACTGATCTTTGCTACTGCAAGCGACTGGCGATGTGCTTCCCTTCTGAACGCCGCCGACCGCACGTCCGGTACCCAGACTTGGATCGACCGCAACGCCAGAGCCTGTAGCTGGTCGCGAAGTCCTTGCGCGTTTGCCCGCTTGTCACTCATGTTCTCAGCAGGGGAGGAATGGCAAACGATGTCATCGATTCGTGTCCATCTACGGTCAACACGATATTTGAATTTGATAGTGGATGAGGTGATAGCTTCTCTCGTTCCGCGATTGTCCCAAGAAGTGCCTCGATGAAGTCGTTCAGATCTGTGGATTTGTTTATTACGTCATCCATGATCTGGCCCATAGCATCTGCGTGGCTAAGCTTGTCTTCGGGATCGTTCAAGCAATCCAATATGCCTTGGGTCATCAAGTTCAATGACATCGTGTATAGTGAAGAATGCCGGGGCGTGCCTGAATAGATTGACATGTCGCTATCGTGTGGAATCCTGGCATACGCATTGTCGATCTGCGCACTCGTAGGATGATGGAAGGCGAAGTTGTTCCGGATCGACGCCATTAGCTCCATATCGGACAGGTGCTTTCGAACTCTCTTTAGAGCGGCTTGTCCCTTCGCATTAAGGAGCGGCAAGTAGGTATGGCCGAATTTTTGACTAAGCACGTGCTTGTTGAGTGCCACGTATCCTTCCTGCGTAGTGCCGATCAAGAGCCGCGCAATTGTGAAGGAACGGCTTTCCGCAAAAAGCTTCATGACGTCATTTGACTGTTCTTTGATCGAGAAGATCAGTAGCCGATAAAGCGTGTTAATCTCGTTCGCTATGTGCCCAAACAGCAAAAAGTTGCGACGCACATCGGTTGGAAGAGCATCCAGCGCACCCTTGTTGATCTCGATCTTGTAGATATTGAGTGGCTTTGACACGGTGGTGGGTCTAACTGGCATGCTGTCCTCCCCACCCGGTAGTATCGCACCTATAAATTTGCCGTGGAACGGGCTGGCTCTATCTGATGAGAAATCGTGCTGATGGCCGAGGAAACATTTCCAGAGCGAGAGCGGCTACAGTCCTGCGACGGGCTGGGAACGTCTAAGTTAAGTCTATCCCGTCACCGCCAACGCCTGCGTCAGGTCCGCGATCAGATCATCCGGATGCTCGATCCCCACCGACAGCCGGATCGTCGTGTCCAGAACACCGATGCGGTCGCGGACTTCTAAAGGCACGCCGGAATGCGTCATCGCGGCGGGGTGGCTGGCTAGGGATTCGGTGCCGCCGAGGCTCACGGCGAGCTTGAAGATCTTCAGCGCGTTCAGGAAGGCGAAGGCTTCCTTCTCGCCGCCCTTGATGTCGAACGAGAAGGTCGAGCCCGCGCCGGTGCACTGGCGCTCGTAGAGCGCCTGCTCGGGCGAGCCCTTGGGCAGCAGGCCGAGATAGTGGAGCTTCGCGACGCCGGGATGGGCGGCCAGCCATTCGGCGACCTGGCGCGCATTGGAGTTTGCGCGTTCCATCCGCAGGCCCAGCGTCTCCAGCGAGCGGCCCAGCATCCAGCAGGAATGCGGGTCGAGCTGCGTGCCGAAGCTGCCGCGCAGCGCGCGGATCGGGCCCATGATGGCCTTCGTGCCCATGGCGGCGCCGGCGATCAGGTCGGAATGACCGCCGACATATTTGGTGAGCGAATAGACCGAGACGTCGGCGCCGTGGTCGAGCGGGCGCTGGAAGACCGGCCCGAGCAAGGTGTTGTCGCAGGCCAGCACCGGCGGGCCGCCCGGCTGTCCCCGGCCGATCTCGTCGGCGATGCGCCGCAGCAGCGCGATGTCGACCAGCGTGTTGGTCGGGTTGGCCGGCGTCTCGATCATGATGACGGAGATGCGGCCGCTCGACACGATCTTGCGGCGCGCCTCGGCGACGGCGGCGCGGATCGCGGCCTCGTTCACGCCGTCGACGAAGCCCACGGCCGAGATGCCGAAGCCCGACAGGGTCTTGGCGAGCAGCGTCTCGGTGCCGCCGTAGAGCGGCTGCGAATGCAGGATCACGTCACCCGGCCGCGCGAAGGCGAGCAGGGTGGTGGAGATCGCCGACATGCCGGAGGAGAAGAGCGCGCAGGTCTCGGCGCCCTCGTAGACCGCGAGCCGGTCCTCGACGATCTCGCTGTTGGGATGGTTGAAGCGCGAATAGACGAGGCCGGCGGCGCTGCCGGCGGGCGGCGTCTTGCGGCCCGAGGCGTAGTCGAAGAAGTCACGACCCTCCTCGGCCGAGCCGAACACGAACGTCGAGGTCAGGAACACCGGCGGCTTCACCGCGCCCTCCGACAAAGCGGGGTCGTAGCCGTAGGACAGCATCAGCGTCTCGGGCTGGAGCTTGTGGTTGCCGATGTGGGTGCGATAGGGGCGGGGGGCGGTCATGGCGTGTCTCCTCGGGGGACGGGGCGGTCGTGGCCGCAGGACGCCAAGAGACGAGCCCCTCAGTGTGGCGAAATGAAGTGAGGGTGGGGGATTAAGGTCGCGCGCCGCCCTCCGCGATGGGCGCGGAGCGACCGGCGCGCAAAGGTTGCACAGTGTCCATTCGCGGACACGATTGCCGTTCGAAGGGCGGGAATAGTGCCGGCCGGGCCGATCCCCTGCTAAAACGCCGGGCATGACGATGCCGGGTCCGCCTGAAGCCACGCCGTTGCCGCGCGAACAGATCGACGAAAGCGCGTTCCGGCTGCTGGTCGAGGGCGTGCGGGACTATGCGATCTACATGCTCGATCCGGCGGGCCACGTCGCGAGCTGGAACAGCGGGGCGGAGCGGTTCAAGGGCTACACGGCCGCCGAGATCATCGGCAGCCATTTCTCGCGCTTCTACGGCGAGGAGGATCGGGCGAGCGGCCTGCCGGCGCGGGCGCTCGACATCGCCTTGCGCGAGGGCAAGTTCGAGGCCGAGGGCTGGCGTATCCGCAAGGACGGGTCGCGCTTCTGGGCCCATGTCGTCATCGACCCGATCCACGATGCGTCGGGCGTTCTGCGCGGCTTCGCCAAGATCACGCGCGACCTCACCGAGCGGCGCGCCACCGAGGAGGCGCTGCGCCGCAGCCAGGAGGAGTTCCGCCTGCTGGTGGAGAGCGTCACCGACTACGGCATCTACAAGCTCGATCCCGAGGGGCGCGTCGCGACCTGGAACGCCGGCGCCCGGCGTATCAAGGGCTACGAGCCGGAGGAGATACTGGGACGCCACTTCTCGGCCTTCTACACCGAGGAGGATCGTGCCGCCGGCGAGCCGCAGCGCGCGCTCGATACCGCCGCGCGCGAGGGCCGCTTCGAGAAGGAGGCCTGGCGCGTGCGCAAGGACGGCACGCGCTTCTGGGCCAGCATCGTCATCGATCCGGTGCGCGGCGCGGACGGCTCGCTGCAGGGCTTCGCCAAGGTCACGCGCGACATCACCGAGCGCCGCGACGCCCAGCTCGAGCTGGAGCGCGCGCGCGAGGCGCTGTTCCAGTCGCAGAAGATGGAGGCGATCGGCCAGCTCACGGGCGGCGTCGCGCACGACTTCAACAATCTCCTGACCGCGGTGATCGGCAGCCTCGAACTGGTGCGCAAGCGCCTGCCGGCCGGCGACCGCAACCTTGCGCTGATCGACAATGCCATGCAGGCCGCGCGGCGCGGCGGCGCGCTCACCCAGCGCATGCTGGCCTTCGCGCGCCGCCAGGAACTCGATCCCGAACTCGCCTCGGTCGCCGCCCTGGTCGACGGCATGAAGAGCCTGTTCGACCATACGCTGGGCCCCGCCATCGTGCTCGACATCGACTGCCCCGCGACGCTGTCGCCGGTGCGGGTCGACACCAACCAGGTGGAAATGGCGCTGCTCAACCTCGTGGTGAATGCGCGCGATGCGATGCCGCGCGGCGGCGTCGTCGCCGTCTCGGCGCGCGAGGTCGCGGTAACGGCGGCGATGGCCGCGTCCCTGTCGCTGAAGGAAGGGCGCTACGTGCGGCTGCAGGTGAGGGACCAGGGCCACGGCATGGACGCCGCCACGCTGGGGCGCGCGACGGAGCCGTTCTTCACCACCAAGGGCGTGGGCAAGGGCACGGGCCTCGGCCTGTCGATGGTGCACGGCCTCGCCGGGCAGTTGGGCGGCCGGCTGCAGCTCGAGAGCCGCGAAGGCCAGGGCACCACGGCGTCGCTGTGGATTCCGGTGGCGGGCGGCGACGCGCAGGCGCCGCAGGCGCCGGTCCCCGCGACCTCGACCCCGCGGCCGCTCTCCATCCTCGCGGTCGACGACGATGCGCTGATCCTGGTCAACACCGCCGCGATGCTGGAAGATCTTGGCCACGAGGTCACGATCGCCTATTCCGGCCGCGAGGCGCTCGCGGCGCTGGCGAAGATGGCGCGCGTCGACCTCGTGATCACCGACCAGGCGATGCCCGGCATGACGGGCACGCAGCTCGTCGAAGCGATCCGCCGCACGCATCCCGCTCTGCCGGTCCTGCTGGCCACCGGCTACGCCGAACTGCCCAACGGCGAGAGCACGAAGGTCCCGCGCCTCAACAAGCCCTTCCTGCAGGCCCATCTCGCCCAGGCCATTGCAGACGTGATGCAGGGGCGGCGGTAGCCGCGTTCCCCCAAGGCTCCGGGCCGGACGGGCAATGCGGTCCCCCAGGTCTTTCCGATGCAGATAGATCAAACACTCGCCTCATCCTGAGGAGCGCCGCCCCTCGAGTACCTCGGGGTAAACTCCACGGCGCGTCTCGAAGGATGGGCAACAAACGCGGTGCTCGTGCCCATGCTTCGAGACGGCTGCTCCGCAGCCTCCTCAGCATGAGGTTGGTGGTGTGATTCCGGGCTACTCGGAAGACCCTGAAGTGACACGACTCCATGGCCGCGTTATAGGCTGCGCCCCATTGCGGCTGCAGGACGGCATGAGACCCTTCAATTTCTACAGTGGTGTTTTCTGCGTCACTTCGGCAACCCTGATGCTGCAGTTGATCCAGACCCGGATGCTGTCCGTCGTCGTCTGGTACCATCTCGCCTTCTTCGTCATCAGCATGGCCATGCTCGGCCTGACCGCCGGCGCCGTATGGGTCTACCTGAAGGGCTCGCGCTTCACCGGGAAAACCCTCTCCTACGACCTCGCGAACTACAGCACGGCATTTGCCCTTTCCGCGGTGATCGGGCTCGCGCTGCAGGTGACGCTCGTCCCGACGTCGCGGTTTGCCTTCACGACGGTCGTGATCTGGCTCGAACTGGCCCTGGTGATCGCGGCGCCGTTCTTCTTCTCGGGTGTCGTGGTCAGCCTCGCCCTGACGCGCAGCCCGTTTCCGATTGGCCGCGTCTATGGCATCGACCTCATCGGGGCCGCGATCGGCTGCTTCGGCGTGCTGGTCCTGCTCAATGAGTTCAACGGACCGACCGCCATTCTCTGCAGTGCGGCGCTCGTCGCGCTGGGGGCGGTGTTCTTCGCGAACTCGGGTGTCGGCGCCGCTCCGGCGCAGCCAGCGTTCCCGGCCCGGATACTGGGCTGGCATCGCGCGTGGCTCGTGGTTCTCGTCGCGGTGGCGGCACTCAACAGTGCCGACACGAGGCGGATGGGCTTCTATCCGATCTTCGCCAAGGCGACGATGCAGCTCGATGCCCTGCCCTGGTTCGAGAAGTGGAATTCGTTCTCCCGCATCGTCGCGACGCGGCCGGCGCTGCCGGTGAGTGCGCCGCAACTGTCCGGTCCATCGCCCGCCTTCGTGCCTACCGATGCACCCGTCCCGCAGAGTGGCATGTCGATCGACAGCGATGCCGGCACGGTCGCTTACGGAATCGAGGGCGACCTCGCGCGCGCTTCCTTCCTGAAGAGCGACATCACGAATCTGGCCTATTATCTGCCGGATCTGAAAAGCGCCGCGGTGATCGGGGTGGGCGGCGGCAGGGACATCCTCGCCGCGCGCCTGTTCGGGGTTCCGAAGGTCACGGGCATCGAGGTCAATCCGACATTCATCGACCTGCTGCGGCCCGACGGGCTGTTCGGCCCCTTCGTCGGCATGGAGAAGATCGGCGGCATCACGCTGGTGGTGGACGAGGCCCGGAGCTGGCTCGCGCGCAGCCGCGAACAGTTCGACATCATCCAGATGAATCTGATCGACACCTGGGCGGCGACGGGCGCCGGTGCGTTCTCGCTCAGCGAGAACGGGCTCTACACGGTCGACGCCTGGGAGATCTTCCTGCGGCGCCTGTCCGCGGACGGCGTCTTCACCGTGAGCCGCTGGCATGCGGCGCAGGACGTCGCCGAGACCGGCCGGATCCTGAGCCTGGCCGTCGCCTCCCTGCTCGAGATGGGCGTCAGGGAGCCCGCGAAGCACATATTCCTCGCATGGCTGCGGCCCGGCGACGAAGGCGCCGGAATCTCCACCCTGATCGTTTCACGGTCGGCCTTCACGGAGGCCCAGCTGCAAAGCCTCGCGACGGCGATCGATCGGTTGAAGTTCGAGCCCTTGATCGTGCCCGGTCGGAAATCGCCTTCCGAGACGCTGGACCGTATCGTCAACTTCACGAACCGCGCCGACCTCGAACGCTTCACGGGAAGCTTTCGCCTCGACATGACGCCGCCGACCGACAACCGGCCCTTCTTCTTCAACCAGCTGCCATTCTCCCAGGTCTTTGCGATCGGGTTCAGCGAGGTCCCGCCCGGGGTCCGCAAGGGGAACTTCCTCGCGACCGCCACGCTGGCGGGGCTCTTCGTGATGGCGCTGCTCCTCGTCCTCGCCACCATCGTGCTTCCGCTGCGGAATGCGTTGAACGATGTCGGTCGACGGCTCGCGGTGGGCGGCACGGCGTACTTCGTGCTGATCGGCGTCGGCTTCATGCTCGTCGAGATCGGCCTTCTCCAGCGGTTCAGCGTGTTTCTCGGTCATCCGACCTACTCGCTGAGCGTCGTGCTGTTTTCGCTGATCCTCTCGGCGGGAATCGGCAGCCTGCTGTCCGATTCCGTCCGCATCGGCAGCCCCCTCAGCTTCTCCGTCTGGGTCGTGATGACCAGTGGATACGTCTTGTCCCAGGCGCTCTGGGTGCCCCCGCTGCTTCTCGCGCTCGACAGCGAGACCCTGCTGGTCCGCTGCCTGGTGAGCGTCGCGATCATTACGCCGGCCGGGTTGCTCATGGGCTATGGCTTCCCGACGGGAATGAGCTTCATCTCGGCGGTCGACAACCGGCCCACGCCCTGGTTCTGGGGCATCAACGGGGCGGCCAGCGTTCTCGCATCGGCAACGGGTGTAGCGTGCAGCATCGCCTACGGGATCGGTGCCACGATTTCGCTGGGGGCGATCTGCTACCTGCTCCTCTTGCCGGTGGCCTTCGTCATCGGATTTCCCGGCACGGCCGCCGGGTCCCGTCGTACTGCCCTGGCGGCGTAAGCTCCCGGCGGCCTCCGGTCAGGCTCGCCGGCCGATCTTCGGTTCGGTTCCCGCGAGCAGGCGCGCGACGTTGGCGCGATGCAGAACGATCACGTAGAGGCCGCCCGCGATGACGAGCAGGCGATAGGGCAGCGGCTCCGGTAGCAGGCAGACGAGGAGGGCGGCGGTCGCGGCGGCCAGCATCGAGGCCAGCGACACGATGCGCACGACCGCCAGCACGAGCAGGAACACGAAGGCCGCGCCGAGTCCGACGGGCCAGGCGAGTGCCAGCAGCACGCCGAGCCCCGTCGCCGCCGACTTGCCGCCGGTGAAGCCCAGCCACAGCGAGCGGCTGTGTCCCAGCAGCACCGCGAGTCCGCACAGGCAGACGGCCCACGCGACGCCGTCCGCCGGAACGCCGAGCCAGGGGTAGAACCAGCGCGCGAACAGGATGGCGGCCACGCCCTTCAGCACGTCGACCAGCAGCACCACCAGCGCCGGTCCCTTGCCCAGCGTGCGCAACACGTTGGTGGCCCCGGTGGAACGCGAGCCATGCTCGCGAATGTCGATGCCGCGAAGCATCTTGCCCGCGAGATAGCCGGTGGGCGTCGCGCCCAGCAGATAGGCGACGGCCACGCCGGCGAAGCAGGTTAGCCAGAAGATCATCGGGCGGATGTGGATTCGTGCATGAAATTGCTCCGTGGAATTATCCTGTTTGCCGAATGTCGCGATCCGCCGCCAGTCGCTTGCCGGCTTCACACCTCCTGAATTAGGGTGCCGCCCACAAGATCAGGGGTCGGGAAGGCCCTGCAGATCAGGGAGGAAGTTTGATGCGTAATCCGACACGGCGCGGGCTCATTGTTGCGGGTGCGGGCGTTCTTGCGGCGCCATCGATTCTCGGTTCGTCTGCATGGGCGCAGGGTGCGTTTCCCAACAAGCCGATCCGCATCGTCGTGCCCTATCCGGCGGGCGGGCAGACCGACGGCATCGCGCGGGTCTATGGCGAGTATCTCGGCCGCAAGCTCGGCACCTCGGTGGTGGTCGAGAACAAGGGCGGCGCTGGCGGCACGATCGGCGTGGCCGAGGTGAAGCGCGCGCCGCCGGACGGCTACACCGTCCTCTGCACCATCTCCTCGTCGCTGATCCAGAACCGGGTCACGGTGAAGGACCTGCCCTACGATCCGGAGAAGGACTTCACCTATCTCGCCATGACGACCAGCCTCGGCGGTCCCGTCGTCGCGGCCGAGAAGACCGGTGCGACCAACCTCAAGCAGTTCGTCGAGTATGCCAAGAAGGTCGACAAGCTGAACTTCGGCGCCTACGGGCCGGGCTCGACGCCGCAGATGCTGATCGAGACGATGGCCAAGCAGTACGGGTTCAAGGTCGAGGTCGTGCAGTATCGCGGCGAGGCGGCGATGTTCGCCGACGTCGCGGCCCAGGCACTCGACGGCGGGGCAGGCAGTCCGGCCGGTGCGGCGGCGGTGATCGCCTCCGGCAAGGGCAAGGCCATCGCCATGATGGGCGACCGTCTGCCGGCCTTTCCCGGCGTGGCGACGATGACGGAGCAGGGCGCGGTCGGCGGCTTCTACGAGACGCGCGCCTTCGCCGTCTTCGCGGTCCCGGTCGCGACGCCCAAGGACGTCTCCAAGAAGCTGGCCGACACACTGTTCGAAGCCGGCACCGACGAGAAGGTGAAGGCGCTGATGGCCAACTATCTGATCGTCGGCCCCCTCGACATGGAAGCGACCAACAAGGTCTTCCAGCGCGACACCAAGATCATGCTCGAGGTGATGAAGGAGATCGGTATCAAGGCCGAGTAATCGGCCGCGCGAAGCGCGGCCGGAGGAGCGTCAGGAGCTTGCCTTCGGCAAGCTCCGGGAGCGCCGCCCGGTGTTGAGACAACGCTCAAACGGAAGGCCTGCTATGGGATGGCACGACACCCTGGCGGCGAAGTCCGCGCAGATGGGCAAGACCTCCGCGGAGTTCAGAGCCGGCGCCCGGCGAAAGCTCAAGGCCACCGCGCTCTTTCTCGTCGTCGCGGTCGTCGTCGGCTACTTCGTGGGCTGGCTGTGGGCCCTGCTGCCGGGACTCGTGGCGGCGTGGTCGGCGTTGCAACTCCTGAGCGCGACCCTGATTGCGTCGCGGCTGGAAGCCATCGAAAGGCAGGCATCACCCGATCGTTCGTGACATCATCGCGTCACCAGATTCAGCAACAGCGAAGGAACGCAGGACCATGGCATTCACTCTGACCAGCGACAGCTTCAAGGAAGGCGCCGCCCTCGGCATGGAGCACATCCTGTCGGCCGAGTACGGCTTCGGCTGCGGCGGCGGCAACAAGTCGCCGCATCTGCGCTGGTCGGGTGCGCCCGAGGGTACGAAGAGCTTCGCGGTGCATTGCTTCGATCCCGACGCGCCGACGGGCTCGGGCTTCTGGCACTGGGTGGTGGTGAACATCCCCGCCGGCACGACCGAACTGGCGCTCGACGCCGGCAACCCCAAGGCGGGCCTTCTGCCGAAGGGCGCGCTGCAGACCCGCACCGACTTCGGCGCGCCGGGCTATGGCGGGCCGTGCCCGCCGCCGGGCCACGGCCCGCACCGCTATGTGTTCACGGTGTTCGCGGTGAAGGAAGAGACGCTGCCGGTGGCGGCCGATACGTCGGCGGCGATCGTCGGCTTCCAACTGCACTTCAATACTCTGGCCAAGGCCGCGCTGACCGGGAAGTTTGAGCGGACGGCTTAAGCGAGCCGGCGGAGCCGGCTCGCTTAAGCCGGCGAGCGTCAGGACATTGCCAACGGCAATGTCCGGGAGCGACGTATGGCTCTCTCAGCCACTCGGACTCTTTGACGCCCATCCCCCGCGCAAGCCGGGGGAAGAGACTGAGCGCATGGCAGCACCGAGCGGCGCTCCCGGACATTGCTGCGCTTGGCGGCTTGTAACCAAGCCGCGACCTGACGCTCTACGGCCGAGCATCGCTCGGCCTAGCGCTCGTCCAACGGCGGAAAAGCCCACTTCCCGTCCCGGATCGGCAGGAACGATCCGTCATCGACGCCGACCTCCTCGGCGATGCGCTCGTTCGTCACCTGGTTGAGCGCCAGGATGAGGTCGCCGTTTTTCTTCGGGTCGAGCGCCAGGTTGGTCATCTCGTCGGGATCGGCCTGCAGGTCGTAGACCTCGAGGTCGTTCTTCGCGAGCAGCTCCTCCATCGTCTTCGGCGTGTTGAACAGGACAGGCGAGAAATAGCGCGAGAAGCGATGGCGGCCGTCGAAGATGCTGCGGATCGACGTCCGGTTCCGGAAGTCCGGCGGATGCCCCGCCAGCATCATTTCCTGCTGCGCCGGTGGCTTGGTCCTGTAGGTGCGCGTGTCGATCGTCATCGTGGCCCATGAGGGGTCCGTATAGGACAGCATGTCGAAATTGAAGAGAGCGGCCGGTCGCACGGCCTTCTCTCCCGCGGCGTCCGAGTCGCGCAGCAGCGCGGAGAAGTCCTTGCCCGGCAATCCCTCGCCGGCACGGGCGCGGGCGGCGCCGTCCTTGCCGGTGAGCGCCAGGATCGTCGGCGTGAGGTCGAGCTGCGAGGTCAGCGCCTGGCATTGCTTGCCGCCCGCGAGAGCCGGATGGACGATCATGAGCGGCAGGTGGTTCTGTTGCCGGTAGGCGGTGGTGCCCTTGCCGCGCATCTGGTGGTTGCCGCCCAACTCGCCATGATCCGCCGTGAAGACGACGATGGTGTTCCGCGCCATACCGTTGTCGTCGAGCGCCTGCATCAGCCGCTCCACCTTGCGGTCGCAATCGCGGATGGCGTTGAAGTAGTAGTTGCGCAGGGCGCGCCAGCGCCGGTCCTCGTCCGGCCAGGCGCCCACCAGCAGGTCGATCGATTGCTGGTAGTAGAGGTGCGCCTTCGGCCGCCCCGGCGCATCGAGCGGCTGGTGTCGGCTCGCGGGCAGCGGCACGCCGTCCCAGGTCGCGCGGTAGAGTTCGTCGTCCGGGGCGCGGGCGATGCCGAACGCATGGCGCTTGCCCTGGATGTTCTCGCTGCCGATGTCGGAGTCGAAGTACATCGTGTCGTGCGGGTTCACGAAATTGACGGCGAGGTACCAGGGCTGGCCCTTGGTGCGCAGCGCCTGCGCTTCCGTCCGCAGCCACGAGATCGCCGTCGCCAGCGTGCCGTCGTCGTAGGAATAGCCGCCCAGGGTTCCGTCGATCATGTCGCCGATGCCGAAGAAGTCCTGGAAGCCGTAGGACTGCAGGGTCTTGCGATAGTCGAGCAGCGGCGCGTCGACCGGCTTGTCGTTGAGATCGAGGTTCGCCGAGAGATGCCACTTGCCCTGATACGCGGCGTGATATCCCAGCTCGGCGAGCCGGTGGCCGATCGTCTTGATCTTCGTCGAGAGGTCGCGTTGCCAGATGGAGTTAAGGTTGTCGGCGATGCCGGTGTGCTGGATGTGCTGGCCGGTATAGACGACCGAGCGCGCCGAGGAGCAGACGCAGGAGGCCGCCTGGTGATTGAGGAAGGTGATGGCCTTCTTCTTGATCGCCTCGCGCCCCGGCACGGGGAACGGCCAGGTCGGGAAGAAGTGCTCCTGGTCGACCAGCACGAATAGAATGTTGTAGCCGGCGGGCATCGCGGCGCTCGAAGAAGTACCCGGCGTCGCTGGGCTCGGAGCTTGCGCCTGGGCGATCCGTCCAGCGAGCAAGGTCGACCCGAGCAGGGCCGCGCCTGAGGCCATCGCCGTGCGGCGCGACGAAGTGGACGAATCGTCCTGGGGTCGTTTCGCCATCCTGCTGCTGCTCCGGCATGTAGAGACTCAGAATGCTACGCGAGCCACGCGGTCGAAGGCCATCGCTTATCTCACTTCGCGTTGCCCGTAGTCTGCCCGCACCATGCTGGGGGAGTTCGAGAGCATGGCTCGCCATGCGCCTCACCGCGGAGGCGAACGACGCGCGCACCGCCGCGTTGCGTGCGCGCCGACACGGTTCGCCAGCCTGGTCGCGATCGCGCCGCCTCGTGGGTCACGCCAGGGAGCGCACGTGATGCGCTCGCCCTCAATAAAGGCTGAGCTTGTAGTTCAGCACCACGCGCAGTTCCTCGCCGTTGGTGACGGCGCCGCCCTGCCAAATCGTGAAGCGGCCGTACTGCACGCGGAACCACAGTCCCTGCAGGCGGTCGTGGTCGGGCCGCCAGTCGACGTGGATATCCCATTCGCTCTCGACCAGCGGCGGGCCGGCGGCGGCGGCGCTGGTCCAGCCGTTGAAGAAGTGCGTGGAGACGGCGGCCGGCAGGCCGAGCCCGATCAGGCTGTGCGACAGGCCGACCATCACCGCCTGCTCGCCGGCGCGCTGGAAGTTCTGGATCAGCGCGCTGGTGTAGAACGGGCTGGCGCTCCACGGCGTCAGGATGCCGAGGCCCGGGCCGGTGACGGAGTATCCCAGGGTGAGGATGCCGTTGTTGTAACCGAGATCGACCTTCGCACCGAACTCGCTGGTGGCGAAGGGCGTGCCGCCGTTCATCTGCGACAGGCCGGTGCTGTTCTGGGTGACGAACTGCGCGGCGGCCAGCGTCGAGAAGCCGCCGCCGAAATCATGGCCGATCTTGCCCTCGCCGTAGAAGATGTTGAGCAGGTCCTGGCTGTAATAGTTGATGGCGCCGAGACGGGCCGGCCCCCAGCTCAGCAGGCCGCCCAGCACGCCCACGCCGGCATTCGAGGCCGGAACGCCGGCCGCGCTCGCCATCGACTGGAAGGTAATCGCATCGCGCGGCTTGATGGCGTCGATGAATCCGCCGCCGTAGCGGAAGCTGGGACCGCCGCCCAACGTGCCGTCGCCGCCCAGCGTGCCGCTCACCGTGTAGCCGGAGAAGGTCTGGGGAGCCATGCGGTTGTCGTGCGGTCCCAGGAACGGCGTGTTGTAGAGATAGCGGCCGAGCGTGATCCGGTGGTCGTCGAACAGGTGCGCCTGGCCGTAGAGCTGGCCGAACACCGCGAAGCCCTGCTGGTCGGGCAGCAGCAGCCCGGTGTTGCCGTATTGCGCCGGCGCGATCACCGGAAACGAGGTGTAGAGCACCGCGCCCAGGGTCACGAGGTCGAACAGCTTGCCTGTCTCGGCCGAGACCGAGCCGCCGCTCGCCCAGGCCTGCTCCATCGTGCTGCTGGCCGGCGAACTCGACACATAGTCGCGGAAGTAGCTGCGCGCCTCGAAGCTCACGCGGGAATCGCGCAGGAAAGCCGGCGTGTCCTTCCACTTTTCGCGCACTTCCGGGAACGCGGTCAGCGGCGGCGGCTTTGGCGGCACGAAGATACGCTCGATCGCGGTCAGGTCCTCGGCGGGCGTCCGCGGGATCGGATATTCCTGCTTGCTGTTCTGCGCGAGCGCGCTGCCGGGCAAAGCCAGCGTCGCCGCGACGAGCCCCGCGGCGGCGAGGATCGAAGCGGAGGCCCGGTGCAGGTGCCTGGTCTTCCTCAAGAGTCCTCTCCGTTCCATGTCCTGCGGCCGCCTTGCCGCATGCATGACCGAACTCTCAAGTTGGATCGACTGGGACGGCACGAACTTCTTCCATCGTTCTGAGCGCCGATATTCAAGCACGGATCACACGTCGATGAATCGTGAAATAAATGAAGGGCAGAATGGATGATCGATACCAGGCCTGACTGTCGATGCGAGGGTCAGGTGATGTAGACCTGAGTGCGATGGTAGTTGAGATAGGATCGTTGGTTATCAGAGAAGCCCTGTGCAAGCCACGGCATCGGCGCTTCTGAGAAGCCGAGCTGCTTCCAAGCATGCTCGCCAAGGCCGAGACGGCGAAGGTCATTCTGGTCGAAGCGGGGCGATACGCGGACCTCGCCGCTGTCCTCGAAGGAGATGAAACCGCGATCGAACAGCAGGTCGGCATCGGGCGTCAGGAGAAGGCCGTTCGCACCGTCGAGCCGCTGTTCGGGCGTCTCGCATGACCGCCAAGGCCTGATATGGCTGGCGATCAGCAGCGCGGGATTGGTGATGCCGGTGAGCCGACAGGCTTTCTCCACCTTCTGCACGTTGGAGCGGAACGTGCCCTGTCCCCGACGCGCCTGGATCGTGGCGTTGCGAATCGTATCGCCGAGGGTCAGGTTGCTGCGAATATCGGCTTCGATGCGGTCGTCGAGTTCTTCGGCGACATTCTGAAACGTCAGCCGATTCGCGCCGCCGGATTCGAGGCGAACGTCGTCGATATGTGTATACGCTCTGACAACGTCGTAGATTTCCCTCGAGATGGCGGCCAGATAGACGCCCTGATTGCCCTTGCCCGTTGCCGGCCGAATAGGAGAATACTTTTCCGGCAGCAGCGGGCCGATCAGGTGCAACAGGTCGCGCGGGCGGATGGGTGAATCGAGCCGCGTCCAGAACACCGGCAGCAGCCAGCCTTCGTTGCTCCAGTACGATCCCGTCGAGCCAAATTCGGAAGGCTTCGGCGCCGTAAAGGCGAAATCCGCGACCCGTCCGACATAGCGGATGAGCTGGTTCGCATAGGAGAGGACGATATCTCCGGGATTGGCCGCGCGCATATTGTCGTAGAAGCGATTGCGGACACCGTTCTTCGAGGTTTTCGGCGACCATAGGTACTGGTGTTCAATCTCCTGATTGAACGTCTGCTTGTGATTGACCCACCAGAATTGGCGCATGCGGATAGCAATCTAGCCGCTGTAAGGGGCAGCGACCAGGTGGGAGGTACTGGCTGGCCGTGTGGCGGCACCTCGCGGGCGCTCCCGGACATTGCTGCGCATGTCCTGACGCCCCAGGGGCCGCGCGAAGCGCGGCCCGCAAATCCCCCTTTCGCTCGGGCGGCGTGCTGGGCATAAGCGGGGTGCGGGGGAGGGCCGGTCTGCGGTCTTCGCGCTGGATAGGGAACGGAAATGACGGCGCTGTGGGGGGAACGCAGGACTCACGTCCTCAGGCTTGTCGCGACGGTCGCGACCGCAGCGCTGGCGGCGGCCTGTGCGAGCGGCGGCGAGTCCTACCAGGCCGAGGCCATGCAGGCGTCCGACAAGGGCGATCTCAAGACCGCCACCAGCCTCGCCCAGAAGGAAGTCGACAAGTATTCGGCGTCCGACCAGTGCTCGTCCGCCACCAACTACAATTGCGGCACGCTGGCGCTCGCCTATTCGAGTCTCGCCGAGTACCAGATCCGCAGCGGCGACCGGGCCGCCGGCGAGCGCAGCTTCGACCGCGCCAAGGGGGCGCTGCAGCTCGTGGCGAAGGACAACAAGCCGAGCGCCACCGGCATGGTCTATCGCGACGTGTCCGAGGCCTACTGGAAGGCCGGCGACAAGTCGCGCGCGATCGCCGTCTTCCGCGAGGGCACGACCCGCGGCGCCGACGAGTGGCTCTATACCTCCTCCGCCGCCAAGGCCGTCGCAGAGCAGGAAGGCCGGCCCGCGACGCCGCCGCCCGGCACCGCGCCCGCCGGCAGCCCGCCCGCGTCCGCCGCACCCGGTGCTGCCCCTGGTGCCACCCGCCGTGCCGCTGCTGGCGCGACCCCGGCCGGGCCGGCCGATGCCGACGTCCGGGTGCTGCCCACGCGCGTCAACGATCCCGCCGTTCGGCCGAGCCAGGTCAACGATCCAATGGTCGGCGGACCCTCGCCGCTGGCGCCCAGCCCGCTCTCGACCCGCTGAAGACCCGCTCAGGGTTTCTGCGGCCGGAAATCCTGGTCGGGGAAGGGTGTGCCCCGGGGCGCCTGGATGACGATGAAGCCGCGCTCGGTGGCCTGGTGGCAGGCGTTGCAGGTCGCGGTGAGGCGGGCATAGGCTTCGGTGAATTTGGGCGCGTTGCCGCTCTTGATGGCGGCAGCCAGCGCTTCCATCGGCTCCTTGGTCGTCGCTTCCATCAGTTCGCCGACATTGGTCTTGCCATAGACCGGCCAGACCTCCGCCGCCCCTTCGAAGGATTCTTCGAGTTCGTGGAGCGCATAGGCGGCATAGGCCCAGTTCTTCTCCTGCCCCGCGAGGCCGAGCTTGGTGTGCCGCGGCTGGATGGTCATGGTCATCAGATCGCCGAGGCTCGGCTTGAACGCCGAGGGCGCCGGAGGTGAGGCCGGCGCCGCTGTCGCTGCCGGTGGCGTGGCAGGTGATTGGGCGGCGACCAGCCCGACCGTTGCGACTGTGATCGCGCCCGTCAGCAGCGCGAGGGAAATGGCCTTGAGCGACATGTGACTCTCCGCAGCTCTCGCCGGACCTTCTGGGCGATGACGATACCGGCGATAGCGCAGGCAACGACGACCAGCCAGAGCGCGCTCATCACATCAGCGGGAGCGGCGGGACTCGAGACGTATACCGGCGTTTCCGACGCCTGTGCCGCATTGATACCAGGTGGCCGGCAGGCGCAGAGTGGCTGGCAATGAAGCGGAGGTCTTTCCTGGGGGCGCTGGGCGTCGGCATCGCGTCGGCGTCGACCGGCGGCTGCGGTTCGACGGCCAGGCTGGCAGCCCTGCCGGAGAAGCTCGGCAACCACGGGCGGTTCGCCGGCATGCCGGAGGATTGTCGCGTCGTGCTCGACGGCAGCAACGACCGGCTGTTCGGCCGCATCGCCTTCGCCGCCCTGCGCCGCGAGATGGACTACGCCCAGCGCACCGGCACCACCGTGGGCGAGGCGAACTATCTCGCGATCTCGGGCGGCGGCGAGAACGGGGCGTTCGGCGCGGGCCTGCTCACGGGCTGGACGCAGCTTGGAACGCGGCCGGTGTTCAAGGGCGTCACCGGCGTCAGCACCGGGGCACTGAGTGCGCCCTTCGCCTTCCTCGGGCCGGACTACGATGCCGACCTCGCGCGCGTCTATACCGACAGCAGCGCCGCCGACATCATGACCAGCCGCGGCCTGCTGGTCGGGCTGCTGGGCGATTCGCTCTACGATTCCGCGCCGCTGCGGCGCATGATCCGCGGCTTCGTCACGCCCGCGCTGCTCGCCGCCATCGCGCGCGAATACAGCGAGAAGGGCCGGTTGCTGTTCGTGGCGACGACCAATCTCGACGTGCCGGTCGGCGTGCTGTGGAACATGGGCTCGATCGCCGCCAGCGGGCATGCGCGCGCGGCCGAGTTGTTCACCGAGATCCTGCTCGCCTCGGCGTCGATCCCCGGCATCCTGCCGCCGGTGATGTTCGACATCGAGATGGGCGACAAGCGCTACCAGGAAATGCACGTCGACGGCGGCACGGTGGCCCAGGTCGTCATCTACCCGCCATCCTTGGGCGGTGACGACATGCTGAGCGACGGGACCGCCACGCCGGGGCTGGTCGAGGCGCTGATGCGACGGCCGCGGCGGTTGTTCGTCATCCGCAACGCGCGGCCGGGCGCGGACCCGGAAACGGTGCCGCGCGACACCATGAAGATCGCCGACCGCGCCATCGCCACGCTCATCCAGTCGCAGGGCCTGAGCGATCTCTACCAGCTCTACGTCATCGCCCAGCGCGACGGCATCGAATACAACGTGGCCTGGATTCCCCAGAGCTTCACCGACCGGCTGAACGGACCCTTCGACCAGGCCTATATGCGCAGCCTGTTCGCGGTCGGGCGCGACACGATGCTGAGCGGATCGGTCTGGACCGGCGTGCCGCCGGGCTTCAATGCGATACCCGTCCACAGCATGTCGCCGGCCAACCGGCGGGGCGGGACCGGCCCTTCGTAGGCGCCGGTCCGGCGCGGACCGCTACGCCACCTTCTTCGCGGGCGGCGGCGACCAGGTGCCGTCGATGATCGAGGGCTGAGTCTCAGTGGGCCAGTACATGCGCAGCATGAGCTGGAACTTGCCCTTCGGCGCGGGCAGCCAGTTCGATTCCCTGTCGGCGCCCGGCGATTCGTTCTGGATGTAGAGGTCGATCGAGCCGTCGGCATTGGCCTTCAGCTTCTGCCGCGCGCTGATCGAATAGCGGTTGATCGGGTTGGCGACGAAGTAGAAGGCGGCATCGTACATGGTGATCGACCAGAAGCCCTTGACGGGCGGCACCTGGCCCTTGGCGAAGCGGATCACGTACTTGTTCTTGCCGTCATAGTCGCTTCCGTCCGCGTCCTTCAGCGACATCGGATAGATCGCGTCCTGCGGGCGGTTAGCGCCCAGCCCGATCGCCGTCACCAGCGCGCGGTTGAGATAGTCGGTGCCGTAGAGGCCGGTGACGGTGTCGTAGAGCCAGCCGTTCACGTTCTTGACCGACTTGTTCACCTTGAGCTGCAGCATGATGCGGTCGAAGGCGATGTGGGGGATGCGCGCGACGAAGTCGGCATTGAGCTTCGTCTTGTCGAAGTCCTTGCCCGGCACCAGCCCGATGCGGGCGAAGCGCGCGACCGTGGCGGCATCGGCCGCGACCGGCGGGTTGGTCTTCATCAGTTCGGCCAGCAGGGTGAAGTAGGAGACGGCGTCGAGCGCATTCACCTGCTCGCGCACCGCCGTCTTCATGTCGACGGACGGATCGACCGTGGCGGCCGGCGGCGTGTAGTCCTTGCCCCAGGAGCTGAGCGGCACCAGCTTGCACTGGTCCTGGAGCGCATGGACGGCGGCATAGTCCTCGGGCGTGCCGGTGCAGTAGATGCGGCCCAGCATCCAGACCAGGCTGGTCGGCGACTTGTATTCCTTCACGCCCGCGGGGAGCGTGCCCTTCCAGCCCGGGCCGGTGATGGCGTAGGTCTGCGCGCCGGTGCCGGTGGTGCGCGAACCGGGCACCTGGAAGACGGTGGTCCAGCCGTCGAGCAGCGGGAACAGGTAGTAGCGGCCCTTCATGTCGGGCAGGCTGAGCACCCACGGCTCCTTGCCGACATCTGCCCAGGCGATCGTGTAGAGCGTGTCGGCGTTGGGCGCGGTGACGTCGCGGAAGGCAGCGTTGGGATATTCGCGGACGCGCGCGAACTGGCCCATCGGCGCGCGCGTGCCGGCCGGCGCGGCGACGTTGGTCATGATGCGCCGCGTCATCTCCATCGTGATCAGCGGATAGCCGTAGATGTAGGCCTCGGTCGCCAGCCAGAACTCCTCCAGCCCGCCGAGGATCGGCACGCCTTCCTGGGCGCGGGCGGGCAGCAGCCCGCCGAGGGTGGTGAGCGTGCCGGCGAGGCCGCCCAGGGCGGCGGTGCGACGGGTGATGGTCATGGCTGAACCTCTCTCCTTCAGAAGCGGACGGTCGCGCCCACGACGGGGCCGTAGAAGACTTCGTTGAGGCCGAAGGCGGTGGCGCCGCTGCCGGTGTTGTAGTTCACGCCGAGCGCGCGGAAGCCGAGCAGGGCGGCGATCTGGTAGCCGGTGAACTGCCAGTCGTAGGAATAGACGGCGAGCGCCTGCCAGCTCAGCGAGTTGGCGAGGTTGAAGCCGCCGATGTCGCCGCGCAGCGTGATCATCTGGTTGGGCGCGAGCTGGTGGCGCAGCCGCAGGCCGACCAGCGGATCGACCCATTGCGTGGTGCCGCTGTCGGCCAGCGCGAAGCCCGCGCTGCGGCTGAGATTGAAGCGCGTCGTATTGGCGGTGATCAGCGCGTCGAAGGTGCCGGCCAGGTTGACGTTCCAGTAGCGGAAGCCGCCCACCGCCTCGAGCGTCGTCGCGTTGCCCGAACCGCCGTTCCAGCGCGCGAGTTCGTAGACGCCGCCCACCTCCATCACGAACATCTGCATGGTGAGGGCGGCGTTGGCCGTGGCGCTGAGCTTCAGACCCGCGATCGGATTGCGATAGGCCGCCTGGCTGGTCGTGAAGCCCATCTTGGTGAAGACGAAGTCGGCATAGACGCCGACCGGTCCCTTGTCGGCCTCGAGATAGGCCATGAAGCCGATCAGCGAATCGCTCTTCTGCATCAGGTCAATGAAGCTCGCATTGGTATCGACCGTCTGGCCGTGCGTGGTCGTGCTGCCGCTCACGCTCATCAGCCAGCCATAGGTCGCGGCCTGGAAGCGCCAGCCGTCCGAATCGGCCAGAGGAGCGGGGACGGGAGCGGGGACGGGCGCGGTCATCTGAGGCACGGTCGCGACCTCTGTCGCGGCCCCTGTGTTGGCAGCCGCCGGATCGCCCGCCATCGCCGCGCAGGCGCAGACCAGGCCTCCCCCGAAGGCAAAAGCGGCGGCCGCCAACTTCCTGATCACGAGACCTCTCGAAAGCTACTGGACAAAGGTCGAAGCCGGGATTTGCCAAACCGTCCGGCGGGAGGCCATGATATTTTGCGCCAAAAGTGCAATCATCCACGCGTGACACTTCAGGAGACTCTGGCAAGCGGCCACGAGGCACTGCGACGGACCGGGGACAAGAACCGGACGATGCGGGTCGGCCCCATGATGGGGCTACCCGCTCTGCTGGCAGGGTTCGGCGTCGAGCTTGCGCCCTTGCTCGCCGAGAGCGGCCTGCCGCCCGACAGTTTCGGGGACCCGGAGAATCGCTGGCCGGTCGACCGATTGCTGCACCTCGCCTCGCGCGGCGCCGAGGCGACGAACTGCCCGCATCTCTGCCTGCTGCTGGCCGCGCCGGTCGGGCCATCGGCGCTGGGCGCGCCGCTCGCCCGGCTGCTGGCCGGCGCGCTCTCGGTCGAGCGGGCGCTGCGCGGGCTCACGATGAACCTGCATCTCAACGGCGAGGCGCTGGTGCCGGCGCTGGCCACCGGCCCTGACGGGGCGCGCTTCAGCATCATGCCCTACGCCCTTCATCGGCAGGGCAACGACCAGCTCGAGGATTTCGCGCTGGCAACCGTCGCCAACATCCTGCGGTTCCTGTGCGGGCCGCGCTGGGCGCCGCTGCGCGTCACCTTTGCGCGGCGCGAACCCGCCGATCGCCGGCCCTACGATTCCTTCTTCAGGGCGCCGCTGGAATTCGACGCGCCGCTCGGCGCCGTGTTCTTCGATGCGGCGTGGTTGTCACGGCGTCCCGAGCCGTCGCCGCACGGACTGGCCGCATCGCCGCTGCCGCTCACGGCCGAGGATCTCGATATCGCAATCCGCGCGCGCCGGGCCGTCATGGTCGGCCTTGCGCAGGGCAGCGTCGGTGTCGATGCCGTCGCCGTCGCGCTCGGTCTTGGTCGGCGCACCCTCAACCGCCGGTTCACCGAGCGCGGCACCTCGATCCGCGAACTCATCGCGACGGTCCGGCTCGAGATCGCCCAGCGTCTCCTGCGCGACACCGACCTCACCATCGCCGACATCGCCAGCACGCTTTGCTATTCCGACGTCGCTGCCTTCTCGCGCGCCTTCAGTGCGGGCATCGGCCGGGCGCCGGCGGCGTGGCGCAACGCCCAGCGGGCACCGCTCTCCGACCAGGGGTGATTCGAACCCTGCATCGGCGGCGCTTCAGAGCGTCCGCAATCCGCGGACGGATCGTCGCGGCGCGCCGCAATCGAGCGACCTTGCGGGCCCACATCATTGACAAAAAATACACGCAGCCAAAGGGTTTCTGCCAATTCCCCTCCGGATTGTAAGGACGTGAACCATGGCCGCTGTCTACAACACACCCAAGGGAGGCCTCTACGGAGGCCCCTTCGATTCTTCGGGTCTCGAACCCAACGTCCGCGCCGTCCTGATGGATTATCGCTGGACGACGGCCTATGGCGGCGACACCGCCGCGACGCTTGCCACCTTCTCGTTTCCGAAATCGGCGCAGGATTATCTCGTCGTGCCGGGCTATCCGAGGGTCGAGCAGGTCTCCGAATTCTCACCGATGAACCAGTACGAGAAGGACGCGACGCGCATCGCCTTCAACCTGGTGTCGTCCTACACGCAGCTCAAGTTCACCGAGGTCGCGTCGGGGCTTGCCACGGATGCGACCTTCCGCCTGGCCCGCGACATCTCGATGTCGATCTCCAATTTCCCGCCGAACGAGGGCACTTACTCCGCTTCGGACAGTCGGGCCGCCGGCGACACGTTCATCGGCAAGGACAATGGATGGATCGTGCCGGAGCCGGGCGAGGTGCCGATCTTCTTCGGCACCGACCAGTTCACCACCATCATGCACGAGATGGGGCACAGCTTCGGCCTGAAGCACGGTCATGACGACAGCTTCAACGGCAAGCTCGCGGACGCGCGCGACGACGTCGAATTCTCGATCATGACCTACGCCGCCTATATCGGCGCCGACGTGGGGGGCGCCGAGCCGGCCCATATCGGCTCGTCGGCGCAGAGCTACATGATGTACGATATCGCCGCGCTGCAGGCCTATTACGGCGCCAATTTCGACGCCGTCGGCGTCGCGCGCACCTACACCTGGGACAACTCGACCGGCCAGCAGTACATCAACGGCAGCGTGGCGGCGAACACCGGCACGACGGCGACCGGTAAGATCTTCTCGACCGTGTGGACGCAGGGCGCGACCACGACCTACGACCTCAGCAACTTCAGCGGCAACCAGGTCGACGACCTGCGGGCCGGGCAATGGCTGAATTTCTCCAAGGCGCAGATCGCCGACCTCAACATGAACGCCGCGCCCGGCACCACCGCCTACAACAACCTGGCCAACGGCAACATCTACAACACGCTGCTCTACAACGCCGACACGCGCTCGCTGATCGGCAACCTGATCACTGGCGCCGGCAACGACCAGATCACTGGCAACGAACTGAACAACATCCTCACGGCCAATGGCGGCAACGATGGGCTGAACGGCGGTGGCGGCATCGACGTGCTCTATGCCGGCGACGGCGACGACAGCCTGGCCGGCGGCACGGCGATAGGCGGCGTCAACCAGCTTTGGGGCGGAAAGGACACCGACACCGTCACCTACGAAGCGCAGACCGTGGTCGTGTATGTCGATCTCGGCGCCGGGGCCGGCTATCTGAAGGAGGACGGCGTGCTGGTCCTCACCGATGCGCTGGACTCGATCGAGAACGCCACCGGCGGCAGCAACAACGACACGCTGATCGGCGACGAGGGCAACAACTTCCTGGACGGCGGCGCCGGACAGAACGCGCTCTACGGGTTGGACGGCAACGACAGCTTCGCCGGCGGCACCGCGACCGGCGGCACCAACCAGCTGTGGGGCGGCGAGGGAACCAACACGGTCGACTATACGGACATGGCGGCGGCGGTGCGGGTCGATCTCGGCGCCGGCGCCGGCTACGTACTGAGCGGCAGCGTCTTCGTCCTCGCCGACCAGATGAGCAACATCGACAACGCCATCGGCGGCGCGGGGAACGACCGGCTGATCGGCGACGGGGGCAACAACCGGCTGGAGGGCGGCCTCGGGTCGAACGCGCTCTACGGTCTCGGCGGCGACGATACCTTCGTGGGCGGCCTGGCCGCCGGGCTGGGCAAGACCGCCGATCCGGACGCCGACCCGGTGTATCCGCCGGCGGCCGATATCGACGTCAGCCAGCTCTGGGGCGGGACCGGCGTGAACACCGTCGACTACTCGGCGCAGACGCGCAGCGTCTATGTCGACCTGGCGCAGCAGCTCGGCTGGGTCTGGTACAAGGGCGTGCTCACGCTCACCGACCAGATGAACTCGATCCAGAACGCGATGGGCGGCACGATCGGCGACACGCTGATCGGCAACGGCGCGATCAACTACTTCGAGGGGCTGGGCGGCGCCGACAAGCTCTATGCCGGTGGCGGCGTCGTGACCTTCGGCTACCAGAGCTATGACGACAGCAACCTGGAGACGGGCTACGACACGATCGTCGATTTCATCCTCGGCACCGACAAGATCGACCTCACCGCGTTAAACAAGGACTTCGAGCATGTCTGGATCGAGAACGCCGGCACGTCGCACTCGGTCTATGTCGTGCAGACGCCCGGCGAGTTCAACATCCTGACCGACCTCGCGATCAGCATCAGCAGCACCGTCGCCGGCCAGCTGACGGAGCAGGACTTCCTCTTCTGAGGGCCGGGATCGGCTGACGGCGGGGATCTTCCGGCCGTCAGGCCGGGCCGGTTTCCCCGCCCACGGCGCCGCCGCCCGTGCCGGCTGCCGCGAAGGCGCGCGGCCGGTCCTTCGCGGAGTGGCGGAACATCAGGTTCCACAGCACGTCCTTGCCCAGCACGCGGCTGATCTCGCGCAGCGCGAAGAACGGCAGCAGCGACACCGCGATGGCGGCCCACGCCGCGGCGATGCCGCTCCACGAGCCGCCGCCGATCTTGGGAATGCTGGCCCGTGCCGTCGCGCCCGAGAGCAGGCCGACCGCCATGCGTTCGACAATGTGGAAGAGGATGAACACGACGGCGAACAGGCAGGATTTGTAGAGCACCGACCAGAACAGCGGCAGGTGCTCGAAGCGCCGGCCGAGCTTCAGGTCCTCGGCGACCAGCATCACCTTGCCCAGCACGGCGGCATTGATGACGGCGAAGCCCTGCAGCATGAGATGGCCGTGCTGGTGGCCCAGCGCCACATACTCGTTCAGCAGGAACAGAGCGAAGACCACCCAAAGATAGAGGAACATCACCGTGAAGCGGTGGAATTCCTCGATGCCCTTCTCGGCCAGCCGGTGCATCCGGCCCTTGTCCTGTTCCATGGATCGCAGTCTTTCGTCGCGGCGGGAGTGCTGCCTTAGCGGGCGAGGCCCCACGCCCGCAAGCGGGCGGGCGGGCGCAACTCCGGCGGCCCGAAAGCGTTTTCGGGGAGAGACGATGGCCGACCCCGCCTTGGTTTGGCCCGAGACCTTTCCGATAATGGCGCTGCCCGCGAGCGGGCCTGGAGGGAGCGATGCCGAGGATTTCCGTGGGACGTGCGTCTTTGAACCTCATGCCCGTGCGACTGGCGCTGGTGGCCGGCCTCGGCCTCGCGCTGGCGGCCTGCCAGGGCGACGGCTACGGCGCGCCGAGCGGCGCCTATCCGGCCGCGCCGGGCTACTACAACACCAACTACGCCCCGCCGCCGGCCCCGCGCTACGGCTACGCCCAGCCCGCGCCCAATTACTACTACGGCAACCAGCCTCAGCAGAACGTCCGGTACAATCAGGCCGACGGCCGCCGCTACACCAGCGTGACCGTGGTCAACCGCGGGCAGAACGGCTACCGCGACGACGTGGTCCAGCAGCAGGTCGTCTGCGGCAGCCAGTATTACGACGGCTACCGCACCCGCACCGCGCCGCGGTGCTGAGCGCACGTAGTCTCCTCGACGCATGGAAGAGGAGGGCTACGTCTTCAGCGAAGAGGGCAAGCCCTCGAAAGCAAACGGATTGAGGAACTGCCGCCGCCAGAAATAGCGGCGGTCAGTGGTCGACAGATTTGCCTCGTCGCAGATGGCGTCCCATCGCTTCTTCACGACGTCGACCTGGTGTTTCACGATCCGGCGCGCCTCGGCGGGTTTGAGCAGGAACGAAGACGCGGCCTCGAGGCAGAGCGAAAGCTGGCTTTGCCGCTCGTTGCCAAGGATGAGCATTGCCTGCCCCGCTTCGGTGCCTGTTCGGGGCTGCGGGCAGATGTCGTAGGCCGGCGTCAAGGCGAGTTCCCGTCCATCCCAGAAGGCGGCGTGGTTGCGCGCATGATCGTCAGTGTTGCCGCACAGGACGTTGAACACCATGCGGGAGAAAAGTTCGCGGAGCGTTTCCCGCGGTCCGACGAAGCGATGGCGGACGATCGAAGCCAGGTCCTCGTAGCTGGCATAGCGCGCCAGCATCTCGTCCAGGGCCAAGAGCGTGAGCGCGGACACCATGGCACGCCTCGTCCAGCCGGACGCCTGCCGGCGGCGATCGAAGCGCTTGATCAGCAGAACATCCTTGCCGTCGACGCGTTGCAGGCGGACCGGCGCGACGTCCAGGCCCGCCTCGGCCGCGAGGCGCATCGCCACATACTCTGCCTTGACGACGCTGTAGACGTCGCCCTGCGCGGAGAATTTCGCGATGTACTTGCGGTCGCCCTCGACAATCAGCGCCTTGGGGCGCGCACCGCCGATCGAGGTGCCGTGGAACAGCGCCTGGTCGAGATCCGGATTGAGCGGCACGCCGCGCTCGACCTTGGCCGCGGCCGTCAGCAGTTCCTTCATCGTGGCGTTCGATGCTTCGCGCGGGACGTACTCCGTTGGCGAGTGCTGGAAGTCGAGAGCGCCGATCCGGTCCGATCCCGAGTCGAGCAGGTAGGTCAGCTCGTCGAGCCGGGCCGTGTCGATGTTCCGCCCGTGCATGCCCAGCTTGCGGTTGATGATGACGCGGCGGCCCCAGGCGTCTGGCGCCGCGTCGCGCAGGCAGCCCGGCATCGAAAGGTTGTCGAGCAGCGGCAGGCTTCCGCGTCGCAGCGGCAGCTCGGGGTCGTAGATCGCGATGGCGTCGTCGCGCGCCAGATAGCTGCGGCCATATAGGAACCGGAGCGTGTTGCCGTCGGCCGACAGCCGGCCGGCGACGACCGGCCCGGTCGCGCCGGGAAGCCAGATCCAGACATAGGCTTCCCGTGGGGTCTCCCTAGAAGTCATCCTCCTCCTCCTTCCGCGAGGGGCGGACGGACTTGGGGAGCAGGCCGAGCACGGTGTCGTTGGTGCCGATCGCTTTCCTTATGGTGCTGGCATCGGCATCGAAAAGGCGGACGCCGAGGATGGCGGCGATCTCGAACACCGCGCCGATGGTGCAGCCCGGATCGCCCCGCTCGATGCGCTGGATGAGCCCACGCGACACGCCGGCCCGCGTCGCCAGTTCCCCGGCGGTTAACTTGCGGTCGATGCGGGCGCGCCGGATAAGCTGCCCCAGCAGCGTCAGCGCATCCCGGCTGTAGCGGGAATAGGGCCGGTCAGATGGCTTGGACATGATGGTCTGTTAATAGATCATAAACAAATAATAAGATCTATTTATAGATCAATTTCACTTGAATTCAAACAACGTGTTCTATTAATCGGTCTTTAAATCGATATATGCTCTGTTCATTAATCATATTCCTTTATCCACGCATAAGGTTGTTCTCGTCACCTGAAGTGTACTTTCTTGACGAGATACCTTTCGAGAAAGGTCTGCCTTTACTTCTTCTGCCCTTCGTCATTGTCACGCTCTCCCTATTGGCGGTTTGACGTGCGCGAGAAGGGCGGCCCGGTGTCGGATGCCGAAAGCGGCGCGACCCACCCTCTCGCTCCAACCCGCCAATCCCGCTAAACACCACCCTCATGCTGCGTCGGGGGAGGGTGCGCCAATGAGAAACGGACCGCGGATTATCGTGAATTCGGACGTGCTGGCACCCGCCGCGATGGCGTTGCTCGAGGCGCGCGGCGCCGAGGTGCGGATGTTGCCGACGCGGGCCTCCGAGGCCGAGATGATCGCGGCGGTGTCCGAGGCGCCGACCCATGCGATCCTGGTGCGCACCACGCAGATCACGCCGGCCGTCTACGACGCCGCGCCGGACCTGCGCGTCGTCTCCAAGCACGGTGTCGGCTACGACAATATCGACGTCGCGGCCGCGAGCGCGCGCGGCATCGCGGTGCTGCGCACACACGGCGCCAATGCCCGCTCGGTGGCCGAGCTGGCGCTGGGCATGATGCTCTCCGTGCTGCGCTACATGGTGCCGTTCGACACGGCGCTGCGCCAGGGCACCTGGCCGCAATCGGCATTCATGGGCCACGAACTGTCGGGCTCGAAGCTTGGCATCGTGGGCTGCGGCGCCGTCGGCTCGTCGCTGGTCGCGCTCTGCCGTCCGTTCGATCTCGAGATCCGGATCTACGATCCCTACCTCTTGCCCGACGCGATCCCCGAAGGCGTCGGCCGCGTTTCGGTCCTCGACGAGCTGCTGGGCTGGGCGGACATCGTCACTCTGCATTGCCCGCTGACCGATGAGACCGACCGCATGATCGACGCGGCGGCGCTCGCCCACATGCGCAAGGGCACGTTCCTGGTGAATGCCGGCCGCGGCCCGCTGGTCGACGACGTGGCGCTGGTCGCCGCGCTGGAGAGCGGCCACCTGGCCGGCGCCGCGCTCGACACCTTCATCGTCGAGCCGCCCGATCCCGACCATCCGCTGTGGAAGCAGAAGAACGTGGTCTTCACGCCGCATATCGGTGGCTCGACGCGGCAGTCTCTGGAGCGCGTCGCCGTGCAGGCGGTCGAGAACATCTTCTACGTGCTCGACGGCAAGCCGCCGCTCGCGAAGTGCGTGGTCGGGTGACGATCGATCCGTCATGTCCCTCTCCCCCGAGTGGGGGAGAGGAGTCTGAAAGCAGAATCCAAAGTACAGAGAGGAACAGCCAGATGGCCATCCGCCAGAACGTCATGAAGGCCGCGATGAAGAGCGGCCGCACCGTCGCCAGTTTCAACGTCAACCGCTGGCGCAGCGTCGATGCCGCCGAGATCGCGAAGTTCGCGGGCTTCGAGTGGATGTTCCTCGATCTCGAGCATTCGACGCTGAGCGAGGATCTGGCGGGGCAGATGTCGATCACCGCGCTCGCCACCGGCGTGACGCCGATCGCCCGCGTCGGCATGGACCAGTTCTACCAGGCGGCGCGCCTGCTCGATGCCGGCGCCCAGGGCATCGTCTTCCCGCATGTCGACACGGTCGAGCAGGCGACGCTCGCCGCCGCCGCCACCAAGTATCCGCCGATGGGCACGCGCTCGCTCACCAGCCCGCTCGCCCAGGCCGAGTTCCAGCGCAGCGGCGATCCGCAGTCGCTGGCCCAGCTCAACGCCGAGACGCTGACCATCGTAATGATCGAGACGCGCACCGCCGTCGCCAATGCCGCCGCCATCGCCGCCGTCCCGGGCGTCGACGCGCTGATGATCGGCACCTCCGACCTCACCGCCGACTTCGGCATCCCCGGCAGTCAGGGCCACGCCGACATTGCGGCGGCCTATGCGACGGTCGGCGCGGCGTGCAAGGCCAGCGGCAAGTTCTTCGGCATGGGCGGCGTTTATTCGAAGGAGCTGATCGAGAAGTTCCTGAAGCACGGCGTCCAGTTCCTGCTGGGCGGCGCCGACGTCTCCTTCGTCATGGACGGCGCCAAGGCCCGCCGCGAGATGATCGCGGCCGCGGGAAAGGCATAGAGGGCGCGGCTCCCAGGCCGGGCCCCGCCGGCATTTCAGGATTTGGAGTCAGGGTCCTTGTCTCCCGACGCGGGCGACAGGGGTTCGATGCGCGGATTGGAGAAGGGCCCGCGATAGGGAGCCGTGCCGGTCGGTTCCTGCGGCAGGCGATCGGCTCGGACCTCCACCACATAGGTGCCGAGAGACCTGTCGATGGGAACGACACCGAATTCCGGATTCAGGTCCGCCGAGGCAACGCCGAGCAATGCCGCCGCTTCGGCGATGCTCGGCGACACCTCGCCGGCCGTGATGGTCATAAGCGCCATTGCAGGAACTGGCATTGGCGTGCCCTCCAAGGAGGCGGTCAGACACCCAGGCTATGGGCGGCCGCATCCGGGTCGAGAATGCCATAGCCGTAGTCGCCATTCCATCCGGCTGGCATGCCGGCGGCAGGTCGCGCCGTCGTCCGAAGCTGGGAGAAAAGATTTCCCGGCGGAGCGGCAGCGGGCGAGAGCCGGGTACGGAGGGCTGCGACACAGCCTGCTGCGACGGGACAGGCGGCGGACGTGCCGCTGTCCGGCGAGCCGGCGCCGAAAGCCTCGGAACCAAGGAAGTGCGTGTAACTCACCAGATCAGGCTTCTGGGGGAACATGTTGGGGATCGAGGGTCCTTGCGAGGAGTAGCCGACGCGCAGATTCGTCGTGTCGCAGCCGCCCACGGTCAGGACGTCCCGGTAAGCGCTCGCGCCCATGATCGAATGGACCGTGCGATTCTGGCACCGGCCATCGGGGCAATTGCTGCCACAATTGCCCGCCGCGAAGAGGATGTCCGCGCCATTGCGGGCCAGGAGGGAGAGAAACGCGTAGAAGGGGTGGCCGGGATTGTCGATGAACCGGCCCGGGTGACCGACCGGGAAGTCCCAGCTGGGATGGAATATCCCCCAGCTGTTGTTGACGACGAGACCGCTGTAGAGCGGTGCTCCTCCGGGAGAGAAGGAGACGGCCCAGAACGCAATCAAGTGCGCGTAGGCCTGAACAGCGACACTCAATGTACTGCCGACCATTGCCCCGCCGGGCGCATTGCCGCTCAGCACCGGATAGTCGAGAAGCGTGGCCTGGGGGGCGGCAATCAAGGCGTCAAACGCGCACATCGTGCCGTGATGCACGGGGTGCAGGCCCGGCGCGGTTGGATTTCCGGGAGCCGACCACGAGTTGGCGGCATCGAATCTGGGAGGCGCGCCTCGCTTTGCCGCGAGATGGGCGAGATTGATGCCGGTGTCCATGATGGCGACGGCGACCTTCTTGCCATCGAGACCCCGTGCGGCCAGTGCGGCGATGTTCAGCCGGGCCTGGACATTTGGAACGCCCCCTACCGGCGGGTCTCCACCGCAGGTGAGGAACGGTGCAATCGGCGGATCGGCGAAAAGGCGCACACCATCGACAGCTTCCGGAACGGCGTCAGCGTTTTCCACTTCGACCGTGCCTCGAACGACGAAGTTCTCCGACGCTTTGGGCTGGATGGCCTCCAGCGAAAGAAAGTCCCGGTTCGCGGTGCCCACGGGTACGGCTGGAAAGCTGTAGTCCACCTGCAGTCGCGCGGGTGTCCGTGCCGTGTCCAGCGGGATAGCGGGTTGTCGTCGCAGGGCCGAGGCAATAGCCGATTCGACCAGAGGCTCTTGCGACGGTAGCACGGCCAGGACTGGAATACGCATGTTGAAAGTCTCCCTTCTTCAGCTCGTCGGTTCCGCCACACTTCATCCCTCATGGGTATGAACCCAGGCCGCGCGCCCCTTGTGGCTCCCCGTATGGTGGAACCCGCTTGGGAGTGACGCCTGCGCGAGAGTGTCGGACGCTCAGACGAGTTTGCGCCTCTGTGCTTCGATGGGATGTGAGAAATGCCACCTTGCGCCAGACAAAGAGACGGGAGCCGGTTACGACTGGCGATACCGCGTCATGACGTTCCTGAAGGAAATGGAACCGCGCGATGGCGGTTGTTTCCTCGGCAGGATCGGCGCCGACGTCTCCTTCGTCATGGTCGGCGCCAAGGCCCGCCACGAGATGATCGCCGCCGCGGTGAAGGCGTAGAGGGCGCGGCGTTAGGTGATTCGCTCGCTTTCGTGATGCGGGAATGGTGTAGCGGCAAAGCTTTGCGAAAGGCTTTCTTGAGCCTTTTGTGACACACTCTGTGCGGAAACCGGAAAGAGACGGGCTTGCATGGGCCCTGTTTCATCACTAGACGAAAGCGCGCGGGGCTTTCCCTCAAACCAATTTGGTGTTTGCAATGAAGCGACTGGACTCGATGGACTTCGACGAGCTGCTGGCCCTCAAGGCGAAGGTCGAGGCGGCCATCGCGGCGCGCGTCGAGAAGGAGCGCAAGCGGCTCACCGCGTCGCTCGAGCGTCTCGACGCGATCGGCATGGGCGGTGCGCCCGCGCGCGGCAAGCGCGGCCCGCGCGCCGGCGCCGGCAAGGGGCGCAAGATCGAGCCGAAGTATCGCAATCCCGAGAACGCCGACGAAGTCTGGGCCGGCCGCGGCAACCGTCCGCGCTGGCTGGTCGCCGCGCTGAAGGGCGGCCGCAAGAAGCTCGAAGACTTCGCGGTCGCCGCCGCGAAGTAAGACGCCTCTCATGCTCCTCCCCCTTCACAAGGGGGAGGGCTATCGCCTATGACCTGGAACGTCGGAATGGCCGGCGTTCCTGAAGAAGGCCAAGGGTCCCTCACTGCGTTCGGGATGACAATGTTGCTGGGACTGGCGCAGTGCGCCGATCAGGCAAACGCTGTCATCGCGGGCGGGGCAGCCCCCGCCTTGGAGCGGCGCGAAGGAGCTTAACGCCCGCGGCGAAGGCCTTCGGTCGTTCCGTCAGGTCCTTCGCTGCGCTCAGGACGACAGTTGGCAGCCTGACGGCATTGCGCCTCAGGCGGCGGCGTCGAGGACGTCGAGCAGGCCGGGGCGGACGCCCAGTTGCTCGACGAGCTGGTCGAGCTTGCGGCGCGCGAGCGGGTTGGCCTGCTGGTGGCGCGTCGCGAGGATCAGCTCGTTCTTCAGCGAATGTTCGAGGCCGGTGAACTCGGTGACCCTCACCTTGTAGCCGTGCGCCTCCAGCACCAGCCCGCGCAGCACGTTGGTGGCATGCGCGCCGAACTCGCGGCGGTGCATCGGATGGCGCCACAGCTGGTCGATCGGCGCGGGCTTCGCGCCCTCCAGCAGCGACGCGACCTCGGCCTGGCAGCACGGGATCAGCGCGACCACCTTCGCCTGGTGGCGCAGCGCGAAGCGGATCGCGTCGTCGGTGGCGGTGTCGCAGGCATGCAGCGCCGTCACCATGTCGGCGCGGCCGCCGGGCAGCGCGATGTTCACGATCTCGCCCGCGACGAAGGACAGGCGATCGAAGCCGCATTTCTGCGCCAGCGCCTGCGCGCGCTCGACCAGTTCGGCACGCACGTCGACGCCCACCAGCGAGCCGTGGCCGGCCGGCCCGACGACGAGATCGTAGAGCAGGAAGCCGAGATAGGATTTGCCGGTGCCGAGATCGGCGAGGATCGCGTCCGGCCGCTCGGCCAGCAGAGCGTCGAGCGATGGGCGCAGCAGCTGCACCAGATGCAGCACTTGCTTCAGCTTGCGCCGCGAATCGAGGTTGAGCCCGCCGTCGCGCGTCAGCACGTGCAGCGCCTTCAGCAGCTCCACCGAACTTTTCCGCGCGCCACCGGGCCAGACCTCGGCCAGGACCTTCTGCGCGGCGATCACGTCGGGACGTTCGCGGGATGAATGCTTGGACATGAGGGTGCTTGTGGGCGAGCAGCAGCGCGGGCGCAAGTCCGCGCCCTGCCGCGTGTCAGGGTCCCGGCGGCGGCAGGCGGAGCCAGGCGTTGATGTCGGCGACGTCGTGGATCCAGGGCGGTTCCTCCTGCGGCGGCAGGTCCTCGGTCGTCATCATCTGCGTGACCTGCACCGTCTCGGGGCCGGGCAGCGAATCGCCCGGCTCGTCCTCGGGCTCCTCGCCGCAGATATAGAGCAGGTGGAAGCGGCGGCCGTCGGTGAGGCTGACGACGCAGCCGAGGAACGACAGCTCCGCCTCGAGCTGCGACCAGTAGGCTTCGACCCGTTCGAGATCCTCGACGCCGAATCCGTACGGCTGCTCCGACGCGAGTTCCATCGCGCGCAGGATCAGGTCGGCCTCGATCTCGTAGGAGTCGGGCGCGCCGGCATCGAGTGCGTCGATGTCGGGCTGCAGGAGGGGAAGGACGGACATGGCCTCGCTCGCTTTCACAGGTGATGGTTGCCGCGGCAGCCGTTCCAGAACCAGGCACGGTGTTCCTTCTCGGCCCACACGATCATCACGCCGGCATGGTTCACGGGATCGCCCACGGTCGGATGCGTCTTCTCGATCAGCCGCCCGGCCGAGAGATGGGCGGTGTAGGACCAGGCGCCGGTGCTGCGCTCGAAGCGGTAATGCTGCACGACCTCGCGCAGCATGCCGGTGGTGCGGCCCCAGGCGAGAATCTCCTCGTGCTCGGCCTCGCGCCGCTCCCATTCGATCGCCACTTCCTCGCGCGTCGCGCCCTTGTGGCTGTTGGCGCGCAACCGGTGCAGCCCGTTGGCCAGCGCATGTTCGGCGAACAGAGCGGCGGGCTCCGGTTCGAGGAAACGGATGGTGGTGATGCCGTTGAAGTTGTTGAGGCGGTATTCGCCCAGCTTCTGCAGCGTCACGTTCACCCCGGCCTGCTCGTAGGTGAGCCAGTGGCCGCGCTGGATGACCTGGGTGGCATGCGGATAGACGCGCTCAATGTCGGCGGCGTTGACGAGATAGCCGCGCGCGGTCGGACTCTGGTCGCGCGGGATTCGGCCGCGCTGGGGTCCGGGCGGGCGCACGAAGGGAGGAGGGGGCGAGGTGTCGGTCATGGCGCGCCTCACCGCGCCCGGATGAAGGAGCGCGCCTGCGCGAGCGTGCGCCGGTCGCATTCGATGTCGACGGGCCGCGTGCCCGTGGCGACGTCATGAAGCGTCAGTCCAGCCATCCGTCACCTCCTTTCTGGAGGTGACTCGTAATGGAACAAAACAAGAACAACAAGCCACGGGATATGGGGCGTGAAAGCCATGAAAGCACGCCAGATATGGGTTTTTTGCGTGTGGGCCGAGGGTGAACCGGTCTCTGTCGCCGTCACGCCGCGCGGATCGGCCGCTCCGGGTCGCGGCGATCGGAGGATCCGAGCTTGCCGTCCGGCATGAACTGCAAGATCAGCACGCAGAGCGCGATCGCGAGCGCGGCCCAGGCAAGCCAGGCCGGGAGTCCGGCGCGCGGCTTGGCCGAGGCCGGCGGTGGGCCTGCGGTGGCTGATGCGGCGCGCGCGGCCTGGCGCATCTCCGCAGTCTGCGGGATGGCGGCGACGGCGCCCTTGGGCAGCAGCGCGATCAGGCGCGCGGCGATCTTCACCGCCTCGACCGCCGACCACGGATGGTCCGGCAGTTGTGCGATGTGGCGGGCCAGCGCCTCGACCGCGGCCTCGCGCGGCAGCGCGGCCAGACGCTCCGCCTCCTGCCACGGATCGAGGCCGAGCCGCGTCAGCGCCGAGAGCACGGTGAGGTCGATGCCCGAAGAGTCGGCGCCCAGCGGACCGAACAGGAAATCGTTGTAGGCCGAATGGCCGAGGGAATATTCCGGACGCAGGGTCATGGGTCTCCTCCGGACAGGGGTCGCAGACCATGGCCGCATTGCCGCCGGTTGCCAAGCGGTGCTGCGCCTGCGATGCCAGTCGAACTCTTCGGGCACGGGCCCTCGGGGCCAGGGCGCGCGCAGGGTGCGCCGCAGGTGGAGATCGCATGCTCACGCTCAGGATCCGCCACCGCACGACCTATCTCTATCATTCGCCCGTGCGGCTGGGGCCGCACCGGCTGATGCTGCGGCCGCGCGAGAGCCGCGAGCTGCGTCTGGTGTCGCACGCCGTGACGGTGACGCCCGACGCCGCCGTGACCTGGGCACACGACGTGTTCGGCAATGCCGTGGCGACCGCATCGTTCGAGGGCACGGCCGACCGGCTGGTGGTCGACAGCGAGGCCGAGCTGGTGCTGGGCGCCGACCCGTGGCCGGTCTTCGACATCGCCGCCGCCGCGAGCTCCTATCCCTTCGCCTACACCGACGCCGACTGGCGCGATCTCGGCGCGCTGGTGGTGCCGCAATATCTCGATCCCGAGCGCCGGCTGCTCGCCTGGGCCGAGGGCTTCGTGCGCAGCCGGCCGACCGACACGCTGTCGCTGCTCAAGGACCTGAGCGCGGGCGTGGCGGCGCGCGTGGGCTACGAGAGCCGCGAGAGCGAGGGCACGCAGACGCCGCTCGAGACGCTGGCGCGCGGCCTGGGCTCGTGCCGCGACCTCGCCGTCCTGTTCGTCGAGGCGGCGCGCTGCCTGCGCTTCGGCGCGCGCCTCTGCTCGGGCTATCTGTACCGGCCCGAGCGCCTCGAGTCGGAGATGGAATCGACCCATGCGTGGGCGGAAGTGTTCGTGCCGGGCGCGGGCTGGATCACCTTCGATCCGACCAACCGCAGCGTCGGCGGGCGCAATCTCATCCCCGTCGCGGTGGCGCGCGAGATCTGGCAGGTGACGCCGGTCTCGGGCGCCTTCACCGGCGCGGGCAACGCCTATCGCGGCCTGTGGGTCGAGGTCGCCGTCACGCCGCTCTGAACACAAGAAAAAGCCCGCCCCCTTCGCGAGAAGGGAACGGGCCCGGCAGTCGTCGGGGGAGCGCCCGCGAGGGCGGCTCCCGAAGAGGCTTACGCCTCGACGTTGCGCAGATTCTCGGCCGACATCTTGCCGCTGCGGCGGTCGGCGACCAGCTCGAACGAGACCTTCTGGCCCTCGTTCAGCATGCCGAGGCCCGAGCGCTCGACGGCGCTGATATGCACGAAGGCATCGGCGCCGCCCTGGTCCGGCTGGATGAATCCGAAGCCCTTTTGGGCGTTAAACCACTTCACGGTTCCCGTCGTCATGGGATACCCTTTCACTACAATAGAAATGCGCTCCCGCCGCACCTGCAGGCGTGGCTGGAGTGTCGAACTTGCGATTTTTCAGGATCAAACGCGGTGGAGCGAGCTGCCCGGCTCTCACCGGTAACGCGGACCAAAATCAGATGTCCGTCTTTCGACGGCCGCTGTATGCGCTCTTCGGCCGGCGATGGCAAGCGAGGTGCGGAAAGCGAAAGATCCCTCGCTCACGCTCCGGGGCCGGGGGGTAGCCCGCCCGCGATGACAACATTGTTGGAGCGGGCACCGTGCGCCGATGCGTGGGAATTGGCGCAGTGCGGCGGGGCCACGCGTTCGGGTAAGCGCCCCAAACTTCACCTCATCCTGAGGAGGCCGCAGGCCGTCTCGAAGGATGGGCACGCGCACCTTGCCTGTTGCCCATCCTTCGAGACGCGCCGCTTCGCGGCGCTCCTCAGGATGAGGCTATCGGGGCTTTTCATGGCCTGTTGTTTTGGCTCCTTTGATTTCGAGTCAGACTCTCGGGATGAGGTCGTTGTCGAAGTGCCGGAACGCCGGACGCCGCGGGCGCGGTGCGCCTGCGAGGCAACGGCCGCCTTTCTTCTGACACGGTGGGTTCCCACATCGGCGGCCGGGCTGGCCGAACCTCGATGGGCATGATTTCGTGACACCGCTTTCGCGTCTGAAGACCGTGGCCGACGCCGCGCTGGAGAGCGTGGGCGCGGCGCTCGACGCCTCGCCGCTGTCGCACCGCCGGCATCGCATCGCCGTCACCGGATTGCAGCGTTCGGGCAAGACCGTGTTCATCACCGCGTTCGCCCATGCGCTGCGCACGGCCGCGCAGGCGCCGATGGCGGCCTTCCCGTTCTTTCCCTGGCGCGAGCATGTGCGCGCGGTCGAGCTGCTCGAAATTCCGGGCGTGCCGCGCTTTCCCTTCGAGGAGCGCTTGGCCCAGCTGCTCGGCGAGACGCCCGCCTGGCCCGCGCCGACCACCGGCCTCAGCGGCCTGCGCGTGCGTATCCGCCACGACGATGTCGGCCTGCTGCGCTCGGTCGTCTCGTCCACCGTCACGACCGATCTCGATCTCATCGACTATCCCGGCGAATGGCTGCTGGACCTGCCGATGCTCACCCAGTCGTTCCGCGACTGGTCGCGGCAGATGGAGGAGCTGGCCCACAGCGCGGGCCGGCGCGATCTCGCGGCGCCGTGGCTCGACGCCGTGCGCGCGCTCGATCCCGACGCGCCCGAGAACCAGGCGGAACTCACGCGCATCGCCGGGCTCTATCGCGACTATCTCGTGCGCTGCCGGCAGGAGCGCGGCCTCTGCTTCGTGCAGCCGGGGCGCTATGCGATTCCCGGCGACGCGGCGGTCCTCGATCCGCACGCGCTGTTCTTTCCGCTCTCGACCGTGCGCCCGGGATTCGGCGCAGGTCTGGGCGCGGCGAAGCGCGGCACCATGGGCGCGGCGCTGCTGCGCCGTCACGCCACCTATCTGAAGCAGGTGCGCCAGTTCTACGGCGACGTCTTCGGCCGCCTCGGCAAGCAGGTGCTGCTGGTCGATCTCCTGTCGGCGCTGCAGCAGGGCCGCGAGCCCTTCGCCGATCTCGGCCTCGCCATCCGCAGCATCAGCGACGCCTTCGAGGACCTCAAGCATCCGCTGCTCAAGCTGCTGCCGATGGCGAAGGTGGAGCGGCTGGCGCTGGTCGCGACCAAGGCCGACCACGTCACCGCCGACCAGCACGCCAACCTGGTCAACCTGCTGCGCGACATGGTGGGCGAGCCGTTCCTGCTCGCGACCGCGCGCCAGTCGGGGCTGCTGGCCGTGGCCTCGGTGAAGGCCACGACCGATCTCAAGCTCAAGGTGAACGACCTCGCCACGCCCTTCCTGCGCGGCATCCCCGCCGGGCGCGCCGAGGTTCTGGACATCCAGCCCGGCGTGATCCCCGGCACGATCCCGGCGGCCGACCAGTGGGACGAGACCGGCTTCAACATCCGCCGCTTCGAGCCGCCGCGCCTCGGCCCCGGCTTCGCCGACCGGCCGCTGCCGCACGTCAATCTCGACAAGGTCCTCCAGTTCCTTCTCGCCCGGACAGGCCCATGAGCATCACGCCCACCACCGACGCCTCCACCCCGCGGCCCCGCCGCCTCGTCGACATGGAGTTCCGGCCGGGCGAGCTGCCGCCCGCGGAGACGCCGTCGATCGACGCGCCACTGTCGGGCCTGCCCGACGCCGCGCCGCGCCCGCCGGCGATGCGCTGGCCCGCGCGCCTCGCGCTGGGCTCGGCTGCGCTCCTGCTGCTGCTGGTGGTCGTGGACGGCGCGGTCTCGCTGCTGCGCGGCGCGATCGAGCGCGGCAGCCTGCTCGACCTCGCGCAGTTCGCCGTGCTGGTGGCGCTGCTGGGCTCGACGCTGTGGCTGGTGGCAGGCCAGGCCCGCGCCTATGCGCGCCTGAAATCGGCGGAGCGGGCGCGCGAGCTCGCCGAGCATCTGACGCGGCTGGGTGGCGTCGGCAGCGGCGGCCGGCTGATCGGCGTGCTGAAGGCGCTCTATGCCGGCAACCCGGCGGTGCGGGACAGGCTCGACACCGTGTCCGCCGCGCTGCAGCCGCAGCACACCGACGCCGACGTGATCGATCTTCTCAACCGCGAGATCTTTGTGCCGATGGATCGCCTGGCCGACGAGCGTATCCAGCGCGCAGCCCTTCGCGCCAGCCTCGGCGTCGCGGCCTGCCCGCATCCCGCGCTCGACGCGCTGGTCGTGGTCGGCATCGGCCTCGCGCTGGTGAAGGACCTGATGCAGATCTACGGGCTGCGGCACGGCGCGCGCGCCGTCTGGCGCATCGTCTCGCACGTCCTGTTCTCGGCCTCCTCGACCGCCGTCATGAGTACGGTGGTGGAGTTCGCGATGAAGGCCGCCCAGGACCGCATCGCCGCCGCCGTCGTCGGCACCGCCGGCGAAGCCCTGGTCGTCGCCCGCCGCATCTTCGCGCTCGGCGTGCTGGCGAAGGCGGAGATCCGGCCGCTGCCGGTGGTGAGGTGAGGGGCGTTTAGGCCAGGAGAGGAACGACTCGGGTCATTTGATCCGCATGGACTTCATCGTCCCCGGCGATATCGTGCGAGCGGAGGCGCGCGATGTCCGTGGAGTTCAAACCCATTCTCAAGCTCGACACGATGTACGGTCATTGCGACGAGCTGAAGATCTAGTTCCGCGACATGGATCTGATCGCCAGAGTCCAATACTACCGGACGGCCGGCACCTTCAGCCGGACCTTCACTTTCGGCTTCGTGGAAGCTCACAGCCTCTATTCGGAGATGATGCTGCCGCTGACGGCGCGCCACTGCCACGATCAACTGTGCCAGGTCGTCGGCTCCGACTGGGTAAAGCGGCTCGCGCAGAATGTGTCGTCGAATCTTCGCGACTTCCGGCACTACGCGATCCGCTTTTCCAAATGCGGATACCTCAAAGTGCTCAGCCATGGACTTGAAATCGGACCTGAGATTGCGTTCGCAGATAGCGATCAGGAATAGCGGGCGATACCGCACAGCCTAGCCCGATTCCGAAGAATGAGCGTGACCGCGTTGTATCAGGACAAGAGGAGTTTCTTGCCGGCGTCGGTCCAGCGACCCATGATTCGATTCTCGGTGGCGTCTTCCATCATCCCGTATTCAACCAGCGCAAGAATGGCGGACTCGTCGGCGCCCATGGCCCTACTGTCCAGCGTGCCATCGCGGTCTCATTCTCCGTCGTATGTGCGGAGGTACTGGTCGACCATGCGCGCCAGTGCAAACAGCAGCTTCTCTTCTCCTTCACTCATGATCGTCACCTGCAAAAGAGGATTGGAAGTTATGGTCCCGTGAGGGGCATCCGCTTATCGAAACTGCGTTCCCAAAAGTAGCCCTGTCAGCTTTGGTCCTGACAAAAATCGTCAATTGGAAATTATTATTTAAAATCAATTGATTAGTTGAATTCACAATCGTTCGGTTTCATGGCGGTTGCACGGTACCTGCCGGCGTGCTTGTATGCGCCAAGAAAAATAATGTACCGTAGGAAAAATAATGTACCGCAGGTTATTATGCCCTCACCGCCTGAATTCCGAGCGGCCTTCCTAGCTGCGTTGAAGGCTGCCCTACCGCAACTGATTGAGACAGCTTGGGAGAGCGTGGAGCAGCCGTCCGCCTCAAGGCCCCTGGCGACTCCTAGGCTACGCGCGGCGCGGGCGTCGGGCCGCCGCATACAGAAGGGACGTGTGCGAGTAGCGGTGCATGAGCTCATTACTCAAAACGACGATAGGGGCCTCAGTCGGAACGACATCAGGAACCTAATCGCTCATCACCTCAATCTCGCCAGTCCAATTAGTGAGAGCACTTTGAAGCAGGCTCTGATGGTTCTGCGAGCTGAAGAGAAGATCGAAACACGCAACTCGCGATGGCATCTCGCGCCTCCAGCCTATCAACAAGGAAAGCGCTAGCCGCAAAAAGAAACGGCGGCCGTTAGGCCGCCGCTCGATCGAGTGTCCAAGGTGCGAACCTTCCACAGCAGCACCAAGGGCAGAACCCCCAACGAACACGCAGCCCGTATGGAGAGTGCGGATATGAGAAGACCATAAGACTTACATATCCGCCATGTACTCAGCTTAGGCCAAGTACATGGCGGACTCTTACATCATCGGGCGCTCATCTAGCAAAGCAAGATGAGACCCGCGACAAGATGAACTCGACATAGTTAGGAGAGTGAATCTTGAACGCGATTTCGCATGTGCGCTTTTGAAGGGCATTGCGAGAAAGGAACCGGAAGGTGGCGACTAAGGCCGCCACCTACTTCTATCTCGCTCCCATCACTAAGAGAAACAATCATGACTAAGAACGAGAAGTCCTCGTCAAAACTTGGAACCATTGCATCGAAAGCGATGACGAAGCCTGCTTCACTGTCCAACGCTCAAATCAGGAGTCTTGGGGCGTCTGTGCTGACTCAACGGCCTGATCGGCCGCCGGCAAAACGTTCGAAGAAGTAAGGCAAGTAGCGACGCGCGTTGGGCGTGCTTTATTCGATTCCCGACGCGCGTCATTGCTCTCGTGAGCATGGCGACTAAAAATCTCGTCAAAGCTTTGCGCTTTTTGCAAAGAAATTGATCCGTTTGGTGTTCTACGCGTTTGTCGATAGCGCTCGACCTGGCCCACGAACCCGCTCCACAGCTTGTGACGCTTGGCTATCCAGCGTTGACGCTCGGGTTCCCGCCAGCATTTGAAGGGCACGCCATTCCACGGCGTGCGCTTCTCGCCTTCGTGGGTTTGCAGGTGTGACAGCCAAACCAGGGCGGTGCCGGCGTGGGCTTCGTGGGGGAACTGGCCGAGTTGTTCGCAGTCGGGTTCGAGCCAGCGGTCGAAGGTGAGGCCGAGCGTGCGTTCGACGCGGGTGAAGTCGCGGCTACGGTGGGCGATCTCGGCGTGACAGGCGGCGACGGCTCGGGCGCGCCAGCTTCTCCTGGCGGCGGCAGGATCGTCGGCGCCGGTCGCGAAGGCGGGCGCGGGGAGGGGACGGCGGTGGCGGCGGATGAGGTCGGTGACGGTCTCTTTTGGGTGTGGGGAGAGACTGTCGGGCATCCGGACAGTATCGGATTGGAGTCCGGATTTTTCAAGGATAATCCGGATGCAAGTCCGGATTTGGTTCCGTCGTCCGGAGCGCTGGGAAGGGCCTTGCGAGGCGCTCGGCAGACTCTCGGGCGGGCGGGAGATCCTTCGCTTCGCTCAGGATGACGGGGGCGTGGGTGGTCGTTCTTTCACCGACGCTCCCGGACATTGCCGCGCAATGTCTTGATGCTAACGGGCTGAGCTTTGCTCAGCTCAGCCCTGACGCTAACTGGCGATAAAGGAGGCGAGCCTTGCTCGCCTCCTTTATCGCCCACCCTTCATCAACTCATCCCACTCCAGCACGCGGTACACGCGGAAGACGGTCTTGCGGTCGACCTCGAATTCCTTGGCAGGGCGGTACTGGGCGAGCTTGAGGCGGTTGCCGGAGAGGCCGACCAGAAGCTTCACCACGGTCTGGCGCACGCTGGAGCCGGCGATCGGCCTGAACTCGACCACGACATGGTCGTTGACGCTGGGCGCGCGGTCGCGCTCGACGTAGATCAGGCTGTTGGGCTTGCGCCACGGCCACATCGAATCGCCCACCACGTTCAGCGCGAATACGTCGCCGCGGCCCTGGATGCCCGGCGGGCGCGCGACATGGTCGATCACCGTGCCGTTCATCTCGAACTCGCCGTTGCCGTCGCCGCCCATCGCGGTGCCGTAGAGCGGCACGTCCTGCAGCATGTGGCCGATCATCGGTCGCGCCGGCGCGTCGAAGGCGGGCGCGACGTTGCCCGCGATGTCGCCGATCGCCCCGCTTGCAGAACCCACGCTCTCGTCGGCGGTCTCGCCCTGCAGCTCGGCGACGCCGACGGCGCGGCCGGTCTTGCGCGCCGCGCCCGCGGCCAGCTTCGAATAGGTCTTGTCGGTCAGCGTCTTGGCGCCGGTCGGATCGTCCAGGAACTTGCGCAGCGTGCCGTCGCCGAGGCCCGAGAGGGTCTCCCACTGGGCGACGTTGAGGCCGGCTCCCTCCATGAAGCGGCGGAGTGCGCGGCGGCGCTGGTTGGCATCGAAGGCCATGCCCGCACTATGCCAGAGTCAGGAATAGAATCCGAGCGGAGTTTTTTCCGGAATCCGTCTTGTGTAGGAAAAGAATCCGGATATGCTTTCGGGCCATGACCTCACCCACGACCCTCGCCGTCGCCCGTGTCCGCCGCTGGCTCGCCGCCACGATGATGCCGCGCGGCGAGGTCGCGGCCCGCGCCGGGGTCGACGAGAAGACGCTGCGGCTGGCCGCGCGTCCCGGCTGGAACCCGACGGCCAACACGCTGGCCCGGCTCGAAGCCCTGATCCCGCCGGAGTGGACGTGATGCGACGCACCGACATGAAGCGCCGCGCATCCGCGACCGCGCCGGCGCATCCGCTGCTGGTCGAGGATGCGCGCGACTGCCTGGGCTTCGAGCGCGAGGCCGGTTTCTCGGCGCGGGCCGCGCGCCTGGCGACGCGCGACATGCTGGCCGACCGGGCGCGCGAACTGGGCATCGCCGAGCGCGACGTCGAGCGCGCGGTCGATGCGGCGCTGGCGGCCGCGGCTCAGCCGGCGGCGCGGGCCGCGAGGTGACGCTCGGTCGCTTCGAGATGATGGATCAGCGGCACCAGAGTCTCGCGCACCGGCTCGTCGCGCAGCGTGACGTCGAGCCAGCGGGCCAGCGCCCCGGCATCCTGCGCGGCGGCCTCGGGCGGGCGGAACCGGGTGCGGGCGGTCTGGAACGCCCAGCGCGCGCGCTCCAGCATGTCGAGATCTTCGAGACTTTCGACCAGGTCCTCGAAGTCGGCAGTGACCTCGCCCGCGTCGCCGATGCGCCGCAGAACGCTGCGCGCCGCCTCGAAGCAGGGCGTGCCCGGTTGCAGCCCATCGGCGGCGAAGCGCGGATTCGTCACCAGCGTCTCCAGTTCGAGCAGCAGCGTGCGCAGGCGCGCGACATGCAGGCCGGCGACCGCGGCGCGACGGCGGCGGCGGGCGTGGTCGGTCCACTGGCCGACCGCCCAGCTGCTGAACACGCTGATGCCGGTGACGAGGATCGCCGCCCCGGTCAGCAGGAAGGCGGTGCGCACGTCGCCGCCGGCATGCGTGGCGCCGGTCGCCACGGCGAGGCAGAAGCCCGCCACGAGGCCCAGGCTCGCCGGCGCGGCGATGCGTTTGATCCCGTCGCGCCAGCCGGCGGCAGGACCCAAGGTTGTAGGCGGCCGCAGTCCGGCCGGCGTGTCGGTCGATGCGTCGACACGGCCGTCCCCGGCCGTGGTCGTTCCCAATGTCATGCGGATTCCCCAATCCCCGCATCCAGACAAGCACCGGTCGGCGGTGGAGTCGAGGGGGGTATCCTCACACCGCTCGGGACAATGTCATTTTTCCCCGAGCCAGGCCGGCCACATGCCCTTGCGCGCCTTGCGGGCCTCGAACTCGGCATCGGCGTAGCGCTGGCTGGCACGCGGCTCCCAGGCCAGCGCGTCCTCCAGCTCGTGGCCCCAGGCCACGCCCGAGGCCAGCATCGCGCCACCGAGATCGACCGGCTGCGCCTCGTCGAGCGCGCATTGCGCCACCAGGCGACAGTCGGAATCGAAGCGGGCGATGCGGCACTTCACCTTGTGGTCGGCGCGCGCCAGCAGGTCCTCGAGAGTCGCGCGCGCGCGCATGCCGCCCACCGTCTCGGCCTTTGCCGCGTCGCGCAGCGCCGGCGCCTGCAGTCCCCACAGCTTCAGCGGCGCTTTCAGCCCGACGCCGCCCAGCTGCTCGCCGTCGATCGCATAGGCCTGGCCCGACCAGTTCTGCGGCAGCGTGCCGGCGCTGGCGCAGGCGGCGGGCTTCGCCGCAGCGGCCGGCGGTGCGGGCGGTGTCGCCGGTTTGGTCTGCGCGAGCGCGGGGCCGGCGAACAGCGCCAGCGCGAGCGGGAGAAGCACGGATCTTTTCATGCGCCGACGGTGGCGCGCGTTTGCGGCGACGACAAGGCCGCGCGGAGGAGCGACATGCCGAACGACATCGCGACCACACATCGGGCACGGGCGGGAGGCGCGCCATGAGTCGCGGCCGTCCCTGGAGCGCCGACGATGCCGCGCGGCTGCGGCGGCTGGTGGCCGCGGGCTGCACCGACGGCGAGATCGCCGGGGCGATGGCGCGTCATCCCGACCTGATCCGCCGGCGCCGCCGGGAGGCGGGGCTGTCGCCCGGCCAGTCGCGCGCCGCCACGGTCGCGCTGATGCGCGTGAACCGTCGCCGCCTCGGCCGGAAGGTGGCCGGCCGCGCCGAAGCGGCGCCCGGCGAGCCAAGGGGGGAGCCAGGGTGATGGACGACCGTCCGGTGCGCCTCACGGATGCGCTGGCGGCCGAGATCTGCCGTCGCATCGCCGAAGGGAATCTGCTGCACGAAGTCTGTCGCGCGCGGCGCATGCCGCTGGCCGGGACCGTCCGGCAATGGCTGCGCGAGAACAGCGCGTTCCGGAGCCGCTATGCGCTGGCGCGCGCGACGCTGGCCGACGCGCTGGCCGAGGATGCGATCCGCGTCGCCCGCGAGGCCACGCCGGCCGACGCCACCGCGCGCCGTCTCTATGTCGATGCGATCAAGTGGTACGTCGCGCGCATCGCGCCGGGGAAATACGGCGAACGTCCCGCACCCGATGCGACGCCGCGCGGGACGGTGGGCGATGCGATCGAGAAGGGCCGCGAGCGGGTGAAGCGCCTGCGCGAGGTGTGAGAAAGAATGCCGCCGCGTCGGTCCGGTGGCGGACCCTGTGCCACGATTCATCTTTGCGACTCATCTTTGCGACAGTGGGCAACCGGTTCGTCGAAAGGGCCGTTCCTTCGGTACAAGCGCCGCCGTCCCGGCCGCGCACATCGGATGGAGATTTCCTTGAACAACAACAATCAGAACCAGACTCCGAACCAGAACCAGACCCCGAACCAGCAGCGGGAGCAGGCTCAGAAGGAGCAGCAGCAGAACCAGAAGCAGAACCCGGGCGACAAGCAGCAGGGTTCGGACAAGAGCCAGGGTCAGGGCCAGAAGCCCGGCCAGTCCGAGAACCGCTAGAGTCTTTCCGAGTAGGATAGAATCACCAACACCAACCTCATGCTGAGGAGCGCTCCGCAGGAGCGCGTCTCGAAGCATGGGCACGAGCACCACGTCCGTTGCCGATCCTTCGAGACGCGGCCTGCGGCCGCTCCTCAGGATGAGGTGCGCGGGTTGACTTGAAGCGGACAGACTCTAACCCGACGAGACGAAGCCCGCCGCAAGGCGGGCTTTTTCTTTTCAGGCTTCCGTCTTCAGGATCCAGCGGCGCGCCGGTGCGATCCGGCGGAAAAGCCGCATCGGTCGTGGCGCGGCCGCGACGAGTCCGAGCATCCGCCGCAGCTCCGGCTTCTCGGCGCCGGTGGGCATCACGAAGGCCAGCGGGCCGACATCCTGAGTGCGGGTGGCCTCGCGAATGCGGACGCCGATCGCCTCGACGTCTTCTGGCGTCAATCTTCCCTGGCCGTTGCGTGCGTCGAACAGCTTGCGCCATCGCACCAGGTCGGCACGGACGAGAAAGGCCAGGACCTCCTCGACGTCTGCTTTCGTGACATCGCCCTCGGCGACGATGGTGACGAGCGGCGGATTGGATTGTGCGGTCCAGTGGAGCGGCATGTTCCGGCGCTACGCGCGAGCGAAATCGGGGTAACGGCAAGTGTAGCAGCGACCAGTCGCCGCCGGCAGGACGAAAACGACAAAATGCCGGACCAATGAGTCCGCACCTGCCAGCGCGGGTTTCAGCCGGTCCCTGCACATCGCGACGCGGAAGGCGGCAGTGCGGATTTGCCCGCGTTCCTTGTGCGGTTTCATGGTTTCTGCAAAAACTCGCTTTGTCAGCTTGCCTACCGTTGAGATCTGAAGCCGTGGGATCGGTACTCTGCGGGCAACGACCTTCCCAAGTTTGCTGCGGACCTGACCGTCGATCTCAATTCGAGCGAGGCTGCGATGCGCATGGGTAAAAGGTCTCCAGGGGCATCGTGCGCCTCGCGGCGTGCTGCTGCCGGTCTCTCGACACTCCTGGCCGCGGGCCTCGCGCTTGCCGCGTCGCCCGCCCTGTCGCAGGGCGCGATGGGACCGGGCGGCGGGGCGATGACGCCCCAGCCGCGCGTCGCCCCGGCGGCTCCGCAGGCTCCCACGATGACGCCGCAGGCGCCGGTCGTGACGCCGCAAATGCCGCCCCCGATGCCGGTCGTCGCGCCGTCGATCCCCCAGCCCGTCCCCCAACCTCAGACGCGCAGCGCGACCAGCACCTCAAACCGCGATCACATCGATCAGGATGCCCAGACGGACATCAAGAAGCTCACGACGTCCGGCGGAAGCCAGGTCAATACCGGCAGTGTTGACATCAAGAGAGGACTCGCGACGCCCGGCGGTCAGGCCGGTCCCGCGAATCCGGTGGCCAACAATTCGAACAACCCGATCCCCAGCGTCAACGTCATGGTGCGGAAGCAGTCGGGCGCCGGTCCCATTTCGACGGCGAAGACCGACGGCAGCGGGCAGACGACCTTCAGGCAGCTCGAGCCCGGCACCTACGACGTGGCGCTGCCGATTGTGCCGGGCGGCACGGTGAGCATGACGACCTTCGTCAACGGCACGCCGGCCTCCCGCACCGACTTCCCGGTGGGCAGCGAGATCGGCACCTTCACGGTCGCCAAGGCAAGTGACACGGTCATCCTCAAGTTCCAGACCAACATCCCCGGTAACCCGACCAACGGTATCGGCGGCACCGGGGGCGGCAGATTTCAGACGAACCTGAAACAGGATCCGATCAACGGCGTCGGCGGCACCGGGGGCGGCAGATTTGAGACGAACCCGGGGACTACGCCCAACGGCTACGGCGGTACCGGCGGGGGAAGGTACACCGTCAAGTGAATCGCGGATCGCGGGGCCGCCTGCTGCCTCTGCTCGCGGCGGGCCTCGGCCTGCTGGGATCGCCGGCGCTTGCCCAGGGCCCGATGGGACCGGGCGGTGGCGGCATGGCGCCCCAACCGCGCGTCGCACCGCCGCCTCCGCCCCCACCACCTCCGCCGCCGGTCGTGGTGCCGGTGGCGCCTGGCCTGCAGCCCGGCGCGCCGGCCGGCATCGCGCCGCGCACCGGCTCGGCCTCCGGCAGCGACGTCCAGCCTCAAGCTCCGGTTCCGCCCGCGCCCGTCCAGTCCACACCCGTTCAGCCGGCGCCGCGCGATCGCCCGCCGGCGACGACAAAGACAACGACGACGGGAACCGCGCCGGTCGCCGCGCCGGCCGTTCCGTCCGTGACCCGCTCGACGGCGCTGGTCTCGGCGAGCAAGGGGCTGCGGCCGGCGCGCGATGTGCCGCTGGTCAGCACCGACGACAAGGGCGGCAACCGCACACCGCTCCGCACCGACGGCAAGGGCCAGTTCTCGCTGGGCCCGCTCGCGCCCGGCGTGCGCGACATAGCGCTCCCGCTCGCCGACCTGCAGCGCGCGCTGCCCACCGGCACCAAGCGTCTGCCCAGCGTGACCGTCAGCCTGGTCGTTCCCGCCGCGCCCGGCGCTGGGCCGCGCGGCAATCTCGTCATGCACACCTATGTGCGGCCCGACCCGAAGAAGGACATTCGCGCCCGCATCACCGTGCCGCGCACCGGCGGCGGCACCATCGTCGACTGGGGCGACGGCACGCCGCCGGTCGACACGGTGCGCGACGGCTGGCCGGTGAATGTGGGAGGCGGGCGCGGACCCGTCGACACGATCGGCACGGTCTCGTTCGTGCGCAAGTTCGAGAAGATGGGGTTCATCCAGATGGACCCCTGCACCCCGTGGTGGCAGTGCGCGCCGCCGCCCGATCCCGATCCGCCGCCCGATCTGCCGCCGGAGGATCCGTGGACCGAGATCCTGCCCGAAGGCGACCCGCCGCCCGACGATCCCATCATCGAGATCGTCGAGCTCGACGATCCGCCGAAGGACGATCCGCCGAAGGACGATCCGCCGCGCGACCGTCCGCCCTGGGAAGATCCGCCGAAGGACGATCCGCCCCCGCCCCAGATCGGCGAGAAGGGCACCTTCGACGTCGGTCCGCTGCAGCCGGGCATCCGCGAGATCAGGCTGGGCCTGCCGATCGCCGAGCCGCCGCGGCCGCCGGTCAAGGTGGCGCTGCTGCTGCCGGTCGAGCCGCGCGCCGCCGTCGAGGCGCTGAACGCCGGCGGACGGCCGCCGCGCGTCGGCGAGAAGGACCGGCTGCATCTCGTCGAGCACATCTACGCGCCCGACACGACGGCCCAGACGCTGCGCGTCCGCATCTCGATGGCGAAGGACGGCAGCGGCGCGCTGGTCGACTGGGGCGACGGCACGCCCGTCACCGACGTCAAGCGCGACGGCAAGCCCATCGCCGCCGCCAGCGTCGACCGCGAGGCGGTCGGCCGCATCCTCTTCCTCGGCTCCAAGAAAAAGCAACCATAGGACATCAAATGAGTAAGAAACTGATCGCGCTCTCGGCGCTCGCCTCGGGTGCGGTGCTGGCCTCTCCGGCGCACGCGCAGCTCTCGCCCGGGACGACGACCGTCGCCGCGCCGGTCTCGCCCTCGACCACGGCGCAGAGCACCGCCGTCAGCAGCGGCATCCAGAGCCAGACCAACACCACCGCCTACGTCACGCTGCCGGGCATCAGCTCGGTGATCCAGCAGACGCTGATGGGACCGTCGCTGCCCGGCCCGCGCTCGACCTCGGGCCTCGCGCCGCTGCACAGCGGCGTGTCGGCGGGCGACGATCCGATGAGCTGGCAGGTCTGGGCGCAGACCGGCGGCGGCCAGGCCACCAACACGCTGGCGACCGGCGGCTACTCGATCGGCAGCTACGGCGCGCAGCTCGGCGTGCAGAAGCAGATCACGCCCAAGCTGCTGCTCGGCCTCAGCGGCGCATGGCAGGGCTCGAGCGGCACGCTGAGCGGCGGCTTCGCCTCGACCAACTCGACCTTCGGCGTCACCGCCTATGCCGGCTACCAGCTCGACGAGCACTGGAACGTCTCGGCGATGGCGGGCTTCAGCGCCGGCACCAACGCGATGACCAACTCGGGTTTCAACTATCGCGCCAACTACGCCAGCAGCCAGTGGAACTTCCAGGGCGGGCTGAACGGCTACTACAAGGTCGGCGCCGTGGTGCTGGCGCCGATGGTCTCGATCCTCTACTCGCCGATCAACAGCTACGGCTACACCGACAGCAACCTCGTCGTCGTGCCCGGCCAGACCACGGCGCTGACGCGCGGCTCGGCCGGCGGTTTCATCAGCCTGCCGCTCGACAAGTGGCAGCCCTACATCCGCGCCACCATCGAGCAGGATTTCTACGCACCGACCGGCAGCGGCGCCAACGGCTACACCGGCGGCACCGTGGGCGCGGGCGCGACCGTCCCGCTGAGCGACGCGCTCTGGGCCTCGATCGACGGCGGCTACAACTCGATCGGCCGCTACGCGCTGTCGTCGTGGTCGGGCAGCGTGCGCCTCAACCTGCGCTTCTGAGCGGCCATTCCGATCGGGCTTCCTTCAGCGGCTGTCGTCGCGGCACTCGTTGCGCTCGCCGCGACGGTGTCCGCCTGCAGTACCGGCGGAGCAGGGCGCGACGAGACCGCCGCGGGGATCGCACGCGCGGCGAGTCTTGAAGCGGCAACGTCGACCGGCGCGGGCTTCGATCTGCAGACCTGGCGGCGCGACGACGGACGGCCCGGCCCGCTGTTCGTCTATGTCGAGGGCGATGGGCTGGCCTATCTCGACGCGCGCACCCCGTCCTCCGATCCGACGCCGGCCGATCCGGTCGCGCTGCGCCTCGCCGCCGCCGATCCCGGACCCGCCGTCCTCTACATCGCGCGGCCCTGTCAGTTCGCGGCCGGCCGCGCCGATCCACGCTGTAGCGTGCGCGCGTGGACGACCGGCCGCTTCGCCGCCGATGTCGTGGCGTCGGTCGACGATGTCGTGACGCGCGAGCGCCTGCGCCATCCCGGACGCGAGCTGGTGCTGGTGGGCTATTCCGGCGGCGGCGTGATCGCATCCCTCGTCGCGGCGCGACGCAGCGACGTGGCGCTGCTCGTCACCGTGGCCGCGCCGCTCGACGTGGCCGACTGGACGCGCCGCCTGGGCGTGTCGCCGCTCGACGGCGCGCCGCTGCCGCTCGACCGCATCGACCGCCTCTCGCGGGTGCGCACGGTCGCGTTCGCCGGACGGCAAGACAAGGTCGTGCCCGTCGCCTCGGTCGCCTCGGCCGTCGACAAGCTCGGCGCATCGGCGACACTGATCGTCGAGCCGGACTTCGACCATCGCTGCTGCTGGGCACGCGACTGGCCGCGCCTGCGCGCGACCGCGCTGGCCGCGCGATAGGGTCATTCCGGAAGAACAGGAATCGTTCTCCTCTCCCTACAAAGGGCCAGGGTGGATGGCGTTCTGAAGAAAGTGAAAGGTCCCTCGCTCACGCTCGGGATGACACCACTTGTTTGGTCGGCGCACTGCGCCAATCCCGGCAAAATTGTCATCCCGAGCGTAAGCGAGGGACCCTTAACTCTTATGAGTAACCCTGCGACGACGAGGGGCTACGGCGCCGCGTCAGCCGCGCCGGCGGTCGATCTCGACGGCGGCGTTGCGGCGGGCCATTTCCTCGGCGACGGCGGAGGGGACGCAGACCTTGTTCACCGGGTTGAGCACCGTGCCCAGCGACTTGGCGATCACCAGCGCGACCGGGATGCCGACGATGGAGAAGCACAGCGCGAACACCTGGATCGCGTTCAGGATGACGAACAGCACGCCGAACGGCAGGTAGAGGATCATCACGATCGTCGAATAGGCTTCCCACACCGGGTTCTGCTTCACGTTGAGGCTGGCCTTGCTCACCATCTCGTTGCCGAATGGCGCCAGCAGGAACTTGCCGAACTCCATCAGCCCCAGCCCGAGCGGCGCGGTGACGACCAGCAGGGTGAGCACCAGCCCGAGCAGCCAGTAGAAGGCCGCCGTCAGGAACCCGAGGAACGGGATGTGCCACAGGATGTTGCCGAGGGTCCGCATGTGTCTTTCTCCAGCACCGGCCGCCGGCGCGCGCCGACACCTTGCCCTGCCGGTGCCCTTCGCTCAAACGCCGCATTCTCGGCGCCGGCGGCAAAATGGATTGGGCTGGCAGTCGCCCCCGATTGGCAGCAGGGTTGGCCGGCTTCTGGCGCGTGTCGCCGGATGAAAGGAGGCACCCATGAGCGGCACGCGCAGCCATTGGGAAGAAGTCTATTCGACGAAGGCTGATACGGCCGTGAGCTGGTTTCAGCCGCACTCGGTGCGGTCTCTCGAACTCATCGAATCGGCGATGCCCGATCGTGCGTCGGCGATCGTCGACATCGGGGGCGGTGCATCGCGGCTGGTCGACGACCTGATCGCCCGGGGCTACACGGACCTGACGGTTCTCGATGTGGCCGAAGCTGCCCTGGAGAAATCCAGGACGCGGCTCGGGAGAGAGGCCGGCAAGGTCGCGTGGATCGCGGCCGACATCACCCAGTGGCGCCCGTCCCGCGCGTTTGCCGTCTGGCACGATCGCGCGGTCTTTCACTTCCTCACCGAGCCGGACAGTCAGGCCGCCTACCTCTCGGCCCTGGAGGCAGGAACATCGGCGGGCTCCATTGTCATCATGGCGACGTTCGCGCTGGACGGTCCCGACAAGTGCAGCGGCCTTCCGGTACAGCGCTACAGCCCTGCAACGCTGGCGGCGCGCGTCGGCCCCGCGTTCAGCCTGACCAACGAAGCCTTGGAAACGCACCGGACACCCTGGGGGACGGAACAGCGGTTCAGCTACGCGATCCTGAGAAGACGGGCGTAGAGAGGAATCTGCAGCGGGCCGCGCGATCGCCGGGCCGCGATGGCGCGGGCGGCGGAAGCGATGCTAGCGTGGCGGCATGTGTGGCAAGTTCACGGCCCAGGCTTCGTGGCGCGAGGTGGTCGCCTTCTCGCAACCGCTCTCCGCGGACGGTGGGCACGACGCAGGAGGCGACGGTGACGGTGGGGGGACGACCGGTGAGGACGGCATCGTCACCTATCGCGTCGGCGCGGCGGTGCCGGTGATCGTGTGGGATGCCGAGGCCGGCCAGCGTCGCGTGGTGCCGATGCGCTGGGGCTTTCCCGATCCGCGCGACTGGCGACGCCCGCGGCCGATCCATGCGCGCTCCGAGACGATCGACCAGAAGGAGCCGTTCCGCACGCCGTTCCATGCCGGCCAGCGCGGCATCGTCGTCTTCCGCACCTTCAACGAGGGCGAGGAGGTGACGAAGCCTTCGGGCGCGACCGCGACGAAGCAGTGGACGATCGATCCGCGCGACGGCCAGCCGCGCGGCTTCGCCTTCGTGTGGCGGCGCTACGCGATCGAGGGCCAGCCCGCGCCGCTGCTGTTCTGCGTCATGGCCACGGTGCCGGCCAACGAACTGATCCGCCGCACGATCAAGAGCGGCGAGGGCGATCCGCGCATGCCCGCGATCCTTGAGGACGGCGATCCCGCCTGGTCGACCTGGCTGGGCGAAAACGGCGCCGACGCGATGGCCGCCAAGGCGCTGCTGCGCACGATGGAAGGCGTCGACTGGACCTCCGCGCCGGAACCGCCGAAGCCGCGTTCGCCGAAGCCCGGTTCGCCGGCGCCGCGCGACGCCTGACGCCGGTAGCGCCATGGCCGACAAGGTCCTGCATGTCCACGACGTCGAACTCGGTTACGTCCCCCGCCCGGGCGTGAGAGGGCATGTGCGGGACGGCGGCGCCGTCACCATCGACGCCGACGGCTTGCGTTTCACGGGCGAGGTGGCGGCCGCCGCCGGTTCACCTCTCGTGCTGGCGGTCGGCGATTCCTTTACGTACGGAGAGCATGTGGGCGACCTCGACGCGTGGCCCGCGCAGCTCCAGCGCCTGATCGGGCATCGCGTTCTGAACGGCGGCGTGAGCGGCTATGGCTTCGACCAGACCGTGCTGCGCGCCGAGCGGCTGGCGGCCCGGCACCGGCCGGACGTGATGATCGTCGGCCTGATCGCCGACGACGTGCGGCGAACCGAAATGCGGCGGCTGTGGTGGCACGACAAGCCCTGGTTCGACGTCGAGCACGACCGGCTGGTTCCGCGCGGCGTGCCGGTGCCGGATCGCGCGCTTCTGCCGGTCGCCCTGCGGCGCATTCTGGAGCAGATCCTCATCGGCCTGCCGCCGGGGCTGCAGCATCTCACGGGCTATTCGGTGCGCGTGCATCCCCCAGGCGCGGGAGCATCCATCAGCCGGCTGCTGGTCGACCGGCTGGCGGCGCTGCAACGGACGGAAGGCGTGCGCATCCTGCTGCTGGCGCAGTACGACGTCCGGGTCTGGGCAGGCGGTGGCGCGGCAGAGGCGCAGCGTCGCGTGCTGCAACCGCTGCTGCAGCGCGCCGCGGCGCTCGGCCTCTCGACGTTCGACACCTTTTCCCGCCTCGCCGCCGAGCCCGAGCCGCGCCGCTTCTACGGGCCCATCCACATGAACGCGCGCGGCAATCGGCTGATCGCGGGCGTGCTCTCGGCGCGGCTTGCATCCTTGCGCTAGAGGCTTTCGGTCTCCTGTCGCCGCGTAACCGCACCACCTCATCCTGAGAAGGCCCGAAGGGCCGTCTCGACGGACAGGCAACGAACGTTGTCCTCGTGTCCATGCTTCGAGACGCGCTCCTGCGTTTACCCCAAGGTACTCGAGAGGGAGCGCTCCCCGGCATGAGGTTGGGTGTGACTAACGTCTGCTCGAAAAGACTCCAGGGCGCCAACCGTCCGCCGATCGCGTTTCACGATGCCTCCGCGTGGAACTCCTCGCGCGATGTGCCGTTGTGGTCGATCCCACACGGAGACACGGCATGGCGGCACGAAAGAAGGCAGCGAAAAAGAAGGCAGCGAAGAAGAAGAGCGTGAAGCCGGCGAAGCGCGAGGGCGCCGCGAAGTCGGCCAACCGGCGTGAACTGATCGACACCGGCACGAACAAGCTGTTCGTTCGCCGCAACGAGCGCGGGACTTCCTTCAAGGAGGTCGTCGACGTCAGCGGGTCCCTGAGGTCCGATCGTCGCCAGAAGGCCAGGACGGTCAGCAAGCCGGGTCAGGGCGACCGCGGCGATCGAGGCCGGCGCTGATCCTCGAAAGAATGAAGAGCTGGGTTCTGGCGGGGGCGATCAGCCTCGTCGCGGCCGTCGTTGCGGCGCTCGCCTTCGGCGCGTGGAAGAACAGCGACTTCGTGGACGGCCAGAGCGACCGGCTCCGCATGGAGGGGACGTTCGTCAACGGATTCTACGACCAGGGCATCGAGGACGTGGGCTTCATCGCGCAGCCGGACAAGCACGTCACCGCCCGCAGGCTGCTGGATTCGCGCGTCATCTACGACGCCTCTTACACGACCGGCCCCGATCGCTTTCGCGTCGTGCCCAAAGTGGAGGGCGCGCTGCGCTGCCTGCTGCAGTTCGGCGATTCCTTCACCTTCGGCGAGGGTGTCGACGACGACGAGACTTCGGCGGCGCAGATCGTCGCCCGGAGCCGGGGAGAGGTCGAGGTCAAGAGCCTGGGGATCGGCGGCTGGGGACCGCACCAGTTCCTCGCCGGACTCCAATCGGGCCGTTTCCAGCGCGTGATAAACTGCAAGCCGACCGATGCCGTCTATCTGTTCATTCCGGCCCACACCGCCCGCGCCGCCGGGCGCGGGAAATGGGACAGGTTCGGTCCGCTCTTCGTCGTGGACGACAACGGACGGCCGGTGCGAGAGGGCAACTTCAACACTGTCGGCAGGAGCTGGCGTGAGCTGATCGGCTTCAATCGCTTGACGGAGGAGGAAGAGGAGGAACTGGCGGCAGCGCTGATCGCGGAAGCGTCCCGTGAACTGGAGCGGCTTTACCCCGGCATCCGTTTCCACGTCTTCACCTGGGATGGCACGACCGCAGGCGTGATCGCCCGGCTGACCGCGCAAGGCCTGCGCGTGCATACGATCCGCCAGATCATTCCCGATTATAGCGACGCCTATCTGATCGCCCCGCCATACGAGTATCACCCCACGCCGGCGGCTTACGAACGGGTGGCAGAATACTTCCTCACACTCGGCCGGTAGATGACGCGCGGTGCCTGGCACGAGTTCATGAGATGAAGGAATGAACCTTCGGGACGAATGAATTTCACAGCGTCGGCCTGTGGCCCCAGCATCTTCATCGTGTGTGAAGAGGAGAGGGCGATGGCGAGACGCAAGGTCCTGGGTTGGCTGGCGGCGGCGGCCGTGGCGACGGCTTCGGCGCTGGTGCTGCCGGGCGAGACCGTGGCGCAGCAGCCGAAGACGCTGCGGGTCGTGATGCATTCCGATCTCAAGATCCTCGACCCGATCTGGACCTCGGCTTTCATCGTGCGCAACCACGGCTACATGGTCTACGACACGCTGTTCGCGCTCGATAGCGACCTGAAGATCAAGCCGCAGATGGTCGAGACGTGGAGCGTCACCCCCGACAATCTCACCTGGACCTTCACCCTGCGCGACGGGCTCGAGTTCCACGACGGCCAGCCGGTCACGACCGAGGACGTGATCGCCTCGCTGAAGCGCTGGGCGGTGCGCGATTCGGTGGGCCAGATCCTGTGGTCCAAGCTCGCCGAGGCGAAGGCCGTGGATGCCAAGACCTTCCAGCTCGTGCTGAAGTCCCCGACCGGCGTCGTGCTGCAGTCGCTGTCCAAGCCCTCGGGCAATCCCTTCATCATGCCGAAGCGCGTGGCCGAGACCTCGCCCAACGACCAGATCAAGGAGTTCGTGGGTTCCGGTCCGTTCATCTTCAAGGCCGACGAGTGGAAGCCCGGCGACAAGACCGTCTATGTGAAGAACCCGAAATACAAGCCGCGCTCCGAGCCCGCCTCGGGCCTCGCGGGCGGAAAGGTGGCCAAGGTCGATCGGGTCGAATGGATCGCCATGCCCGACCAGCAGACCGCGGTTAACGCGCTGCAGACGGCTGAGATCGACATCATCGAGGCGCCGCAGCACGATCTCTATCCGCTGATCAAGAAGGATCGCAACGCCGAGCTGATCAACCCGAGCAAGTGGGGCAACCAGTACATCTATCGCTTCAACCAGCTCCACAAGCCGTTCGACAATGCCAAGATCCGGCAGGCGATGCTCTACGCGCTGAATCAGAAGGACTTCCTCGAGGGCGTCATCGGCGAGCCGGAATACTATCAGGTCTGCAAGGCCATGTTCATCTGCGGCGGTCCCTACGAGACCAACGTGGGCTTCGAGGACAAGTACGAGAGCAACTTCGCAAAGGCGAAGCAGCTTCTGGCCGAGGGCGGCTACGACAACACGCCCGCCGTGCTGCTGCATTCCACCGATCTCTATGCGCTGGCCAACATGGCGCCGATCGCCAAGTCGCTGATGGAGAAGGCCGGCATGAAGGTCGACATGCAGTCAATGGACTGGCAGACGCTGGTTGCCCGCCGCGCCAAGAAGGATCCGCCGGACAAGGGCGGCTGGAGCGTGCTGATCACCTCGACCTCGGCGCCCGATGCGCTTGATCCGCTGGCGCTGGGCTTCATCGTGGCGACCTGCGACAAGGCCCCGTTCGGCTGGCCCTGCGACGAGGAACTGGTGCGCCTGCGCAGCGCTTTCGCCGACGAGCCCGACGAGGGCAAGCGCAAGCAGATCGTCGAGAAGATCCAGCTCCGCGCCGCCGAGGTGCCGACGCACGCCTTCCTCGGCCAGTACACGAGCGCGATGGCGCGCCGCAAGGCCGTCACCGGCAACGTCACCTCGCCGGTGACGGTCTTCTGGAACGTCGAGAAGCGATAGGGACGGGAAGAAGCGCCATGGCGAGCCGGGTCCTGATCGCGCAGTTCATGCACGAGACCAACACCTTCTCGAAACTGTCGACGACGCTGGAGGACTATCGCCGCCAGCGTCTCGTGGAAGGCGAGGCGATCGTGCCGAACTTCACCGGCACGCGGAACGAGCTGGGCGGCTTCATCGATGCCGCGAAGCTGCACGGCTGGACGCCGGTATGGGGGATCGCGGCCAACACGATTCCCTCGGGCCCGCTCACGCGCGAAGCGTGGGAGCACATCAGCGGGCGTATCGTCGATGCCGCACGCAGCGGCAACGTCGATGCGGTGTGCCTGTCGCTGCACGGCGCGATGGTGAGCGAGACCGAGGACGATGCCGAGGGCGCGCTGCTGGAGGCGCTGCGCGTCGTCGTCGGCCCCGACGTGCCGATCGTGGCGACGCTCGACCTGCACGCCAATGCGACCGAGCGCATGGCGCGCAACGCCAACGCGCTGGTGAGCTATCGCACCTATCCGCACATCGACGGCTACGAGCGCGCGGTGCAGGCCGCGCAACTGGTCGAGGACGCATTGAAGGGCCGCAAGCATCCGCGCTGCCTGCTGGTGCAGCCCGCGATGCTGAAGGGCGCCGACTACGGGCGGACGACGCAGCCCGGCATCATGCGCGACCTGCTGGCACGCGCCGAAGCCTTCGAAAAGCAACCGGGCCTCAACGTCGTCTCGATCCAGGTGGGCTTCACCTGGTCCGACATCCCGTGGGCGGGACCGTCCATCGCGGTGAGCCACGAGCCCGGCGCCGAGGAGGCGGCGCGTGCGGCGGCCCGCTCGCTGATCGACGAGATGTGGGCGCGGCGCACCGAATTCTCCTCCTCCTATCGCTCGATCGCCGAGGCGGTCGAGGCGGCACGCGCCGGCGGCGACCGGCCGCTGGTGCTGGCCGAGGGCACCGACAATCCGGGCGGTGGCGGCTACAACGACGCACCCAACCTGCTGCGCGCGCTGCTCGAGGCCGGTATCCCCAACGTGGCGGTCGGCACGATCTACGATCCCGGCACGGTGCGGCAGGCGCTGAAGGCGGGTGTCGGCGCGCGCATCGAGGTGGCGCTGGGCGGCCATACCGATCCGTCGCTCGGCGCGCCCGTGCAGGCGACGGCGGAGGTGATGCACCTCTCCGACGGCAACTTCCGCAACGACGGGCCGATGAATGCCGGCGTGCAGGTCGCGCTGGGACCGACCGCGGTGCTGCGACTGGGCGGCCAGGGCAGCGCGGGTGGCATCGACGTCGTCACCACCTCGACGCGCATGCACACGATCGACCTGCAGGTGTTCCTGAGCCAGGGCATCGATCCGCTGCGGAAAAACGTGCTGGTGGTGAAGAGCTCGCAGCATTTCCGCGCCGCCTTCGAGCCGATCGCGCGCCAGGTCCTGCTGGTCGATGCGGGCGGCCTCTGCTCCACTGACGCCTCGCGCTTCACCTACGCCAAACTCCGCCGCCCGATCTGGCCGCTCGATCCGGTCGATTGATGTAAAGGGCGCCTCGCTGTCCCGCAGGGCTGTCGGGGTATAATGGCGCGCGATGTCGGCAAGGGAAAAATTGTCATCCCGAGCGTGAGCGAGGGACCTTCAGGCTACCGATAAGGGTCCCTCGCGGCGCTCGGGATGACAACGTGCGTGCAGATCGATCGGTACCCTTGCAGCAACCGCGCTGACATCCGGTGCTGGGCTACGGCGAGGGCCTCGAGCGGGAACTCGCACTCGCCTGGGAGCAGGCGGACAATTGAAGCCGGGGAAATCGCGCGGACACGCCCGCCGGTTCCTGTTGCCCTGTGGCGCCACATCGGCCACAAGAAACGCGGGTGTCCGCACATCGGTGCTGGCAGGGACTAGCGCAGGTCGGGCCGCCAGCGGGCCCATTTCCGTGCGAGACCCATGACCCGCAATCCCCACGTGCGTTCGACCCTGCTGCGCCGCTTCATCGACAACGAAGCCTCGGGCGGCATCGTGCTGATGGTGGCCGCGGCGCTGGCGCTGATCGTCGCCAATTCGGCCCTGGCCCCCACCTATTTTGCCGCGCTCAAGACCTATGTCGGGCCGCTCAGCGTCTCGCACTGGATCAACGATGCGCTGATGGCGGTGTTCTTCCTGCTGGTCGGGCTGGAGATCAAGCGCGAGATCGTCGACGGCCAGCTCTCGACCTGGTCGCGGCGCATTCTGCCCGGCCTCTGCGCCGCCGGCGGCATGGCGGTGCCGGCGCTGATCTTCGCCGGGTTCAACTGGAACAATGGCGAGGTGATCCGCGGCTGGGCGATTCCCACCGCGACCGACATCGCCTTCGCGCTGGGCGTGCTGTCGCTGTTCGGCAACCGCGTGCCGGCCTCGATGAAGGTGTTCCTGACCGCGCTCGCGATCATCGACGATCTCGGCGCGGTGCTGATCATCGCCGTCTTCTACACCGGCAATCTCGATCTCGCCGCGCTGGGTGGCGCGGCCGCCGTGGTTGTGGCGCTGCTGACGCTCAACCGGATGAAAGTGCGGGCGCTGTGGCCCTATCTGATGCTGGGCGCGGTGCTGTGGCTGCAGGTGCTGCTGTCGGGCGTCCATGCGACGGTCGCGGGCGTGGCCCTCGCGCTCACCATTCCGCTCACCCGCGCGACGGGAGGCGGTCACGAACGCGGGGTCGATTCGCCGCTGCATCGGCTGGAGCACGCGCTGGCCAAGGTCGTGCCGTTCGTCGTCATTCCCATCTTCGGCTTCGCCAATGCCGGCGTGTCGCTGGCCGGCTTCGACGCGCGCGCCCTGATCGATCCGCTGACGCTCGGCGTCGCGGGCGGGCTGGTCATGGGCAAGGTGGTCGGCGTCTACGGCACGGCGCGCGCGACCGTGAAGCTCGGCTGGGCCGCGGCACCGGTCGGCGCGGCGCCGTCGCATGTGCTGGGCGTGGCGCTGCTTTGCGGCATCGGCTTCACGATGAGCCTGTTCATCGGCCTGCTCGCCTTCCCCGACAACGCTGCCCTGCAGGACGGCGTCAAGATCGGCATTCTGTTGGGCTCGCTCGTCTCGGCCGTGCTCGGGGCCGTGGTCCTGATGCTCAGTCCGAAGCCGGGCGGCGCCGAGGCGCGGGCCTTCTGAGAGTCCGATTCGCACTGAAGCAGCTCGAACGACAGGCTGTGAAATGCCCCCAATGACCTCACCCTGAGGAACGCTCCGCAGGAGCGTGTCTCGATCGCGCGGGGTAACCCCCGCGCTTTGGTGGGAACGCGCACCTTGCCTGTTGCCCATCCTTCGAGACGCGCCAATTCTCGGCGCTCCTCAGGATGAGGCCAGTGCATGAATCGATTCAATTCGTTTCGAGTCAGATTCTGAGACCGGCCGCGACCGGTGAAGGTCGCGGCCTCGTCGTCCCGGATCAGACGTTGTGGTCGGTCAGGGTACCGTCCTTGAGGATCAGGCCCTTGGCGGTCGGATAGCCGAAGGAGAGCAGCTCGCCCAGCTTGTCCTTCTTGCGTGTCCCGACATGGTCCTCCAAGAGCCGCAGCGAGACCGACGGGAGATTGTCTCCCGCCGCAACCGAATGATCTCCCCGATCGAGGTTACGTCTGCACTGCAACGATCCCCTGCCAAATCGGCAACGGAGAGATCAGGACACGGGCTCGGGAAGGCTGGCGAGGATGGAGGGCGAGTTCAACCAGCGATAGGCCTGCTTGGCGGTCTTGAAGATCCGCATCGGCCGCCGCGGCGCCGCGAGCATGCCGAGGACGCGGCCGAGCAGCACGTACTTGTCGTCTGTAATGACGACCGCGAGCGGTCCAAGTTCCACATCGCCCTTGTGCAGGCTGCGCATGCGCACGCCGATGTCGGTGATTTCCATCGCGCCCATGCGGGTCTCGCCGCGCGTGCCGTCGAAAAGCTTGCGGTAGCCCAGCGCCCGCGCCTCCAGCATCGCGTCGAGCATGGCATGGACCTCGTGCCCTTCGACATTGCCCTCACAGACAGTGTGGAAGAGGCGCGCTTGGGGATCGATGGTCCAGTGCAACGACATGATCAGGCTGTACAACAGACCTAAAGTGATTGCATCATCGGTGAAGACAAATTCACAATCATTTTAAAATGCATGAAGAATGCTAGTACCGCCGCGCCCGATGCAGGGCCTCTTGCAACCGGTCTTTTTCCCGCGACCAGCGGCGCGCCTCTGCCTCCGTCCGCCGGTCGAGGGCCGCTCGTTCCCGGTCGAGCCCGCTGGCCGTCCGATCGTGCGCCGCCTCGGCCTGCCGCAGCGCCTCTTCGGCCGCCGCAACCGCCCGTTCGCGGCGGGCCGCCGCCCGGCGCCGCTCTCCCTTCTCGCGCTGCTCCTGGAGCGCCCGGCGCTTCTCCTCTCTTTCGTAGGCGAGGGCGGCGGCACGATCGGCGGCGGCGGTGCGCGAAGCGGGACGCTTCGGGGCAGCGTTTTCGGTCTTCGGCTTCGATTTTGGTTTCGTCCTCGCTGCCATCTTCCTGCGGCCGTGCCCGACCAGCGCGCGCTCGGAAATCTCGGCGGTCTCGCCGTAGGGCTGGTCGGTGCCGACGGGCCGGCGCAGCACGAGGCCGGGCCGGGCCATCGTGGCCGCAACGATTTTCGCGTCCCGCGTCTCGCGGGCGAAGCCCTGGTGGAAGAGATCGCTGTCGGCGCCCCAGGCGGCGAGCGCGGCCTTCATCGAGGGGGCGGCGACCGCGAGATCGAAGAAGCCCGCCGAGGTCATGAAGGCCTTGAGCTTCCGGGGCATGGCGGGTGGGCTCTAGCTGCAGGGGAACTCGAGCCCGCTCCCGAGGTGTGTGTTTGGGAAGGGAGCGGGCTCGCTACGCGTTGCGCACCTCGGGGATCGAAAGGGCGCTCCGTTCGATACGACGCATTGGGGACGGAGAGGTTGCACCCGGCGAGCGGGAACAATCGACGCCGGCACCGCAATCGGGCGAGGTCATCCGCGCTATATGCACTACTGGTGCGCAATCTTCATTGCCTCCGGCACGGCCTCTGTTAGCTTCCGAACTGATCGTCAGGGACAACCGCCCGAATGCCGCTCCACTGGACCATCGATTCGAAGGCCAAGCTCCTTGCGATGGTCGCCGACGGACCCATCGAACTGGCCGAACTCCATCGCCTGCTGGATGTGACGACGGCCCTGAAGCTCGAAGGCTACCGCAAGCTGTTCGACGGCAGCCGGGGCGAGTCGCAATTGACCGATGCGGAGCAACTCGCGGTCGGCGTGCGCTTCCGCGACATGCACGCCAACACGCCCCGGCTCGGGCCTCTCGCCGTCGTCGTGCGTGACGAGAGATACCAATTGGTGGCGCGCATGCTGGGAATCCTCGCCGTCCCGAAGCGCCCGATCCGCGTGTTCACCGACCTGGCCAAGGCCCGCGCCTGGCTCGATTCGCCCGCCATCGTCGCATCCGTGCCGGACTGATCCGCGACCGTCAGCCGGCAACCGGATCCATCGCCGTCCACCGCAGGCCGCCGGCATAGCGCCAGGCCATGCGCCCGTCGCCGTCGAGCGCGAACAGGTTCAGCCAGCCTTTGTCGAACAGTTCGCGCACCGCGTCGTGACGCGCGAGCACGCCCGCGATCGCCTCGCGCGGCGCCTCGATGCAGACCGACAGGCGTAGCGGCTCGTGCGCCGGGGCCTCGCCGTCATGGACCGACTGCCAGGGCAGGCCGGCGCGCAGCAGCCCGCCATTGCCCTCGACCACGCCGATGCCGCCGGTGACGTTGTGCAGCAGCTTGTTGCCGCCGCCGAACGGGCCGGGCGCCACGGTCGATCCGTAATATTGCAGGCTGATCCAGCTCGCCACGACGACCGGCGCGGTCAGGATCAGTTCCAGCACGCCGAAGCCCGTATCCTGCTGCCAGTCGTAATCGTGCAGGAAGGCGCGGCCGCCCAGCGAGCGTCCCGTCGTGCGTGTGCGCGGTGCGGCGATGAAGGCGCTGCATCCCGCCAGCCCCCATTCGGGCCGCGTCTCGGACCAGTCGCGGCCGCGCCTGGCGACGGCGGCCGCGTTGCCCGCCCGCGGCAGCCGCAGCGCACGCTCGGTGCGCGCCAGCGTGCCCGCCGCCTCGAACCAGGCGCGCGCCCGCGCGAGGTCGGCGCGATGCGTCGCGGACGGCGCATCCTCGTAGAGCGTCATGCCGTCTGCCGTGGTGTCGTGCAGTGCGGCCACGAACAGCGTGTCGTCGGGCAGCGCGCGGCCGCGCGTGGCGAGGCCTGCCCGCACGTCGCGGTCGTTCAGCAGCGCGGCCAGCAGGCGCGCATTCACCTCGCCGGAGTAACCGCCGCAGGCGCCGCATTGCAGGGCGCTGGCATGCGGGTTGTTGACCAGCCGTGCGCCATGACCCGCCAGCACCACCAGCCGCGCGAAGGGCGGTGCGAGCGACATCGCGCCCAGGATCTTCTCCGCCGCATCGATGCGCGCCGCGAGATCGGGCGCGGCATCGTGATCGTGCGCGTGCCCGTCACCGTGAGCATGAGCGGGCACGAGGCGCGGCGCGGGCTCGTCGGGCGTCGCCGCGACGCGGCCCAGCGCATCGCTCAGGATCCGCCCGACATGCAGCGGCCCGGTCGCCTCGACGAAGGCGAAGGACGAGACGGCGGCGAGCTTGAAGCGGCCCCAGGCGCGCTTGGCCCGCGCCGCGATCCGCGCCGAGCGGTCGGCCTCCGCGTCGGCGGCGCCGCCCGCGCAGGAATGCAGCGCCGGCGCCAGCAGCACCGGCAACCGCAGTTCCTCGACGTCGGAAGCGAAGCGGCGATGCGCGGTGGCGATGCCGAAGAAGCCCGCGAAGCCCAGGGTGCGGATGCCGGGATCGAGACTCTCCAGCGCGCGCCGGAACGGCTCGGAGCGCACGTCGATGCAGAACGCCGCCTGCAGCGCCGGCCGCGCGTCGGGCGATGAAGAGGGTGTCGGCGCGGGTGCGGCCAAGGTCGCGGCCAGGGTCGCGGCCAGCGCACGCTGCGCGGCGCGTTCGGCCGCTTCCTGCAGGATCGCGTCGATCACGAGGTCGGGCGAGGGCGCGACCGGCGCGGCATGCGCCACGACGATCTCCGCCCAGCGCTTCGCGATCGCCGGGGCGTAGCGCGCGAACAGCGCCTCCTCCCAGACCAGCCGGATCGCCAGCAGGTCGGTGGTCGTCGCATCCCGTCCGCCGGCCAGCTCGGCCTGCCATCTCTTGTAGCGCGCATACTGGGCCCAGCCGCCGAGCGTCATCAGCAGCCGGTGGAAACAGGTGTCGAGCGCGGCGTCGGAGAGGCCAAGCCGGTCGCTCGCGCGCGCGATCAGCCTGAGCGGATTCACGGGCACTTGCGAGACGTGCAGCGCGAAGCCCGCGAGGCCCGCGATCTCCGGCGAGAGATCGTGCGTGGCCACGGCGCGCCACGCGGCATAGGCGCCGTTTGCATTGCGCGGCGCGGCCCACAGCGCCTGGCCTTCGTCGAAATGGCCGGCTGCCCAGGCGCCGATGCGCTCTGCGATCAGCCCCGGCCAGTCGATGCCCGACACGTCGGCCGCGAGATCGGCGACCGTGGGCAGCGCGACCGGCGGCGGCAGGTCGCGCGCGGCCGCCTGCTTCAGTGCCGCGAGATCGGCCGGCCGCAGATGCGGCGGCGCGTTGGTCCAGGCCGCGAGAAGGTCGGCGTCGGCGATTGCACCGGCCTCGATCTTCGCGCGATAGGCCGCGCGCGGCAGGGTGACGGCGGCGCCGGCCACGCGCGCGAGCCGCGCACCGGCGGTGGCGAGATCCTCGCCGCTTTGGCCGAGGAAGGGATTGACCGCGACGCTCGAGGCCAGCGGCCAGGCCGGCGGGATCGCCAGCGCCGCGCGATCGGCTGCCGCCGCGATGCGCGCGAACGCGTCGTCGTTGCTGTTGGCGGGCGCGGGGACGGGATCGTCGGTGGCGAGAGGGGCGGCGGCGAGCGACATGGTCGGGGCTCCGGTGCGATCTGATAGTGGTTCGGTCGGGCGGCGGTGCGGGCTCAGGGGCGGGCGGCAGCGCGGTCGCGGCGCCCGCGGCCGCTCCCCGAGTGTTCGGTGCGCCAGCCGCCGGTGATCCGGTCGAACAGGGCGCTGGCATAGAAGCCGTTGGAGAGATGGACGCGCAGCCCGGCGGCGGCGGGGTGATAGGCCCACAGCGGGAACATCGCCTGCACGATGGCCACCAGGCCGAAGCTCGCGACCGCCAGCACCAGCAGCCCCGCTTCGAGTGGCCCCGGCGAGGGCGCGGCCGGCAGCACGCCCTGGGTGACGAAGACCGCGGCCGCGTGCAGCGCGAAGTAGCCGACCGAGGTCGCGAGCGCATAGACGGCGGTGCGCCGTGTCAGCGCGCGCGGCGCGGCGTCGGCGAAGCCCTGCGCCAGCATGTAGGCCACGCCGAAGATCAGGATGCCGCCCAGCACCGCGGCCTGCGGCGAGTTGTGCGTGATCCCGAAGGCGAGGCCGACCACGACGTAGACCGCGAGCGCCGCGCCGAAGGCCCGCGCCACCGCGGCGGCATCGGGCACCGCGACGGGACCGGGCCGCCGGATCGCCGCGACCCGTTCGACCGCGACGCCCGAGGCCAGGAAGGCGTGCGCCTTGTAGAGCGAGTGCGCCACGATGTGCAGCAGCGCCAGCGGAAACAGCGCCAGCCCGCATTGCAGGATCATGAAGCCCATCTGCGCCACGGTGGACCAGGCGAGCGAGGTCTTCACCGCGGGCTGGGTCAGCATCACCAGGCAACCGAACAGGGCGGTGAAGCCCCCGGCCACCACCAGCACCGCGAGCGCGCCCGGCGCCAGCAGCATCACGTCGGCGAAGCGGATCAGCAGGAAGCCACCGGCATTGATCACGCCGGCATGGAGCAGCGCGGAGACCGGCGTCGGCGTCTCCATCACCTCGGTCAGCCAGCCATGGCTGGGGAACTGCGCCGACTTGAGCAGCGCCGCGAGTGCCAGCAGGCAGGCCGCGGCCACCGCGAGCCCGCCGCCGTCGCCCGTCCGCGCCGCCGCGAGGATCGTGCCGATGTCGGCCGTGCCGTAGGCCAGCGCCAGCAGAAGCGCGGCGCTGCCGAGCGCCACGTCGCCCAGCCGCGCGGTGACGAACTTCTTGCGCGCCGCCCGCTGCGCCGCCGCCCGCTCGGGATAGAACAGCAGCAGCCGGTGCAGCAGCAGGCTGGTCGCGATCCAGGCGGCGACGAGCTGCACGAGGCTGTTGGCCGCGACCAGCGCCAGCACCGCGGCGAGCGTCAGGCAGAGCCAGCCGGTGAACGGACCCTGCCGCGCCTCGCCGTCGAGATAGGTGCCGGCGAAGCGCACGACGATCCAGCCCACGAACGTCACCAGCAGGAGCATGGTGGCGCTCAGTGCATCCAGCCGCATCGTGGGGCCGAGCCGGCCGGGCCCGAGCACGATCAGCGCGACCGTGGCGGCCAGCGCGGCGGTGAGCGCCAGCAGCGCGGCGGCCTCGGCCAGGCGCGGCAGATGCGGCGGCCGGCGGCGCTCGCCCTGCGCGAAGCCGAACCAGGCGACGGCGAGCAGCGGCACGAACAGCGGCAGCAGGAGCAACAGCACGGAGGTCGGCAGGGGGACGGGCAGGAGCGGGAGGGCGGGCGGCACGGGCGGTCCCCTGGAGGCGCGGATCGGGTTATGGATCTGTCGGGGCTCTAGGTAGGGCGGCGGGCGGTTCGTGAAAAATTCATTGTTCCGTCGTTATCGTTCGTTTTAAGTGAACGATATGCCGGACCTCAACTTCAACCATCTGCGCTACTTCTGGGCCGTGGCGCACCAGGGCAACCTCACGCGCGCGGCCGAGCGGCTGAACCTGTCGCAGTCGGCGCTGTCGGTGCAGATCCAGAAGCTCGAGCGCCAGATGGGCCATCCGCTGTTCGAGCGGGTCGGCCGCCGGCTGGTGCTGACCGAGGCCGGACAGATCGCGCTCGATTATGCCGACACGGTGTTCGAGCAGGGCGAGGAGCTGCTCAGCACGCTCCGCGGCCAGCCGGCGGCCAGCCGCCGCGTCCTGCGGGTCGGCGCGCTCACGACGCTGTCGCGCAACTTCCAGCTCGAGTTCCTGCGGCCGCTGGTCGGCCGGCCCGACGTCGAGCTGATCGTGCGCTCGGGCAACATCCGCGACCTGCTGGCGCAACTGGAGGCGCATGAGATCGACGTGGTGCTGGCCAACAGCGCCGCCCCGCGCGACGCGCGCTCGCTCTTGCGCAACCACCTGCTGGCCGAGCAGCCCGTCAGCCTGGTCGGCCGGCCGCGCGCGAAGTCGGCGCGGCGCTTCCGCTTCCCCGAGGACCTGCGCACCGAGCCGCTGCTGCTGCCGAGCCTCGACAGCGACATCCGCGTGGCCTTCGACCGCATCCTCGAACGCGCCGGCATCCGGCCAGTGATCCTGGCGGAAGTCGACGACATGGCGATGCTCCGCCTGCTCGCCCGCGAGCGCGAGGGCGTGACGCTGGTGCCGCCCATCGTCGTGCGCGACGAGCTGAAGGCCCGCGTCCTCGTCGAGCACTGCCGCATCGCCGGCGTGACGGAAAGCTTCTACGCCATCGTCATGAAGCGCCGCTTTCCCAACCAGCTCCTGCTCGACGTGCTGACCGCCAAGGTTCCCTCGCGAGGCTCGCGCTGACCGATTCGCCGGAAGGGTCGCCGTGCGCCGATGACAACATTGTCTGAACTGGCGCAACGGGCCGATGAAGCAACAGGGGGCATCCCGAACGGAGTGAGGGACCTTTCGCTTTTCTCGCAACGTCGACCGCCCCCATCTCTGGCAATGCGGGACTCGCAGCAACGGGGCGCCGAGGAGCGCCCCGTTTCACGTCATGTCGGTGTCGGTATCGGCCGTCGCCAGCCCTAGCAGCGCGGGGCGGTGCGGTTGCGGTAGCCGTCGTAATAGGAGCTGCCGCAGACGACCTGCTGGGCCACGACTTCGTCGCGGTTGCCGTTCTGGCCGCGGTTGGTCACCGCCACGGTGGTGTAGCGCCGACCGTCGGCCTGGTTGTAGGTGCCCGGATAGCCCTGCTGTTGCTGCTGCTGGTTGGCATAGTAGGGATTGGGCTGCTGCTGGTTGCCGTAATAGGGGTTGGGCTGCTGCTGCCCGTAACGCGGCGGCGGCGGGCTGTTATAGCCGTTGTTGTAGGCGCCCTGCGGGCCCATGCCGTCGTTCTGGCAGGCCGCAGCCATCAGGCCGAGGCCCACCGCAATGACAAGTCCCGAAATCCTCAGCATTTCCATACCTCCGGCCCATGTGTGAGCGAGCGCCCTCGTGGGCGGCTCTCCAGGCCAAGGCGGGCTTTTCCATTCCTGATGCGCGGCAACGTGCGGATGGCGGCGGGGTTGCGGGGCGGCGGCTATCCGCGCCTCGGCGTCAGAAGCGTGTCGGCTTGCTCCTCCATGTGAGGGATCCTTAACTCGGTACGACGACTGATGTTTCGTCGCGTCCCGGCCACCCCCATCAACTGATGATCGGGAATGTCACCATCGTCGTCGTGCCGGAGGACGAGCTTTCGATCTCGACCTGGCCGCCGATCTGGCGGGCGAGGGACTCGATCAGTTTGAGGCCGGAGCCGGTCGGGTTCTTCTTCTGGATGCCCTGGCCGTTGTCGGAGACGGTGAGGCGGCCCTCGCCGAAGCCGATGCCGGCCTTCAGCTTGATGGTGATGCGGCCGCCGCTGCCCCCCGCATGAGCGGGGAAGGCGTGCTTGGCGCTGTTGGTGGCGGCCTCGTTCAGGATCAGGCCGAGCGGCACGGCGCGGTCGATCGAGAGTTCGACCTCGTCGGCCTCGATATCGAGCGCCACGTCCTCGACCTGCTGCTCGATCGAGGCGCACAGCGCGCGCAGGTAGCGCGCGACGTCGACCGCCTGCATGTCCTGGCGCGGCGCGAGCTGGTCGTGGGCGAGCGAGATGGCGTTGATGCGGTTGGTGATGTGGTCGAGCGCGCGATGCGTCTCGCCCTCGGGGAAGCGGCGCTTCTGCAGGCCGATCGAGGCCAGGATGAGCTGGAAGTTGTTCTTCACCCGGTGCTGCAGCTCGCGCAGCAGGATCTCGCGGTGCTGCGCCTGCGCCGCCGCTTCGGCCAGCGCCGCCGCCTCGCCGCGCGAGGAGGTGTCGTCGCGCAGCAGCGAGCCGATGATCGCCGCGGCCGCGACCATGAACTGTACCGAGTCCTGCGTGAAGTCGCGATGCACCGTGCTGTCGACCTCGAGCACGCCCCAGGCCGCGCCGTCGGTGAGGATCGGCACGTTGGCCAGCGAGACGATGTCGTGCTCCTTCAGTGTCTGGGAGATCGCGAACTCGGGCACCTTGTCGAAATCCTCGATGCAGATCGGCTCACCGGTCTGGAAGCTCCAGCCGGGCGGCGACTTGAGGTCCGAGGCGAAGGTCGCGGATCGCACCACGCCCTCCTTCCAGCCGGTGCCCGCCACCATCAGCAGGTCGGCTGTGGCGCGGCGATAGCGCAGGATCTTGACGTGATGAATCTCGATGGCGCGCCCGACCTGCACGACGGCCTGGTCCAGGAAGCGCTCGGGGTTGGTGTGATGGCCCGCCATACGGCCCAGCTCCACGAGGATGCGGACATGGCGCCGGAGCTTGTCGACGTCGGACGGCGGCGCCGCCCCGGCTGGTCTGGCTGACATGGCGGGTGAACGCCGCGGGATTGGCAGCGTTGCCTGTCCGGAGTCCGGAGATCGTTCCGCGCGGCCGGAACCGGGCCTTCGCGTGCGTCGTCAGGATGCGGAACCGCCGGGATCGTCCTTTTCCTTGAAGCGCGGGATGCGCGGTCCGTCGAACTTCGCCAGCTCCTCGGCCAGCATCCGCTCGGCGAACCGCCGCTGCGCTGCGTCGAGCTGGTCCCCCGCGAGCTGCTTGCGGAAATTCTCGATGTTCTTCTGGCGGACGAAGTCCTGCATGCGGGCCTCCCTGAGCGGGAACGCAGCCCATTAGCCGCCGTCTTCGCCGTCATATCAACCCAGGCGCGCCGGCCGGAGTCGCTGTGTCCGGTTACGCACACAGCGCGCTTCGGTTCAGCGCAGGATGCGCAGCGAGTCCAGGAAGGCGATCACGGTGGGATCGTTGCGGTCCTCGACCCGGGTCGCGGCCAGCATCTCGTAGAGCCGCCCGTCCATCGTGTAGACACGCATGGCGATTGTGTGCGGGCCGAAGCCGCGATTGGAAGCGACCGTCATGGAAAAGGCGACACCCTCTGCAGGCCCGCTGCGGACATCGCGATAGTCGGCGAGGAAGGAGTTGGGATAGCGAGCGGCCATGGCGCGCTGCGCCGCCTGCACGTCGATGCGCTTCGTCGAGCCCGGCGGCGGATCGACGACCGCAAGATCGATGGCATTGTATTGCCCGACCGCGTCCTTCCACAGGTAGCTGTATTGCAGCATCGTCCCGCCGTCGGGACGTGGCGACGTCTTCGTCGTGTAGCCGCGCGGCAGGTCGATCGTGAAGCGGCCGTCGTCGCCGGTGACGCGCTCCATCGGCGCGGCCTGCGCGTGGACGGGGCCAGGCACGGGCAAAGGCGCCAGCGCCGCGAGCCCCAGGGCGCCGAACGTGCGTCGTGTGAGTGGCATGGTCTCCTCCCGTGGCCGGGACGTTAGACCGCCGTTCGCCGGCCTGTCGAGAGGACGGGCACGTGTTCGCGCGACGGTTGCGTCACCCGCCGAATGCAGCGCCCAGCGTGCCGATCAGACCGCCGATGACCAGAAGATAGGCGAAGGTTCCAAAGAGAAGCTGGCGCGAGCTGTCGTCCATGTGCGGTAAATCCCCGGTTCGTTTTGCCGTGAACGACGGAGACTCCGCGGCGTTGCCACGCCGCTGCGTGGGCGTGGGCGGAAGCGGCGGGCCTGTGGCGCGGGCGCCACAGCGGCGGGACTTGGGGCGGGCCGTTTGCCGCGCGGGGGCCAAAGCCCTAGGGTCTTTCCCATTGGCGCGTCCGCTCGCGCAACCCGGCGCGCGCCCTCCGGCCGCGGACGCGTCGCCCGAGGAGGGACCGCCATGACCGACAAGCCCATCATCCTGGAGGCCAGCGAGGAGATCACGCTGCGCCGCGTCGCCTTCGGCGAATCGCCCGAGCGCACGCTGCGGCGCGAGGACATGCTGCGGCTGCGCGGCCTTCGCCTCGTCACCGACGGCAAGGACGGGCCCTGCCTGACCGCGAGCGGCCGCGCCCATTTCGAGACCTTGGCCAAGCCGGTCGGCGCCGAGCGCGGCCCGGGCAGTTTCCAGGCCGAGATCGAGCGCATTCGCCGGACGGGGCCCCGCGAGGCATGATCGCAGCGACCCGCTACCGGCTCGACGTGACGCGCGGCGGCGCGGCCGACCGGCCGTTCGGCTGGCGGGTGCTGCGCCGCGACGACGCCGTCGAGGTCGAGCGCTCGACCGAGACCTTCGGCTCTCGTCCCGAGGCCATGGCCCATGGCGTCCGCCACGCCATCGCCTGGGAGAGCGGCACCCACGAGTGAGAGCCGGCCCCGCCGGCGGCGGTGGATGAATTTTTTTCGCCCGCTCGCTTGAACCTTTTTCGGGCTCACCTAGATCGTTTCCCGGCGGCGCTGAAAGCGTGCCGCCCGGCGGTCGCCCTGCGGGGGATCGCTTCGCAAACCCATCGCTCAGGAGTGGAGGATGAACATGCGTACGACTTTCGATTTCTCGCCGTTCTATCGCGACACGGTAGGCTTCGACCGGGTGTTCCACATGCTCGATTCGGCGGTCAGCCAGGGCTCGCAGGGCTATCCGCCGTACAACATCGAAAAGGCGGGCGACGACAGCTACCGCATCGTCATGGCGGTCGCGGGCTTCGGCGAGGCCGAGCTCAACATCACCCAGAAGGAAGACGAGCTCCTCGTCACCGGCAAGGCCCAGCCCGGCGCAGAGGAGAAGCAGTATCTCTATCGCGGCATCGCCGCGCGCGAGTTCGAGCGCCGCTTCCAGCTCGCCGACCACGTCAAGGTGGTGGGCGCGGGCCTCGCCAACGGCCTGCTGACGATCGAGCTGAAGCGCGAGATCCCCGAGGAGAAGAAGGCGCGCGCGATCCGCATCGAGTCCGGCGCCACGCCGCGCATCACCCGGCAGTAGGTAAGCAAGGGCGAAGGCCCGCGTTGGGGGAGGGGCGTCCGTCGCGCAGGCGCGGCGGTCGCCTCCCCGGACGGCGGTGCCGCCGATCGTCGCCCGTGCATCGTCGATTATCGAAAGGAGGTTCGTCATGATCGTGAGATCGGCAGCCTACCGGCCCGATCGTTCGTCCGACCTGTTCGCCCCACAGGCGCAGGTCGACGGTGCTCCCGTTTTCCCGCCAGCGTTTGCGAAGCCCTTCACGATCGACCAGCCGCCGCGCGGCCGCGTGCTGATCGTCGAGGACGAGATCCCGGTCGCGCTCGATCTCCAGAAGGCGCTGCGCGATGCCGGCTATCGCATCGTCGGTCCCGCCGGCAGCCAGAGCGAGGTCGAGCGGCTGGTGCGGCGCGGCCTGCTCGACGCGGCGGTGATCGACGCCGACAGCCGCGCCGCCATGCCCTTCGCCGTCGCCGACTGGCTGGCCGCCGAGGAGGTGCCCTTCGCCCTCATGGTGGGCGAGGGGACTGAGCTGCCGCGCGAACACGCGCTGCGACCGCAGCTCACGCGGCCGGTCTCGCCGCGGGCGCTGGTCGACACGGTCGAGCAGATGATCGAGGGCAACCCGGCGGCGATGCCGGTGTCAGCCCCCCGGTGGCCGCGCCTGTTCCCGCAACTTTGACGCCGGCCCGTCCGCGCCCGTCAGTCTCCCGGGGCGGGCGGGGCGGCCGTGTTGGCCGCATTCAGGAGCTGCGACACCGCCGTCAGCACCTGCGTGGGCGCGAACGGCTTGGTGATCAGGATGGAATTGGGCACGCCCAGGGCGGCCCAGTCGGAACCCTCGGTCCCCGTCATGTAGACGACCGGCATGTCGGCCTTGAGCTGGCGGGCATGACGCGCCACGTCCCAGCCGGTGGCCTTTCCGCCCAGGTTGATGTCGCTCACGACGGCGCGGAGGTTGTCGCCCTGTTCGTCGAGCGCGGCGATCGCCTCCTCGCCGGTCGAGACGAGATAGACGTCGAACCCGCCGTCTTCGAAGGTGTCCTGCAGGAGATTGCGAATCTCCGCTTCGTCCTCGGCGATCAGCACGAGGACCGACGTCTTTTCCATCGCCCACACTCCCAAGCCGACCGTCCGGAAACAGTCCGGACTCCCCGCGCGGCTAAAACACCCGCGCGAGCAACGCCCGAGGGCTTGGGTTTGTTCCCGTACCTACGAAGAATGTGACGTCGGCGATCACACCAGCAGAAAGTCGTGCGGCGCCTCGGGCAGGACCGGGAGGGCGGGGGGCGGATCGCCGATCAGGATGCTGCCGAAGAAGCCGTTTCCGATCGGTGCCGTCACCATCGAGAAGGCGATGCTGAACTCCAGCAAGCCATCCTCGTTCAGGTCGAGTTCGGAGATCGGGCCGTAGTCGACGAAGTTGTCCGAGAAGAAGGCGAGGGCATCCTCCGGGTCGTTCCAGTCGAAGTCGGTGACCTCGACGCCGTCGACGGAAATGGTGAACGACATGGTCGTGAAGCCGTCGAGCTCGATATTCCCGTCGTAGAAGCCCATCAGCAGGTTGTCGACCGCCGGCAGGGCCGAGAGGTTGACGACGAAGTCGAGGGTGCCTCCGGCGGTCTGGTCGGTCGTGCCGTTGGCGCCGCTCGTCGCGCCCAGTTCCACGATCGCGAAGTACGAAGTGGCGTCCGAGAAGCCGGTGGCGATGTTCGGATTGCCGTCCAGGATCGCATCGACGTCGGCGGACGAGGGCGAGGCGGTGACATGGCCTAGCAGGGTCGCATCGATCGGGTCGGCGTCGTAGCCGTAGGAGGCGAGGGCCGACGCCGTCTGCAGGCCGTCGCCGGATCCATCCAGCTCGATGGAAATCGAGGTCACGACGTCGCCATCGACCGAGCCGGCTGCGAAGGCGTTCGCCGAGACGGTCGACGGGCCGGCGGCGCCACTGTCCATCGAGGCGGTCGCCCAGGCGGAGCCCGAAACGGAGTCGCCCCGACCACCATGGGCCGTGGCCGCCGCCGTGCTCGCTTGGGTCGACATGCCGCTGGCAAAGGCGAAGGCATTGCCGCCCACCTCGCCGTCGCCGGCCTCGGCATACGCGGAGACCTCGGCCAACTGCCCGCTCTCCACGCCGGGCACTGTCGCATGGGCCTCGGAGTCGCCGCCGTTGCCGCGCTCCACGCCCATGCCGCCGTCGCCGCCGAAGGCGTAGGCAGCCACGGCCAGGGTGGCGCTGTGCGTGGGTGCGGATTGATCGTCGAAACTCAGGGACGAGTAGGCGTCGCCGCCGTCGCCGCCCAGCCCGTCGGTCGCGTCGCCGCCGCCGCCGGCAAAGACAGTTTGGGAGAGCGTGGCCTCGCCGCCGTCGGTGAAGGCCCGTGCCGAGTCGGTCAGGCTGACGCTCGCGCCGTTGCCGCCCCGCCCGGACGTGGCGCCATCGCCGCCCTGGCCGCCCCAGGCTTCCGCGGTCGCCGTGGCTTGCGTGGTGCCGGTCGCGATCGCGAGCAGGTTGCTCACGGTGCCGCCGTTGCCGCCGGTCGGCCCGGCGCCGCCCTCGCCGCCGCGGCCGGCGACGGCGGCCGTCGCCGTGGAGCCGCCCGTGGCCGTGGCCGTAACGCCGTCGGCCGCCCCGCCGGCGCCGCCCGCGGAGAGCGTGGCGTTGGTCGCGCCGCCCCGGCCGCCCTGTGCGCTGGCCGTCGCCCCGGTGCTGGGCGTCGCGCCGGTTGCGTTGGAGATGGCCGACGCACTTGCGGCGGCTGCTCCGCCGGCGCCCGCGCGACCGAGGTCGGTGGTGGTCCCCTCGCCGGCACTCGCCTCGGCGAAGGCGGCAACCTGGTCGGTACCGGTCATCGACGTGGAAGCGAGGGCGTTGGCGCCCATCTTTCCGTTTGCCGTACCCGACATGACTTTGCCGTTGTCTCCCGAAACCGCCAGGGTCTTGCCGTTCAGCTCGGTCGGAAGATCATCGGTGGTCTTGTTCACCGACAGGATGGAACTGGCGGCGCCGCCCAGCCCGGCATAGCCGCCGCTGCTGTCGCCGCCGCGGCCGCCGGTCGCGACCTGTTCGAGTTCGAGATGGCCCGAGGTCTCGCCCGAGACCGCATCGGTCATGGAACTGGCCCGGCCGGCGCCGCCGTCGGCGCCGGACGAGCCATTGCCGCCGTTGCCGCCGATCTGCTCGGCGCGCACGTCGACGATGCCGTTGGTCTGCGCAATGCCCTCCGCCGTCGCCATGGCCCAGCCGCCAGCGCCGCCGCGCATTCCCGCCATCGCCGAATCGCCGCCGGCGCCGCCCTGCGCAGTGACGTCGACGGTGGTACCGCCGACAGAGGCATTGGCCGAAACGGTCGCGATGGCGTTGCCGCCGGTCCCGCCCTTGGCCGTGCTGCTGTCGCCGCCGGCGCCGCCGGTGGCGCTGCCGTTGCTCTCCAGCGCGGAGGCCGTGACGTCACCGTCGAGCGTCGCACGGCCGCCGGACTGACCGACATTGCCGTCGCCACCCTCGCCCCCCGCCGCTTCGATCGAAACGGAAACGGAGGAGGCGCCGGCGTTCACCAGGTTCAGGTTCGAATAGGCGCGGCCGGCCGCGCCGCCGGTTCCGCCGTCGCTCGCGCCGCCGCGTCCGCCCGTGGCCGACTGCGAAAGGGTGACAGTGGTGTCTCCACTCGCCTCCACGGCATTGGCCAGCACGACCGTTGCGCCGTCGCCGCCCGTGGCGCCGTCCAGGCCCTGGCCGCCATCTCCGCCGATGGCGAGGACGCTGGCCGATGCATCGGTAACGGCGTCTGCATCCGCGGTGACGCCGCTCACGCTGCCACCTGCGCCGCCGGCACGTCCCGCGCCGCTTCCATCGCCGCCGTTTCCGCCGATGCCCGATGCCGAGGCGCTCGCGGTCGTACCGGTTGCGTTGGCATTGGCACTCGCGAGCGTGACATCGCCGCCGCGACCGCCGTCGCCCGGCGCTCGGACACCCGACGCGTCGACCACGTGGCCGCCGTCGCCGCCCTGCGCCACCGTTTCGGCGTCGGCCTCGGCGCCCGAGGCCGAAGCCGATCCTTCCGCCGAGCCTCCGGCGCCGGCATCCGCCGCCAGCAGGGCGTCGCCGCCGCTGCCGCCGAGTGCATCGGCAATGGCGCCAGCTTCGGTCGTCGTGAGCAGGGTGGCCGTCGCCTTTGCGTCGCCGCCCTTGCCGGCAGCCTCGGTCGTGTCCGCGGCCATGCCGCCGTGGCCGCCGTGGACCATCACGCTCATGTCGATCGAATTGCTCAACTCCGCTTCCGCGTTCGCGTCGAAGCTCAGGAGAGAGGTGGCGGAGCCGCCAGCGCCGGCCGCTCCGCCCGTGCTGTCGCCGCCCCAGCCACCATCCGCGATCTGCCCCAGAATCAGGGCGCCACCCGCGCTGTACCCGGAGACGGCGTCGTTCTGGAAAACGGCGGCACCCGCGCCGCCGTCGGCGCCTTCGTTGCCTGAACCGCCGTCGCCGCCGGCCGACTCGGCGCCGACCAGGACGTCGAGGCCGAAATCGGACGTGCCGCGCGAGGTTGCCGAGGCCGATCCGCCGCTGCCGCCGGAAAAGCCGTCGCCCTCGCCGCTGCCGCCGCTGCCGCCCTGGGCGGAAGCAGAGGCGAAGACCGCACCGGTGTCGGGGTCCGTCCCCGAAGAGCTGACATTCGTCGAAGCCGTGGCCACGCCGCCATCGGCGCCGTGGCCAACACCGGTGCTGTCGACCGAGCCGCCGTCGCCACCGGTCGCGAGGGTGCTGCCGCGCACCAGGTTGGTCGCCGACAGGACGAGGGTGGCGGTGCCGGTGGCGCCGGTGCGGGCAGTCCCGATGCCGCCGCCGCCATTGCCGCCGGCCGCCGCGAGATTCACTTCCAGTTGGTAGGTGACGGCATCGTTGAGGGTGAGGGTGGAGGCCGCCGCGCCGCCGCGGCCGGCATAGACGCCGGCGGTGCCGGAATCGCCGCCGTTGCCGCCGATTGCGCCCTGGTTGAGGGTGAGGTTGGCGGTGCCGCCGCTGGTGAGGGCCGTGCTGAGCGTACTGGTGCCGCCCATGCCGCCGCCCGCGCCGGCCAACCCGTTGCCGCCGTTGCCGCCGATCTGAGTGAGGTTGGCCGCTGCCGTAGCGTCCGAGAGGGCCTGGGCGGTGCCGGCGTTCGTGAGGCTCGCCCCCATGCCGCCGTACTCGCCAGCGCCCGATCCGTTGCCGCCGGCGCCGCCGACGATGGCAACATTCGCCGCCGCGAGGCCAGAGCCGTTCGCGATGGCCGAGCCGCTGGCGCTGCCGCCGGCACCGCCCGTGACGGGGTTGGTACCGAGGGTAGAGCCACCCCTGCCGCCGACCGCCGTGACGTTCGCGGTCACGATGAAGCCGGTGCCGGACGACGAAGCGTCGGCCGTGCCGCCCTTGCCGCCGGTCCCGGCCGCGGTGTCGCTGCCGCCGCCTCCGGTCGCCAGGGTATTGGCCGTCACCACACTCACGGCTTCGGCGGTCGCGTCGGCATGGGCCGAACCGCCGGTGCGGCTGCGTCCCGCCGTGTCGACGCTGCCGGCGTTGCCGCCCTGGGCCATGGAGGTCAGCGCTGCATTGTGGTTGGTGGCGGTCCCGCCCTCGAGGCTGGAAGAGGCGGAGCCCGCGATACCGGCATAGCCGCCGCCGGTCGCCGCGCCGCCGTCGCCACCCGTTGCATACTGTTCGAGGCCGATAGAATAGGTCGACGGGCGGGCCGAAGCGGTGTTCGTCGCGTCGATGGACGCGCCCCTGCCACCGTTGGCGCCGGCGAGACCCAGGCCGCCGTCGCCGCCCGTGAGGGCCGCGATCGCCGTCATGTCGCTGAGCGCCGCCTCGACACAGGCGGTGGCGTCCGCCATGCCGCCGGTGCCGCCGGTTAGGCCTGCACCGCTGGCCGTTCCGCCGGTGCCGCCCTGGGCACTTGCACCGATCGAGAAAACGCCGCTTGCGGCGGTTGTGAGACCCGTCGCAGAGGCGGTCGCGCTGCCGCCAGCCGAGCCGTTGCCCGCAGCCGATGCGCCGGCATCGCCACCGACGGCTGCAGCGCCGCCGAAAAGCCAACCGGCGGCGGTAACGTCGAGGATTGCCGCGCCGGCGCCGCCGGTGCGGCCGGTCTGGCCGTCGCCGCCATCGCCGCCCGCGCCTGTCACCTGGACTTCCACGATGTTGCTGATGTCAGCCTGGATCGTGTCGTCGAAGTTCAGCATCGAGGTGCCGTTGCCCGCCAGGCCGCCAATGCCCGTGCCGCCCGCAGTGCCGCCGTCGCCGCCGGTCGCGGTCTGCCTCAAGATCAGCACGCCGTTTGGCGTCGAGCCGCTAACCGCATCGATCAGCGTGCTGGAGGCGCCGACTCCACCGGCATTGGCGCCGCTCGAATCGCCGCCATTGCCCCCGGTCTGGTTCACCGTCGCGCGTGCGTCGATGCCGGGGCCGGCGCCGGCGCGCGCTTCGGCCGTCGAGCCCACGGCGGCGCCGCCCGACCCGCCGATCGCTCCATTGCCGCCATTGCCGCCGGTGGCCGTGCTGGTGGCCTGGGCGGTGCCATCCGTGTTGCGCGCGGTCGACGTCGCGCGGGCGCTGCCGCCGCCGCCGCCCGCAGCGCCAAGACCGCCCGAAGCGGGCACGCCGGCATCGCCGCCATCGCCCGCCGCGGCCGTCGACGTGGCGGTCACCGGGGACGGATCGTTGATCCAGGCCCGCGCCGCGGAGATTGCCGAGCCGCCCTTGCCGCCCGCACCCGAGTCGCCGGTCGTCTCGGCACCGTTACCGCCGGCGCCGCCGGCGCCGCCATTGGCTGTCGCAATGGATCGGTTGTCGGTCGGAAGGGAGTTCGGGGCCGTCGCCTTGCCGCCGGCGCCGCCGGCGGTGCCGGGCGCGTTGACCGTGGCACCGTTTTCGCCGGCCAGTCCGGCAGTACCGTCGACGATGACTTCACTCATGACACACTCCACTCAGCCGTAGCTCTGCTGTTATCTGCAGCCACTGCGAAATTTACGCATTGTCCCTTAGCGAACAGACAGGAACTAGGGAAGCTCTTCGCGAGAGTGTGTCCGGACTTTCAGGAACGGCACGCGCCGGGGATCGATCGAGAATTGTGGCAACAGCGCGAGGACTTGGCGCCCGCTGCTACCGCACGCGATCGCCTACAAGATTCGCGGGGCGCATCATCAGGAAGGCGACGAGCGTGATCAGGATCAGCATGCCGATGCTGGCGAAGGCGAGGCCCCAGGCCATCGGCGACATGCCGCCCGCGAGGTCGAGGGTCCAGCCGACGACGAGGGGGCCGACGAAGCCGCCAGCATAGCCCAGCGTCGAATGCACCGCGAGAGTGGCGCCGCGGCGCGCGGGATCGGCGTTGCCGGCGGCGCCCGCCGTCACCGACGAGGAATCGAGCCACACGACCATGCCGTAGGCGATCAGCAGGCCGACCGCGAGCCAGTAGCTGGTCGAGCCCGCGAAGCCCACGATGGCGGCAAAGCCGATCGACAGGATCATCGCGGTGGCGACGAGGCGGCGGCGGCCGAAGCGGATCGAGGCCTCGTTGCCCACGACGCTGGCCAGCGTGCCGAGCAGCGCCAGCACCGTGACGACGAGGGCGGGCGAGAGCGTCTCGTCCTTGAGGCCGGTATGGGTGGCGACGAAGGCGAGGAAGGCCACGCCCCAGCCGCGCAGCGCGCTCATCTCCAGCGTGTGCACGCAATAGACGACCGAGTAGGCGAAGGACGATCTGTTGCGGATCACCGGCCGGAAGTCGAACAGGCCGCCGCCCGCCGATTTGCCCGGTGCCGATTTACCCGTCGTCGATGCCTGCGGCGCTGGCCGCGACGGCACGACCGAGGCCACCATCACCCAGGCGATGAAGGCGGTCGCGGCCGAGAACACGAAGGCCGAGCGCCAGCCGAACTGGTCGGCCAGCACGTCGCCCAGCAGGTACGATGCCGCGCCCGAGATGCCGATGCTGGCGGCATGGCCGGTGACGGCGCGCGACATCAGCTTGGGCGACACCTGGTCGGCGAGCAGCTTCAGCCCGGTCATGTAGGTGCCGGCCCAGCCCAGCCCGGCCAGCGCGCGCGTGGCCATCGCCGACCAGAAGCCGTCGGCCGTCAGCCCGAACAGCAGGTGCCCCGCCACGGTGCAGGCGACGCCGAACAGGTAGATGCGCTTGGCGTCGACACGGTCGGTGAGCGTCACCAGCACCGGCACCGAGACCATGTAGGCGCCGAAAAAGATGGCGGTGATCCAGCCGGCCTCGCTGTTGGAAAGGCTCCAGCGCTCCATCATCTGCGGCAGCAGCGCGGGCCAGAAGCCGGCGCCGAGCTGCACGAAGATCTGCGCCGCGCAGACGACCGCGACGAGGCGTGCACCCGATTTCATCCCTCCCGTCTCCGTCACTTTTTCTTACCTCCCGATCGCATGTCGACGAAGCCGAGTGTGGCAGCAACGACGGCGAACCCCAGAAAAACCGTATAGGCCGTCGGCGGGGACCACAGGAACGCCAGCGGTCCGGCTGCCGCGCCGGACACGCCGATCACGAACAGGGTGCCGCGGATGCTCCCGAGGTGCCTGAGGCCGAAGGACTCGGCGAGCCCGGCCGAATAGACGATCTGCAAGGTGCCGATCATGGCACCCAGCGTGGCCGCGTAGGCTGTCCCGCCCCCGAGCGTTGGCCGGGTCCACAGGCAGATGATGGAAAAGGCGAGGAAGCAGAGGCCAAGAAGCCCGACCGGCCGGGCTCCGAGGCGGTCCACGAGCGCGCCGCTGCACAGGGTGGCGATCGCCTGGGCCAAGGTCATCGCGCCCAGCAGGTGGATGGCGCTGTCGCGCGCGAGGCCCGCCTCGCCCATGGCGCGAACATGGTCGAGCATGAGCGCCGTGCCGACACCGTTGGAGAGTACGGTGATGAAACCGAAATACCAGAACGCGACCGTCCGCACGCTCTCGGCCAAGGTGAAGCCGATTGCCGGCATGGCTCTGCCGCCACGCGGCCGGCCGAAATCGCGGGTGTTGCCGTTGTCTTCGGGCTTGTTGCGATAGAATGCCAATCCAACGGGGAGCATGATCGCCAGCACGCCGCCGGCCAGTGCCAGATAGGCCGTTCGCCAGCCGTCGCTCTGGATGATGGGTTCGACCAGCGGTGGAATGACGAGGCCGCCCAGCGCCAGCCCCATCATCGCCAGCGCCGTGATGCGCCCGCGAAAGCGGTCAAACCAGAGATTGACCATCTGCATGGTGACAAGGCTCAACCCGGCAATGGCCGAAGCGCGCAGGACCAGGAAGCCGAGGCCCAGCGACCAAGCATTGCCGATCATGCTCATGACGGCACAGGCGCCGGCGACCGCGGCGACCACCGGCACGATCAGGCGGCGCGGACCGAAGCGGTCGACGAGCCGGCCGATCAAGGGCGCCGTCAGGATGCCCAGGAACGTGCCCAGGCTGTAGAGTATCAGGACCTGTCCGCGGTCGAGCCCGAGGTCCGACGCGATCGGATCGATGAAGGCAGAGACGCCGACGGTTTGGCCGGGCGTCGTGGCGAAGACGCCGATCAGGGAAGCAATCGCGACGAACATGCCGCGCCGCGCCGAGGGTTTTGACTGGTCAGTCGCCATGGTTCGCCTGCGCCGCAGGCTGGCGGATCATCCAGAGACCCACGAACGCCGCGACGCACAGAGCGGAGGAAACGAACAGGACCCCGGCGCCGAGCCGGTCGATCAAGAGGGCGAACACGAAGGGCGCGCCGGCCGACAGGAAGCGCGAGGGTGCGCCGAGGATGCCGAGTCGATAGCCGTAGTTGGCCGGGCCGTAGAGCGAGAGTGGCACCGTCCCGCGCGCGATGGTGAGGATGCCGTTGCCCGAGCCGTGCAGCACGGCGAAGGCGCTGGCCGCGACGCCGCCGCCCGCCGCCAGGATGACGGCCGCGCCTATGGGATGGGTCACGCAGGCGAGCCGCGCCGAGGTCAGCGGATGGAAGCGGCCGAGCGGTCCGGCTTCGAGCAGACGCGCGGCGACCTGCGCGGGGCCGATCAGCACGCCGGCGGCGATGGCCTGTGCCGGCGAGGCGCCCGCCGCTTCGAGGATGCGCGGGAAGTGCGCGGCCATGCCGGCCGACACGATCCAGACCGCCGAGAAGGCGAAGGCCAGCAGGATCATCGTGCGGTCGAGCGGCACGGCTTCGACCGAAGCCGCCTTGCCTGCCGGGCCGACTGCGAGTCCCGCGGGGCGCGGCAGCATCCAGTAATTGAGCGGCAGGCCGACGAAGAGATGCACGGCGGCCCACAGGAGGCAGGTCTCGCGCCATCCCAGCGTGGCGGCGCCCCAGGCGGTGAGCGGCCAGCCGATGGTGCTGGCGAAGCCCGCGATCAGCGTGATGCCGGTGATCGGCTTGCGCGCCGCCATGCCGTAGAGGCGGCCGAGCACGGCAAAGGCGGCATCGTAGAGACCGAGGCCCATGCCGATGCCGATGACGATCCACGCCGCGACCAGCAGCGCGAGCGAGTGCGCTGCGGCGAGCAGGCAGAGGCCGGTCGCGAACAGCACGCTCGACGCCGCGAGCACGCCGTTGCCGCCGGCGCGATCGATCGCCCGCCCGACCTTCGGCCCGAGCAGGGCCGACAGGACGAGGGAGGCCGAGAAGGTGCCGAACACCCAGTTGGTCGACACGCCGGTATCGCCGGCGATCCTGTCGGCGATGATCGCGGGCAGGTAGTAGCTCGAGGCCCAGGCCAGGGTCTGTGTCGATCCCAGGACGACAACGGTCAGGAATCGACTGTTATGCATCGAGGCCCGGTGCGATCACTGGACTTTAGGGCCGCAACAGCCCGTGGCCTGCGCGGCGGGCTTGGCGGGCGCGCCGCAGCTCGACGCGGTGGTGGTGGCGGCGGGCGCGGCACAGCCGGAGGTGGCCACGGGTCCGCAGCAGCCCGATGCGGCGGCGGCGGTACCCGCGAGCGCTGATGTGAGCGATGCGGGGGCACCGTTGCACACGCCGGTTTCCGGCAGGACCAGTTCGACCTTGCGCGCGGCTTCATGGTCGCCCGCGATCTCGGCGGCGATCGAGCGGACCTGCTCGTAGCCCGTCATCATCAGGAAGGTGGGCGCGCGGCCGTAGGACTTCATGCCGGCGAAGTAGAAGCCGGATTCGGGCTGGGCCAGCTCGCGCGCGCCGTGGGGGCGCACGCTGCCGCAGCTATGCTCGTTGGGATCGATCAGCGGCGCCAGCGCCGGCGGGCATTCGAGCGCGGGATCGAGCGACAGCCGGATCTCGCGCAGGAAGTCGAGGTCGGGCCGGAAGCCGGTCGAGACGACGAGTTCGTCGACCGCGACGTGGCGACCGGGGCAGCCCGCGGCCGCGACGATGATGCGCTCGCCCTCGCGCGCGATGCGGTTCACGCGGAAGCCGCTCTCGGTCTGGATGCGGCCGCTCGTCACCAGGTTGGCGAAGGCGGTGCCCAGCGCGCCGCGCGCCGAGAGCTGGTCGGCCGCGCCACCGCCGAACGACTTCTCCGGCGACTCGCCGCGCAAGAGCCAGACGATCTCGGTCGTTGGCACCTCGTCCTTCAGCCGGGCGAGGTCGATCAGTGTGCCGACGGCGGAATGGCCGGCGCCCAGCACGGCCACGCAGCGCCCGGCATAGCGCGCGCGGTCGCGGCCTAGCACGTCGGGCATGCCGTAGGCGATGCGGTCCTGCGCCTCGTGCTCGCCGACCGCGGGCAGGCCGTTGGCGCCGGCGGGGTTGGGCGAGAACCAGGTGCCGGTGGCGTCGATGACGGCGTCGGCGCGCAGCACCTCGGGGCCTTTGCCGTTCTGGTAGCGGATCTCGAACGGCGCGGCGTCACGGCCCTTCGTCTTCACCTTGTCGAAGCCGGCGCGGCCGATCGCCGTCACCAGGCTCTGGGTACGGATGCGGTCCTTGAGCGGCGTGCGCGTCGCCAGCGGTTCGAGATACTGCTCCACCAGCTCCGCGCCGGTCGGATAGTGGTCGGGTTGCGGCCGGTTCCAGCCGGCGCCCGCCAGCAGCCGCTCCGCCGCCTTGTCGATATTGTATTCCCAGGGCGAGAACATGCGGACATGGCGCCACTGGCGCACCGCATGGCCGACCGAGGAACCTGCCTCGAGCACGACGGGCTCCAGCCCGCGCTCCAGAAGATGCGCGGCAGCGGCGAGGCCGACGGGGCCGGCGCCGATGACGGCGACCGTCTTCGGACGGGTGATCGAATCGGGCATGTCTGATCTCCTATACTTCTAGAATATTGGAAGGACTGGGCGCAACAAAATCGTCATCTAGGCGACGCGCGCCGCCACGTTGGGCGGGCAGACACCGTCGGCGCAGCATTGCTCGGCCATGTAGCCCAGCAACTCGTGCATCAGCTCGTAGTTGGCATGGCACACCAGCGTCGCACCTTCGCGCACCTGCGTGACGAGGCCCACGATCACCAGCGACTTGATGTGATGCGAGAGGGTCGAGGCGGCGACGTCGAGTTTGGTCTGAAGCCGGCCGACCGGCATGCCCTCGGCACCGGCCCGCACCAGGGCGCGATAGATCTTCAGGCGGGTCGGATTGCCCAGCGCTTCGAGCCGGGCGGCGGCGTCGTCGAGTTTCATACTGTCGAATGTAGGCACGGCGCCCGGAGAGTCAAACCATATTTCTAGAATCTTGGAAATACTACGAGGCGTCGGTGGATGGGCGGAGTCTGCACCGTTCTAGACGACGAGGCCTGCCAAGGCCGTGGGCCCCTCGGGCGGGGCCGCCTGCCAGGGCAGCATGTAGAGTCGCCGCGCGAGGCCCTGCCGGACCCGGTCGATCTGTGCGCGCTCGCCGCGCAGGCGCCGGACGAGCAGGGGATCGCGTGTCCCGCTCCCCACCAGGCTGCGGTTGATGACCCATGCGTAGGGCTCGATGTTTGCCCGGCGCAGATCCTCCTGCAGCGCGGCGGCTTCCGAAACCGGCGTCGTCTCCGGCAGCGAGACCAGCACGATCCGCGAATAGTCCGGATCCTGAAGCCGCATCAGGGGCGTCACGATCCGTCCCGCGGCCGGGCTGCCGCCTGCGCCGACGCTGCGGATCATCTCGCGATGATAGGCGCCGGCCGCGTCCATCAGCAGCAGCGTGTGGCCGGTCGGCGCGGTGTCGAGCACGACGAAAGCGCTTCGTGCCTCCATCACGATTCGCGAGAAGGCATGGAAGACCGCGACTTCCTCCGTGCAGGGCGAAGCGAGGTCCTCGCGCAGCAGGGCGAGCCCCGCCGTGTCGAGATCGGCGGCGCGGGACGCCATGACCCGCGCAACGTAGCGCTGCGTTTCCTCGCGCGGATCGATGCGGTCGACCCGCAGGCCTTCCATCGTCGCTTCGATTGTCGAGGCGAGATGGGCGGCCGGATCGGTCGTGCTGAGGTGAACGCTGTGCCCGCGCTTCACCAGGCCGACCGCGAGCGCGGCGGCGATGGTCGTCTTGCCCACGCCGCCCTTGCCCATGACCATGATCAGCCCGCGGCCGGCCGCGGCGAGTTCGTCGACCAGCCGGCCCAGCGCCGGAATCGCCGCTGCCGCGGCTGGCTCCGCGTCGGCGACGGCTTCGATGCGGAGTTGCGGCTCGCCGGCGAGGACCTGTCGCAGTGCGTCCAGCCCCACCATGTCGAAGGACCGTAGCGGTACGCGGTCCTGCGGCAGGCTCCGCAGCGCCTCGGGCAACGCGGCGAGGACCTGCTCGCCGAGCGCCTCGATCGATCGTGCGACCGCATCGCCGCGATCCGTCGCGGCGAAGACGCCGTTGATGGCGAGATGCTGGTTGGTGAGGCCGAGCGCCCGCAGTTCGGCGCTGGTCCTCGCCGCTTCGCGCATGGCGCCGCGGTCCGGGCGGCTGACCAGCACGATCGTCGTGCTCTTCGGGTCGCCCAGCGTGGCGAGTGCTGCCTTGAATCTCTCCTCCTGCATCTTGAGGCCGGAATGCGGGCCGAGGCACGAAGCGCCGCGATCGTTGCCCTTGAGGAAGCCGGTCCAGGCGCGGGGCAGGCTGAGGAGGCGCAGCGTGTGCCCGGTGGGCGCGGTGTCGAACACGACGTGATCGAACGCGTCGACGCGGGTGGCCAGAAGGCCCACGAACTCGTCGAAGGCGGCGATCTCCGTCGTGCAGGCGCCGGAAAGCCGTTCACGCACGGACTCGCGTTCGGCGTCTGTGACCTCGGCGCCGAGCTGCGCCAGGACGCGAAGCCGATAGGATTCCGCGGCGGCTTCCGGATCGATGTTCATCGCCGACAGGCGGGGAACGCCCGGCACCGGCCGCGGCTCGTTCGACAGCGTCGTGGCGAACATCTCGTCGAGGTTCGATGCCGGGTCGGTGCTGATCAGCAGGACGGACCGGCCCCGGTCGGCCAGCGCGAGGGCGGTGGCGCAGGCCAGCGTCGTCTTCCCGACGCCGCCCTTGCCGGTGAAGAACAGGTGGCGCGTGGGACTCGCGAGGAGGCTGAGCGTGATCGCGGAAGGCATGTGTTCGCTCCGAGCGTGAACGGCCTGCCGGAAGGCCCGTGACAATCGTGACTTGGACCACGGCAATCGGACCCGCGCCTTGCGCCAGCGCAAGGCGGCGCGGCGCGGGTGCGACGGGTGTCAGGCCGTCCGCGGGCCGGGCACGTCGCCGCGCCGGGACGGCAGCAGGAAGGTGACGATCCAGCAGGCGAGCAGCATCGCCGCCGACGCCAGAAGGCAGCCCGCGATGCCGCCCCATTGATAGAAGAGTCCCGAGAGCAGCGTGCCGGCCAGCCGGCCGGCGGCGTTGGCGGCGTAGTAGAAGCCGACATCCTCGGCGGCCTTCTCCGAGCCGGCATAGGCCAGGATCAGGTAGGAGTGCAGCGAGGAGTTGACCGCGAAGGGCAGCGCGAACAGGGCGAGCCCCGCGGTGACGACGAGATCGGGCCGCAGTCCCGTCGGCTGGGCGAGCAGGAGGGCGATCGCCAGCGGCACGGCGAGCAGGAGGCCCGCCCACAGGCGCGCGCCCGGCACTTCGCGGCTGAGACCGTCGTCGCTGCGCGTCACGAGTGCGGGCGCCACCGCCTGCAGCCCGCCATAGGCGATCGTCCAGGCGGCGAGGAAGGCGCCCACTTCCACGAAGCGCCAGCCCGAAGCGTAGAGGAACACCGGGAGGCCGACGACGAACCAGACGTCGCGCGCGCCGAACAGGAAGATGCGCGCCGCCGCCAGCAGGTTCACGCCGGCCGATTTGGCAAACAGCTCGCGCATCGACTTCGAGGCCTTGGCCTTGCCGAGCTCGCGCGGCAGCAGCACCAGCCCGGCGACGAGCACGACCAGCAGCAGGCCCGCCATCAGCCAGAGCGCGGGCCGGAAGCCCACCGCGTCGAGCAGCAGCCCGCCCAGGAAGAAGCCGATGCCCTTCATTGCGTTCTTCGAGCCGGTGAACCACGCCACCCACTTGAAGAGACGCCCCGCGCCGTCGCCGGCCGTGGCCTTGATGGCCGACTTCGACGCGGTCTTGGTGAAGTCCTTGGCCAGTCCCGCGATGCCTTGCGCTGCGACCACCCAGGCGATGGAGACGATGGCGGTCCACGCGGGATCGAGCGCCGAGAGCAGCAGCAGGCTCGCGATCTGCAGCACCTGGCCGGTCATCAGCATGCGCGGGATGCCGAAGCGCGTCGCCAGCCAGCCGCCCGCGAGATTGGCGACGATGCCCGCGAACTCGTAGAGCAGGAACAGGAAGGCCAGCGTGAAGGGCGAGTAGCCCAGCTTGAAGAAGTGCAGCAGCACCAGCATGCGCAGCGCGCCGTCGACCAGCGTGAAGCCCCAGTAGGAGGCCGTGACGACCAGGTAGTTGCGCGCCGACGTTGCCATCACCGGCCCGCGTCGATCACCTGGCGGGCGAGATCGACCATGCGGCAGACATAGCCGACCTCGTTGTCGTACCAGGCATAGACCTTGAGCAGCGTGCCGTCGGTCACCATCGTGCTCGGCCCGTCGACGATCGAGCTGCGCGTGTCGTTGCAATAGTCGGCAGAGACCAGGGGACGCGTCTCGAAGCCCAGGATGCCGGCCAGTGGTCCGTGCGCCGCCGCGCGAAAGAGATCGTTGACCTCCTGTTCGGTAGTCGCGCGCGAGAGTTCGAACACGCAGTCGGTGAGGCTGGCGTTCAGCACCGGCGCGCGTACCGCATGGCCGTTCAACTTTCCCTTCAGCTCGGGATAGATGACCGTGATCGCCGTGGCGCTGCCGGTCGTCGTCGGTTGCAGCGAGAGCATCGCCGAGCGGGCGCGGCGCAGGTCCTTGTGCGGCGCGTCGACCACGACATTGGTGTTGGTCGGCGCATGGATGGTCGTGATCTGGCCGTGCCGGATTCCGATCTGCTCATGCACAACCTTGACCACGGGCGCGAGGCAGTTGGTCGTGCAGGAAGCCGCCGTCAGCAGATGGTGCCGGTCGGGCTCGTAGAGCCGATCGTTGACGCCGACCACGACGTTCAGCGCGCGCTCGTCCTTGACCGGCGCGGCCACGATCACCTTCTTCACGCCGCGGTCGAAATACGCCTGCAGCTGCTCGGGCTTCAGGAACTTGCCGGTGCATTCCAGCACCATCTCGCAGCCGAGATCGCCCCAGGCGACGTCGCCCGGCACGGCTGCGGCGCTGAAGCCCAGATAGGTGCCGCCGACCGCGAGGCCACGATCGCGATCGACCTCGAACGAGGTGTGCCAGCGGCCGTGCATGCTGTCGAACTCGAGGAGATGCGCCGTTGCCTCCACGCCGCCCTTGATCTCGTTGAGATGGACGACCTCGAGGCGGTTGTCGCGCCGCGGATCGTCGGCGGGCCGGGGGATGCCGCCCAGCGCCGCGCGCAGCGCCAGCCGCCCCATGCGGCCCATGCCGTTGATGCCGATCTTCATCGCCGTCTCTGCTCCTAGGCCGGCACGCGGGCGGAATCGCCGATCTCGTCGAGCCGCTTCTTCAGCGCCATCCGGTCGAGCGAGGCGTAGGGCAGGTTGACGAAGATCTCGAGGCGCCGGCGGATCATGCCGTAGAGCTCGTTGATCATCGTCGCGCGCTCGATCTCCGAGCCCATGAACTTGGCGGGGTCGGGCAGCGGCCACGCGCCCGTCACCGGCCGCTCGCCGAAGTCGGGACAGTGCTGGCCCTGCAGGATGTCGCAGAGCGTGATGACGAAATCCATGCGCGGCGCATCCGGTCCGGTGAACTCGTCCCACGACTTGCAGCGCAGCCCGTCGACCGGATGACCGAGGACCCGGAGCTTGGCGAGCACCTCGGGCATCGGCTGTCCGGCCGGGTCGGAGCCGGCCGAGTAGGCGTTGAAGCGGCCCTTGCCCACTTGCCCGAGGATCGCCTCGGCCATGAGGGATCGGGCGGAGTTGTGCGTGCACAGGAAGAGGACGTTGAAGGCGGGAGTCATGTGAACCTCGGGTTGATCCTCGGGGAGGAGTCGCGCCAGGTCGCCACAGAGGTCCGGTCGTCCGCCACAGCACGTCTCGGTCAGGAAGCTGAAGAGCGCGCGCAGGCCGGCGAAGCGGACCGCATAGATGATGTTGCGGCCCTGCCGGGTGGACTGGACGAGGCCGGACTGTTCGAGAGCGGCCAGATGGAACGACAGCGTCGAGGGCACCTGCCCCAGCGCGCTGGCGAGTTCGCCGGCCGCCATGCCGGACGCCCCCTTGCTCGCCAGAAGCCGCATCAGGTTGAGGCGGGTCTCTTGCGAAAGGGCAGCAAATCCGGCAGCTACGTCCGACGATTCCATAGTTCTCGAATAGTCCAATTATGTGACATAGGTATTACGCGGCCGGCCGGCGGGAGTCGACGGGCAATGGGCCGGGCGGGGGAGCGGGAGACGGCGAGATGTCCCTTTTTGAGCGTTACCTGACCCTTTGGGTCGCCGCCTGCATCGTCGTGGGCATCGGGCTGGGGCACCTGTTCCCGCAGGCGTTCCATGCCGTCGGCGCGGCGGAAGTGGCGCATGTGAACCTGCCGGTCGCGGCGCTGATCTGGCTGATGATCGTGCCGATGCTGGTCAAGGTCGACTTCGCGGCCATCGCCGAGGTGCGCCGGCACTGGCGCGGGATCGGCGTGACGCTGTTCATCAACTGGGCGGTCAAGCCCTTCTCGATGGCGGCGCTGGGCTGGCTGTTCATCGGCCATCTGTTCCGGCCGTGGCTGCCGGCCGACCAGATCGACAGTTACATCGCCGGCCTCATTCTGCTGGCGGCGGCGCCCTGCACCGCAATGGTGTTCGTGTGGAGCAACCTGTCCGACGGCGAGCCCGACTTCACGCTGACGCAGGTGGCGCTGAACGACGCGATCATGCTCGTGGCCTTCGCGCCGATCGTGGGTCTGCTGCTCGGCCTCTCCGCCATCGTCGTGCCGTGGCAGACGCTGATCCTGTCGGTCGTGCTCTACATCCTCGTGCCGGTGGTGCTGGCCCAGCTCGTGCGCCGTGCGGCGCTGGCGCGCGGTGGACAGGCGGGACTCGCACGTTTGCTTGCACGCCTGCAGCCCGCCTCGCTGGTCGCGCTGCTGGCGACGCTGGTGCTGCTGTTCGGCTTCCAGGGCGAGCAGATCATCGCCCAGCCGCTGATCATCGCATTGCTGGCGGTGCCGATCCTGATCCAGGTCTATTTCAACTCAGGCCTCGCCTATCTGCTGAACCGCGCGGCGGGCGAGCAGCATTGCGTCGCCGCGCCCTCGGCACTGATCGGCGCCAGCAACTTCTTCGAACTCGCGGTCGCCGCCGCCATCGGCCTGTTCGGCTTCTCCTCCGGCGCCGCGCTCGCCACCGTGGTCGGCGTCCTGATCGAGGTGCCGGTCATGCTCTCGGTGGTGAAGATCGTGAACGCGAGCAAGGGCTGGTACGAACGTGGCCCCTCCGTCGCCCGCCACCGCGACCCGAACGGCTGAACTTAGCTACGCGACGAGCAGGCCGCTGCCGGCGGTGCTGGTGAAGTCGAGCTGGACGACGAGGTCGTTGAAGTCGCGGTCGCCGCCGCCGTGCAGGTCTTCCCAGCCCCAGGTGTTGGCGCCGTAGTTCCACAGATGGGCGACATGCTCGCCGCCGACCATCTCGTTGGCCTGGCTGAACGCCCAGAACGTGTCGCCGTTGGTGACGTTGGTGAGCTGCATGGCGATCAGGTCGCCGGCATCGACGCCGGTGATCTGGCTCTGCCCGGCATTGCCGTCGCCCGGGCCGGCGATGGTCGTGCCGCCGCCCAGCATGGCGTAGGCGCGGGCCGCGGCCGCGGCGGCGTACCCTGCCTGGTCGGGGGCGAGGCCACCGATCGTGCCGTTATAGTCGTCGACCTTGTAGAGCATCAGTGTGAGGTCGGCACCGGCCACCTGGCGCATGCGCACCACGACGTTCATGTCGTCGGCGCCGCCTGCGGTCTCCGCAACGGCGACCGCCTGCGCGAGACGCACGGAGTTGGAGGCATCGGAGAAGAAGTCGGCGAAGCCGAACGAGGCGCTGAGATTGGCCTGTGCGGCGACGGCGGTACCGCTGTTGAAGGTGACCGAAACGCTGTCGCCGCTTGCGACGATGGCCTGGGTGAGCGCTCCCTGCGTCTGGCCGTCGAACAGTGCGAGCAGCGCGCCGTCGAAGTCGCTCTGCAGCGATTGCTGCGCGAGCTGGCTGGTCCAGGCGAAGGTGCCGGACGCGGCGCTGCTGGCGTCGGTTGCGGTCGAGCCGGTGTCGACGGTCACGGTCGCGGCGGCCGTCGCCGTGGTCTGCAGCAGCAGCGTCTGCGCCGTGCCGCTGGTCCAGCCGCCCGCGTCCGAATCGATCACGTCGGGCGTGGCGCTGAAGTAGACCTGCGAATGGGCGATCTCGGTCAGCGCACGCGCCAGCAGCATGCCGTTGGGCGAGCCCAGTCCGGAGGTGAGGTCGTAGCCCGCGGCGGCTTCGTAGCCATAGCCGGTCGGGTTGATGCCGCCATAGTCCGAGCCTTCCAGGGTGAAGCTCGATATGTTGTTGCCGAGCGTCACGTCGTTGAACGAGCCCGGCGTGATCACCGACGCGAGATAGAGCAGGTCGGTCATGTAGCCGAGGTTGGGCAGGCCCTGGTCGTTGAACACGTAGTTGATCTGCGTGATCAGGCCCGCCCAGAACGGCGTGGCGGCGCTGGTGCCGCCTTCGGTCGTCAGGTTCTCCATGTTCGCGCTGGGTGTCGTGTAGGCCAGGTTGCCGTCGGACGGCGCCACCACGTCGGGCGTACCGCGTCCGGTGAGGCCGAGGGCGGTGTAGATGGCCGAGGTGAGGCCGTAATCGAGCTGGTAGCCCGGCGTGGCCTGGGTCATGTCCATGCCGCCGGAGCCGGTATTGTTCTCCAGGTAGGATGAGCCGCTGACGAAGGTCTGGTGGTCCGTGGTCTCGTATTCGTTCCACACCGTCTCGACCAGCCAGTCGCCGAGCGCGGCCGTGCTCGGCAGTTGCGAGAGGCCGCCGCTCATCAGGCGCCACAGCGTGGCGGCATCGCCGGCCATGGCGAGGTTGTAGATCGGCGTGAAGTTGGCGTTGGTACCGTTCAGCGTCGGATCCTGCGCCGCCGTATTGAGGGTCGAGAGCGACGAGCCGCCGACCAGCAGGTTGTAGGGGCTGGTCTGGTTGTTCTCGACGGTGGTCAGGCCGTTGGCGGTCTGGAAACCCGAGCCGCTGTCGCCCAGCGCAATCAGCGTCGTCTGGTTGATCAGCGCCGCGTCGACGTAGAGCTGCATGTAGGCGTAGTAGAAGGGCGAATCCGGCGCCAGGAACTGGCCGTCGCCCCACGAATCTGTGGTGACCGGCGCGGGCCCCACGGACTGCGTGTTGCCGAGATTGGACGCCGTGCCAAAGATCGAGCTCTGGATGGCGGTGAAGACGGAGGCTTGGGCGTTGCCGGTCGCGTCCGTGTAGCCCGAGCCGTTGTACAGGGCGAGGTTGCTGTTGGGATTGACGGCCGCGACGATGCCGACGTCGAGCGAACGCTCGCCGGACTGGCCGCTCTGGCCGTTGATGCCCTGCACGAAGACGCTGCCGGTGCCGCTGGTGCCCATGGTGGTGAGATAGTCGGTCAGCCGGGCCTCGAACTGGGTGCCGGTCGGGTCGCCGGAGAGGTAGGTCCCTTCGCCCGGCTCGATCAGGCCGACCATGCCGGTCTGGTAATCGGCGCCGTTCAGGGGAAAGTCGTAGAGTTCGCCGATCCTCCGCGGGTTGGTGCCGTCCGCATCGAGTGTGTTGCCCATGCTCTGCATGCCCTCGAGCAGCGTCACCGACACGCCGGGCGCCATGTTGGTCGCCGCAGGCGCCGTGGACTGGTCGACCCACAGGCCGGCGACCGTGAGTTCGCTGGGCAGCGACAGCGAGCCGTTCCAGTACCAGACCTCGCCCTGCTGGCCGCCGGTCGGCGAGTATTTCAGCGTGCTACCTGGCCCGAACAGGGACTGCCATTCGGCCTGGGTGTTGATCTCGACCCAGATGGTCCGCGATTCCGCCGAGCTGACATAGTTGCTGTTGGTGCTGTCGAGCACCTTGAGGTCGAGCGTGTCTTTGATGAAGGCGACGGAGCTGGCGTACTGCGTGGCGTCGGCGCCGTAGGTGGTCCACAGCGAGTTGGTGTTGTTCAGCGCTTGCAGCGCTGCCTGCCGGCTGCCCCAGTCGCCCGCCAGCATCGCGGTCGGATCGTTGGCCCGCTCCAGCACCAGCGCCACGTTGATGCCGTAGGAGGCGCCATGGGGGAAATCCCCGCCGTCGGTCATCTGATAGGCCTGCTCGACCGTCTGGTTCTGGTCGGCGATGCCGTAGCCCGCATATTCCAGGAACGTCGAATTACCAATGGGATTGTACGTCGTCATGGCTACGCTTTCGCAAGGGAGTCGGACGGGCCGGATCATGCCGAAGGCTCATCATCCAAGCCACGTCGAAGTGCTCAGTCCCGGTGCAGAAATGCAGTCAAACTGAGGCGACAAAGCGTCTCAGCGAGCGATGACAGGAAAACGACGGACTTTCGTCTGCGCCACACCCTTGCCGGGAGGTCGGAAAGGCTGACGGACCGGCGTCACCGGCTCACGCGCACCGGCCGGGACGATGGAGGCGGCCTGGGGTCAGGCGACCGGGAAGGTCACCGTGAAGCGGGCGCCGTGGCTGGTGGGATGGTTGGTGGCGGAGAGGGCGCCGCCGAGCTGGGCCGCCAGCGCGTTCACCACCTTCATGCCGAGGCCCTTGCCCGCCGCATCTGTCGGCACGAACCCCGCCGGCAGGCCCGGCCCGCTGTCGAGCACGCTGAGCTCGTTCTGCGTCGGGTCGACACGCCGAAAAGCGACGCTGATCGGATCGCCGGCATGCTTGTGCGCGTTGGTGACCAGCTCGTTCACGATCAGGCCGATCGACAGGACCTGTGCCTTGGACACCTCGACCTCGTCGCGGCTCTCCAGCCGGATCTCGCTGCCGACGCTGCTCGACAGTTCCGCGCAGAGGGTGCGGAGATGGTCGAGGATCGGTACGCGGTCGGTCGTGCCGATCGTGGTGAAGGTGCGATGGACGCGCGCCACCGCCAGCACGCGATTGGCTGCCGCGCGCAACTGCTGCGCCGTCTCGGGCAGCACGGCGGCGCGGCTCTGCAACTGCAGCAGGCTGGCCACGAACTGCAGGCTGTTCATCGCCCGGTGATCGACCTCGCTGCTGGTCATCTCGGCCTGCGCCAGCGCGCGGCGCGCGGCGAGCCGCATCGCCAGCATGTCGGTCACCACGCCGCCCAGCGCGCGCAGGCGGCGCAACTGTTGCTCGTCGACGCGGCGCGAGCGCCGGTCGATCACGCACAGCGTGCCGATCTCGTGCCCGTCCGCGCAGTGCAGCGGCACGCCGGCATGGAAGCCGTTGGCGAACTGGGCGCGCAGCCACGGCGTCATGACCGGCGCGGCCGGGTCGGCGCCGCGGACGGCCTGCGTCGCGTCGAGCCCGTGATGCGACTTGAAGAAGACATGGTCGGTGCCGATGAAGCCCAGCACCGCGATCGGGGCGCTGAAGATGTCGGCGGCCAGCGCGGTGATGTGGTCGAAGGCGGGCTCCGGCGGCGTGTCGAGGATGCCGTAGCGCTCGACCGCCGCGAGCCGTGCGGCCTCGATCCCGGAGCGGAGCGCCGGGTCGGAGGAACGGTCGTGTGACGTCGAGCCCTGCGTGGGCGTTACGAGATGCAGCATGGAATGCGCCCCCCGGCGAGCATCGCGGGAAAGGTCCCCTGTCGCGATACACCACCAAGCTAGGTCCTGCGGTGCATCGAGTCTGTCCAATAGTGACCACGGGGACAGACGCCGCACCCGTTCATCGCGACGTCTACTCCTCCAACAGCACCGAGAGCAGCGAGCTGTGGACCTGCAGATGGCCGTTGTATTCGATGAAGCCCAGCTTCCTGAACTTGTTCATGAAATGGCTGACGCGCGGACGCGTCGTGCCGATGATCTCGGCCAGCGTCTCTTGGCTGATCTTCGTCGCGATCGGCTGCGGTCCGCCTTCCTTGCCGAAGTTCGCCAGCAGCAGCAGCGTGCGGGCCAGCCGCTTCTCGCTGGAATTGAACAGCTGGTCGACCAGGTCCTCCTCGACCCGGCTGTTGCGCGTCAGCAGGTGCTTCATGAACAGTTCGCCGAACGTCGGCTCCTCATGCAGCACGCGCATCATCTCGGTCTTGCCGACGCGCATGACCTCGCAATCGACCATCGCCTTGGCGGTCGCCAGGCGCAGCGGCTGGCCGATCAGGCAGCCTTCGCCGAAGAACTCGCCGGGGCCCATGATCCCGACCACGGCTTCCTTGCCCTGTTTCGAGGTGACGACCATCTTCACGCGGCCGCGCATGACGTAGAACACCGCGTCCGCCGGCATGGACTGGCGGTAGATCACGCCGTTCCTGCCATGCTCCGCCACCGTGCGGCCGCGGCTCACCGTGGCCAGGAAGGCCTTGGCATCGAAGCTGGGCGTTGCTTTCCTGGCCATGGAGTCTCCTTCGGCAGTGACCCCCGAGGCCGCAATGTAGTCTTCCAGACATAGCCTGTCCGATTAATCGCTGGCTATTGCAGGACTGAATCCCCATCTTGCAGATACGCGCCGCACCGCGGCCCGATCAGGTCTGCACATGCAGACCGACTCATTTTCAGAACACCTACTCGGGGGCGAAACGCCATGTCCGCTAAGGAAGTCCGCTTCGGCGGCGACGCGCGCGCGCGCATGATGCGCGGGGTCGACATGCTGGCCGATTCCGTGAAGGTCACGCTCGGTCCCAAGGGCCGCAACGTCGTGCTGGCCAAATCCTACGGCGCGCCGCGCATCACCAAGGACGGCGTCACCGTCGCGCGCGAGATCGATCTCTCCGACCGCTTCGAGAACATGGGCGCGCAGCTCGTGCGCGAAGTCGCGACCCGGACCTCCGACACCGCCGGCGATGGCACCACCACCGCCACCGTGCTCGCCCAGGCGATCGCCCGCGAGGGCGCCAAGTCGGTCGCCGCCGGCATGAACCCGCTCGACCTCAAGCGCGGCATCGATCTCGCCACCGGCTGGGTGATCGAGGAGCTGAAGCGCCGCGCCCGCAAGGTCTCGACCAGCGAGGAGATCGCCCAGGTCGGCACCGTGTCGGCCAACGGCGAAAAGGCGATCGGCAAGATGATCGCCGACGCCATGAAGAGGGTCGGCAACGAGGGCGTCATCACTATCGAGGAGGCGACCACCCTCGAATCCGAGCTGGAGGTCGTGGAGGGCATGCAGTTCGACCGCGGCTTCCTGTCGCCGTACTTCGTGACCAACGCCGCGAAGATGAACTGCGAGCTGGAGAATCCCTACATCCTGATCCACGACAAGAAGCTCTCGGGCCTCTCGACCGTGCTGCCGCTGCTCGAACTGGTGGCACAATCGGGCAAGCCGCTGCTGATCATCGCGGAGGATGTCGACGCCGAGGTGCTGGCCACGCTGGTCGTCAACAAGCTGCGGGGCGGCCTCAAGGTCGCGGCCGTCAAGGCGCCGGGCTTCGGCGACCGCCGCAAGGACATGATGGGCGACATCGCCATCCTCACGGCGGCGCAGGAGATTTCCGAGGATCTCGGCACCAAGCTCGAGGGCGTGACGCTCGAGATGCTGGGCACCGCCAAGCGCGTCGTCATCGACAAGGACAACACCACCATCATCGACGGCGCCGGCAACAAGAAGGCCATCGAGGCGCGCGTGAAGCAGATCCGCGCCCAGGTCGAGAAGGTCGAGTCCGACTACGACCGTGAGAAGCTGCAGGAACGCCTGGCCAAGCTCGCGGGCGGCGTCGCCATCATCAAGGTGGGCGGCGGTTCGGAGTTCGCGGTCAAGGAGAAGAAGGACCGCGTCGAGGACGCGATGCATGCGACCAAGGCGGCGGTCGAGGAGGGCGTGGTCGCCGGCGGCGGCGCGGCGCTTCTTTACGCCACCCGCGTGCTCAAGGATTGCCGCGGCGCCAATCCCGACCAGCAGGTCGGTGTCGAGATCGTGCGCCGGGCGCTGCAGGCGCCGGTGCGCCAGATCGCGCAGAACGCCGGACATGACGGCGCCGTGGTGGCCGGGCACATGCTGGAGCAGAAGGACGCCAATTTCGGCTTCGATGCCCAGAAGGGCGAGTACGGCGACATGATCAAGGCCGGCATCATCGATCCGGTGAAGATCGTGCGCACCGCCCTGCAGGGCGCGGCTTCGGTCGCGGGCCTGATCGTCACCACCGAGGCGATGATCGCCGAACTGCCTGGCGAAGGCGGCGGCATGCCGGGTGGCATGGGTGGCGGCATGGGCGGCGGCGGCATGGGCGGCATGGGCTTCTAGCGCGGGACCTCGTCCGGTCGACCCGGCCGGACGAGGTCCAGGCAAGAGCTTCCGTCGTCCTGCGCGCAGCGAAGCGAAGCATGGTCGAAGGACGACGGTGATACCTGCCGATCCCGAACTCACATCGCTGCGGTGCGCCCGCGCGATCCGGGAAACCCCAACCGAGAGGTCCCGTGACCCTGCGTCCGGAATATTCGCTCGGCCATTCGGCCTACAACGACTTCCTGTTCGGCTCGCTGGGCCCGGGCGAAGGCGGGACGGAGATCACCGTCCTGTCCGCCCTGTCGCGGCTCGGCATCGATCCGTGGCAGGAGGCCGAGCGTCTCGCGGCGCTGCCGCGCGAGGCCGCGGCGCAAGCGCTGTCCGACACCATCGCGCGCCTGCCGGCCGGCACCTGCGGCGCGTCGCCGGACTCGGCAGCCTCGATCGCCGCGCGGCTGGTCGCGCTGCTGCCGTCGGGCGTCGTCGCGGCTGTCCCGCAGACCGAGGAGGCCCGCGTCGCCTCGCTTGCCGCGGCCAAGTCGGAGCGCACGGCCCGGCCGGCTCCGGTTGCCAAGCCGTCGGTCGAGGCGAAAGCGCCGGCCGCGAAGACCGGCCTGACCTTCTGGCTGATGTGGGCCGCGCTGGGGCTCGCCTTCTACTTCCTGATCGTCACCCTGACGCCCAGCAACACGTTCGATACCTACGAGCCCTGGACGCCGCCACGCGCCTCTTCGGACTGACAGGCGCGAGCCGGCAGGCGTTCAGGCCGGCCGTCGGTGCTGCAGGAAGAAGCGCATGAACTCGGCGCTGGCATCGGGACCCGACGGGGCAGTGAAGGATCCGTCCACGCTGCCGCCGGACCAGGCGTGACCGATCCCCTCCAGTACCCAGTGTTCGCCGATCGAGCGATCCCGCGCGTCGTACCGGACGGTGCGCGCGAAGGCGACACCGTGCGCGGAGCGCCCGCGTGAGATGTCCGCCCGCCCGCCCGCTGCGCCGAATGCCTGTTCGCTGGCCTGGTCGCCGTTGACGGGATTGACGGTCGTGTCGCGATCGCCATGGAAAACGATGGTCGGCACGATCCGTTCGTTGCGTGCAAGCGTGGGCGCGGCGGGCGCGCCGCGGCGCATGGCGGAGAAGGCGCCCGGAATATCGCGCGCGGCGCCGCAGGCCAGGCCCGAATGGATGCCGACCGCGGCATAGAGATCGGGATAGGTGGCGCCCATGATCGCCGCCGCCGCGCCGCCGGCCGAGAGGCCCGCCACGTAGATGCGCGACTCGTCAACGGCATTGTCGAGCACGATCTGTCGCGTGAGGTGGGCGATCAACTGGGGCTCGCCCGCGTCGCGGCCTTGATCACCGGTGTTGAACCAGTTCCAGCACTTGTTGGGGTTTGCCGACTTCGGCTGCTCCGGATAGGCCACGAGGAACGTCTGCGCCTCGGCGAGGTCGTTCATGCGCGTGCCCGTCGCGAAATCTTCCGGCGACTGCGTGCAGCCGTGCAGCATGACGAGCAGCGGCACCGGCTGCCCGCGATGGCCGGCGGGGACGTAGAGCTTGAAACGGCGATCGCCGCCGGCGTTCCGCACCGGGTGATAGTCGAAAGACGATGCCGCGGCGGGCGGGACGATGCTGATCGCCGGCGCGCGCGGCGCCGCGAACATGTCGATCTGGGAAAACAGCCTGGAGAACAGCATCGGGGTACTCGCATTACGCTTTTGGAAAGAAACTCTTCGAAGAAGGCGTGTCCCCGAACAGACATCGTGGGCAGTAACTCTACCGACGGTGATCGAGTTGCCGACGGCCGGTGAGGTCTTTTAGCGCATCGGCTCGTCGCGCGCGCGTGGATGACAAGGGATGGCGCGCAGGCGCATAAAGAACTGGCCGTGCGCCTCCCTCGTCACCATATACGAGGTGCGCGGCCCGCGATCGCGCTCCCATCCGTCCGATCTGTTGCATGCTCCGGTGAGGGTCGTCGCCCGGCTCCTTGGCGTTCGCAATCCCAAGGAGTGCCATGACCGTCCGTCCCGACTATTCCCTGAGCCGCGCGCGCTACACGCACTTTCTCTTCACCGTGGTCGGCACCGAGACACACGAGGCCAGCAATCGCGGCGAGGACATCACCGTCCTGACGGCGCTGTCTCGGGTGGGCGTCGATCCGTGGCAGGAAGCGGCACGCCTGGCGCGACTGCCGCGCGGCGACGCGGCGCGCTCGCTGGCCGACACCTTCACGAATCTGCCGGATACGCACTGGGCCGAAGGCGATGCCCAAGGCACCGCGCATCGCATGATCGAGACGCTGCCGCAGACTGCGCCACGCGCACCGGCGACGCTCGGCGTCTGGATCTTCCTGACCTGGCGCTTCTGGGCCGCGGTGGCACTGGCGCTGGCAATGGTCGCGCTCAACGCCTTTGCCGAGAATCTCGGGCCACTGATCTGATCGTCAGCGCCTGGACGGAGTTTTAATCTTCTCGATCTGCCGGCAGATGAGCAACGTCGCTGTGCGGGGCACGTAGAAGCGCATGTCCCATGAATCGTCAAAGCAAGTGAAAGCCAATAGGGCCATGGCGGAACGCGCCCGGCGCCTCTCTCAGGTCGTGCCCGACGCCGATCGCGCGAAGCTGCTGGAACTGGCGGCCGAGAAGGAAGGCGAGGCCGACGCGCTGGAGCGCAACGGCGACGCTTGAGACGGGCCGGCAGGCCGTCCGTCCTAGCCAGCGGCGCGTGCGCGGGTGTGCTGCTTCACCAGGTCGTCACCCCGCCGTGTGCGGATGGGCATGCGCGACAGTCCGTTGCGCTCGATCAGTCCGAGGGAGCGCAACCGGATCTCGATCTCGGTGGATGGGCGTCGCTGCCCCAGGGTGCCGTCTATCGCCAGCAGGCCGGTGAACTCGTCGGGACTGAGATCGTGACCGCTCATTAGACGGGCGGCGTCCGCAGCAGGGCGTAGGAGACGATCAGCACGGCGAGAATCACCGGCAGCAGGAAGGGCGGATCATACCAATGGTTCATGCGTGCTCCTCCGGGAGGCGGGAGCACTGTCATCTCTCAGCCATCGCAAGCCAGGTGGTCGCGGGCGATGGTGACCCTAAGTACACGCTGGGCTTCGCCGTGTCGATGAAGCCGGCCGACCGACAAAGGTGTCCTGCCGAACGCAGCGACCGGCCGTTCGCATCTCTCCCGAAGGACTACGCGACCAGCAGGCCGCTGCCGGCGGTACTGGTGAAGTCGAGCTGGACGACGAGGTCGTTGAAGTCGCGGTCGCCGCCGCCGTGCAGGTCTTCCCAACCCCATGTGTTGGCGCCGTAATTCCAAAGGTGAGAGACGTGCTCGCCGCCGACCACCTCGTTGGCCTGGCTGAACGCCCAGAACGTGTCGCCGTTTGTGACGTTGGTGAGCTGCATGGCGATCAGGTCGCCGGCATCGACGCCGGTGATCTCGACCTGATTGTAGTTGCCGTTGCCGGGACCGGCGATCACGGAGCCGCCGCCCTGGACGCTGTAGGCGGCCGCCGCGGCGAGGGAGGCGTAGCTCGCCTGGTCGGGCGCCACGCCGTCGATCGTGCCGTTGTAGTCGTCGACCTTGTAGAGCATCAGCGAAAGGTCGGCGCCCGCCACCTGGCGCATGCGCACCACGACGTTCGCGTCATCGGCATGGTTGGCGGTCTCTGCGACGGCTACTGCTTGTGCAATCCGCACCGAGTTGCCGCCATCCGAGTAGAAATCGGCAAAGCCGAACGAGGCGCTCATGCCGGCCTGGGCAGCGACCGCGGAGTTGCCGTTGAACTCGACCGACACGCTGACGCCATCGGCGACGATCGCCTGGGTCAGGGTGCCCTGGGTCTGGCCGTCGAAGAGGGAGAGCAGGGCGGAGTCGAAGTCGGTGTTGCTCTGCAATGATTGCTGCGCGAGCTGGCTGGTCCAGGCGTAGGACGCGTGCGCCGCGCTGCTGGCGTCGGTGGTGTTCGCGCCGGTGTCGACGGTCACGGTCGCGTCGGCCGTCGCGGTGGTCTGCAGCAGCAGGGTCTGGGCGGTACCGCTGGTCCATCCGGCGGCGCCATTGGAATCGATCACGTCGGGCACCAGCGTGCTGACGCCTGGAACATCGGCGCTATAGAACGTCTGCGAATGCGCGATAGTGCTGATCGTCCGTGCCAGGAAAAGGCCGTCGGGTGACCCGAGGCCGCTCGCCAGATCGTACCCCACGTCCGCCTCGTAGCCGGAGCCGGTCGGGTTCATGCCGCCGTAGTCCGAGCCACGGTAGCTGAAGCTCGACGTGTTGTTGCCGACCTGCACGTCCTTGAAAGAGGCAGGCGCGATGACCGACGCCATGTAAAGCAGGTCGGTCATGTAGCCCAGGTTGTTGCTCAGCCCCTGGTCGTGAAGGACGTAGTTGATCTGCGTGATCAGGCCAGCCCAGAACGGCGTCGCCGCACTGGTCCCGCCCATGCCTGCGACGCCGTCCATGCCTGCGTTTGGAACGTAGTAGAACAGATTGCCGCCGGCATTCGCCGAGACGTCGGGCAGGGCGCGTCCGGTGAGGTTGAGATTGCTGTAGGAGGGCGAACTCAAACCGAAGGCGACCTGGTAATCGGGCGTGCCTTGCGATTGATCGACGCCGCCAGCGCCGGCGTTGTTGACATTGTAGGAATGGCCGCTCGGTCCGTTACCACCCTCGAACGTGTTGCCGGCCACGGTCTCGTATTCATTCCACACCGTTTCAATGAACCAGTCGGTGGCGGCGGCCGTTCCCGGCATATGGCGCAGTCCGCCGGCCAGGAGCATCCAGATCGTGCCGGGATCGAGCGCCATCGCCAGCGTGTAGATGGCCGTGAAGTTCGCGTTGGTGCCGTTCAGCGTCGGGTCGAGCGAGGCCTGATCAAAATTTGAAAGCGACGTCCCGCCAACCAGGATGTTGTAGGGGCTGGTGACGTTGTTGACGACGTTCGCCAGGCCGTTGCCGATCATGGCGCCCGACCCGCCGTCGCCGTTCGCGACCAGCACCGTCTGGTTCATCAGCGCGGCATCGATGAAGAGTTGCATGTACGCCTGATAAAAGGGCGACAAGGGCGACAGGCCCTGGAGGTCGGTATCCGAGCTAGAGATGACCGGTGCAGCTCCCACTGTCTCGGTGTCGGCATAGTTGGAGGCGGTAGCCCAGATCGCGGCCTGAAAGGCCGTAAAGACGGTCGAATTGGAGTTGGCGTTGGCGCCGTTCCCTCGTCCCGATCCGTTGTAGAGGGCGAGATCGCTGTTCGGGTTGATTGCGGAGGCGACGCCGACATCCAGAGAGCGTTCGCTCGAAGCCTCGACCTGACCACAGGCCCCTTGCACGAAGATGCCGCCGGTGCCCTGCGTGCCAACCGTGTCCAGGTACTGCGTCAGCAGGGTCTCAAACGTGGAGCCGCCCGGGTCGCTGCTGGAGACGTAGCTTCCCTGGGCCGGCTCGATCAGGCCGATCATCCCTGTCTGGTAGGTCGAGCCGTCGAGAGGGAAGTTGTAGGACCTGGCTACGGACTGAGGTGCCAGCGGCGGAATGTCCGCCGAATTGCCGGCGCTTTGTGGGCCAACCAGGAGGGTCTCGGTGGCGCCGCCCGCCATGTCCATGGGGCCCGGCCGCGCCTCCATGTCGACCCACAGGCCCGCGATCGTGAGTTCGTCGGGCAACGAGAGCCCGCCTTCCCAGTACCACAGCTCGTACCCTTGCCCGGTCGCGGGCGTGTACATCAGCGTGCTGTCGGGGCCGAACAGGGACTGCCATTCGGCCTGGGTGTTGATCTCGACCCAGATCGTCCGCGACTCCGCGGTGCTGACATAGTTGCTGTTGCTGGCGTCGAGCACCGTGAGGCCGAGCGTGTTCTCCAGGTAGGTCTGCGCGGCACTGTAGATCCCGGCGTTGGTGCCGTAGGTCGTCCACAATGAGTCGGTGGCGTTCAGGCTGTCGATTGTCGACTGCCGGCTGCCCCAGTCTCCGGCCAACATTGTGGTCGGATCGTTGGCGCGCTCGAGGACCAGCGCCACGTTGATGCCCGCCGGCGCGCCGTTGGGAAAAGCACCCGTATTCGTGATGTCGAAGGCTTCGGCGGCGGTAAAGGTCTGGTCGGTGATGCCGTAACCGGTGAAGTCAATGAAGGTCGAGTTGAGAATCGGGTTGTACGTCGTCGGCATCGTTATGCTCTCGGCGAAGGGAAGACGCGGACGGGAGTATGCCCGCCGGCATTCTCAGCGCCTAGCCTCGCAACGAAGCGCCACTGGCCGCGTTCTGCCGGTCCAACAAAGCAGGAGGCGTGTCGTGGGGTTGCTCGACGTCTTGACGGGAATGCGCAACGGTCCGCGCGGTGGCGGGGGCGGCATGTCGCCGATCACCATGGCCCTGCTGGGCCTGCTTGCCTACAAGGCGGTGAAGGGCTTCAGCGCGACCAAACCCGCAGGGCCGGGCATGGCGCCGGCTGGCGGTGGGCTGGGCGACATCCTGAAGGATGCGTTCGGCAATGCCGGCCAGGGCGGCCTCGGATCGATCCTCAATGGCGGGCTGGGCGATCTGCTGAAGCAGTTCCAGGGCGCGGGCAAGTCGGAGGTCGCCGACTCGTGGGTCGGCCGCGACGAGAACAAGCCGATCGGTCCGGGCGATCTCAGCCGCATCCTGACGCCCGAGCAGATCGAGTTCCTGAGCGAACGCACGGGGCTCACGCGCGAGCAACTGCTCGCCGGCCTGGCGGCGCAACTGCCGGCGGCGGTCGACGAGCTGACGCCGCAGGGCCGCCTGCCGGCGCCCGACGAGTTCGACCGTCCCGCCGGCAAGACTGCCTGACGGGGCTTCGCCATGGGCATTCTCTGGATCGTCGTCATCGGCTTCGTCGCGGGCATCGTTGCCCGTCTCGTCTCGCCCGTTCCCAACAAGCCGGCGGGTTTCCTGCTGACCACCCTGCTGGGTATCGGCGGCGCCTTCGTCGCGACCTTCCTCGGTCAGGCCGTGGGCTGGTATCGAGCCGAGCAGGGCGCAGGCTTCGTTGCCGCAACGCTCGGGGCGCTGCTTGTCCTGTTCATCTGGAACCGCTTCGCGGTGCGTCGTCCCGCGCGATGAGTCCGCTTCTCAGTCCGGTTCGACCGGATCCAGTGCGGGCTCGCGGTCGTAGAAATCGATCTGCATGCGCAGCTTGGACAGCGGCTCGACGCGATGCGTCTGCTGCGGTTGCACAAGGCCCGGCCGATCGGGCGTGAGGATCGTCTCGGTGCCGCTTTCGGCGAGAACGAACTTCAGTTCGCCCTCGAGCACGCGGATCACGCCCCACACGCCGTCCTTGGTGCGATGCTCCCGCTTCAGCGCCTCGGGCAGCGTCGTCTCGTCGAAGACGGGCGTCGAGCGGTAGGGCCCGATCATGCCGCCAGCCTGATCTCGTCGGCATGCTCGGGGTAGGGCGCCGTCGCCGTCGCGGCGGGGCGGCCGGCCAGCACGTCGGCGAAGCCGTGGTTGACGTCGCGGTGATGGGCTTCGTCGGCCCGCACCACCAGCACCACGTCGCGCAGGGTGGCGTCGTCCGGCAGCTTCCAGTAGTGCCGCGCGATGGCCGGCGCCGCCACGTTGGCCGCGCGGCCCTCGTCCAGCTCGGCGAGGAAGTGCGTGTAGCTGATAACCGCCTCCTCCTCGAAGTAACCGACGACGCGGTGCGCCGTGCGCGCGCTCACCAGATAGAGCGCGAAGAAGGCGAGGTAGAACACCCATTGCACGCCCAGGATCACGCAACGCTCGAACAGCGTGGGCTTCGCCACCTCGATGAAGGTCATGAGATGCATGCGCTCGTTCTCGGCCTCTTCCATGAGCGTGCGGATCCAGCCCTGGTCGTCGCACATGTTCCTGAGGCAGCGCAGGTGGGTGAGGGTCGCGCCGACCATGCCCGGCACCGCCGCCACGGTCTCCAGCACGATGGCGCGATGGCCGTAGCGCTTCGCGAAGAAGGTGTCGGCGCAGAAGCGCAGGGTCTTGGTGAAGCCGTAGGCCAGCCGGTCGCCGAAGCCGCGCGCCTTGTGGTGCATGCCGAGATCGACTTCGGGAATCTGGACGGGGTTCCGGGCGGCGATGGTCATGACACTCTCCTTGCTCAGCGTATGTTCGCGAGCGCCCGGCTTCCGAGCGCCAGTTTGAAGTTCTCGGCGATGCGGCTGGCCTTCGCCTGCATCGAGACCGCGACCGCGGGCGGCATCTCCGCCTCGGTGGCCTCGCGCCACAGCGCAAGCCAGCGGTCGAACATCGCCGGCGTGATCCGGTCGCGGTGCCGCAGGTGCGCGGCCATCGGCATGCCCTTGTAGCGGCCGCTGCCCAGCATCAGGGACGACCAGAAGGCGGCGAGTTTGCCGAGATGATCGGGCCAGTCGTGGATGGCGTCGTTGAACAGCGGGCCGATCATGTCGTCGGCGCGGACGGCGGCGTAGAAGCGATCCACGAGACGGGCCAGGCCCGCTTCGTCCACACAGTCGATCTCACCGTCCAGGCCGTCCATCGCCCGCTCCATTAATCATGTATCTTGCGTGCATGTATGGCAATCCTATAAACATGTAAATCCAATACATGTATTGTGAACGCCCATTCTCCAACGTGTCGCAGGACCCGACCGATGCGCCTGACCCGCTACACCGACTACGCGCTGCGCGTGCTGACCTATCTCGGCGCCCAGCCCGATCGGGTCTGCTCGATCGCCGAGATCGCGCGCGCCTACGGAATCTCGCAGAACCATCTGATGAAGGTGGCGCACGATCTTGGGAAGGCAGGCTACATCGAGGGCGTGCGCGGCCGTGCGGGCGGCATCCGTCTCGCCCGGCCGGCCGACCGCATCGGCATCGGTGCCGTGGTCCGCCAGACCGAGGAGGGGTTCGAGCTGGTCGAGTGTGGCGCCTGCGCGATCGCCCCGGCCTGCGAACTGACCGGCGTGCTGGACGAGGCGCTCGCCGCCTTCATGGCGGTGCTCGACTGCTACACATTGAGTGACCTCGTGAAGCGCCCGGCGAAACTGATGCGGCTCCTTGCAGCGGAAGCCCCTTGAATAGCCGCTACAATTGCGTAGCCTGTGCCAAATGTTGCGTCGGAATAACGTCCTGCTGCTTTTCGGCACCCTGCTCCTTGCGGTCGCGGTGTTCCTGCGGCCGGACGCCGTCAGCGCGCAACCCTGCCATCCCCACATGCACGCCGCGAGCGAGGCGCCTCCCGCCGCGCCGCTGGCTGAGGCCGAGGCAACTTCGCCGGCCCTGCGCGCGCCGGCCCACGCGCACATGACACTCGTGTCGAACGCCTTCGACAATGCCCCCGCCGTTTCCGGCGAAGTCCAGCTACACGCCGCACCTTTCGTCTCGATGGCCGACTGGAGCTGCTGTGGCGCGGGCTGCAAGAATGCGCGATGCGTGGGCGGCAAGAGCATGAGCGTTGCCACATTGTCCGTAGTGTCGGTCCCGGGCGGCGAGGCGCCACCGTTCGCCGTCGACGCCGGGCCTCTCGTCGGACGCACCCCGCAAGGGCCAAGGAAACCCCCCAGATCCTTCGTCTGAATCGTCCCGCGTGCGCCCGCGCACGCCCAGCGAATCACGATGAAGGATCACAATCATGTCTATCTCTTCAGCCGTCGCGCTTGCGGCGGCCCTGTCGCCGCATCCTCGTCCTGCGGAGCGGTGAGCCATGCCTCTTCACTGGACCATCGATTCACAGAAAGCCCTGTTCCACGTGATAGCTGAGGGATTCGTCGACAAGGCCGACGCGGACCGGATGATCGACGTCATGGTCGCCTCGGACATCCTGCATTACCGCAAGCTGTTCGACGGCAGTGCCGGCGACACCCGGTTGAGCCCGATGGATGTCTTCACCATCGGCGTACGCCTGCGCGAATTGCATGCGACCGGCCCGATGGGCCCGCTGGCGGTCGTCGTGCCCGAAGACAAGTACGTGCTGCTGTCGCGCGTGCTGGGCATGCTGGCCGTCGCGAAACGCCCGATGAGGATCTTCAACGATCCCGCGAAGGCGCGCGCATGGATGGAATCCGCCGCCATCCGCGCGAGCACGCCCGTGCCAGTGTCCGTCGTGGACGAGGGCGCCTCGCGCGAGAGTGACGAGGGCACCGGCCACCCGGAGGAGCGCCCGTCGCCATCGTGACACGCGCGCTCCGGGATCGCCGGTCGCCGGCGTTATGGAGTCAATCGAGGCTGGGCGTGGCTCGCCCGCTTTCGGCGTCGCGCCACTGCGAGGGGGCGCTGCCCGCACGGCTTCGAAAGGCGCGGGTGAACGCGGCAGCGTCGCTGTAGGAGAGCAGCGACGCGATGTCCCGCACCGGGAGGTCGGTGGCGGCGAGCAGTTGTCGTGCCACCTGGAGCTTGACCCGTTGCAGCTCGAAGCGCGCGGTTGTGCCGAAGACTGCCAGATGGCGGTTGAGCGAACGGTGGCTGAAGCCGGCCAGCCGTGCCAGTCGTTCCACGCTGGCATCGCCGATAAGGATCGCCGTCACGCACGCGCGACGGACCCGCAATGGCAGATCGACCGGATGAGCCTTGGCCATCTCCACCAGCGCCTCGACGCGCGGACCGCTGCGCTCGCGCACCGGCCGGGACAGCCAGCGCCGCTCGAAGGCCAGCGCATTGTGGTCGGCGTCGAAGCGCACCGGCGCCCGGAAGATGCGTCGGTAGGGCTGCGGATTGGCCGGAGCGCGGCGGGCGAGTTGCACTTCCCGCGGCCGCCAGCCGGGACCGCAGAGTTCCCGTACGAGATTGTGGCACGCCATCATCGTGAGATCGGCGACCTCCGCGCCACCCGCCGCCAGTTCCCCCAGGGGCACCGTGCCGAAGATGGCCGTGTCGCCGGCGGTGGAGAGGTTCGGCACGGTGGCCCGGTCGTGCAGGTGGAGCGCCAGGAGCAGCCCGCGCAGCGCCGCGCCCGCGGTCAGGGCCTGCCGCGCCAGAGAGCCGATCGCGCCGAGAGTCTCCAGTCCGATGGAGGCGCCCACGAGAAGGCCGAGATGGGGGCAGGCCGTGCGCTGCGCACAGGCGGCCAGCAGCCGGCCTCCGACCTCGATCGAAACCGCTGTTTCGGGACTGTCCACGAGATCGGCCGGCAGCCCCAGCTCCGTGCAGATGTCTTCGAAGGAGTGGCCGAAGTCCGCCACGACCCGTGGCAGGGCGCCGAGCGGCGCCGCGCGCAGCATGCCTTCCTGCAGGATGGGAAAGCCGGTGAGATCGTTGATCATGGGTCTTTGCCCGTCAGCCCGTCGCGTGCCGCCTTCGCGAGGCTTTATTGCAGCGGTGGCGCAAAAGGACAAGTCCCCGGAGGAGGCGAGCGGATAGTCTTGGCGGCCCTTGGAAAGGACCGATGATGGCGAGAAAGTTCAACATTTTGCGTGCGTTATTCGCAGGTGCCGCGCTGGCAACCGCGGTGGCTTCTGCCCCCACCTCGCACGCCATCGCGCAAACCGCAGCTGCGCCGCCGCCATCAACCGCCTTGACGGGGCCCTGCGAGGTCCGGGCGCTGAATTGGCGCGGCAGGGCCTTCTACGAAGTCCTGTTCATGAACCGCGTTCCCGGCGGGCCGGCCGGTAGCGGCAATTACTTCAACTCGATCGGGAGCCCGCTCGAAGCGCCCGGCGATGTGACGGATGCGCGCTTCCGGGAACTGAACGCCGACACGCTGCGGCGTGAGTATGGCGGCGACGGGGTCTTCTTCAACGGGCCGCGGCGTTTCGTGGCGAACGGCGTCACCGGCATTGCCTACAACAACTGCGCGCCGCGGGTGATGAACTCGATCACCTTCTATCTGTATGGCACCTTCGAAGTTCCCAATCTGGAGGCATTCGTTACCACCGCGCCGCCGGCCTATCGGCCGCTGGTTTCCAAGCGCACCAATACCTTCATATTCAATGCCGGCGAGAAGGTGCACGAGCTGATCACGCCCGAGGGCGAGGTCTACACGATGTTCAGCCTCTCCCTGAAAGTGGACCCCCAAAACTCCATCGAGAGGCTTGCAACCCTTGGGGAGCGCCTGACCTTGCCGGCGGGATGGCGGTACCGGGTCCGAACGCTGGACCGGGAACTGACCCTGTCGTCCAGCTACGACGCCAACCCGCCCAACACCATTGTTCTTGACCAGTTCGAGGGCAACTATCAGCACAACCCCGGCCAGCGATAGTGGCCTGCGTGCCGCGCGGCCGACCAAGGCGATGAGGGAAGAGCTGAAGAAGAAGCGCGACTGACGTGGCGCCCCCAAAAAATACCCGCGCCGCATCGCCTCGGTGAGGCGGGCGGGCGGGGCTGTGTTCGTCGAGCCGTCGCGGCTGCTACATGCACTGCGCCTGGAGGTTCATGGCCGTCTCGAGGCTCTTCATGACCTTGGGCGTCATCTCCGGCGAGGCGGGCGTGCCGCCCTTGGCCATCACGGCGTTCGTCGTGGTCATCGCCTGGATCACGTCGCCGCGATCCGCGCCGGTGACCTTGCTCGACATGCACGTGCAGATCTTTTCGGACTCCGGGCCCGGCGTGCCAATCTTGCACTGAGCCATGAAATCGTCGCCGGCCGCGGTCGCGATGAAGCCGGCCGACAGCGCGATGGCCACCGCGATGGCGCGGAAGCCTGTTCCCAAAATACGCATTGATTGTCCCGTGATGGCCGGTGCCGGAAGCGGCGCCGCGCGCCGTGACCTGCTCACAGGCGGCGCGCTGGCTCAAGCGGGAAAGGCGGCGCCCGGCCTGCGGCGTCAGGCCACGAACCGGTCCCGCACATGCCCGTCTGCGCGGGGCGTGCCTGTTTCCCGTGACGTCGCGGGCGAGCGCCACCTGTCGCTGTCGATCTCGGCGATCTGCCGCGCCATCTCGCGCGACACGACGCGCGAGAAGGGACCGAGATGGAGGTAGAAGGCGGCCATCGTGCCGACCGCCTGCAACGCACCGGGATTGGTGCGCCGGCAGTCGAGCAACGCTTTGACGTAATGGCCAATCAGCAGCGGCTGGCGTCGCATCACCGCGCGCAGGAGACGGTAGAGCGCGGTCCAGTCGCCGCGCCCGAGGCCAAGCACGCGCCGGGGCGGCTTCGATCCCGGCACCGGCTTCCTCGCTGGCCAGAAGCAGTCGAGCTGGCGCGCCGCGCGGCTCACCCGCCCGAAGAAGGCGCTCGGACTGTAGATGCGATCGATCACGCTCTTGTAGTCGGCCAGCACGTCGCGCCGCTGCCGCAGGGTCTCGAAGTTGAGCCCCAGAAGGCACTGGTCGCCGCCTTCGCGCAGCTTCTTCTGACTCCAGTCCTCGGGGAACATGCGGTTCTCGCGCTCGAGGCGCCGGGTGAGCTGCGTGTTCGGCAGCGCGGTCAGCAGCCCCGCCATGCAGATCGCAATGTTGGCGTCCTCGATGCAGTCGACCATGCCGTCTGCGATGCCTGCCTTCTCGCTGTCGAAGCCCACGATGAATCCCGCGATCACGAACATGCCATGGCGATGGATCCGGGCGACGCTGTCGGCGAGCGCACGACGGGTATTCTGTTTCTTCTGCATCGCCGTCAGCGTGTCGCCGTCGGGACTTTCGATGCCCACGAACACCACGAAGAAGCCGGCTTCGCGCATCATCGCCAGAAGTGCCTCGTCGTCGGCAAGGTTCACGGAGGCCTCTGTCGAGAAGACGAACGGATAATCGTGTTTCTTCTGCCATGCGATGAGCGCGGGCAGGAATTCCTTCACGGCCTTCTTGTTGCCGATGAAATTGTCGTCGACGAAATCGACGTGGCCGCGATAGCCGCTGCGGCGGATGGCGTCGAGTTCGGCCAGCATCTGCGCCGCGGTCTTCACGCGCGGCCGGCGGCCATAGAGCTCGATGATGTCGCAGAACTCGCAGTTGAACGGGCAGCCGCGCGAGAACTGGACGGCGAGGTAGAGATAGTCGCCGCGCTTCAGCAGGTCATAGCGCGGCACCGGAGTCGTGGTGACGTCGGTCTTGAACTTCTCGGCGGTGAAGGTGCCGCAGCGCTCGCCGGATTCCCATGCAGCGATGAAATCGTGGATGACGGACTCGGCCTCGCCGATCACGACGAAGTCCGCATGGGCATAGTATTTCGGCTCAGAGGTGACGTCGGGACCGCCCACGGCCACCGGCTTGCCGCTGGCCTGCGCCAGTGCGATCACATCCATGCAATCCGGCCGTTGCACGACCATCCCGCCCGTCATGACCAGATCGGCCCAGGCGAGGTCCGCCGCGCCGACGGCGTGGATATTCCGGTCTATCAGCCGGCACGTCCATCCGGGCGGCAGCATGGCCGCAACCGTCAACAGCCCGAGCGGGATCGCCGAATGGCGCGCGCCACCCGCTTCGCAGGTCGCCTTGTTGTTCCAGAATGTCGCCGCCGGAAACCGTGGCGCCACGAGGAGAACGTTGCAGCGTGTCATGCGATCCGATCACCCAGATCGGGCTGCCGATCGAGCGGAAGCCCATGACGCTATCGGCCACCCTATTGCGCCGAATTGTGGCTGCAGCAGGGCTGGCCGCGTGCTTTGGCGTCTGACACGGCGCAAGGCGGCGCTGCGGGAATGCCATGGTTCGTGCGGCGTCATCCGGGAGGGACCCCGACATGCGAAACCGGTGCCGGCATCTCCTTCAGCAGTTTGTCGAGGGTGATCGGATAGTCGCGCACGCGGACACCGGTGGCGTTGTGGATGGCGTTGGCGATGGCGGCGGCGGCGCCGCAGATGCCGAGTTCACCCACGCCCTTGGCCTTCATCGGCGAGGACAGCGGATCGGTCTCGTCGAGGAAGATCACCTCCTGGTGCGGGATGTCGGCATGGACCGGCACCTCGTAAGCCGCGAGGTCGTGATTGACGAAGAAGCCGTGCCGCGTGTCGACCGCCAGCTCCTCCATCAGCGCCGCGCCCGCGCCCATGGTCATGGCGCCGATCACCTGGCTGCGCGCGGATTTCGGATTGAGGATGCGGCCGGCGGCGCAGACCGCCAGCATGCGCCGGAGCCGCACCTCGGCCGTCGCCGCATCGACGCCGACCTCGACGAAATGCCCGCCGAAGGTCGAAAGCTGATACTTCTTGTCGAGACCGCCGAACTCGATCGTGTCCTCGGCCGCCAGCTCACCATCCCGGGCCGCCTCGACGAGGGCGATGCTTCTGTCACCCGAGCGGACCTTGCCGTCGGCGAACTCGGCGGCGGCGGCGTTGAGGCCGAGCTTGCCTGTCACCGCGTCACGCAGCTTGACGCAGGCGGCGTAGACGCCGGCGGTGGCGGAGTTGGCGCCGAACTGCCCGCCCGACCCCGCCGAGACGGGAAAGTTCGAATCGGCAAGCCGCACCACCACCCGGTGCAGCGGGACCCCCATCATCTCGGCCGCGGTCTGCGCGATGATCGTGTAGCTGCCGGTGCCGATGTCGGTCATGTCGGTCTCGACCGTGACGATGCCCTTGGCATCGAGCCGAACGCGCGCCGCTGACTTCACCACCGGCGCGCCGCGATAGGCAGCGGCCATGCCGAGGCCGACCAGCCAGCGCCCGTCGCGCACCTCGCCGGGCCGGGCCTTGCGCCGGGCCCAGCCGAATCGCTCGGCGCCGATGCGCAGGCATTCGGTGAGCTGGCGCTGCGAGAACTTGCGCCCGGGGTGCTCGGGATCGACCTGCGTGTCGTTGCGGATTCGGAACTCGACCGGATCGAGGCCGAGCTTTCCGGCCATCTCGTCCATGGCGATCTCCAGCGCCATCATGCCCGGTGCCTCGCCGGGCGCGCGCATCGAATTGCCTTCGGGCAGGTCGAGTTCGGCCAGCCGCTGCCGCGTCAGGCGATTGGCGCCGGCATAGAGCAGCCGCGTCTGCATGATCGCGGTCTCCGGCTTGCCGCCGGGCAGGTCGCCCGACCAGCTGTCATGGCCGATCGCCAGGAGGGCGCCGTCCGTGTTCGCTCCGAGCCGGATGCGCTGGATCGTGGCCGGCCGATGGGTCGTGTTGTTGAACATCAGGGGCCGGTGCAGCGCCACCTTGACCGGCCGCCGCGCCGCGCGTGCGCCCAGCGCGGCCAGCAGCGCATCGGCGCGCACCCACAGTTTGCCGCCGAAGCCGCCGCCGACATAGGGCGACATGAGGTGGACCTTGTCCTTCGCGATGCCCAACGTCTTGGCCACGTCGCCGACGCTCCAGGCCACCATCTGGTTCGAGGTCCAGAGCGACAGCCTGTCGCCCTGCCACGCGGCGACGGTGGCGTGCGGCTCCATCATCGCGTGCGACTGGTCGGGCGTGGTGTAGGTGGCGTCGACCTGTACGGCTGTGGCGGCGAAGGCGGCGTCGAAATCGCCGACGCGGCTGTCGGCCGGCTCGTCGTCCTTGCCGGAGGGCTTGGCCAAGTCGCGCGCCGCGGCGAGATCGTAGGCCCCTTTGGTCGGAGCATACTCGATCTTCACCAGGGCGGCCGCGTCGCGTGCCTGTTCGAAGCCTTCGGCGACCACCAAGGCGACGGCCTGGTGGTAGTGCTCGATCTCGGGCCCGCCCAGCAGCGTCGCGGTGTTGTACTCGCCCTTGCCGAGCTTGCCGGCGGTCTCGGCCGTCACGATGGCCAGTACGCCCGGTGCCGCCTTCGCCGCGGTGAGGTCCATCGAGGCAATCCGGCCTTTGGCGATAGCGGCACCGACGACATGGCCGTAGGCCGCATCGGGCGCCGCATCGTGACGCTCATAGGCATAGTGCGCTGTCCCGGTGGTCTTGTAGCGACCGTCGATGCGATCGACCGGCTGGCCGACGACCGTGAGGCGGTCGATGGGATTGGTGGTGGCGGGCGTGTCGAACTTCATGGCTCAGCCTCTCGCGTCGGCCAACACGGACGCGAGCGCGCGCTCGGCCAGCGGCAGTTTGAATTCGTTGTGTTCGGTGGGCCTGGCTTCCGCGAACAGCTGGTCCGCGACCGCCTTGGCGCCCTTGGGCATCTCGGCGTCGGCGGCGTCGAGGCGCCACGGCTTGGGCGCCACGCCGCCCAGCGCCACGCGGCCGCTGCCGTCGGGCTGGACGATGGCGGCCACCGAGACCAGTGCAAAGGCGTAGGAGGCGCGGTCGCGCACCTTGCGATAATGCTGCGTGCCGCCAGCCGGCCCGGGCAGCGTCACCGCGGTGATCAACTCGCCGGCCTCCAGCACCGTCTCGACCTCGGGCGTGTCGCCGGGCTGGCGATGCAGCTCCGCGATCGGGATCGTGCGGGTGGCGCCCTGCGGCTTCACCGTCTCGACGCGGGCGTCGAGCGCGCGCATCGCCACCGCCATGTCGCTGGGATGTGTGGCGATGCAGGCCTCGCTGGCGCCGACCACGGCATGCTGGCGGTTGATGCCGCCGATCGCCGAGCAGCCACTGCCGGGTAGGCGTTTGTTGCACGCCATGTTGGTGTCGTAGAAGTAAGGACAGCGCGTGCGCTGGAGCAGGTTGCCCGCCGTCGTCGCGCGATTGCGCAACTGGCCCGACGCGCCGGCCAGCAGCGCGCGCGACAGGACGGCGTAGTCGCGCCGCACCCGCGCATCGGCCGCGAGATCGGTGTTGCGCACCAGCGCGCCGATCCGTAGCCCGCCCTCCGGCGTGGCTTCGATCCGGTCGAGCGCCAGAGCATTCACGTCGATCAGATGGGCTGGCGCCTCGATCTGCAGCTTCATCAGGTCGAGAAGGTTGGTGCCGCCGGCGATGAACTTCGCCCCGGGCCGGCGCGCCGCCGCTGCCGCGGCCTCGGCGGGGGAGTTCGCGCGCTCGTAGGTGAAGGGCTTCATGCCTTGCTCCCGGCGACTTCTGTGATCGCGTCGACGATGTTGGAATAGGCGCCGCAGCGGCAGATGTTGCCGCTCATGCGTTCGCGCAGTTCGGCGCCGGTGAGCTGCGGCCTGGCATTGAGGTCGGCGGTGACGTGGCTCGGGATGCCGGCTTCGATCTCTTCCAGGACGGAGACGGCGGAGCAGATCTGGCCCGGCGTGCAATAGCCGCACTGGTAGCCGTCATGCTTCACGAAGGCGGCCTGCATCGGATGCAGGTTGTCGGGTTGGCCGAGCCCCTCGACCGTGGTGATGGCGGCACCGGGATGCATGACCGCCAGGGTCAGGCAGGAGTTGATGCGGCGGCCGTCAAGCAGCACCGTGCAGGCGCCGCACTGGCCATGGTCGCAGCCCTTCTTCGTTCCGGTGAGGCGCAGCCTCTCGCGCAGCGCGTCGAGGAGGGTGGTGCGAGGGTCGAGCTCGAGGTCGTGGGGCTGGCCATTCACGGTGAAGGAGACCTTGAACGCTGTGACCTTCGCGCCCCTGCTCGGCGTATCGGCGGGCGGCGTGCCGCCGGGCGATTGCGCCCGAGCGCCTGGAACCGTGCCGATCGCCGCCGTGGTCGCGGCCACGGCGATCACGCTGCGGCGGCGCAACTCCTGTTGCGGGGGGCTTGCCATGGCTGGCTCTCCTCTTGAGGGGGGCGCCGGCGATGGGTGGCGCTGCGTCGACCAAACGCTCGGCGTGAGGCGATCGTTGCCCGCAATTCGTGCCGCTTCGGCGCGTGCCACCTGCACGGACCGCGCTTCGGCATTTGACATGGCGCAAGGCGGGTTTCCCTCCGCAGGCCCACATTGACAGGGCGCCATCCCGGAGGGACCCCGACATGCGAGCCAGCGAGATCATGACGACCAACATCGTCAGCGTGAACGTCAAGGACACGGTATTCGACGCTGCCGAGATGCTTCTCGGCGCGCGGGTCAGTGCCGCACCGGTGGTCGACGAAGAGGGGCATGTGCTCGGCATCGTGAGCGAGGCCGATCTCATCCATCGAGCGGAGATTGGGGCCGGGGCCCGCAAGTCTTGGCTTGCCCGCCTTCTAGAGACGAACGCCGGCGCCGCCCGCGAGTTCGTGGCGACGCATGCGCGCAATGTCGCCGACGTGATGACGCGCAACGTCGTCACCGCCTCCGCCGATGCGACCCTGGGCGAACTCGTGGCCCTGATCGAAAAGCACAAGGTGAAGCGTATCCCGGTGGTGCGCGACGGCGTGCTGGTGGGCATCGTCAGCAGGGCCAACCTGCTCGAGGCGCTGCTTTCCCACGAACCCGGCGGTGCTGCGGCGGGCGCCGCGCCCGACGACAAGATGCTGCGCGAGGCGGTGTCCAAGGCCCTGGACGGTCAACCCTGGGCGTCCCGCTGGCCAACCACCGTCGTGGTCAGCGACGGCGTGGTCCATCTCTGGGGCTTCGTCGAGGGAGGCGCGGTGCGCCAGGCTTATCGGGTTGCCGCCGAGAACGTTCCCGGCGTCCGCCGCGTGAAAATCCACCTGCGGACGATGCCGGGCAGTGTGGGTATGGGCACCTGAGGCGCGAGCCGCCGGAGGGTCTACATCGCGTTCATGGAGCTGAGGTCGGCGATGGCGCCGGCGATCAGCCGGGTGCCGATGGCCATCAGCAGGATGTCGTTGGCGACGCGAACGTATTGGTAGCCTGCCGGAGCGGGAGCCAGTTGGCCGAGCAGGGTGCCGGGCAGCGGATAGAAAACGATGCTGGTCGGCAACGGCTGGCCGATGGCCCACAGCTTCTTCGCCTGACCTGGAGGCAGGCAGCCATTGTTCTTTTTTGCGAGCCCCGGCGGGCAGTTGCCTGCGGCGTATAGCGGTCGGTAGTAGCCGTATATCGCGCTTCGGTCGCCATCGGTCACGACGACGGCAGGAGCTGCGGCCTGGCTGGGCCCTTTGTCCTGACCCTGCCCGCGGCCCTGACCCGGGCCGTCCCCGCCCGGATTCTTTGGGCCGCCTTTGTCTGCCTTGTCGGCCTTGTCTGCCTTGTCGGCGCCGCGGCCATGACCGGAATTCTGAGCCGCTGCGGGCAGCGCGAGCGAAGCGGCGCACAGAAGGGCCACCGCAAGGTTGATCGTCTTCATGTCACGCGCTCCCAGTAAGCCGACATGTAGGAGCGCGTCCTCGCTATTGCTGTGACGGTCCTATTGGTCGGCAGCGAACCAACGCTGACCTTGGAGGAATGTTCCGGCTGAGAATGGTTTGCATGGGACGTCAAACACGGAAACCTTCCAACGGCGAAGCCGTTTGATTTGCATCACATCCGGTCATTCGGCGCAGGGCTACGGTATGGCCCACGGAAGGAACCATCATGCGTGCCTTGCAACAGATCGTGCGAACAGCCTTGGCGCCATTGGCGTTGACCATGGCGGTTGCCGGACCGGTTCTCGCGGAAGGCGCCGGGTGGACCGCGGAGCGTGATGTCGAGGCGCCTAGTTACGCCTATGTCGAACCGCGCAGGAGCGATCTCAACATCGACACGGTGGTGCTGGCCTGCGAGCCGGCGGATGATCGGCGCGTCCTGCAGCTCCAACTCTATCTTGTGAACGACGGTCCTCTCATCCCGGCCAACGCGACGGAGAACCGCCTGAAGACCGATCCGCGCGCGGAAATCTCGATCGACGGCAAAGTCTTCCCGGTTGAACTGCTGTTCGCAGGCGACCACGTCGTGCTGGCTGACGAAACGGACAAGATGTTTCCGCGCCTGTCCGAGCGGCTCCTGGATGCTCTGGAAGAGGGCCGTCTGATGAGCCTGCGGTTCGATCTCGTCGCCGAGCCAGGCGGTCAGCCGGCCGCCTTTGACGGCGAGGCGGTCGTCGAACTCCGGGATGCGGGCAGTGGCAGCACCGTTGCCGCCGTTCGACGCTGCGGCGCGAAAGCCGATCTGCAGAGCGCCGCGCTGGATGCGCGGCAGCGCTGAGGCCGGGGCGACCCACGCTCCGGGAACCTCAGTCGCGTCGATGTTCAGCGAAAGACGAGGACCGGTATGGTGCTGTGGGTGAGCACCTTCGCTGTCTCACTGCCCAGAATCAATGCGGCCGCGCCGCGGCGGCCATGCGAGGCCATGGCGATCAGATCGCAGCCCTTTTCCGTAGCGGTATCGATGATGGCTTTCCACGGCTGGGCGTGGGTGACTTGGAGGAGTGCGTGCGGGACGCCGAGAGCCTTCGCCTCACGCTCGGCTTCCGCGAGATACCGGTCGCCGGCCTGTTTCGCATGGGCCTCGTACTCCGACTTCGTATCGGAAAGCTGGGTGCTGTCCATCGAGATGATCTGGAACGGCTCCATCACGGTAAGGACCGTAACCTTTGCCCCGGCATCGCGCGCGAAGGCCACCGCGTTTCGAATGGCAGTACTGGAGAGCGTCGAGCCGTCCGTGGGAACAAGAATGTGACGATACATTTCCTGGATCCTCCCTCCTGCAATCCGGAAACAGTAGTGGTTCCCGGGTGCCCGTTCGTTGATCTGGGTCAATCGGCGAATGGCATTGCTTTGCGGCCGGTCGCGAGGCTCGCGCGATGTCGGGCCTCATGCATGTGGGCAGGGTCGAACGTCCGACCAGCGACCGCCTGTGGGGCAGGACAACGCGGTCGCGTGCCGCTAGATGATCAGGGACAAGATGGCTTGGATGCCACTGCCGGGAGAAAACGATGCCCATTCACATGGACATAATGCGGATTGACCGGCTGGTGGTCTTCGTCGCGCGCGGTCACGTCACGGCGGAAGAGATCGCCGAGAGTATCCGGGCGCTCGTGGAAGCCAATGTCCCGGGATTCGCCAAGATCGTCGATGTCGCGGGATCGGCGTCCGATCTCACGCGCGAGCAGGTCGAACGCATCGCGGCGCTGCTGCGCGGCGGTCCCGACGGGTCGCCGCGGGGGCCGGTCGCCTTCGTGGTCAATCCGCAGCGCACGGGATTTGCGGAGGCTTTCGCGGAGGTGACGCAGGGCGAGCGGCCGGTCGAACTCTTCAGCAGCCTGCACGCCGCGCGCCGCTGGCTGAAAGAGGCGGCGGTCGGTGTGCCCTCCGCGCCCGGTTCGCTCCATCAGGGTGTGCGCATCCGTGACTGACGCAGGTCAGTGCTTGATGATGCTGATGCGGCCATCGGCTTCGATGTAGGCAGCCTTTATCTCCCCGCAGTCCTCGCATCCTTTTTCCCGGATTTGCGCCATCAGCTCCTCCTCGGTCACGAACTCCCGACGCATGTTTTGCCGCAGCAGGTGGCCGTCCTCGATCAGCTTCAGCTTGGGCTCGCGGGTCAGGCGTTCGAAGGCGGGGAACCGGTATTGCAGCCACTCGATGGTGTAGCTGCAGGACAGGATCACCAGAATCACGATGGCGCTGTCGACGATGGAGCGAGAGTCGGGCAGGAACCCCTGGCCGGCCACTTCCGACACCAGCACGATCACGAGGACGTCCATCGTGCCGATGCCCCCAACGTTCCGCCGCAGCACCAGCCGCAGCAGCACGAAGACGATGACGTACATCAGCACGCCCCTGACCAGCAGCTCGGCCACGCCAAGTTCGGGCATGAAGATCGACCGCCAGTCGATCGAGGACAGCCAGGGCATCGCGCGCTCCTCCGTTTCAGCCGGCGTTCCAGCGGGCCGCTAAACGCTTTGGACTTGCCGTCGTTGCTCATGCGCTGCGGCGGGCCCGCGCTTTTGTCCGGAAGCGGGCGAGAGCTCACGTGTTCGTCGCGCGCCCGCAGCCTCGCGCAGGATGCAGCGTTGTGGCACCATGCTCGGGAACAGAATAGCGGTGTGTGCCAGCGGCGCGGGAGAAGACGCCCAGGACCTGCGGGCGCTGGCCGCGCGCATCGAGGCGCCGCCGCTCGCCATCGATGATGACGCCGACGAGGCCCAGCTCGAGGCGGCGGCGCTCGAGCTTCGCCGGCACTGCCTCGCGCTGGCCCATCGCCAGGCCGATCCCAGGCTGAAGAGTCCCTGTGCCGGCACCGTGGCGCGGCTGCCCTCGGGCAGCCGCGTGTCGCTGGGCTACGAACGCGATCTCGATGTGTCGGTGCTGGAGCGGCGCGGCGGCGAGGACTATCCCCCACCGCCCGGCTGGCGCTCGGTGCGCGTGCTCTGCCGCAGCGGACAGGCGGCGCTGGCTTGCCTGCTCCACCTCGCCCTGTCGATGGCACGGGACGGCACGCTAAGCACCCGGCACGCGGGACGCTACTTCGAGACCAAGGCGCTGCTCGACCTGTGGCCGCCTGGCGTGCTGCCGCGCGTGCCGGCCGGAGCCCACGACGTCGAGATGCTGATCGGCGAGCCCGCCGCGTGCAGCGGCCGCTTCGAGGTCGCCCGGCCCGAAGCGCTGCCGCGGGTACATCATGCGCTGCTGCTTGACACGACGCTGAGCGGGCCGGCGGTCGATCTCGCGCCGTGGTTCGCGCGTCACGACGGTGCGATCGCGGCCGTGTTTCGCTCGGGCCTGAAGCTCGACCAGGCGGGCCTGGAGCTGGCCAATGTCGGCATCGTCCAGCTCATGGTGCGCGAGGGCTCGGGGCTCGATCTCGAGGCGCTGGCCGAGAAGCTTCGCCACATCCGCGGCCTTACCGCCACGGGGCTGACGCTCGACGAGCTGGGCGCGCTCTCCGCGCCGTGGTTCCTCGACCGCGACTACTTCCACCGCTACACCGCGCGGCTGTTTGCCCACAACGAGGCGCTGGCGCGGGCGATCGGCCGGGAATCGCCCGTATTCGCACCGGACTGCCATCCCTGCCTGCTCTCCGACACCGCGCCGCCGGCAGCCTTCTGCGCCATCCGGTTGCGCGACGGCGACCTGGCCGACCATCACCGCCTGCTCGCGTGCGTCGAACGTGAAGTCGGGCGGCGCGGGATCGTGGCGACCAAGGGTGGCTCCTTCGGTTTTCGCGGCATCCGCTATGAACTGGTCGAGCCGGACCCGAAGGACGGCGTGCCTTTCCTGCGCGTGGCGCTGGGCCTTCGCGGCGGCACCGGCACCGCGGCGATGATCGACCTGCTCGCCGAACTCGCGCGCGGCAACTTTACGGCGGGCCGCGACGTTCATAGGCTCGCATCGACGAGGTGAAGCATGAGCAGTCTGGATGACGCGGTCAGGGTGGCGAGTGCCTTGCGCGAACAGAAGAAATATCCCGAGGCGATCGACCTGCTCCAGAAGGCGCTGGCCGCCGCCGCGCCCGACGACTTCCACCGCCTCGCTGCGAACCGCGAGGGCGTTCGCGCCGCGGAGGAAGCGGGCCTGCCCGCGGTCGCCAAACGCTTCGCCGACGCCATCGCGATCCGCGAAGAAGAGGGCGAGGAGGAGGCGTAGCGGCCTCTTGCTAGCCGCGCGTCTCGACATGACGGGCGAGCTTGTCCAGCGTCTGGCCGCCATAGGCCACGGCGCCGAAGCCGATGGCTGTGGCCCGCCGCTCCTTCGAGGGATGCATCTGGCGGAGCGTGAGCACCGTCTTGCCGTCGCGTTGCTGGTCGAAGGTGACGAGCATTCGGAACCTGTCGGGATCGGCGTCCCGGTCCGAACCGTGCTCGACCTCGATGAACGACGGTGCTTCCAGGCGCAGGAAGACCATGCGGTTGCCGTAGCGCGTGCCGTCGGGTGCCACCATGTCGAAGCGCCAGGCGCCGCCGGGCCGGAGGTCGATGGCGTGAGTCTCGATGGCGAACCCCTCGGGCCCGAACCAGGCCTGGATCTGCCCCGGGTCGGTCCAGGCGGCATAGACCAGTTCGCGCGGCGCATCGATCACGCGCGCGAGCACGATCTCGCGGTCCAGCGGCCAGTCGCGCCACGGAGAGGCGGTCTGCGGCGAGGATTCACTCATGGTCTCAGTTACTCTTCATTTTCATGCGCTGGATATGGGCCTCCAGCCGATCGAGGCGCTTCTCCCAGGCTGTCACATGCCGGTGGATCCACGACTCTGCTGCCAGCAGCGCGTGCGGCTCGATCCGGCAGGTCCGTACCCGCCCGGTTTTCTCGGAACTGACCAGCCCGCTCTGCTCGAGCACGCGCACGTGCTTCAGCAGCGAGGGCAGGGCCATGTCGAACGGCTCGGAGAGTTCGCTTACGGATTGGGGTCCCTCGCACAGCCGGCTGACGATCGCCCGGCGCGTCGGATCGGCGAGTGCGGCAAAGGCGCTGTCGAGATCGGGTAAATACTTAGCCATGTGAGAAAGTATCTACCGAATCGCGACGCCGATCAATAATTGTTTCTCAAATGGCTAACTATTACGTGCCGTCGCGCGACGCTGCCGCGTTAGGCCCGTGCCGGCAGCGCGCCCTTCGAGGCGCGGATCTGGGCGACGGCCTGATCCCAGGCGGCGATGCGCTCGGGGCCGGCGGGATGGGTGTCGAGCAGGCCGGTGTCGCGGCGGCCGGTGGCGCGCGCGAGCGTGACCAGCATGCCGCGTGCCTTGTCGAGGTCGACGTTGGAGCGATAGAGGATCACCGCGGCGAGATAGTCGGCCTCGCGCTCCTGCTCCTTGGAGAAGGAAATGCGGCCGATCGAGCGACCGACGGCGGCGCCGGTATCCGCCGCGGAGCGTGTCACCGTGCCGGCATAGGGGCTGCGGTACGAGGCGGCGGCGCCGACCGCACCCATCAGTACGGCGCCGATCAGCGCACCGGTCGCCTGGTTGCGCTGGTTGTTGGCCACGTGGTTCGCTGCCTGATGGCCGATCTCGTGCGCGAACACCAGGCAGACCTCTTCTTCGTTGGCGGCATACTCGACGACGCCGCGGTTGATAAAGATCAGGCCGTTGGGGCCGGCGCCGGCATTCATCGAGCGGTTCGCCGAGGCCCTGATGTTCCACTGGCACACGCCGACGTTCATCTCGGCGCACAACTGGTCGGCCGGCGGACGGATGCGGGCGAGGGCGGAGCGCATCATGTCGCCGGCTTCCTCGTCGGTCAGCACGCGGCGCGCCGGCGGCCCACCGGCACCCTGCACCTCGCTCTGCGCCAGGCTGAGATTGTTGTCGCTGATCTGCGGCAACTGATGCACGGCCCCCGCACAGCCGCAGAGGGCACAGGCGCCGCCCAGCGCGAAGAAAGTTCGCCGTTTCATTGCTCCCCCGTGCTGCCCCTGGTTGCGGAGTCCCGGCGAACGCTACCCAGAGGTATGTCGGCGAGTCAACGACGGCTCGCGCCGACCTCCTGTTTTGTATCAATCGTAACCGGGCGGCGCCGCGTGCACCCCGGAAACAGCCGTCCGTGATATTCTGTCCACAGCGGTTGCGAGGGTTGCCGGTGACCAGGGACGACAGAAAACTTGCCGAGCTCGAGAAGGGCCTCAATCAGTTGCGCGACGATCTCAACGATCTGTCGAAGGCGCTGAACGTCAATCCACGGAACACCAGCCTCGTCATCCGGCGCGTCAATCTGATGGGCCGCATCGTGGCCACGCAGTCCAGCGTCGAACAACTGCGCGGCACGCTGCGCCACGCCTGATCGCCACGCCTTATCGCCAAGCGATTTCGATTCGACACCTTGCCGCAGCGAAGGGCCCGTCGTCGCACTTCACAGCCGCGTTTCAGCGGTTATAAGGTGCCGATGTCCGATATTGAAACCCTGCGTAAGTCGCTGGCCCATTCCACCGAAGGGCTCTCCTCCGAAGACAAGAAGAAGATGGCCGTTTCCGCCATCACCACGATCCTCGATGCGCTGGGACGCGGCGTCGGCCCGTTCGGCGAATGGGAACAGCGTTGCCTGGCGGCGTCGATCATCGCGCTGCGTGCGAGCAAGTACGACGATTCGCGCGCGCTGGCGCGGCGGGCGATCTGGCCCGAGGAAAACCGCCGCAATTCCGGCGTCGCGCGCCTGCTGCTGCGTCCCGGCATGCTGACGCTGGACGAACTCGCCCGCGAACTGAAGATTGCCCAGGCGATGCCGCCGCGGCGCTTGCAGGCCGCCGCCTAACAAACCCGATCCGACGTCCGGCGCATGCTCCTCCCTCGTCGGGGAGGAGGAGCCGGCATTGGCGCGCCCGCGTCACCTGTATAGACGGGACGCGTCATGTCGATCGGCGATCCAGACCACGCGGAGACGAAGTCCGCCGCAGCGGCTGCCGTGCCGTCCGGCCGGTGGATGCTCGCGCGCTGGGCGATCGCCTCGTCGACGCTCGGCTTCCCGCAGGCAGCAGGCCCCGTCGCCTTCGCACTGGTGGCCGTCGCTCTCACGGGCGACGCGAGCGGCGGCGCGGCGATGATCCTCGCCATGACGCTGGCCCAGGTAGCCGGCGCCATTCCGCTCACGCGACTCGGGCGCGGCTTCGCGATGGCCACGTTCCTGCGGCTGCTGGTCGCCGTCCGCACCGTGGCGCTGGTGGCGATTGCGGTTGGCGCCGCATCGGGAGTCTCGCTGGCGTGGCTGATCGCTCTCGCCGCGGGCGCGGGGCTGGTGAACGGCGCGGCCTACGGCTACCTGCGCGCGGTGCTGAACCGGCTCGCGCCGGCCTCGGGCCTGTCACGCGCGCTGGGAATCGCCGCGACGCTGAACGAGCTCACCTTCGTGGCCGCGCCCGTGGTCGCCTCGGGCCTCGGCTCGATCTCGCCGGTGTTCGGCATCGTGGCAATGGCGGCCCTCGGCGCGCTACCGGCGCTGCTGGTGCCGAACCTCGGCCCGGCAGCCGCGGCATCGGGCGAGGGGGCGGACGAGGCGTCGCATCGCGCGGCGGGATCGATCCTGCGGCCCGCGATCCTGCTCTGGCTGCTGTGCGCAGCGGCTGGCGGCGCGACCGTGGCCGCCATCGAGATCGGCGCCGTCGCCCTCGCCTTGAACTTCGGTTACCAGCCCGCGCTCGCGATCCTGTTTACCGTGCTACTGTGCATCGCCTCGGTGGCCGGCGGCCTGTGGGTCAGCGTGCGCAATCGCCGCGCGCCGCGTGGCGTCGTGGTAGCGCAACTCGTCGTCATGAGCTCGGGCGCGGCCCTTGCGGCCTCCTGCCACTCCGTCGCCACCACGCTCGCGGGCGCGATTCTGATCGGCCTCGTGCTGGCGCCGCTCGCGACCCACTATTCGCTGATCCTCGATTCGCTCGCACCGCCGCACCGGCGTCCCGAGGTCTTCGCCCTCCTGCGCACCGCCAATGCGAGTGGAGTCATCCTCGCCAGCGCAATGCTGACGGCGGCGTCATTGTCCACCGCACTGCTCGTCATCGCGGGCGTGATGGCCGTCGCGACCCTTGCCGTGGGTATCGCATCGGCGAGACGCCGCTGACCGGTCGCCCGGGCCTGTCGTCCAGCCTTCTTTCCTTGTTGGGCAGGGCCGTCGTTGCTAGGTTCGATACAACCATCAGGCGCTCTGCGGTGATAAATTGCGATCCCCGGTCATGCGGCCGCTAACGCAAGGGAAGGAAGCACGTCGTCATGAGTACGTTGTTCCGGCTTCCGGACGATACGACCCTGACTCTCGAGCTCTACTACCTGCTCGTGACCTCCGGCTACGAAGACGAAGACGGAAACTGGATTCCATTCGCTTGGGGCCGTTCGGCACAACCATCGAGCTCGATCCGGGCAACCACACGCAAACGATAAACTACCCCGGCCAAGACGAATCCGATGTGTGGTTCGAGGAATACGACATCCCGATCGCCGGGGATGGCATCTATCGGCTGGGCATCGCCTACAGCGGCGCGGCGTTCGCGGAAGAAGGCGATGCGAGCGAGTTCAATATCGTCCTTGCCCGGAACGCGGCCTCCGGCGGCGTCTTTACGGCCCTCGACATGGGCAACGTCTTCTGGGGTTCGGCCTTCGCCGACAGCTTCACCGGACTGGGCTGGCGAGACCAGCTTGCGGGCCTCGATGGCAATGACTTGCTCACGGGCGGTGCGGGAGACGATTCCCTGGACGGCGGCAGTGGCGACGACCGGTTGACGGGAGGCGCCGGGATCGACGTGCTGTTCGGCGGAACGGGCGTCGACAGGATGGCCGGTGGCGCGGGTAACGACACCTATTATGTCGATGATGCCGCGGATCGCACCGTCGAGTTCGCCGGCGAAGGCATCGATCGCGTCTATTCGTCCATCGACATGACGATGAGGGCCGACATCGAGGAATTGAGGCTCACCGGGACTGCGGATCTCTTCGGCACGGGCAACCCACTCGACAACGACATGATGGGCAATGCCGGCGACAACCTGCTCTCCGGCCGCGGCGGCGACGACCGTATCGAGGGCGGCGACGGCGACGATACGCTCGATGGCGGGCAGGGCAACGACGAGCTTTACGGCGGCAACGGCAACGACAGCTTCCGCCTGTCCGCGGGCAACGACGAATATTACGGTGGTGGTGGAATCGACACGATCAATTTCTCCGCAACGTCGGGCGCCACGGTCTTTATGGGCGTTCTCGGCGCGGTGAATGGCGGCGCCGCGGCCGGCACCTACATGTCCGGTATCGAGACCTATATCGGCTCGAAGACCGGCGCCGACTGGGTTCAGGGTGGCGGTTTCGACGACAACACATTCACGGGTTATGGCGGCGACGACACACTGATCGGCCGCGGAGGCGAGGACGTCCTGAAGGGCGGCGACGGCAACGACCGCCTGTCCGGGGGTGCGGAGGCCGACATCCTGCGCGGCGATGCCGGACAGGACACGTTCGTGTTCGACGTGGCGCTCTCGCACGCCGATCCGGCCTTTGCGGCCGGCCGTGACCGCATGGTCGATTTCGAGACCGGGGTCGACAGGATCGAGATCGACGCTTCGGTGTTCGGAGGCGGTCTGGCCGCCGGCGGTGCCGTCGACCTCGTGACAAACGGCACCCCGAGTTCGGCCGGCCACCCGGGCGGCACGTTCCTCTACGACACCGATAGCGGGATGCTGAGTTTCGATGCAGACGGCGGCGGCGCCGGCGCGGCCATCACCTTCGCCTGGCTCCAGTTCGCGCCGACGCTCGTGGCGGGCGACTTCGTCCTCGTTGCCTGACGGGCGCGCACGCCCGCTCTACGGAAGGGAGCGCGACGGGTTCGTGGTCCTCGCGCCGTTGCGGCTGCTACTCTCGTCCCCACGACAATGGGTGTGGGGACGGAATGGACTTCAAGGAACTGGTGCACAGCCGGCGCAGCACGCGCGGCTTCGCGGACAAGGCGATCCCGAAGGCGGTGATCCAGGAGATCATCGAGGACGCCAAGCGTGCGCCGTCGTCGATGAACAGCCAGCCGTGGCACGTCCATGTGCTGACCGGCGCGCCGCTCGACGAGGTGCGCCGGCGCAACATGGAGGAGATGGTTGCGGGCAAGCCGTCGAAGCGGGACATCTTCACCCACGGCCCCTACGAGGGCGCCCATCGCGAGCGCCAGGTCGGCGTCGCCAAGCAGCTGTTCGCCGCCATGGGTATCGCGCGCGACGACAAGGCGATGCGTCAGGACTGGGTGCTGCGCGGCTTCCGCCAGTTCGACGCGCCGGTCTCGCTTGTGCTGACCTACGACCGCGTGCTCGATCCCGGCGCCACCTGCCACTTCGACCTGGGGGCGCTGTGCTACGGCATCGTGCTGGCCGCGTGGAACCGCGGCATCGGCGCGGTGGTGAACGGCCAGGGTATCGCCCGCTCCGACATCGTGCGCGAAGTCGCCAGCATCCCCGAGGACGAGGCGATCATGACCTGCGTGGCACTCGGGTATCCCGACGAGTCCTTCGCGGCCAACGCCGTGCGCTCCGAGCGCGTCCCGGCCGAGGCGTTCGTGCGCTACGTCGGGTTCGGGGAAGACTGATTTAATGGATGAATTTTTCGCCAGCGCGTGGTGGGGCGGCTCGGCCTGCGGCCTGAAAATTTCAGCAGCGGATCGAAATCGGTTTCTCAAGCGAGAGTGGGGTTCGGTCGATCTCTTGATACCGGATGAGCCGCATCCGACGCCGGTGAACATCGACAAGCCGTCGATGTGGGAAGGTACCTGCCGCGAATTGATTCATATCAAAATAAAATCTTGGTTCGTTCGATCCGGGAAGTTCCCTTGGCCCATGGGGAAGCCGCCACGTGTGCGATTACTACATAGTGGCCCCCGGTCGTTTACGTTGTCTTTCCTTGAAGATTGACAGCGTGCGTAAGGTCGCGTCGCCTTACTGCGATGCTGAATCGCCAACTAGCCAGCAGCGATTGCAACCTCGTTTCCAGCAATATTGAATCGAATGACTGAGATATTAGACCGCTGGAAAGCGGCCGCGATGTCAGCAGGAATAGTTTCGCCAGCTGGCAGGACAATATGACGTTTGCACGTGCCGTCTGCGTATCTATCGTACACCATTAGCTGCCCGAGGGCGGAATAGAGTTCGGAACGCTCGCAAGTTGGCTTAACCTCATAGAGTTCGATCAATCTCCGCTCCTTGAGAACGCCAAGATCGATGTACCGATTCTTGACCGTGCGGTCGCCAGGGCGCAGCGATGGGCGGCGCCACTCGTGGAGTGCAGCGACAATGTCTCCATGCCTTGAGACATACTCGAGAGCGTCAATTCGAGCTCGCTTTGAGCGTCCGGAGAACTCAGCGTAGTAATCCTTGTAGCTTTGCTCAATCTGCTGGAATTCGGTGCTTGCCGTGGCGCCGTTTCTGACTGCCGCTTTGAAGTCAATGACCTGTTGTACGAAGCGTGCAACATTTGCGCCTACCTTAGGCGAATCAATTCTCGTCACGACTAATCCGAGACGGGGGCCATTCTTGGAGGTGGCGACTTCAAGTGGCCGAGCGCCAGTTTTCGCCAGGAAAGCGCTGCGACCGATTCCAGGTTGACCGCCGCCGACGCCGCCGTCGTGCATAAGGAGGGTTGCTCCGCTCAATGCGTCTCTCGCGAAGAATGCTGACACCCGCCTTGAATTTGTATCTGTGGGCACATTTGTTTCTACTGTGATGCCGAGGCTGCCACTCTCACGATACTCTCCAAATGGTGTCCAATATCTCTGGACTATACTTTCATTGCTAGGAGATGGATGTCGCGAGCCAAACCAGAATCGGCCATTGTGATTGATGCGAAGATCGACGCCGCTCGGTCTCCAGCTGATTCTGCGTATCTCACGGTCCGACCAAGACGAGCGCAGCGACTGCTCAAACATTCGCTGCGCTTCGTCTTTCCCGCCTCGAGATTCAATCTGGATCAACATTCTTAGTCTTCCCTTTTCTCGCGTTTTTTGCCGCTCATTGAAGAGATTCACATCAGGGTAGTGATACAGGTCCCTTTCCCAAGGCTTCACGCGTTGCGGCGTTCGGTCGGAAGCTACTGTTGGTATTGAGGCAGCGTTCAAGGCCCTTCCGGTCGCGTGGCTAAGTGGGCGCTACTTATTATAGTACAACTATAAGGAGATGAAGTGGTCTCGCGTTTGCTGACCGGCGCGCCGTTCGACGAGGTGCGCCGGCGCAACATGGAGGAGATGGTTGCGGGCAAGCCGTCGAAGCGGGACATCTTCACCCACGGCCCCTACGAGGGCGCCCATCGCGAGCGCCAGGTCGGCGTCGCCAAGCAGCTGTTCGCCGCCATGGGTATCGCGCGCGACGACAAGGCGATGCGTCAGGACTGGGTGCTGCGCGGCTTCCGCCAGTTCGACGCGCCGGTCTCGCTTGTGCTGACCTACGACCGCGTGCTCGATCCCGGCGCCACCTGCCACTTCGACCTGGGGGCGCTGTGCTATGGCATCGTGCTGGCCGCGTGGAACCGCGGCATCGGCGCGGTGGTGAACGGCCAGGGCATCGCCCGTTCCGATATCGTGCGCGAAGTCGCCAGCATCCCCGAGGACGAGGCGATCATGACCTGCGTGGCACTCGGCTATCCCGACGATTCGTTTCCCGCGAACGCCGTGAAGTCGGAGCGCACGCCGACCGAGCAGTTCGTGCGCTACGTCGGCTTCGACTGAGGCGGTCGGGCGCTGGCCGGGCACCCAATCGGCCCGGTCATTGCAATGAGGGAGCGGCAGGAGAAGGGGACCCGGGCATGCTCACGACGGATACGGCTGTAATGCTCGCCCGCTATGGCGACTGGGCGGACGGGATCCTCTTCGAAGCCATGCGAGACCTTCCTGGCGACGCCGTCTATCGGTCGCGCCAGACCCTGTTCGGGTCGATGATCGGCACGCTCAACCATAACTACCAGGTCGACCTGATCTGGCGTGCCCATCTGCTGGGCGAGAAGCACGGCTTCTCGACGCGGCGCGACCTGCTGCACCCTGACCTCGACTCGCTGGTCGAGGAGCAGACCGCCATCAACGGGTGGTACATCGATTGGGCGAAAACGCAGACACCTGAAAGCCTCCGCGAGCGAATCAGGTTCAACTTCGTGTCGGGCAAGGGCGGGGAGATGACTCGCGGCGGGATGTTCCTGCACGTCGTCAACCACAAGACCTACCATCGCGGATGGGTCGCCGAGATGTTCTTCGATTCAAGCGTAAACCCGCCGGAGACCGATCTCTGCGTCTTTCTCTGTGAAGGCTGAGGACTTCACCGTGGCACCGCGTCCTGCCACGGATCGGCGAAGCGCGGATCCTCGACGAAACGGCGATCGGTGAGCGCGCGCAGGAAAGCAATCAGGTCCTGGGTCTCCTCTGCCGACAGCATGAAGCCCGGCAGGAATTCGCTGGTGAGCGGACTGCGGCGCCGGCCGCCGGCGGCGTAGTGGGCGATCGCCTCCTCGAGCGTGGCGATGCTGCCGTCGTGCATGTAGGGCGCGGTCAGCTCGACATTGCGCAGGCTGGGCGTGCGGAAGCGGCCCATGTCCTCGGGCCGGCCGGTATGTTCGACGAGACCCGTATTGTCCGGCGGGTAGGCGCCCTTTCCGTCGCGGTCGTGGAGACCGGTATTGTGGAAGGCATATTCGGCGAACGGCTTGCGGCTGTGGACGAGGTTGTCGGTGAGATGGACGCCGCCGTGGCAGTGGAAGCACTCCAGCCGCTCGCTGAAGAACAGTGCCTCGCCGCGTTTGGCGGCCGGTGAGATCGCGTCGGCCTGCCCGCCGTAGCGATAGCGGTCGTAGGGCGAATCGGCGGAGACGAGCGTGCGCTGGAAAGCGGCGAGCGCGCGGGTGATGCTGGCGAGATCGATCCTGCCGCCGGTTTCGGGGAAGGCGGCGCGGAAGCGGGGCGGATAGGCCGGATCGGACGCGAGCCGGGCGAACAATTCGTCTTCGCGGCCGACCATTCCCATCTCGACCGGCGATTCGCCGAATATCGGAATCAGGGCCTGGTGTTCGAGGCGCGTCAGCAGGGGGTTCGCCCAGGTCAGGACGGGCAGGTAGGCGACGTTGGCGAGCGACATCGAATTGCGCGGATGCGACTCGCCCGTGACGCCGCTCGGCGTCCGTCGCCCGTCCGAGAAGGCGCGCGCCTGCTCGTGACAGCTTGCGCAGGACATCGATCCGTCGGCCGACAGGCGCTTGTCGTAGAAGAGGCGCCGGCCGAGGTCGACCTTGGCTTCCGACATCGGATTGTCGGCCGGCACGACGGGCGGCGGCAGCCAGGCCGGCAGCCGCCAGGTCCAGGCAGCGTCCGGAGCGGCCAGTGCCGCCGTCGCAGCACCGAGGGCGGCCGCGAGGATCAGTGCAGCCGCCCGACGCATTGCTTACTTCTTCACGCGGAAGAACTTCTGCTGCGCCGGCTGGCCCGCGAAGACCAGGCCGAAATTGCGCAGCAGCGGATTGCAGTCCCCGTCGGTCGGCGTCGACATGCAGCCGGCCGGGCTCTCGGCCTGGTTGGTGTCGACGTCGACGCCTTCGAGCACCGACTTCAGGTCGGCCAGCACCACATCCTTTTCGGGATCGAACGAGCTGAACTCGATCGTCGGCCGGTTCGGGTTGCCGCAGTTGGCCGGCGCCTTGTTCGTTCCCTCGGCGGCGCACATCGTGCTGCCGAGATGGATGGCGAAGCCCAGGCGGTTGCTGGCGGCCCGGTCGCCGAAGCGCGGCATGTCGCCCGGCTTGATGTCCTGCGGACGGCCTTTGGTCGACAGGTCGACGCGCAGGAACTTGTAGCCGGCCTGCCAGTTCCAGAAGAGCGAGGTGAGGTTGAGCGGCGAGGGCGCGATCGTGGCGTCCGCGTGATTGAGCTCGAACGGCACGCCCAGGGTGAAGCGCAGGCCGCGATAGGTCCCCGCCGGCACGGTGCCGGCGACGATGTCGCGCGTCTCCTGCGTGCCCGTGAGGCAGGGGCCCGTCCGGTTCTCGAAGTCGAGCAGCGCCACGTCGCGATGCTGCCAGCGTTCGTCCTGGTCGAGCTTCACCGGCACGGCCTTGCCGGCCGCGTCGATCAGCTCGACGCCCGAGACGTAGAAGCGGAAGTCAGACGGCGTGACCTTCGAGGCGGTCGTTCCGATCCCCTCATAGCTGTTGCCGCAGGTGAAAGGCTGGTCGCCGATCACGGCGGCAAAGCGGATCGACACCTTACGATCCTGCTGCGCCACGGCCGTCTGCGTAAGAAGCGCCATTGCGACGAATGTCGCGAGCGCGATGCCGGACTTGTTCATTCGTGTTCTCCCTTTGTTGAATTCTCTGCGTTCTGCGTCTCGCTGAAGTCGACCATCAGAACGAGGATCATCGCGCCCAGACCCAGCAGCGTGATCGGCGTCGCGAACTCGACATTGGCGAGGTTGGCGGCGATCACGCCCAGCGCGGCGAGGTTGGCGAGGCCCAGCGGCGTGAACAGCCGGGTGCCGATCGCCGAGGCGGCGCGGCCGAACAGATCGGCCGCAACCATCAGGGCAAAGCGCAGCATCAGCCCTGGAAACCGCAGCGCCCGCGCCAGCGGCGAGAGGAGCGCGCCGAGCCCGTCGAAGAAGCGTTGCGCCATGGCGATGGCCGAACCCGAGAGCTGGGTCCAGACGAAGCGGAGCATGCCGTTGGGGCGTGCCAGCCATCCGGCCATCGCTCGCATTGCGAGCGGCAGTACCGCCAGCACGATGCCGATAACCACGCCGCCCTTGATGCCGCGCGTGCCGTCGGCCAGTCCGCCGATCGCAGCGCAAAGCGCGACGTTCGCGGCGGCGGCGATGCCGAAGGCACCGCCGGACCGGTCGAGGAAGCTTCTCATGGGTTCCATCCTCAATGTTTGGACGAGGCGGCGCCGAGGGCCTCGATCTTGAGTTCGACGTCGATGCTGCCGGCCTTCTCGAAGACCAGCGTGACGGGCGCCTTGCCGCCCTGCGCGAGCGGGGCCTTCAGCTCCATGAACATGATGTGGTAGCCGCCGGGCTTCAGCGTCACCGTCGCGCCGGGCGGGATCTCGATGCCGCCATCGACCTCGCGCATGCGCATGACGCTGCCGTCCATCTTCATCTCGTGGACCTCGACCTTCAGCGAGACCGGGCTGCGGGCGGCGATCAGCCGGTCGGGCGTGGTGCCCTTGTTGGTGATGGTGAGGAAGCCGCCGCCCGTTTTGGCGGTCGGCGCGGTGGCGCGCGTCCACGGATGTTCGATCTCCAGCGCGCCGATCTTGTAGTCGTGCGCGGCGGCCGGGAGACCGAACAGGAGGGCCGGCAGGGCGGCGAGGAAGAGTCTGCGTTGGGTCATGTCGATGGTCCTTTCTTTCACGGGGTAATGGGACGACGGTGGGAGAACAGCTTCTCGAGGCCGATCAGCAGCAGGACGGAGGCGCCGAAGATCGGCATGAGCACGCACATGGCGGTCGCGGCGACGATCATGCCGCGCGGCCAGCGCAGCTCGACCTTGCGCGGGACGCCGAGGCTGCGGGCAGGACGGCGCAGCCACCAGGAGGCGATGCCGCTGACGGTGAGCCACACCAGCGACAGTGCGAAGGCGGTGTTGAGCCAGAGGTTCCAGGCACCGAAGTCGCCCTGGTGGACGTGGATGCCGAAGCCGACCATGCGCGGGATCAGCGGCTGGTCCGAGCGCAGCGTGTCGCGCGTCACCTGGCCGGTCTTCGGATCGGCCAGCAGGACGCGATCGGCGGACGGCGGGCCGTCGCGGTTGGAGAGATAGAGCGGTGCGCCGGGCCACGGCGCGAGACGCACGCTCAGGCTCTGGGTGAAGCCGCGGCGGCGTGCCTCGGCCGCGATCTCGTCGACCGGTCCGCTGATTGAGGCCATCTGCGCCGCCGGTGCACCGCCCGGCGAGAAGCCCGCGGTGCTCTTCTGGCCGGTCGCCGCCTGCACGCGCGAGAGAACCTCGCCGCCCCAGAACGAGGTCCAGGGCAGGGCGCTCACGAGGAAGAACAGGAAGATCGCCGAGAACAGCACGGCGACCGTGGCGTGCAGGTCGCGCATCATGAGGCGCGGACCGCGGTCGAAGCGCGGCCACAGCGAGGCGAGGAAGCCGCGATGGCGCGGCCACCAGAGGTAAAGACCGGACACGATCATGAAGATCGCCCAGCCGTCCGCCAGTTCGAGCAGCCAGCTTCCCGGCTTGCCCAGCGGCCAGCCGCCATGCAGCGCCCGCGACAGGCCGGGCAGCCATTCGACGCTGGACAGCGAGCCCAGCACCTTCGCATCGCGCGGATCGACGAAGATCGGATAGGGGAGTCCCTGCTCGTCGAGCAGGATCACCGTCGTGCTGCGGCCGGGATCGTTCGGCAGGATGATCTCCTGCACCGGCGGGCCGCGATCGGGCGCGGCATGCTGCGCGTGGCCGCCGCCGCCATGGCCGTGGCCGCCGGAATGCCGGGCAGTATAGGTCTTCGGCGCGGCCGCCAGCGCCGCCGCCAGCTGGGCGCTGGGCGGAGTCGCTTCGGGGGCGGGCGTCACGAAACGCAGCTCGGGATGGCGGTTGTCGATCCACCATTCGGCCCAGAGGTAGAGCGTGCCGGTCGTGCTCTGCCATAGCACGAAGGGGATCACGAGCAGTGCGGCCAGGAAGTGCCAGCGCCACAGCGTGGCATAGAGGCGAAGCCGCGACGGCGGCGCGTCGGCGTCGGTGTTGTGCATCGTGGTCATCGGACGGGCTCGCTGACGAAAGCGATCCTGGAGAGACCGCCCTTGGAGGCGTCGGCCAGTGTCTCCATCACGTAGCGGTAGGGCACGGTCGCGTCGGCGCGAAGATAGACCTCCGGCTGTGGCCGCTTGCGGCCGGCCTCGGCGAACTTCTCCAGCGCATCGTCGCGGGTCAGCCGCTCGCCGCCCCAGTACAGGGCGCCCTGCGCGTCGATCGCGAACTCGATCTTCTCCGGTTTCTGCAGGTCGGCGTTGGCGGTCGCCTTGGGCAGGTCGAGCTTGACCACGTTGGTGAGCAGCGGCGCGGTCACGATGAAGATGACCAGCAGCACCAGCACCACGTCGATCAGCGGCACCATGTTGATCTCGGCCATCGGCTGGGACGAGGTCTTGCGTTCGAAACTTCCGAAAGCCATGACCCGCGCCCTCAGTTCACGGCCGCAAGCGGCACGCCCGGCTTGCGGCCGGCCTGCAGCGCACGGCCCATCGACAGGAAGGTCAGCAACTCGAAGGCGAAGGCGTCGAGCCTGGCCGTCAGCACGCGGTTGGAGCGGGTCAGCCAGTTGTAGCCCATCACCGCCGGCAGGGCGACGGCGAGGCCGATGCCGGTCATGATCAGCGCCTCGCCGACCGGACCGGCCACCTTGTCGAGCATGCCCGAGCCCGACATGCCGATGGCGATCAGCGCGTGATAGATGCCCCAGACCGTGCCGAACAGGCCGACGAACGGCGCGGTCGCGCCGATGGTCGCCAGCATGGTGAGGCCGTTCTCCAGCGACGTCGTCTCCTCGTCGAGCACCTTCTTGATGGTGCGCGTCAGGAACTCGGTCTCGCTGCCGGCCTCCTCGAGCTTGGCCGCGCCGAACCTGGCGTGATGCGCCTGGGCGTGCAGCGAATGCGCCGTGAGATGGCCGAACGGCTCGCGTACGCCCTGTCGACCGAGTTCGTTCTGCACCTGCTCGAGCGACGTGGCGCTCCAGAAGAAGTTCAGGAACCTGCGACTGCGTTCCTGGCGGATGACCTGCCCGATCCCCTTGTAGATGATCAGGTACCACGAGATCGCCGACATCAACGTCAGCACGCCCAGCAGGACCTTCGCGACGATGTCGGCCTGCGCGAGGAAATGGCCGAAGCCCAAACTCGATGCGTCGCCCATGCGTTACGCTCCTACTGCAACGTGAACTTGATCGGGACGTGGACCCACACGGGCTGCGCGCGGCCGCCCTCGGCATAGGCCCGGAACTGCGCGGCGCGCACGGCGCTCACCGCCGCCTCGTCGAGTGCGGCATGGCCAGACGAGGCCTGCAGCGACACCTGAGAGGGACGCCCAGCGATGTCGACGAACGCGCGGACCATCGCTGTTCCCTGTTCGCCCGCGCGGCGGGAGCGCGACGGGTAGACGGGACTGGGTGCGACCAGCCAACCCAACTGCGAGACCTGCACCGTGCGCGGCGCCGTGGACGCAGCAGCCGCAGCCTGCTGTGGCTGGCTGTCGACCGGTGCGGCCGGCGTGGCCGGGCGTGGCGCGGCCTTCTGCACGGGACGCGGTTCGGGCGGCTTCGGCTTGACCACCGGCGGCGGAATCACCGGTTCGGGCAATTCGGGTGGTGGGGGAATATCGATCTTCGCCACTGGGAATTCGGGCGGCGGCAGGTCGGGCGGCGGTGGCTCGACGATCGCAGCGAGCTCCGGAGGCGGCGGCGTCAGCTCCACCGGCGGCGGCGGTTCCGCAGTCTCGATCTCGGGCTGCGCCGGCCCTTCCGGCGCCACCATCCGGACTTCCATCGGCGCCACGTCGCCCACGACCAGGCGCGCGGGCTCGACGCGGGCGAGCGCCCAGGCGCCGCCCGCGTGCAGGAGGATCACGACCGCCAGGATCGTGCGCTTCACCGCCGGCGACAGCGGTTCGGGCAGATCCTGGCGCTGCAGGTTCGTCACGTGGACGTCTCAGAACCGGGCCTGGATGCCGGCATAGACCGACGCCCCGTCGCCCGGATTGTAGAGCTGGCTGGTGGCGTTCGCCGTGCTCGTCACGCCGACGTTCGAGACGTACATCTGGTTGGTGAGGTTGCGGGCATCGACGAAGAACTCGAAGCCCTTGAGGCCGGTATAACCCGCCTTCAGCCCCAGCAGCGCGTAGGGCGCCGTCATGAACGCCGTGTTGTTGAGGTTGTCGACGTAGTAGCCCTGCGGCGACCATTCGAGGTTCGGGCCGATATAGAAGCCGCCCGGCGAATCGTAGCGGGCCTCGGCGCGGAGGTAGTAGGGCGGCGCGCCGGGGAGCTGGTTGTTGCCGTAGGTCGGATTGTTGTCGAAGCGGTAGTCGCTCACCGTCAGCGCCATGCGGCCGGTGATGCGGTCGTTGCGCTCGCTGCGCCACGCCGTGCCGTTGAGGCCGAGCTCGATGCCCTGGTGGATCGCGTTCGGGATGTTGATCGCGATGGCCGAGCCGCCGAAGCCGGGCACGACGAGGAGCTGCAGCTCGTTCTTCACCCACGACCGGTAGAGCGAGAGGTCCCACCCCACATTTTCACCCAGCTTGCCGCGCGTGCCGATCTCGGCTGTCCATGAGGTCTGCGGTGCGAGCGGCGCGAAGCCCGGCGCGAAGCTGGGATTGAGTTCCGACCATGTCGGCGGCTCGGAGGCGCGCGAGACGTTGGCGAAGAATTGCAGCCCCGGACGAGGCTCCCAGAGCGCGCCGATCTTCGGGTTGATCTCAAAGTAGGACGCGGCGCCGGAATCGTTGCCGTTGACGAGGTAGTTGTCGGTCAGCACGCGGTTGGCCCAGTTGAACTGGATACCGGTGACGATCGACAATTCCGGCGTCGCGTAGAACCAGTTCTCGCCGTAGATCTCGACGCTGCTCGAGAACTCGGTGTTGTCGTTCGTGAGCGGTCCCGGCATGCCGAACCGGTTGACGAACTGCCGGTTGCGGTTGGTGCCGCCGAAATAGTTGGCGCCGACGATGAAATCGTTGCGGTGGCCGAACAGCTGGCGCGAGCCCTTGTATTGGCCGGTGACGCCCCAATCGAGCAGGTTGTTGTCGATGACCGCGAAGGTCAGCGGATGGAACAGCGACTTGGACTTCACGTAGCTCTGCAGGGTGAAGGCATCATCACCAACATCGACGACCGTGGTATTGGCGAATCGGAAGGAATCGATATCGCGCCGCGTGTTCTGCAGCACGTTGGCGAGCGGCCCCTGGCGCGGGTCGGTCCAGAATTGCTGCTGGGTCAGTGAGCCGGGGATCTGGTTGCGGACCTGGTTGCCCGAGAAGAAGAACCGCGTCTCGACGTTCGAGCCGATCTGCGCGCCGACATTGCCGTTGAGGCGCTGCAGGCTCTGGTTGGTATGCTCGCGGAAGCCGTTGCCGCTCAGGTTGGTGAAGGACAGCCACGCGTCCCACGGACCCTCGCCGAAGCCCGCCGCCGCCTGCTGGCCGAAGGTCTGATAGCTACCACCGTAAACGCGGGCGGCGAGGCCGGGATTGCTGCGGCCTGTGGGAGATACGAAGTTGATCGCACCGCCCAGCGTCATGGCACCATAGCGCAGCGCGTTCGCGCCCTTGTAGACCTCGATATATTGCTGGGCGAGCGGATCGATCTCGTGGAAGTCGCCGCTACCGTCGGCCTGGTTGATCGGCGATCCGTCCTGCAGGAGCCGCACGCCGCGCAGGTGAAAGTTACGCGACAGACCGGAGCCGCGGATCACCAGCTTCGAATCCTCCTGGCCGTACTTGCTCTGGATCCAGACACCCGGCGTGTAGTCGAGCATGTCCTTCATCGTGGTGGCGCGGCCGTCGAGATAGCGCGAGGCCGGCACGACCTCGACGCCACCTGGCGTCTTGTTGATCTGCTCCTCGGCATCCTTGATCGACGGGACCGTCAGTGATGCGGTGCCCGTGACGGTAATGGCCGGCATCGTGACCTGTGCCTGGTTGACCTCCTCGGCGGAGGCTTCGAATGCCCCGGCCGCCAGCAGCAGGCCGGCGGCGATGTGCCTAGCGCGCATGGGCACCTCCCGACGTCAGGAGCGCGTAGAAGATCGTCGAGGGGACGGGTGTAAGCAGGGCGGAAACGGGCGGCGGCACGGCGGCCAGCCCCGTCGGGGCGACGCAAGTCGCCTGGGGAATCGAGAACATGAGAGCTTCCTTGAATGGCTGACGCGAGACAGCACGCGCGCCGGCGGCGCGCGCGTTGCACGAGGTAGGTCAGTCCTTACGGAAGCGGGGGTGCGCGCGGCTGCTGCGGACCGTCGCGAATCGCGCCGGTCGTGGGATGCTGATGGTGCGAGGCGACCCGGTCGGATGACTGGATCTGTTCGACGAAGATGGATGCAACCGACGGCCCGAGCAGCACGGGCGAATGTGCCAGGCCGAAGCAGCAATCGTGAACCTTGGCCGACGACTGGCCGGAGCTATCGGCGTCGCCGTCCTTGCCGGTCTGGCAGATCGCGCCCCACAGGCTCGCGGCGGCTTCCGGCCCGCCCGTGCGCAACATCACGGCATGCGCCAGCGGTTGCAGGATCGCCAGCGTCACGCCGAACAGAGCCGCCATCAACACGAAGGCGCGAATCTGTGACGGGGACCGCGGAGCAGACATCAGTGCAATTATGGCGGTGACGCCGCAATTCACAAAGAATGATTTTCATCCACGATGCCGCACGCAGGGCAGCGTGGGCGTTCCGCTCCCCTCAGCTGCGGCCCATCGCATAGAACTCTTTGTTGGGACGCATGCTGGTGACGTTGGCCATGCGGTTGGACAGGCCGAAGAAGGACGCGATGGCGGCGATATCCCAGACGTCTTCCTCGTCGAAGCCGTGGCCTTTCAGAGTCTCGATGTCGGCGTCGCCGACGAGATGCGCCGACTGGCTCACCTTCACCGCGAAGTCGAGCATCGCCGTCTGCCGCGGCGAGATGTCGGCCTTGCGGTAGTTGATGGCAACCTGGTCGGCGATCAGCGGGTCCTTGGCGCGTATGCGCAGGATCGCGCCGTGGGCGATCACGCAGTACTGGCACTGGTTGAGGTTCGAGGTCGCCACCACGATCATCTCGCGCTCGGCCTTGGTGAGATTGCCTTTCTTGTCCATCAGCGCGTCGTGGTAGGCGAAGAAGGCGCGGAACTCCTCGGGGCGATGGGCGAGCACGAGGAAGACGTTGGGAACGAAGCCCGACTTCTCCTGCACCTTCTCGATGCGCTCGCGAATGTCGGCCGGCAGGTCGGCGAGGCGCGGTACGGGGAAGCGGCTGATGGCGGGGGCTTCGGCGGATGCTGACTCTGGCGCGGACATGGCGTGTCTCCGGGACTCTCGTGATGCTGTACCGTGCGGCGCGCGGCGGCCGCGCGCCGCTCAGCGTTCGTCTTCGTCGTCGCTGTCGAGGCGTTCGACGACACGGACCATGCGGCCGTTCTCGTCGAACAGGATCTTCAGACTGTCATATTCCGTCCCGCCCGGCGTGTCCTTCAGGTAATGCCAGTGGGCCACGGTGCGGTCGCCCTGGCCCCTGATGCGGGTCGCCTTGCCGAACTGCGTCACGGCATCCTGGTAGGTCGAGAGCCCCGGCCTCAGCCGGTCGGCCGCATCGACGTCGAACGGCTGGCCGATCGAGCGGGCGCAGGCGCCGAGTGCCAGCAGGCAGGCGAAGGCGGCAAGGCCGCGGCGGATCAAGCTGGAAGCGGGCGGGGGCGGGGGCACGCCATGATCTCCTGAGGGCTGCGCATGGGGCGGTCATTCGGGTCACAGATGGGGTGCGATTTTCCCAGCGCAACCCGGACGCAACGCCCTGGCCTGCCGCCGCGTTGACGGACATGGATATCAAGGATTTTGCCGGCACCTCGCCGGTACTGCTTCCCGAGGCATTTCTCGTCGGCGAACTCGAAGGCTGGGGCGTCATCGAGCGCGTGACCGGCGGGTTGCTGCAGCGCTTCACCGTGAAGGCGCGCGGCAGCTGGGACGAGACGTCGGGTGTTCTCGCCTTCACAGAGACGTGGACTTTCGACGACGGGCGGCAGGATACGCTCTCCTGGCGAATCGCCCGGCGGGCGGACGGACGCTATGCCGGCCAGGAGCCGCGGCTCGAGGGCGAGGCGGAAGGCGACGCGCTAGGCTGTGCCTTCCATTGGCGTTACACGCGCGACACGCCGCAGAAGGGCGATGGGCCGGGCGACGGGGAGAACTCGATGGTGTTGAACTTCAATGACTGGTTCTACCGTATAGACGAGCGCGTCGTGATGGTGCGCGGCAGCGCCGGCCGCGCGGGCATCCCTTTCACCATCATTCATGCCGCGTATCGCCGGCTGTAGCGCTCAGGCTTCGTCCGAGACGGTCGACGATGTGCCGACCGCGTCGTCATGCCCGGCCATGAGCCGGGCGTAGGACTCCTCGAACCATCCGATCCGTTCCTCCAGCACCGACAGCAGCGGCGCCCGGTGGACCTGGTGTGCCACGAGTTGCAGGCGCTCGCAGGCCTGGTGGTCCTCGCGCATGATCCGGCGGACAGTGCGCCAGATCAGGCGTCTGCGAATCGGGTCGCTGAGCGGTCGCGTCCAGCGGATGGGCCAGGGGTGCTCGGCCGGAAAGGCCACCGGATGGATCGAGACACGCTGGACCGAACGATCGTGCGCGACGGGAACATATTGCTGGATGCAGCAATGGAAGAAGGCGCCGCCGGAATGAAACAGCGAGACGACGAGGTTCGGCAGGATCTGGAAGATGCAATAGTGGCTCGGCCTGAACGAGCCGTTGGCACAGGCTTCGGCCATCTTCTCCAGCGCCTGCGGCTCCTTGGTGACGAGAAGGGCGCTGTGCAGGCCGAAGCGGAGATAGCTGACGTCGGCCCGGTGCATATAGCCGTTCCGGCCGATGGTCGTCGGATGAACGGCGACACCGTGATAGTCGTCGAGGGTGATCTGAAGGTTGAGCTTCCAGTTGGCCGCGACCGGCGTCGAAATCGCCTGCGGCGACGGTCCACCCGAACGCGACAGGGCCTCGAGGATCGGGAAGCCGGTGCCGAGGAACTCAGAAAGCGATTCGCGCGGCCCTTCCGATGCGAAGCGGCCGAAGATGAGCGCGCCGCAGGTCGCGATCTCGACAGGCGTCAGACGTGCGCCCAGCGCGCGCGATACGGTGCCGAACTGTTCCTGGCACATCGGGATGCCGATGGCGCAGCCGTCGTTGACGTAGCGCCAGCCATGAAAGCCGCAGACGATCGGTCCATGGCCCTTGTCGCCGGTTCGCAGCGGATAGAAGCGATGGGCGCAGACATTCTCGAAGCCCTTCAGCGTCGCGTCGAAGCGCTGCACGAAAACGGAGCGGGTGGCCAGCGAGGCACGGAACCAGTCGCCGTCCTTCGCCAGGTCGCTGGTGAATCCCAGGAAGGTCCAGACCGAAGCGAGGCGGTGCTGCTCGTCGGAGAAGGCTTGTGGATCGACCAGCGTCCGCGCCCAATTCGGTGTAAAGGCGGATGCGCCGCGCTGGGGCGTCTTCGGTGACATACGAGAATCCTGCACATTCGTTCGGTGCCTGCAAGCTCGGGCATTCCCGGGGCAAGATGTTCAGATCTTCCTGGCAGCGAGCGCCTGCAACTGACCGCCCAGCGCATTGGCGACCAACCGCACGCCCTGGATGACGCCGGCGATATTCTCCCTCAGTCGGGTCTGCACGGCATCGTGGAAGGTGCCGCGCTAGGTGACGATCGCGTCGCTGATCTTGACCTCGATTGCGGTGCCGCCATCGATCTTGCCCGACAGGCAGTCGCGCATGTCCTGGAGGATGCTGTCATAGCTTCGCGCATGCCCCTTGATTGCCGCTGCCGGCCACTCCTTCATCGCCCCGCATCGTCCCCTGGTGAGCAACGAATGTTCCGGCGGGCAAAGCGTTGCAGGGCGACCGCTCTCGGAGCGGCGACTGTCGACGTCGCGGGTCGGTGGCGGCGCATCGGTCCGACTTCGCACGGAGGAGGCCAGCGCTTGCCCCGAGTGCCGCTCGCGGGCATTGTCGACCTTCTGCGTCGCTCGCACTGGACTCTCGACATGCCCCTGCACTGGACCATCGACTCGCGCCTTCGGCTGTTCGCGGCCGTCTGCGATGGCGATGTGGTCCTGGAGGAGGTTCATCGGATGATCGACGTGGCCGTGGCGTCGAACGCGCTGGGCTATCGCAAGATATTCGACGGCACCCATGGCGACACCCGGATGGGCCCTATCGACATTCTGGCGATCGGCGTCCGCATGCGGGCGCTGGAGAAGGAGGCGGAGTTTCACGGGCCCCTGGCCGTGATCCTGCCGGAAGACAAACATCTGATCCTGACGCGGCTTCTCGGGATCCTGGCGGCCAGCAAGCGTCCGTTGCGTGTGTTCGGGGATGCGGACCGCGCCCGCAAGTGGCTTGACTCCGTTTCGCATCGACGCGCGCCGCCTGAGCCTCGGGGATTGCCGGTTCCGGCGCTCTGAAAAGCGGACCGTCTCGTCTCAGCCCTCCGAAGCGGCGCTCATCAGATCGGCCATGACCGCCTTCTGCGCCTCGGTCAGCGCAACGCTGCGGCGCGTCTCGGCCTCGACATAGACATGGACGAAATGGCCCACGGCGGCAGGCGCCTCGCCGTCGCGCCTGAAGATCGCCAGCTCGTAGCGCAGCGAGCTGTTGCCGATGCGGCCGAGGCGGATGCCGACATCGACCGTCTCCGGAAAGCCGACCGGCGCCAGGAACTCGCAGCCGCTGGCGATGCAGAGGCCGATCGAGGTCTGGCCGGGCGCCCGCAGGATGCCACGCTCTATCGCGAGCGTGGTGAGCGCCGTGTCGAACCAGTTGTAGTAGACGGCGTTGTTGACGTGGCCGTAGGCGTCGCAGTCGGCCCAGCGGCTCGCGATCGGCAGCCACCACCCGTAATCGCCGCGCCGCTCGTCCTTCGCCGTCTTCACGCCCGCCATCACGATCTCCTTGGTCCTCGTCCCACACTCTCCTGTATCATCGAAGCCGGTCGAGGAGTGGTGTGCAAATGAGCGTTACGATGCGGAGCGAACAGGCGTGCTTTGGCGGCACGATCGGATTCTACAGCCATGCCTCGCAGGAGACGGGCACCGAGATGAAGTTCTCGGTCTTCGTGCCGTCGGGCGCGGCGGCGCGGCCCCGTCCGGCGCTCTATTTCCTCGCAGGGCTTACCTGCACGGAAGAGACCTTCATGATCAAGGCGGGGGCCCTGCGCCACGCCGCCGAACACGGGCTCGTACTCGTGGCGCCGGACACCAGCCCGCGCGGGCTCGGCCTGCCGGGCGAGGAGGATGGTTGGGACTTCGGCACGGGCGCGGGATTCTATCTCGACGCCGAAGCCGAGCCGTGGCGGCCGCACTACCGCATGTATTCCTACGTGACGCGGGAGCTGCCCGCGTTGGTCGAGGCCAGCTTCCCGGTCGTGGCCGGGCGGCGCGGCGTGTTCGGCCATTCGATGGGCGGCCACGGCGCGCTGGTGATCGCGCTGCGCAACCCGCAGAGCTATCGCTCGGTATCGGCGTTCGCGCCGATCTGCAATCCCGTCGCCGTGCCGTGGGGCGAGAAGGCGTTCGGCAATTATCTGGGGCCCGATCGCAAAGGCTGGGCGGCGTGGGACGCGAGCCTGCTGATGCGCGACCGGCCTTTTCCCGATTCGATCCTCGTCGACCAAGGGCTGACGGATCAGTTCCTCGCCGCGCAGTTGCGGCCCGAGGCGCTGGAGAGCGCCGCCGCCGCCGCGGGCCAGAAGCTGCTGCTGCGCCGGCACGAGGGCTACGACCATTCCTACTGGTTCATCCAGAGCTTCGTCGCCGACCATATCGCCTGGCACGCCGAACGGCTCGGCGCCTGAGGGCGGATCAGGCCGCGCGCGCGGGCATGCGGAAGAGGAAGGTGGTCCTGTCGGGCGTCGACCTGGCCGTGAGCGTGCCGCCATGGGCGCGGGCGATCTCGCTGCAGATGTAGAGGCCGAGGCCCAGCCCCTGCTGGCTGGCGCGGACCTCGCCGCGAAAGAAGGGCTGGAACAGTTTTGCCAGCGCCTCGGCGGGAATCGGATCGCCGTGGTTGCTCACCGACAGTTCGAACGTGCCGTCCTCGACCCTGGCGTCGATCGCGATCGGGGTGCCTGGCGCGCCGTACACGACGGCGTTGCCGAGCAGGTTCGACAGGAGCTGGCCGATGCGACCGGCATCGCACGAGACCGGCTGGTCCATCGCGATGTGGCTGACGAAGCTGCGGTCGGGCGAGGCCGCGTGCAACTCGTCGACGACTTGGGCGAGTAGCGGCGTCAGCTCGACGTCGCGCCGCTCGAGGTCGATGCCGTTGCCCAGCCGGCCGCGTGCGAAGTCGAGGATGTTGTCGATCAGCGTCGACATACGCGAAATGCTGCCCTGGGTGAGGTGCAGCATCTCGTCGAGCGTGAGCCGGCCGCGCTTCACGAGTTCGGCGCCCGCCTGGATGGAAGCCAGCGGATTGCGCAGGTCGTGACCCAGCACGGCGATGAACTGCTCACGCAGCTCGGACTCGCGGTTGGCGTGTGCCAGTCGGGCGGAGGTCGCCTCGGCGCGGGTCTCGGCCTTCTCGCGGGCGGTGCGCTCCATTGCGTTCAGCCGGCGCAGCTCCATCATCTTCATGATCTGCCGCGCGGTCAGGCGCAGCAGCGCCTTCTGGTTGTCGTCGAGTTCGCGCGGCTGGTAGTCGAGCACGCAGATCGTGCCGAGCGGCAGGCCCTCCGGCGATTCGAGGAGCGCGCCGGCATAGAATCGCAGGTGCGGCTCGCCGGTGACCAGCGGGTTGTCGGCGAACCGGGGGTCCTGCAGCGTGTCGGGCACGATGAAGAGGTCCGGCTGCAGGATGGCATGGGCGCAGATCGAGGCGGGCAGCGGCGTCTCGCGCACGCCGAGGCCGACCTCGGCCTTGAACCACTGGCGGCTCGAATCGATCAGGTTGATGACAGAGATCGGCGTGCCGCAGATTGCGCTCACGACCCGCACCACCTCGTCGAACTCCTCCTCGCGCGGCGTGTCGAGGATCTCGTACGCCCGAAGGGCGGCGACGCGCCGGATTTCGTCGGAGTGTCGGCGGGCTTCCATCAGCCCGTCGTAACAGATCGGGCCGTCCCCGTCCCATCCGCCGGCGCCGGGTCGCCGATCAGCTCGTGCACCGCGCGTGCGACGATCTCCAGCGTGTAGGGCTTCTGGACGACGATTCGGCTGCGATGCTCCATCGGCAGCTGGGCCTGCTCGCCGTAGCCGGTGGCGAAGAACAGCGGGATGCCGAGATCGTTCAGCCGGTGGGCGATCGGGAAGCTGTTGCGATCGCCCAGGTTGATGTCGAGCAGGGCGAGGTCGGGCCGCGCATTCTCGATGGCGTCGAGGGCGGCCTCGATGGTCGCCGCGGTGACGACGCTCTCCGCCCCCAGCCGGTACAGGATGTCCTCGGCGTCGAGCGCGATGATCAGACTGTCCTCGACCAGCAGCACCGTCTGGTCTTTCAGGATCTGCCCCGGCAGCGCCTGCGGATGGTCGGGGGCGGAACGCTTGAAGCGCACGGGCCGCGCCTGGCCCGGACGCGGCTCGACCACATGGCGTGCGGGAATGCAGAACTTGGCGCGGATGCCGGCCGGGTCGTAGGCGATCTCGGCGGTGCCGCCCAGATCGTAGGGGATCGAGCGCTCGATGATGGTGGTGCCGAAGCCCTTGCGCTTGGGCGGCGTCACCGGCGGGCCGCCGCTCTCGGACCATTCGAGTTGCAGGTCGCCCTTGGCGTCGAGATGCCAGCCCAGCCGCGTGCGGCCGTCCGGCACCGACAGGCTGCCGTACTTGGTCGAGTTGGTGACGAGTTCGTGCAGCAGCAGCGCCAGCGTCGAATAGGCCTGCGGCTTGAGGAGCAGGGGTTTGCCCTCGGAGACCAGCCGTTCCTTGTCGCCCACGATCGCCGCGGTCTCCGCGTCGATCAGCGCCTGCATCGGCGCAGGCCCCCAATGATCGTCGGTGATCTGGTTGTGGGCGCGCGCCAGCGCGTGGATGCGGCCGTCGACCAGCCGCACGAAGTCGCGCACCGCCGGCGTGCCCAAAGGATCATTGGCGGGCTGCGACTGGCGGATCAGGCCCCGGATCACGCCCAGGATGTTGCGCACGCGATGGTTCAGCTCCGCGATCAGCATCTCCTGCCGCGCGCTGGCCTGCTGGCGCTCCGCCGTCGCCTCGTCGGCGAGGCGCAGCACGACCTCGATCAGGGTCGCGCGCAGCGTCTCGGCGACGCGCAACTCGGCGGGACTGAAGGGCTGCGACTTGCCCTGCACCAGTTCCTTCCATTCCTCGAAGCTCTGGCGCGGCGTGAGGCGCGGACCGTTGGGCCCGTACTCTACCGGCTTGTGCGGATCGCCACCCCAGCGCACCGCGCGCACCAGCTCGGAGCGGAACAGCACGACGTAGTCGCGCGGCGAGCGTGAGATCGGGATCGCGAGCATCCCGGCCGCGGTCGAGGCGAAGGCGCCGGCGCCGTCGAGGATCGAGCCGATATGGTCGGTGGCGAACACCTTGCCGGCCGCCGTGCCGTTCAGGGCGCGGATGATGCGGCGGAACTCCTCGGTGGGCGGGGTGACGCCGGAGAAGGCATAGGAGCCGGCGATCCAGATGCCCATGCCGTCGGCCGGGATGGCGCGCATCAGGATGTCGGCCAGCCACTCGGGATCCTGCAACAGCGTCTCGTTCGAGGCGATGGCGCCCAGGAGCTGGTCTGAGATGTCGCGCGCGCGGCGTTCGTAGGCCACGTGCTCCCGCCGCTCGCGCGCTTCCAGCCGCATCGAGAACATCTGCGAGAACAGCTCGCACACGGAGCGGCGCTCGAAGCTCGGGCAGCGCGGCGAATAGTGATGGCAGGCGAACAGGCCCCACAGCCGGTCCTCGACGATGATCGAGATCGACATCGAGGCGCCGACGCCCATGTTGCGCAGGTATTCGATGTGGATCGGCGAGACCGAGCGCAGCATCGAAAGCGACAGGTCGAGCGGCCGGCCCGACGGGTCCATTTGCGGCACGATCGGCACCGGCTTGGCGTCGACGTCGGCGATGACGCGCAGCAGGTTGCGCCTGTAGAGCTCGCGCGCCTGCTGGGGGATGTCGCTGGCGGGATAGCGCAGGCCGAAAAATGTGCCGATGCCGGGCTTGCAGGCCTCGCCCACGACTTCGCCCGAGCCGTCCGGCGCAAAGCGGTAGACCATCACGCGGTCGAAGCCGGTGAGGCCGCGCACCTGGCGGGCGCCCTCGCGGAAGAAGGTGTTGAGATCCGTGCACTGGTCGAGGCGCCCGATCATCGAGCGGACGAGGCTGGTGGAATCCTGCTGCTCGCCGGAAGAGGGCTCGCCCTCGATGACGACGCTGCCGCCCGACAGATGGAGCGCGAGGTCGAGAGGCGGCCGGCCCGCCACCACCTCGACGCTGAACAGCCGTTCGACGGAGTCGGGACCACGCAGCATGATCGTGCGGTTGCGCAGGTCGTGAACGGAATCGGCGGAGAACACTTCCGACAGCGCCTTGCCGAGGATTTCCTCGGGGCCTTTGCCGAGCCACGTCTCGACGTTGGCCGAGGCGCGCGCCACCATCCAGTCGGAGGTCAGCGCGATCAGGAAACCGATGGACTGGACGGCGCCCAGAATGTGAATGGGCTCACGGTCGCAATTGGTGAGATCTACGCTCTGAACAGGCTCGTTCACCCAGGACTCCAAGTTCGTCGCCGGGGACGAGTCCCACACTCATCGCGTACCCGAACCCATGCTCCCCCGAGCCTTCTTCAACGCCGCCAGGCCGCCAGGGTTGCAGACCGGCCACCATCGCATAGAGTCGCGCGCATGCTCACTGCCCTGGCTCTGCTTGCCATTTCGGCCGTTTACGCCAGCGTCGGTCAGGCCGGAGGCACGGGGTTTCTCGCGATCATGGCCGTCTCGGGCGTTCCGATCGACCAGCTGCGTCCGACGGCGCTCGCCATGAACGTCGTGGCGTCGGCCTATACGACGTGGCGTCTGCACGTGGCGGGGCTGATCGACTGGCGGCGGCTGGCCACGCTCGTCGTGCCCGCGCTTCCGGCGGCTTTCGTCGGCGGGCTCATCGCGCTTTCGCCGGGCGTCTATACGATGGTGACCGGCGCTCTGCTGCTCGTTGCCGCGACCTTGATGGTGGTGCGGCCGAAGGAGGCGCCATGGGCCGGTGGCCCTCTCTCGCGCCGTAGCACCCAAGCGGGATGGGCGGTGCTCGGCACGGCGGCGGGTCTCCTGTCGGGCTTGTCGGGCATCGGTGGCGGCGTGTTCGTGGCGCCAGCCCTGATCGTGTTGGGGTGGGCGCGGTCCCGGGAAGCGGCAGGCCTGTCCGCGCCTTTCATCCTCGGCAATTCGATTGCGGGCCTGGCCGGCGCCCTGCTGTCGGGGCAGCAACTCGCGCCAGAGTTTCCGCTTTTCGCGGCCGTTGCGCTGCTCGGCGCCGCCCTCGGCGTCGTCTTCACACGGCGCCTTTCCGAGCGCGCGATCCGCCTCGTCCTTGCGGGCATCGTATCGATCGCCGGCCTTCGCCTGCTGTCGCGATGACCCGTTGCCGGGCCGGCCTCAGCGATCGCGTGTATTCTCGCTGTCCGTGGGCCGCTTCGGGCTGCGGTCGTTGCGGTACTGGATGCTGCTCACGTTCGGCCAGAGCGGTTTCGCCATGCTGTTCCCTCGAAGCCCCTTGTGGACTTGTTGAAACGATGACGCTTGGTCCTTACGCACCGCTTACGATGAGACCGGCGGTGCGGCGCCGTTTCGAACCATGAAACATGTGCCTTCGGAACGGCTAACCGCAGGCCGCGTAGAGGAGTGATGCAGAGTCTCTATCCGGTGATATCGGCGCTGGGCGTCGGCGTGGCGGTGGCGCTCGTGGCGCAGTTCACGAAGGGACGCAGCGTGACGAGACGGTTCGTCCTGGGTTTCGTAGCAGCGCTTGCCGTCGGTGCCGGGTTTGCCGTTGCGCGGCCTCAGTTCGAGTTGTTCGCCTTCGAACGCAGCGACGATTATGCTTGGTCGATCGTGCGGGGGCGCATGATTGCCCAGGATCCTGTCCTGCTCGACGTATTCGCGCTCGACCCCGCCATCGAGACCGATCTCCGGAAGGGTCTGCTGCCGATCCTGCGCGAGCAGCGCGGGGGTATGAACGATCCCGCGATGTTGCAGGCCGTCGCGAAGGCCGCCGCCTCCACCTTCCGCAGCAAGGTGATGCCGGTGGCCCAGCGCGGCTCCGACGACGCGGTCGCGGCCTGGGGCGACGGCACGGTGGCAACGTTACTGGCGTTCCGTACCGTCTCGGACGAGGCCTGCGCCGACTATGCGATGACCGGCGTCAACCGCACCTCGCCCAACCTGCGGGTCGATGCGGCGCTGTCGGCCCGCCAGCGCGCCATGGTCGCGGCTTACAAGTCGAGCGATCCCGGCAACAAGCTTCCATCGGGCGAGGAACTGGGCGCCGCCTACGAGCATGCGCGCACGCTCGCGCAGCCGCCGTTCGAGGAGGCCGACATGGCCGCGTTCCGCGATCTCAAGGATCAGCCGAAGGCCCGGCAGTGCGATCTGATGCTGCGCCTGTTCGGTGCCATCGATCGTTTGCCGCTGCGGGAGAAGGCCGCGATCTACCGAACGATCATGGCCAACGGGTGAGAAGGCGAGCGGGCGTCCTTACTGCGGGGAGAGCCTGACCGCCGTGATGTAGCGCTGGCGGTAGTAGTCGGCGTCGAGGTTCGTCACCATCACGGGCGATCCGCGATGCGTGGCATGAACGAACTGGTCGTTGCCCGCGTAGATGCCGATATGGGTGAAGGTGCCGCGATAGCCGAACAGGACGAGGTCGCCGCGCTGCAGGTCGTTGCGTGCGACCGGCGTACCCTGGCGCACCATGTCGTGCGGCATGCGCGGGATGCGCTGCCCGAAGACCGCGCCGTAGAGATAATAGACGAAGCCGCTGCAGTCGAAGCCGGTCTGGGGCGAGATGCCGCCGTAGCGATAGGGCGTGCCGAGATAGTTCATGGCGCGCGTCACCAGCCGGTCGCCCCACTCGTTCGCGATCGCAGGCGTGGCGCCGGCAGCGGTGGTGGAAGGGGGGACGGAATAGGCCGCCGCCTGGACCGAAGCCGGAGCGGCACTGGTGAAGCCGCCGAACGCGGCATTGTCCTGCTGCCACTTGGCATTGAGCTGGTCGGCAACCTTGTCCGTCGGGTCCGACTGGACGACCGGCCGGGCCTTGGCCTTCACGGCCTGCTTCACCTGGGGCGCCTTGACCTGCGCGCTGGCCGGCGCGAAGGCGGCGATGCCGAACGTCGTGAGAACGGCCAGGATCGTGAACGAAAAGGCTTTCGCCTTGAGAAGGGGGCGTGCGCGGGAAAAAAGGCGTCGTCCGTTTCTCAAGGTCATGAAATTCTTCTCCGGTTGGAACCACGGGGTGGGCCGGCGGCCGGAGGCATAGTGGCCAAGCGAGCTACCCGCGTCCAACAAATGTTGCAAATTTGCCACATTGGTCACAGGCAGGTTAACCATCTGTAATTACTGGTATTTTGCGATATTTCCACAGCGCGGCTCAGCAGCGTGCACGGTCCGCGAAGGCATCTGCAGGTGCGCATCGCCGCAATCCGGCCGGTCATGCCGGCGGCTTCTCCTCGCGTATTCCTGTCAGGGTTGTCGTTGCCGCTCCCCGGACCGGCTCAGGTAGCCGCGACTTTCTCCCGGCGGCGCAGCGACCAGTTGCTCTGGATGCGGATTTCCGGATTGGGAACGGTCCAGCAGGCGCCGCCTTCGTCGAGGAAAACGACCCAGAGGAGATGGGACTCGGACCCATAGTCGATGACGAAATGGGCCAGGCCCGGTCCCTTGGACGTCTCGAGCGGCAGGGGCGGGTTCAGTTGGGTGATCATGCCTGTTGAACGAGCGCGCATGCCCCTCGTTGCCAAGGGTTGCGAGCATTCCGCCCAAAGGCCGTGGCGAGAACTGTCCTTCGACGGTCGACACCGCCAAGCACCCGGGGCGCGCTCAACTGCAGGGGGAGGTTGAAAACGTGCTTTTTGTCCCGGTACGGCTGGCCGGCGGGGACGCGCTGTGGGGCCGCGCCGGCGCCGACGTCTATGCGGGTTATGCCGACAGCTACCAGGTGACGGGCTACGATGTGATCGACGACTTCGCTCGGGCACCTCGAAACTCGACCTGACGGCGGTAGGCATCAATGCGAGCCGGATCGTGATCCAGTCGGACGGCGGATCGACCAGTCTCTATGTCGAGGCGACTCCCGGCGCGTTCGACCCCGCTACCGATCTCGTGGCCTCATTCACCGGCGCGAAAGCGTTCGGTCTGGGAGATATCCTTTTGCGAGGCCGCCCGGCTCTCGCCGGCATTGGTGCGCGCATCACGCGAATGGTTGCACCGGCGACTGCCAGTGAGTTGTGCCTGTGTTCGGGTGCAAACATGCGTAGATGCAGCTTGAAGTAGCACCTCAGAATATGGTGCGGTAAAACGTATACGCTCGACGGGTCTGGGGAGTCCGCGATCGAGCGTGACGGGGGTACGCGTGGCGTTTCCGGCGAATATCGACGTGGTGAGCCTCGATGGCCTCAATGGCACGAGGTTGGAAGGCACTTTGTACGATGCGAGCGGCGCCTCGGTCGCCTCGGCCGGCGACATCAACGGCGACGGCTTCGACGACGTGATCATCAACGCCGCGGGCGGTTACGGGACATACATCAACAACCCGGGCGGCAGCTACGTGGTGTTCGGCAAGGCCGGGGGGCTGGGCGCGCTCGTCGAACTCTCGGGCCTCGACGGGAGCGACGGCTTCAAGCTGAGCGGCAGCAGCTACGGCGTCCAGTCCGTCGCTTCGGCAGGCGACGTGAACGGCGACGGCTACGATGACCTGATCCTCGGCGCGCCCTCGGACGGCGTGGGTGGCGCCAACAACGGCGTAAGTTACGTGGTCTTCGGCAAGGCGTCGGGCTTTGCCGCCGATATCCACCTCTCCACCCTCAACGGCGCCAATGGCTTTGCGCTGAACGGTGTGGCGTTGGGCAACGAGGCGGGCTGGTCGGTGGCATCGGCTGGCGACGTGAACAACGACGGCTATGACGATCTCATCATCGGTGCCACCTCTGCCGGCACCCCCGGCGTCTGGCAGGGCGCGAGCTACGTGGTGTTCGGAAAGGCTGCGGGCTTCAGCGCCTCGATGAACCTCTCGTCCCTGAATGGCACGAACGGCTTCGCGATCATCGGCGGCAAGGCCAACGACGAAGGCGGCTGGTCGGTCGCTTCGGCCGGCGACGTGAACGGCGACGGATACGACGACGTGATCGTCGGCGCCCGGAGTGCCGATCCCAATGGCGACCAGTCGGGTGCCAGCTACGTCGTTTTCGGCAAGGGTTCGGGCTTCACGTCCACCCTCAACATTTCCACGCTGAACGGCACCAACGGCTTCAAGCTGAGCGGCGGCGCAATCAGTGATTTCAGCGGTTTCTCGGTTTCGTCGGCCGGCGACATCAACGGCGACGGCTTTGCCGACCTGATTGTCGGCGCTCCGGGCGTATCCCTGAACGGCTCCGGCTCCGGCGCGAGCTATGTCGTGTTCGGCAAGGCATCGGGCTTCACCGCCAACCTCAACCTGTCGACCCTGACCGGCAGCAATGGTTTCAGGATCGTCGGTGCGCCGGCGAGCGACGGTCAGTCGATCGGCTACTCCGTTGCATCGGCGGGCGACTTCAACGGCGACGGCTACGACGACCTGATCATCGGCGCCATCGGCGACGATTCGCGTTCCCAGAATTCGGGAGCGAGCTACGTGCTGTTCGGCAAGGCAGCGGGCTTCGGCGCCAGCTTCGACCTCTCCACCGTGAACGGCGCGAACGGCTTCAAGGTGATCGGCGCTGGCGGGTGGGACATGACCGGCTGGTCGGTCGCGTCAGCGGGCGACGTGAACAACGACGGCTACGACGATCTGATCATCGGCGCTCCCCAGCACATCGCCGGCCTTCCCGGCGAAGGGCGGAGCTACGTGATCTACGGCCATGCCGGTGCGCTCGGAACGGACCAGCCGCCGCCGTCGCTGGCCTATCTCGATGGGTCCAACGGCTTCAAGCTGAGCGGCGCCGTCGACAGCGACTATGCCGGAAAGTCGGTGGCCTCGGCGGGCGACATCAACGGCGATGGGTTCGACGACGTAATCGTCGGCGCCTGGCGCGCCGATGCGGGGGCAGCCGATGCCGGTGCGAGTTACGTGGTGTTCGGCAAGGCGGGCGGATTCCTCTCCGACATCCAGCTCTCCGCCCTGAACGGCAACGACGGGTTCAAGCTGAGCGGCGTGGCGGCCAACGACCGGAGTGGCTACTCGGTCGCCTCGGCCGGTGATATCAATGGCGACGGCTACGACGACCTGATCGTCGGCGCCGCCCTGGCCGATCCGAACGGCAACTCCTCCGGCGCAAGCTACGTCGTCTTCGGCAAGGCCTCCGGATTCACAGCGAACTTCAATCTCTCCACCCTGAACGGCAGCAACGGCTTCAAGCTGAGCGGCGGCGCTGCCAGCGACAAGTCCGGCTTCTCGGTCGCCTCGGCCGGTGACTTCAACGGCGACGGGTTCGACGACCTGATCGTCGGCGCTCCGGGCGCGAAGGTCGGCAGCGCATACGGCGCCGGATCGGCCTATATCGTCTACGGCAAGGCGTCGGGCTTTGCCGCCAACTTCAGTCTTTCTTCCCTGAGCGGCGGCAACGGCTTCAAGCTGACCGGCGTCGTGGGTGCCGACGCGGCGGGCACATCCGTGGCTGCGGCGGGCGACGTGAACGGCGACGGCTATGACGACGTCATCGTCGGCGCGCCCTGGACCGGCGGGACGGGCGGAAGCTACGTGTTGTTCGGCCAGGCCTCCGGGTTGGGCGCCAGCTTCGCGCTTTCCACCCTGAACGGCAGCAACGGGTTCAAGCTGAGCGGTGTGGCGGGTGCCGACGGGAGCGGCGTCTCGGTGGCGTCGGCAGGCGACGTGAACGGTGACGGTTTCGCGGACCTGATCGTCGGCGCGCCCAATGCCGATCCGCACGGCACGTCATCCGGCACCAGCTACGTGGTGTTCGGCAAGGCATCCGGCTTCGCCGCCAACATCGATCTCTCGACACTGAGCGGGAGCAACGGGTTCAGGTTGACCGGCGCTGCGGCGGACGATTCGAGTGGCGTCTCGGTCTCGTCCGCGGGCGATTTCAATGGCGACGGCGTGGACGATCTCGTGATCGGTGCGGTCCGAGCCGACAGCAATGGCACCAATTCGGGCACCACGTACGTCATCTTCGGCCGGACATCGGGCTTCTCCGCCGAGATCGATCTTTCCAGCCTGGACGCCAGCGCGGGCTTCGCGCTGAAGGGTGGACGGGCAGGCGATTGGAGCGGCGGATCGGTCGCTTCGGCGGGTGACGTGAACGGCGACGGCTACGACGACCTGATCATCGGCGCCGAGCGTGGCATGCCGAACGGCCTGAACTCTGGAGCGGCCTACGTCGTGTTCGGCGGCGCCTTCGGCGGGACCGTTACGACGACCGGCACGGCGGCGGCCGAGATGCTGATTGGCGGTGCCAGCAACGACGCGCTGACGGGCGGCGGTGGCGGCGACGTGTTCCACGCCGGCGCGGGCAACGACCGGCTGGTCGTGGCCGATCTGGCCTTCCGCATGGCCGACGGCGGTGGCGGTGCCGACACGCTGGCGCTTTCGGGCGTCGGTTTGACGCTCGACCTCTCGAACCCGCTGGTCGCGGCGAAGCTCGAGGATATCGAGCGCATCGATCTTACCGGCACCGGCAACAACACGCTCATCGTCAACCAGCGTGCCGTCCTGGGCGGCGTGGGCGCCGAGACGGCCGGCGGCAAGCATATCCTCGTCGTCGAGCGCGATGCCGGCGACGTCGTTCAATTCGTCGAAGCGGGCTGGGCCAAGACCGGATCGGTCACCAACGCCGACGGCACGTTCGACCGCTGGGTGCTCGGCAACGCCGAAGTCCATGTCGAGCAGGTTGCCCCGACCACCGGCGCCGTCATCGTGGGGACCGCCGGTAACGACGTCATCTCGACGACAGTAACCGTGCCCGGACAGCTTCTGGCGACCGATCTTGCCGATACGATCGACGGCGGCGCCGGCGACGACGTGCTGGACAGCGGCGGCGGCAACGACGCGCTGTATGGCGGCGCCGACAACGACACGCTGATCGGTGGCGCAGCGACGGCCGGTGGGACCAACCAGCTCTGGGGCGGGACGGGCAGCGACACCGCCTCTTATGCCGGCACAACCGGGGCCGTGCATGCCGACCTGGCGGCGCAGGTTGCCTATATCGACGGCGTGCTGGTCGACCAGATGAACTCGATCGAGAACCTGATCGGCGGATCGGGCGACGACGTGCTGACGGGAGATGCCGGGGCCAACGTGCTGGCCGGCAAGTTGGGCAACGACACCTACGTGATCGGTGCCGGCGATACGGTCGTGGAGGCCGCGGGCGAAGGCACCGATACGGTGCGCGCCTCGATCGACTACACGCTCGGCGCCAACCTCGAGAATCTAGTCCTCATCGGGATGGCCAATCTGAGTGGCACCGGCAATGGCCTCGTCAACGTGCTGACGGGCAATGCCGGCCACAACCTGCTCGACGGCGGCGCTGGCGCCGACACGATGGTGGGCGGGCTGGGCGACGATACCTATGTCGTGGGCAGCGTCGCCGACCTCGTGGTCGAGGAGATGGGCGCCGGCACCGACACGGTCCTGTCGTCCATCACCTATACCCTGACCGCGAACGTCGAGAATCTCGAACTGACCGGCACCGATGCGATCAACGGTACGGGCAACGCACTGGACAACTGGCTGACCGGCAACGCAGCCGTCAACATTCTGTCCGGCGGGCTCGGCAAAGACACTTACTTGATCGATTCGCTCGACGACACGATCGTCGAGGTCGCAGGCGAAGGCACCGACACGGTCCGCGCGTCGATCGACTATACTCTGGGCTCGAACCTCGAGAACCTCGTCCTCACCGGGACGGCCAATCTCAACGGCACCGGCAACGGCCTGGTCAACATCCTGACCGGCAACGCCGGCGACAACCTGCTCGACGGCGGTGCGGGTGCCGACACGATGGCGGGCGGGTTGGGCAACGACACCTATGTGATCGGCGCCGGCGACGTGATCCTGGAGGCCGCGGGCGAAGGCACCGATACGGTGCGGTCGTCGATCTCCTACACGCTGACCGCGAACGTCGAGGAGCTGGTCCTTATTGGTATTGGGACGTTGAGTGGCACTGGCAACGCCCTGGCCAATAACCTTATTGGGGGTGACGGGCTCAACGTGCTCGATGGCGGTGAGGGTGCCGACACGATGGCGGGCCGGCTGGGCAACGACACTTATGTCGTGGACGATCTGGGCGACGTGGTGGTTGAGGCCGCGAACGAAGGCGTCGACACGGTGCGTGCGTGGGTCGACCATACGCTGACCGCCAATGTCGAGAAGATCGTGCTGCAGGGGACGGCGCACCTGAAGGGCACTGGCAACGCGCTCGACAATGGCTTGACGGGCAACGCGGGCAATAACCTGCTCGACGGCGGCACCGGCGCGGACACGATGGTCGGCGGTCTCGGAGACGACACCTACATCGTCGACAATGCTGGCGATGTCGCGAGCGAAGAGGCGGACGCCGGTCTGGATACGGTACGGTCGTCCGTGAGCCTGCGACTACGCTCCCATGTCGAGAACCTGGCGCTGGCAGGCTCGGACGGCATCAACGGCACGGGCAACGATCTCGCAAACGTGCTGACTGGCAATGCCGGTAACAACGTGCTCGATGGCGGTGTGGGCGACGACACGATGGCGGGTGGCGTTGGCGATGACACCTATGTGATGGACGTCGCGACCGACAAGATCACTGAGCTGGTCGGGCAGGGTATGGACACTGTGCAGGCATCGTTCACCTACGTGCTGCGTACGAACTTCGAGAATCTGACGTTGACGGGCAGCTCTGCCATCAGCGCGGTAGGCAACGCGGTGGACAACGTGCTGATTGGCAATGCTGGCGCCAACGCGCTCGATGGACGGGCAGGCGCGGATACGATGCAGGGCGGCGCCGGCGACGATACGTATTATGTGGAAAATGCCGGTGACGTCGTGATCGAGGTGGCGGGCAAGGGTGCTGACGCGGTGAAGGCGTGGCTTGACTACACGCTGAGCGAACATGTCGAGAAGCTGGTGCTGCAGGGCACGGATGACCTGAATGGCACGGGCAACTCGCTGGACAACACGCTGGTCGGCAATGCCGGCAACAACGTGCTCGACGGCGGTGCGGGTGCCGACTCGATGAGTGGCGAGGAGGGGGACGACACCTTTTTCATCGACAATGCCGGGGACCGCGCCAGCGAGGATGCAGGCGAAGGTTTCGACACGCTGTTCTCATCGCTTTCCTACGTGTTGCGGCCGAACCTCGAGAAGCTGGTGCTGACAGGCACGGCGGACATTAACGGTGTGGGCAACGCAGAGAACAACACGCTGGACGGCAACGACGGCGGCAACACGCTGGACGGCCGCGCGGGCGCTGACACGATGACCGGTGGCTTGGGTGACGACAAGTACGTGGTCGACAGTGCCGGCGACGTGGTCGTCGAACTGGCCGATCAGGGCATCGACTCGGTTCGCTCGTGGATCAGCTACACCTTGGGCGGCAACCTCGAGAAGCTCACCCTGTATGGGGCGGCCAACCTCGACGGCGCCGGCAACGACCTGATCAATACGGTCATCGGCAATAGTGGCCGCAACATTCTGGACGGCGGCTTGGGCAGTGACACGCTGAGCGGCGAGGGCGGGGGCGACACGTTCCGTTTCAGCACCGCGCTGGGCACCAGTAACGTCGACAAGATTCTCGTGTTCGACCACGCCGCCGACACGATCCAGCTCGACGACGCGATCTTCGCGGCCCTCGGCACCGGCGCGCTGGGCGCCGGGGCGTTCAACACCGGCACCGTGGCAACCCAGGCCGACGACCGCATCCTGTTCGATACCGCGTCGAAGAGCCTCTACTACGACGCCGATGGCGTGGGCGGCGTGGCGGCGATCAGGTTCGCCACCATCGCCACCCTAACCGGCACCCTCGATCACACCGACTTCTTCGTCGTCTAGGGGGCTTTCCGGTCGAGGAAGAATCACCACTGCAAAGACCACCTCACCCTGAGGAGCGCTCCGTAGGAGCGCGTCTCGAAGGGTGGGCACGCGCACCGAGTTTGTTGCCCATCCTTCGAGACGGCGCTTCGCGCCTCCTCAGGATGAGGTCGGTGGGTCAATCTGAGACGGAAAGACTCTAGGACGCGGACTCCCTGGCGGCGCGGATCGTTTCCAGCAGCGCCTTGCGCTCGTCGACCAGCGCCTTCACCTCTGCGGCCAAGAGCGGCAACCGCTGCCGCATATAGGAGATCCGGTTTCGCAGATGCTTGACGGCAAGCTTGTCCGTCAGGGTCTTCAGCTGGGGGACGGCCGCATGCAGTTCCGCCCTGATTCGCTCCCGCTCCTTGAACAATTCGGGCAGGTGACCGCTCACGTACATCCGCCGGCGCTGCGCGGCTCGCTTCTCACTCTGGTCGACTGTCTCGGTCATCGCATTTCCTTTGTTGTATCGACCGGGAGAATGGCAGCCCGTGGACGCCGGTCAATATGGCGGTCGTGCAACTTTGGATCTCGAGGCTCCGCTGCGACGGGTCGCTCGAAAGACAGCAACCTATCGGACCTTCGTGAATTGAATGGGCGATACTTTCCGGAGGTCCTTCATGAAGCTGGCATTTCCCGGCGGCGCTGCTCTGGCAATTCTGGTGGCGCTGTCCGCCCAGGCGCAGACCCCCGATACGCCCGCCGCCCCGCCGCCGTCGCTCTCCCTCGACTGCCATCTCCTTTATCGCGGCATGCCGATGAAGGAACCCACCACCTATCAGGTGATCGGCAAGGAATTGTATGGCGTGAGCGGTCCCCTCAGGACCAGGCTCTCGGAGGAAGGTACGCCGGTAATGCTCGGCAAGGCCAAGGAGGCCGATGGCACGATCATCGAATCCTTCGCCTCCCATAGGCTGAATGGCACGACACTGGAGCGGACCGTCTATTGGAAGAAGGAAAGCGGATCCATGAAGCAGGCGTTCACTGAAACCTACGACTTCAGGGCCCGCACCGTCACGAGTTCGACGGACCGCGCCGATTTCTGTCACGCCGACGGAAAGTGACGAATTCGCTGTCGACGGCACCGCATTTGGCCCGGCGCTGTAGCTGTCAGCGCGGCGCGCACGAAGCATGAATGAAGTTCGGGTGCTGCCGTTCGGGGTGGAACGACCGGAGCAGGTGCGTTATCACCCTCGGCATGGCGCCAGAAGCGACACGTCAATCTCTTTCCCAGCGCGTTCATCGCTTCGTGGCGGTGCTTGAACGCTACAAGCGCAATCCCAATCGCAGGGAGGCCTATCATGTCCTCTCGGCGATCGATTGCCTCAGGGAGGAGCGTTACGAGGCCGGCCTCGACGCTATCCAGGCCGCCGAGCATGTCGAACCCATTCCCGACGGGGTCGTCCTGATGCGTGGCCTGCATGACAACATCACCGTCGCCGAGCTGAGCGAAGCACTCCGCAAGGTACTGCACGCTCCGGACAACTCGGGATCCTGACGGCCGACAACGGGCTGGCAGGGCGGTCGGTAAGCGCCCAGCGCGGGTCCGGCGCGGGCCTCAAAGGCTGGCTCGCCAGCCTCTTTTGCCGCCCGAACCGGGCATTGTCCTGAAAATCGCAGCGGCCTGTTCCGCGGGTGCCGTCCTTTTTATCACGCCAACCGTGCAACCCCGGCGCGAAGTTTTCGTTGCGCTCCTGTATTCGTGTAGGCGGAGCGTACGATGCCAAGCAGCTTCAACTCCTCGATCGGCATAGAGCTCGCTTCGTTGCGCGCTTTGGGAGCTATCCGGCGTCGCGTTTCAGCGCGGGAACGGCTGCTCCGAGAACGCCGCAACCCTGCGCTTGTGCCCCAGAAACCCCAAGGCGAAGCGGGGTCGGCAGACGACTGGGTCGCGGCCGGGCTTTTCCCCTCTGCGGGCGGAGGGATTTGAATGGCACGTACCGTCTGGAGCGACTTGGGAACACGGCCCGGGAGCGCGTTCCTCATCGTTGCCGAAATCGCAGCCGATTTCGGCGGCGGACCGACTGCCGACGATCCGTTCGACACGGCGCGCTTGCGGTTCGCCGCCAATCTGATGGTGCGCACCTGCACCCAGTCGAAGCTCGGGGGTGACTTCGCCGTCCAGCCCCTGCGCGACAGCGGCGCGCTGCTCATTCATTGCGCGGTAACCGAACCCGCCGACTTCGCGCGGCTTTGCGAAATCGTGGGTGGCCGCGACCACGAGGCGGCGCCGTGGCGTGGCCTGCGTCGTTTCCTGCTGGACGAAGCACGACATGAGTCGCTTCTCGCCGTGGCGGGGCCGCCGGACTCGCGCGGGGCCGGCCGTCGCGTTCGCGCCGCCAGGGAGCGCGAGGCGGCGGATCGTCAGCAGTGGGGGCGGATCTGAGCACGGAGCGCTTCCCGGCACTTCGGGCGAAGACACGTAAAGAGAGAATCTGGCGCATTGACAAAACCTCCGCGCGAAACAGCCGAAGAGCAGGGAATACTTGAGGTGTGTGGAGGACAATTCTAAAGTCCACCCATGCGAAAGCGATCGGTCACAATCGATGGTCACCGCACCAGCATCTCGCTGGAGGATGCTTTCTGGACCGAACTGGTGCGGCTGGCACGCGAGCGGCCGGTGTCGCTGAATACGCTGGTCTCGGAAGTCGATCGCGCAAGAACGTCGGAGGACGTTAACCTCTCGAGCGCCTTGCGCCTTTACGTGCTGGGTGAACTCGTGAAGAAGCGGGATGCGACCCGCGTCGACTTGATCGCTCTTTGAGGCCACGCCGGGGCTCGCCCTGAATCGGATTTCTGCGGTCCGGGCGTTCGCGTTCCTGAAACTCTGTAGTAAGGGTCGGACATGAGCGGACCGTCCCGACTTTCGCCGTGTCGCGCCCCACCCGGAATTAACGAACACGCCTGGAGCCTGCTCGCGCCCGAATTGCGGAAGACCCGGGTGAGCGCAGGCCAGCGCGTGCGTACCTGGGACTCGGAGCCTGCCCTCACCTTGTTTCCCGTCAGCCTTCTGCTGAGCTTCGTGTCGCCGCAGAGCGGTGTTGAAATTCTCAGTCTCGGCGCGGGCGGTGCCAGCGTACCGGATCTCCTGCTGGGATCCGACGCGCTCGGTCTCGATGCCGTCGTGACCGTAGAAGGTGAGGCCTGGTCGATCCCGTCATTCATTCTGCGTCAGTTGGCGGGCGAACATCCTTCGGTCCACGAGGCGATGCTGGCCCAATGCCGTGTGGCGTTGCGTGAAGCGGTGCGGCATGCGGAGGAGCGGACCCGCTCCCTGCAGATATCGAACCTGGCGCGATGGCTGAGCCGCGCAGTGGCCCTGACCGGGCAGGCGAGCTTTGCCCTGACGCACGAGACGCTGGCGCGGTTGCTCGGCACGCGCCGCACCTCGGTCACGGAGGGACTGGCCTATCTCGCCGACCGACGCTTCCTGCTGATTGGCCGCCGCTGGATCACCGTCATCGATGCAGCCGGTCTTGAGCGCCAGGGTCGTGCCGCGCGCGGTGGCCAAGCGCTGCCCGATCCCGCGGAGAAAAGGCCTCCCGTCCAGACGCACAATCCGCCGTTGGGCGGCGACGTCTGCTAGGGTCTTTCCCGTCGAGAAAGAATCACCATTGTAATGACCACCTCACCCTGAGGAGCGCTCCGCAGGAGCGCGTCTCGAAGGGTGCGCACGCGCACCGAGTTTGTTGCCCATCCTTCGAGACGGCGCTTCGCGCCTCCTCAGGATGAGTTCGGTGGGTCGATCCGAGACGGAAAGACTCCAGCACCCAGAACGGCCATTCAGCGTAGGGCCCCTGCAGGGGCACACGATCTCCGCGCCATCGCGCTCCGCGCCATCGCGGGCCGATGCGTACGGGTTCGTACGCATCGATTTGCGCGGCAACCTTTGCGCCAAAGCGCGTTGAAGGCGCGCGGCTGAATTGATCAGCCACGAACAAAATCAACGAGGTCACGTCATGAAGAAGATTTTTGCTGCCGCCGCTTTCGCCACGATGATCGCCGCCGCGCCTTCCTTTGCCGCCACCGACGCCGAGTGCACCGAGATGTGGAAGAAGGCCGACGTCAACAGCGACGGCAACGTCTCGGGCGGCGAGGCCATCCGCTACGTGTCGTTCATGCGCGTCGCCGGCATGACGGTCGCTACCGAAGGCACGATCACGCAGACCGAGTTCATGAACGCCTGCAAGGCCGATGCCTACAAGCCGAAGCAGGCCGACGCCGGCGCGCCGCTCAAGGGATCGAACTCGTTCACCGAGGCCCAGGCCAAGGACCGCGTGATCGCGCAGGGCATGGACGGCGTGACGGCCATGACGAAGGACGGCGACGGCATCTGGCGCGGCACCGCGCAGCAGGCCGGCAAGCCGGTGCAGGTTGCCGTCGACTACAAGGGCAACGTCGTCACGGCGAACCAGTAGTCGCACTCCCCCCAATCATCACAAAGGAAATCGAACATGAAGACCGTTAGCCGCGCTTACGACAGCTATGCCCAGGCCCGCGCCGCCGTCGACGCCGTCGAGAAGGCGGGCGTGCCCAGCAAGGACGTCAGCATCGTTGCCAACAAGTATGTCAGCGCCGAGTACGCCGACGTCGATGACGTGAACAAGGCCGCGGCCGGCGCCGGCATCGGCGGCGCGCTGGGCGCGGGCGCGGGCCTGCTGGCCGGCCTTGGCCTGCTGGCGATCCCGGGCATCGGCCCGGTCGTCGCGGCGGGCTGGCTCGCCTCGACGGCGGCCGTCGCCGCGGGCGGTGCTGCCGCCGGCGGCATCGTCGGCGCGCTGGTGGATGCCGGCACCGACAAGGAGCACGCCGAAGTCTATTCGGAATCCGTCCGTCGTGGCGGCACGCTGGTGACGGCGCGCGTCAACGATGCCGATGCGAGCCGCATCGAGGCGATCCTCGCCACCTACAAGCCGATCGATCCGGTCTCGCGCGGCTCGGATTATCGCAAGGAAGGCTGGACCAACTTCGATCCGAAGGCCGCTCCGTATCGCCCGAACCAGACCGAAGTCGACCGCATGCGCGCCAACTGGCCGGGCTAAGTCCGACCCGTCAGCGTTCGAGACAGAGGAGGCCCGGCATCGCCGGGCCTCTTTTCGTTGGGTCCAAGCGTGCGAATCCACTCACCCAACCGCTCCGCCTGCCGGGGGAGAGGAGTCTGAAAGCCGCGTTTCATGTCCCTCTCCCCCGGTAGGGCGAGAGGCTAGGTGAGGGGGCGTCGCACGTCCTGGCGCCTCGCTTTCCCCTTGCCTTCGCAGAGTCCGGGTCATCAGGAACCGGCATCGTGGCCGATGAACCCGACGTCCCTCCCGAGCCCGTCCTCGATCCGCTCGGCATCGAGGTCGGCAGCTTCGCACACGATCCGCTGGGCTTCGTGCTGTTCGCGTTCCCATGGGGCGAGGCGGGGACGCCGCTGGAGCGCGAGCAGGGGCCCGAGGCGTGGCAGCGCGAGGTGCTGGCGGAGATCGGCCGTTCGCTGGCCAGCGTCTCCGACGCGATCCGCATCGCCGTCGCCTCGGGCCATGGTGTCGGCAAGTCGGCGCTGGTCGCCTGGATCATCGTCTGGGCGCTCGCCACCTTCCGCGACACGCGCGGCATCGTGACGGCCAACACCGCCACACAGCTCAAGACCAAGACCTGGCCCGAGCTCGTCAAATGGCTGCGTCTGGCCGCCTGCGCCGACTGGTTCGAGGTTGCGGCCACCGCAATCCACAGCGTCGATCCCGCGCACGAGCGGACCTGGCGCATCGACGCGGTGCCCTGGAGCCTGCGCACCACCGAGGCCTTCGCCGGCCTGCACAACCAGGGCCGCCGCCTGTTCGTCGCCTTCGACGAGGCCTCGGCCATTCCCGATCCGGTGTGGGAGACGATCGAGGGCGCACTGACCGATCGCGACACCGAGATCCTGTGGCTGGCCACCGGCAACCCGACACGCAACACCGGCCGTTTCCGCGAATGCTTCGGCCGCTTCCGCCACCGCTGGCACCGCCACCAGGTCGACGGCCGCAAGGTTTCCCTCACCGACAAGGACGAGATCGCGCGCTGGGCCGCCGACTATGGCGACGATAGCGACTTCTTCCGCGTCCGCGTGAAGGGCGAGTTTCCAAGAGGGGGCGCCATGCAGTTCATCGACAGCGAGACGGTGGAGGAGGCCTCGCGCCGCCCCGCCGAGAGCCATCTGCTCCAGCCGCTGATCATGGGTGTCGACTGCGCGCGCGGCGGCGACGACCAGAGCGCCATCTGGTTCCGCCGCGGGCGCGACGCGCGCACGGTGCCGGCGATCAAGCTGCGGGTCGGCGATCTCATGGTCCTGTCGGGCAAGGTGGCGGAGCAGGCGATGCAGCATCGTGTGGCGGCGGTGTTCATCGACGAGGGCGGCATCGGCGCCGGCGTGGTCGATCGCGTGCGCCAGATGCTGCCGGGCCGGCTGGTGGTCGGCGTCAATTTCGGCGGCCGCGCCGACCGCTACACGCTGGGCGACGGGATGCCGCTCACCGCCAACAAGGCCGCCGAGATGTGGGCCTCGATGCGCGCCTGGCTCCGGACCGGCGCCATCCCCGACGATCCCGAGCTGAAGGCCGAGCTGACGGGCCGCGAATACGGCTTCGACCTGCACAACGCCATCCGCCTCGAGAAGAAGGAGGACATGAAGAAGCGCGGCCTGTCCTCGCCCGACAATGCCGACGGGCTCTGCCTGACCTTCGCCTATCCAGTGGCCGACCTTCCCGACGACATGCGCTTCGACGGTCGCGGCGAGGGGGAGGGTGGAAGCGTCGCCGCCAACACCATCCAGTCCGACTACGACCCGCACGGGGATCTGTAGAGCGGCCGGTCAGGCTGGACTCACAGCGACTGCAATGCCAAGGTCGGACCAACCGTCCCCAGAGGCGGCAGGGAGGCATCCTGGGCGACCGTTTCGACCGGCCGACCCGATGTCTGGAGGCCCGCCGTTCTCATCATCCCCGATCGAGCGGCGGGCCTTTTCCGATTGAGGCACCGAGTAAACTTCGCCCGCCATAGCGTGATTGTGTGGGGCCTCAGCATTGAGTTTGGGGGCCAGACACTTTGTGTAAGGCCACTCCCCAAACTCTTCTGCGCCTGCCTAAGAGGGCTGGCTGGTGGGACGCAAAGGTACGTACGAAATATGTAGCTTATCCCAATGATGGGGGATGCCCGCATTGCCCATTGTTCTTAGAAATGCCCCGTACATCGGTATCGGAAACTCCGTAGGGCCAATAATGACTCGGTCGAGGAGCTTGGACGGCTCAAGCCCCTCAACATTGCGAGCCGGATCGTCTGCGAGTGGAAGCTCAATAATCTCTTGCGGTACCCCATCTATGACTTTGATTGGCTTGTTCAATGGGCAAGGGAATGGGGATGTCGGGAGGCGGATTACTCGCCACTCGCGCTCTTCTCTGAAGCCTGGATGCTTTGTAGAAACAGCCGCTACCGAAAATGCGTGAATCACCGCGTTAAGTGTTTGCTCCTCGCCGATCGACCTAACGAACTCTGCGTTGGACCTGAGGCTCGCCGCAAGTTCAAAAAGCTCGTGACCAAATTCCTTAGCGTCAAGATAGGCCACCGGAGAAGAAAATATCCCAAGGGAGTCAAAATTTCCCCAAAGATGATCCTGGTTAATGACGAGCGCGACGCCATTGCCGCGACCGTAAGCACGCCACATCGATAAACGACCAATCCGATCTTCATACTGGTGATTGGGACCTGCATGTTCAGAAAGGCAGGTTATGTAAGTGTCGTATAGAAGCCGCTTCTGGTCGGCGTTGAACTTTTCTTCAATCTTCTTTGAAATGCCCGGATAGATCGAATTTAGAAAAGATTGAAGATTATTGCCATGTTCGCCGCGGTAGGCTTGCGCTAAACACTCTAGACCAAACTGCACCTCCAAAACGTCATTCATGCAGCTTACCTGCCGCATCCATATGACCTTGTTGGAAAGTATTTCGTGCGCTACGTGGGCGCTAGTGTAGTAGACGAAGCGCGTTTTTAGCCTCTCGACCTCAATGAGGCGACGCACTGCATGAGGCATAAAGGTTTCCATGTACTGAGCAACTAACGAGGGTACTCGAGCTGGACGCCTCTGCATAAAATCTCCTGCGAACCCAATCTGGCTCAGTGTTTTCGTCTTCATATTCTCATACGCAAGCTAGCGAAAAAGACGATCACTGGCTTTGTGGAACTAGTGGGCCCGCAATAGCGCTGTGGTCATGGGTTCCGGCGAATTAACAGTCGCCAATTTTCCCGCTTGCATCTTCAAAGTCCGCTTCATCAGTAACTCAGGGGCTCGCTTCTCACAGGAGAAAGCCCCTTGGGAATTTTTGGTGGCGGTCAGGCCGCTTATCCTCCGATCTCGCCGCCGGCGCTGCCGCCGGCACCTGCGCCCGTTCCGTCGATGGCCGATCCGTCGGTGCGCGAGGCGCGGGAGGCGCAGAAGAAGCGCGCCGCGGCCATGGCGGGCTATGCCTCGACCATCGCCACCGGCGGGCTGGGGGTCACCGGTAACGCCTCGACCACCGCGTCGGGTGCTTCAGGCGTCGGTGGCGCCGGCCTGGCCGGCGGCAAGACCCTGTTGGGGGCCTGAGCGATGGCGCACGATCCCGCGCTTCGCCGCCACATCGACGCCCGCCTCGCGGTCCTGAAGCGCCAGCGCCAGTCCTGGGAACCGGGCTGGCGCGACCTCTCGCGCTTCATCAATCCGCGGCGCGGCCAGTTCTTCACCTCGCCCAACCAGGGCGGTCGCGGCGCGCAGGCCAACGGCGCGATCCTCGATCCCACCGCACTTTTCGCGCTGCGCACGCTGGTGGCGGGCCTGATGTCGGGCGTCACCTCACCGGCGCGGCCCTGGTTCCGGCTCTCGATCCCCGACCGCCGCGTGGCCTCGCTGGCGCCGGTGAAGATCTGGCTCGACGAGTGCGCCGAGCGCATGCGCATGGTGTTCAACGCCGGCAACCTCTATTCGGCGCTGCCGCTGATCTACGAGGAACTGGGCCAGTTCGGCACCGGCTGCGCGATCGTCGAGTTCGACCGCGAGGACGTGATCCGCCTCTACACGCTGTCGACCGGCGAATACTGGCTGGGCCTCGACTGGCGCGGCCGGGTCGACACGCTGGCGCGGCGCTTCATGTATTCGTACCGCCAGATCGAGGAGCGCTGGCCCGACCACGGCATCGCCGAGATCGCCGACAAGGCGCGCGGCGACGAGGCCGACAGCGAGATCGCGATCCTGCACCTGATCGAGCCCAACACCGGCTTCGAGAAGGGCCGGCTCGACTGGGGCGGCAAGAAGTTCCGCTCGGTCTACTGGCGCGAGGGCGCCGGGCAGTCGGGGGGCCAGGCCGACGGCGAGTTCATCCATCGCGGCGGCTATTCGGAGTTCCCGGCGCTGACGCCGCGCTGGGCGCCGGTCGGCAACGACGCCTATTCCAAGGGGCCCGGCCACGACGCGCTGCCCGACGTGAAGTCGCTGCAGATCCTGAAGAAGCGCGAGCACAACGCGGTCGACAAGCATGTGAACCCGCCGATGGGCGCTCACATCAGCCTGCGGGGTTCGGCCTCGTCGGTGCTGCCCGGCGCCATCAACTACTTCACCACGCAGGAGAGGGGAGCGGGGATGTGGCCGCTCTACCAGACCGCTCCCGGCGCCATCGCCGAGGTCGAGCGTCTGGTCACGCGCACCCAGGCCGTCATCAAGTCGGCCTTCTTCGCGGACCTCTTCCTGATGTTCGACCAGATGGACGGCGTGCAGCCGCGCAACCAGCTCGAGATCAGCACGCGCCGCGAGGAGAAGATGCAGATGCTGGGGCCCGTGCTGGAGAACCTGCACGACGACCTGCTGCAGCCGCTGGTCCAGCGGACCTTCACCATCATGGGCGAGAACGGGCTGTTTAGCGAGCCGCCGCGGGAGTTGCACGGCTATCCGCTCGACGTCGAGCTGATCTCGATCCTGGCGCAGGCACAGAAGGCCGCCGATCTCGGCTCGGTCGAGCGGCTGTGGGCTTTCGCCGGCAACATCGCGGCGGCGCGGCCCGAGGTGCTCGACAAGCTGAACGCCGACGAGAGCATCGACGTCTATGCCGACAAGCTGGGCGCCCCGGCCGCCATCACCGTCGCCGACGACGTCGTGGCGCAGCTACGCGCGGCGAGGGCGCAGCAGGCGCAGGCCGCGCAGGCAATGCAGGCTGCCTCCGCCATCACCCAGGGCGCCAAGACCCTGAGCGAGACCGAGGTCGGCGGCGGCCGCAACGCCCTCCAATCCATCCTGGGAGTTTGAGCCATGCACGATCCCAACGACGCAAGGCAGGTCCGCCACGCCGAGCAGCTCGAGAAGCTCGAACGGCAGCGTGTCGCCGACGACCTGGGTGAGGTGATGGGCAGCGAGCCGGGTCGCCGCTTTGTGAACGGCCTGCTGGGCCTCTGCGACATCCGCAGCGATGGCTACGTGCCGGGCGGCCCCGACGCGCAGCGCCACCAGGACTACATGGCCGGCCGCCGCAGCATCGGCATCGAGCTGCTGAGCGAACTCGAACGCTACGCGCCGCACCTGACCGAGCTGATGACCGAGGAGGCCCGCCTGATGCAGGCCGAGGCCGAACTCGCCGACCTGATCGCAGAGGAGCAGAACGATGGCTGACACGATCTACACGATCACACCGGCACCCGAAGCCGATACCGCTCCGGAAACGGCAGCGGTCCGCGAGCGCGAGCTCCAGCCGGCGCCGGCGAGCGCAGAGCCTGGCACCGAAGCAACGGCGACTGCCCCGGCTGACTATTCCGGTCTCGCGCTGCCCGACGGCTACCGTGCCGACGATCCGGTGTTCGGCGAAGCGATCAAGCTGTTCGAGGGCGAGAAGATCGCGCCGGAGACGGCGCAGCGGCTGATCGATTTCACCATCGAGCGCGACAAGGAGATCGCGCGCGCGGTCAACGACCACTCGGCCGCTTCGTGGACGAAGCAGACGGGCGAATGGCGTGCGACCGCCGAGAAGGAGTTCTCGCCCGAGGCACTGGGCAATGCCCGCACCGCGCTCGCCCGGGTGTTCGACCGGCAGACCATCGCCTATCTCGAAAGCCTGGGCTTCACCAACCATCCCGGCCTGATCCGCGGGATGGTGAAGGTGGCCAACGCCATCAAGGACGACTCGTTCGTGGGCGGCAATGCCGGCCGCGGCAGCGGCGCGATGGACCCGAAGTCCCTCTATCCCAACTCCCAGCACAACTAGGAAGCAATCTTCATGGCAACGCTTTCCGTGACCAATCCGACCCTGGCCGACTGGTCCAAGGTCCTCGATCCGAACGGCAGCATCGCGCAGGTGATCGGGCTGCTGTCGCAGATGAACGAGATCACCGACGACATGGTGTGGAACGAGGGCAACCTGCCCACCGGCCATCGCACCAGCGTCCAGACCTCGCTGCCGACCGGCACCTGGCGCCGGTTCAACGAGGGCATCGTGCCGACCAAGAGCACGAGCACGCAGATCACCGATTCGTGCGGCATGCTCGAAACCTATTCGGAGATCGACAAGGCGCTGGCCGACCTCAACGGCAACACCGCCGCCTATCGCCTCTCCGAGGATCGCGCCTTCCTCGAAGGGCTGACGCAGCAGCTGGCCGGCGTGCTGTTCTACGGCAACACCGCGACCAATCCCGAGCGCTTCATGGGATTCTCGCCGCGCTACAACACGACCTCGACGGCGACGTCACAGACCGCCAACAACTTCATCTCCGGCGGCGGCGCGGGCTCGGACAACACATCGATCTGGCTGGTCGGCTGGGGCGACCTCACCGTGCACGGCATCTTCCCCAAGGGAAGCAAGGCCGGCCTGTCGATGAAGGACCTGGGCGAGCAGACGCTGCTCGATGCCGCGGGCAACCGCTACCAGGGCTATCGCACGCACTACAAGTGGGACGCGGGCCTCACGGTGCGCGATTGGCGCTACGTCGTGCGCATCGGGAACATCGACGTGTCGGACCTCGCCGGCGCGACGCCGGCCGACCTCGTCAAGCTGATGATGCGGGCGATGAACAAGATCCCGAACATCAAGATGTGCAAGCCCGCCTGGTACATGAACCGTACCGTCAAGCAGTGGCTCGACATCCAGCGCAACCTCGGCGCCGCCGTCTCGAACACGACCAACAACAGCAACATCCGCCGCACGCTCGACGAGAGCGACGGCCGCATCTTCGACAGCTTCGGCGGCATCCCGATCCGCAAGTGCGACCAGATCACGCTGGCCGAAGCGACCGTGTCGTAGGCGGCCCAGTCGCAAGCGGTATCCCAGGAAAGGAACCCTCATCCATGATGTACGACAAGCTCAACACGTTCGGCACCGACCAGGCGGTCACCACGACCGCCGCGTCGACCGACATCATCGACTTCGGCGCCGTGCGCGACGTCGGCAACGGCGAGCCGCTGGAGCTGGTGATCCTCTGCACGGAGACCGTCACCGCCTCGGGTGCCGCGACCGTCACCTTCAGCCTGGAGACCGACGACAATGCCGGCTTCTCCTCGAGCCTGGTCCTTGCGAGTTCGGGCGCCATCGGCAAGGCCGCGCTGACGGCCGGCACCGAGGTGCTGCGCGTGAAGGTGCCGCTCGATGCCGAGCGCTACCTGCGCACCAACTACACGGTGGCCACCGGCCCGCTGACGGCCGGCAAGTTCACCGCGTTCCTCGCCCACGACCGTCAGGCCAGCAGGGCCTACGCGTCCGGCTTCACCGTGAGCTGAGCGGAGGCATCGACATGGCCCAGAAGAACGACAAGAGCGAGAAGAGCGAAAAGTCCACGGAGTACGTCGTCGTCGACAATCCCTTCTACGACGGCGTGCAGCTCCATCCGATCGGCGCGCGCATCCTGTGGTCCGGCCCGCCGGGCCTCTCCCTGGTCCCGGTCGGCGCGCCGCGCCGCCGCAGCGGGGCCGAGGCGCCGATCTTCGGCGATCCGCTGGCCGGCCGTGGCGACGGCACGCCCGTCAAGGCCGCCCGTCCGGGCGATCAGGTCGTCCTCGTTCAGTGAAGAAGCAGGGGCCGGTCGAGGAGGCCGGCCCCACCTCTCCGCAGGAGAAGCATATGGCTCAAGACATCGCCTACCAGTCGTCGACCGGCCGCGGCAACGTGCCGGTCTCCGAGGCGCGGCCGCTGCCGGTCGTGCTCACCGGCCTCACGGGGGCGTCATTGACGCGATCGACCGTGACCATGACGGGCGCCTCGGCGCCGCTGGTCGCCGCCGACGCCGCGCGCCGCGTCGTCATCGTCTGCAGTGCGAGGGGCAATGGCGACGCCGCCTTCGATCCCACGGGCGGCACCTGCGCGCTCGACGCCGGCATTCCCCTGTCTGGCGGCGACACGGTGCAGATCACGGGCAAGGAGGCGCAGAGCGCCATGACGCAGTTCGGCACGAACGGCCAGACGCTCACCGTCTTCGTGGGGTCCTGACGATGCCGGTCGCATTCCTCAACCGCGTGCGCGGAGGCGCCTCGCGCGCCTTCGATGCCGACGTGCTGGCCTGGGAGGCGACGGTGATCGCCGCAGGCGGCTCGGTGTCGCTCGCACGCCGTGTCGTGGTCGATCAGTTCGTGTTCAGCGAGAAGGCCTCGGGCGCCTGGATGCTGACCGACGATTACTGGGCGCTGTGGGCGGAGAATGCCCCACAGGCGCTGGTATCGCTGAAGCAGAAGCGCACGGCCACGCCGGTGAACACGCCGGCATTCACGGCCGACCGGCACTATACGTTCGACGGCGCCACGAGCTACCTCAACACCGGCTTCATTCCCGGTTCGCACGGGATCAACTACACCGGGACGAGCCAGCGGATCGCCGCCTACGAACGAACCAACCTCAGTGCATCGGGTGCTGTGGCAGGAACGCGGATCGGCACCAGCAGCAGTATTTCGATCATCCCGCGCAATGGCACCGCATTCTCCGGATCCACGAACAATAGTGCCGGCAGCGTGAGCTTCACGCTTTCCGTCGTCGACAGCCGCGGCCTCAAGGCGCTCAGCCGCGCTGGCGGTGGAACGACGGCGCTCGGCTACGATCGCGGTGTGCGGCTTACCGACGCCACCGGGCTCACCGTCGGTTCGTCGGCGCCGGCAGTGGCGCTTTCGATCGGCTGCATCAACAGCAACGGCACGCCGATTTCGCTTCGGGCCGCATCGGTCGGGTTCGTGGCGATCGGCGGCCCGCTCTCCGATGCCCAGGAACTGGCCCAGTACAGCGCCGTGCAGGCGTGGGCGACCTCCGTCGGAGCCAACGTATGAGCCTGTTCATCATCCTGACGGCTGCGCAGGCCGATGCGGTGCGCGGGTCCACGATGCCTCCGGCCGCGCTCGATCCGATCGAGCGCCGCGACGGCGTATTCATCCTGGGCCTCACCGTCCTCTCCGATCCGGCGCACGCGATGCACCACCCACTGTTGTCGGGCCTTCCGCGGCTGGACAGCGCCGATCCCGCGTTTCCGCCGGAGATCGAGGCATGAGCATGGAGCGGGACCACATCATCCTCCCGCGCGAGGCGCTCGACGCCATGCTCGAGGATGCCGCGGAGCGCGGGGCGCGCAAGGCACTGACCGGCATCGGGCTCGGCGACGAGAAGGCACCGGAGCACATCCGTGGCCTGCGCGACCTGTTCAACATGTACCGCACCGTCCGCGACGGCGCGCTGAAGCAGATCGGCCAGGGGCTCGCGCTCGTGCTGATCGGTGCGCTGGTCTTCTTCGCGTCGACCAAACTCCCCAACAAGTAGGTGAAGCATGAGCCATGCGGCCAATTCCCTGCTGGTCACGTCCGAAGCAGGCCTCGCCCTGATCAAGGCGTTCGAGGGGCTGGAGACGGCGGCCTATCCCGATCCAGGCAACAGGATCACCGGCGAGCCCTGGACGATCGGCTACGGCCATACGCGCGGCGTCCGCCGCGGCGACACCTGCACCGAGGAGCAGGCCACGGCCTGGCTGCGCGAGGACCTGCATGCCGCCGAGGGCGCGGTGCGGCACCTGGTCGACGTGCCGCTGGCGCAGGGCCAGTTCGATGCGCTGGCGAGCTTCGTCTTTAACTGCGGGGCCACGGCCTTCAGCAACTCCACGCTGCTGCGGCTGCTCAATGCCGGCGACGTCGCGGCAGCGGCGGGGCAGTTCAAGCGCTGGAATCGAGGGGGCGATGGCGTGCTGCCGGGCCTTGTCCGCCGTCGCGCCGCCGAACGCGACCTTTTCATCTCACAGGAGACTGACTGATGCCTTTTCTGCCGATGCTGCTCGGCCTCGCGCCGACCGTCGCCTCGTGGATCCTGGGCGACAAGACCGGCGCCGCCGTGTCGAAGGTGACCGGCATCGCCCGCGACATCCTGGGCACCGACACGGCCGATGGAATCGAGCGCGCGATCGCCGCCGACCCCAATCTGGCGCTGCAGTTCCGCATGGCCGTGATCCAGGCCGAGGCTGATTCGCGCCGGCAGGAGTTCGATACGCTGCAGGCGCAACTCGCCGACGTCCAGAGCGCCCGCAACCAGACCGTCGAGCTGGCGAAAGCGGGCTCGGCCATCGCCTGGGGCGCGGTCGTGGTCAGCGTGCTGGTGACGGCTGCCTTCATGTCGGCGCTGTGGTTCATCGTGCGCCAGGAGATCCCGCTCGCCTCGCGCGAGATCGCCTACATCCTGCTGGGCACGCTCGGCGCCAAGTTCGGCGACATCGTCGCCTATTGGGTCGGCTCCAGCTCGGGTTCGGCGCAGAAGAGTGCGGCCCTCGAGAAGGCCGTGGCCGGGGGAGGGCGCTAGATGCCGGCCGACACCGACATCGCGAACATGGCGCTGAGCCGTCTCGGCACGCGCGCCACCATCGCCGATCTCTCCGAGAACAGCACCGAGGCCCGCCAGATCAAGCTCTGGTACGCCACCGTGCGCGACGACCTTCAGTCGCTGGTCGACTGGAACTTCAATCGCGTGAGCCAGGCGCTCGCCTCGTTGGGCACGCCGCCGGCACGCTGGGCGTCGAGCTACGCCTATCCGTCGGATTGCCTGAAGATGCGGCGGCTCGACTTCGGCACCGCGAGCTGGGTCGCTGGCGACCCGGCGAGCGACTTCGAGATCGCGTCGGACGGCAGCGGCACCTTCCTCTACTGCAACGAGGACAGGGTCTCGGCGGTCTACGCCCAGCGGGTGACCGATCCGGCCCGCTTCACGCCGGGCTTTGTCCTGGCCCTCGTCGATTGCCTCGCCGCGGCGGTGGCCCATGCCATCACCCAGAAGGCCGATCTCGCCGAGATGCTGCTCAGACGAGCACAGGAGCGCATCGAGCGCGCCCGTGCCGACAGTGCCAACGAAGGCATCGCGCAGGGTGATGCCGAGCGTTTGGCGCAGAGCCTGGTCGTCCGCGATTTCGACTGGATGGGAGACGGTACATGACGACTCCGACCATCCTGCCGAGCTTCGCCGCCGGGGAACTCTCCCCGGCGCTTCATGGCCGCGTCGATCTCGCGAAGTACCAGGTCGGGCTGGCGACGTGCCTGAACTGGTTCGTGCATCCCTTCGGTGGCGTCAGCACGCGCGCCGGCACGGCGTTCGTCGGCGAGGTCTATCGCCATACCGGCCGCTCGCGGCTGGTCCCGTTCGCCTTCAACACGACGCAGACCTACGTGCTGGAGTTCGCCGATCAGAAGATGCGCGTCATCAAGGACGGCGGATACGTGCTGGAATCGGCGCTCACGATCACCGGCATCACGCAAGCCAACCCGGGCGTGGTGAGCGCCAGCGGCGCGCATGGCTTCTCCAACGGAGACATGGTCTGGCTGCAAGACATCTCCGGGATGCCGGAGTTGAACCGCCGCCGCTACACGATCAACGGCGTCACGGGCTCGACCTTCGAGCTGGGCGTCAGCACGGTCGGGCTCGGCCCCTGGACCTCCGGCGGCACCGCGGCGCGGATCTACACGCTCGGCACGCCCTACCTGACGGCCGATCTCGCCCGCCTGAAGTACGTGCAAAGCGCCGATACCATGACGCTCACCCACCCGTCCTATGCGCCGCGCACCCTGACCCGCACCGGGCACACCTCGTGGACGCTGACGACGACGACCTTCGCCCCGACACAGCAGCCGCCGACCTCCGTCGCGTCCGACAGCCCCGGCGCCTCGTACAGCTACGTCGTGACCGCGGTGAGCGAGGAGACCGGCGAGGAAAGCGTCGCCTCGTCCGTCGTCACCTCGGCCGACCAGACCTCGACCGTCTCGTGGACCGATGCCACCGACGCCGGCTCCTACAACGTCTACAAGGCCAGGAACGGGGTGTACGGCTTCATCGGCCGCGCGCCGGATGGGTCGCCGGGCTTCACCGACACCTCGATCGAGCCCGACACGTCGGATGGCCCGCCGCAGGCCAAGAACCCGTTCGACGCCGCCGACAAGTATCCCGGCTGCTCGACCTATCACGAGGGCCGGCAGTGGTATGCCCGCACCAACACCAAGCCGCAGACGCTCTATTCGTCGGCCTCGGCCGCCTTCAACAACATGAACACCAGCACGCCGTCGAAGGACAGCGACGCCATCACCCGCACCATCGCCAGCCGCGAGGTGAACGAGATCCGGCACCTGCTCAGCCTCAACGTGCTGCTGGTCTGGACCTCGGGCGCCGTCTGGAAGGCGTGGGCCGGCGCACAGGCCGATGTGATGACGCCGGCCAATTGCGCGGTGAAGCCGCAGAGCTACGAGGGTATCGCCGATATCCCGCCGATCGCCACGGAGAGCAGCGCGGTCTACGTCACGGCGTCGGGCAAGAAGGTCCGCGACGTCGCCTATGAGTTCGCGTCGGACAGCTTCCAGGGCCGCAACGTCTCGATCCTGGCTGGCCACCTGTTCGAGGGCCGCACGATCGAGGAATGGGCCTATGCCAAGGACCCCGACGGCATCATCTGGTGCGTGCGGTCCGATGGCGTCCTGCTGGGCTTCACCTACCTGAAGGAGCACGACGTCTACGCCTGGCACCGGCATGTGACCGATGGCCTCGTGGAAAGCGTGGCCTGCATCACCGAGGGCAGCGAGACGATCCTCTATCTCGCCGTGAAGCGCACCGTGAACGGCCAGACCGTCCGCTACGTCGAGCGCATGGCCTCGCGCTACTTCCCCGACGTCCATTCGTCGTGGTGCGTCGATTCCGGCACCGGCTACAACGGCTGGAACACCGACGCCACCCGCACCCTGACCCTGAGCGGGGCGGCCTGGAATGCCGGCGACACCGTCACCGTCACCGCCGACGGCCACACGCCGTTCACCGCGGCCTCGCTCGGCACGCAGTACATCCTTCGCAGCGGCCAGAACCAGGTCACGGTGACGGTGACCGCCTACACCGACTCCAGCCATGTGAGCGCCACCCTCGACATGGCGCCCGATGTCTCCATGCAGGCGACGGCGATCCCGGATTGGGCGCTGGCGTCGATCACGCTGGACGGGCTGTGGCACCTCGAGGGCCGGGCCCTCGCCATCCTGGCCGACGGGTCGGTGCAGCCCACGGCGACGGTGAGCCGCGGCAGGATCACGCTCACCCGCGCCGCCGGCCGGATCGTGGCAGGGCTGCCCTATGTCTGCGATCTCGAAACCCTCAACATCGAGGCCGGTCCGCCGACGCTGCAGGGCCGCCTCAAGGTCATCAACGAGGTGACGCTCCGGGTGAAGGATACCCGCGGCCTGTCGGTCGGTCCGACCTCGTCGCGCCTCGTCGATATCAAGGAACGGCTGGGCGAGAACTACGGCTATCCCACCATGCTGGTGACCGGCGACGAGAAGGTCCTGATCGATCCCTCGTGGAACACGCAGGGCCGGGTGTTCGTCCGCCAGTCCAACCCGCTGCCCGCCACCGTCGTCGCCATCATCCCCCGCCTCGAAGCAGGAGCCTGATCCCATGGCCCTCAGCACCACGACCCGCAAGGTCATCTTCAACGGGAACGGCTCCGCGACCGTCTTCCCCTACACCTTCCCGATTCCCGCCGCGTCCTGCCTGTCGGTGATCTACACCGACGACGCCGACGTCGAGACCACGCTGTCGCCCAGCGAGTACACGGTGACCGGCATCGGTTCGGCCTCGGGCGGCAATGTGACCTACACCCGGTCGGGTTCCGCGATCGCCAGCGGGACCAAGCTGACGATCGTGCGCACGGTGCCCTATACCCAGCTCACGGTTCTGTCGAACCAGGGCGGCTACTATCCGGAGATCGTCGAGGGCCGGTTTGATCTGGTCTACATGGCGCTGCAGCAGCTCGCCGAGATCGTCGAGCGCTACACCGTCAGCAGCATCAGCGACCCCGCCACGGAGCAGAGCAACTATGCCCTGATCCAGGCGCTGCAGCAGATGGACCTGCTGACCACGGATGCCGACCTGCTGACCCGCGTCTCCGGCGCCTATGCCCGGCTGGCGCGCGGCAATCCCGGCCAGTATCTCGGCGTCTCCGGTGGCGGCGCGCTGCAATGGCAGACGCCGTCGTCTCTCTCCTTCTCCGGGGTGCGTCAGACCGTGAGCGCCGGGCCCGTCACCTCTGCGGGCCTGCCCAGCCTGCTGCCCTCGACCACCACGGCGACGCTCAATCTGACATCGCAGAACGTCTCCTCGACCTATCCGCTGGTCGCCACGGCGGCGGGCGGCTGGTCGAACGCGACCGGCGCCCCTGTCGACACCATCGGCTACAGCACGACGAACCTGACCTGGACCGGCCTGACCGCCAGCCGCGCGACGGCGACGCCGAACTTCCTCTACGTCACGATCTCCGGTGGCACGATGACCCCCGGCAAGACCCTGCTGGCGCCGATCTACCAATGGGGCGGCACGCCCAGCACGACGAGCGGACAGTTCACCTTCAACATCAGCGAAATGCGCGGCTACCTCGGCAACGGCACGACGGCGCCGCAGGTCAACCTCGTGTTCGTCGGCGAGGCCGCGACGGACGGCAGCGCCGTCATCTCGACCGTGGCCTATGCCTATAGCGGGCGGTACGCGTCGGACTGGACGGCCACGCTCACGAATTCCGGCACGACGGCGCCTTGCAACATCGGAGCGGAACCGTCGCTCTACCTCACGAAGTACGTCGTGAAATGCACGACCACTGACCTCAACTATGCTGTCGGTGAGATGCTGGTGAACGGGGTGTTCACGGCCTCGACGAACTCATCGCAGGTCGTGCCCTACGTCGGGACGCGCAACGTCATCGGTATCCCCGTCGTCGCCAATCAGGCCGCCATCAACAAGACCTCCGGCGCGTTGACGGTTGCCTTCACGTCGGCAAACTGGTCGTACAAGTTCGTCGCGGAGCGCGGCTGGTGATCACGATGCTGCCCGCCACCGAGGACGACGCGCGCGAGCTCGCACCGCTGCTGCGGGCGGAGGATCGGGCCGAAGTGCTGGCGCTCGGCTGCGATCCCGTCGATGGCCTGCTGCAGAGCCTGTCGGGCTCCTGCGAGGCTTGGACCTATCGGGACGACGAGCGAATGATCTGCATGGCCGGCGTCGCGCCCTTGAGCCTGATCGGCCGGACCGGTGTGCCGTGGCTGCTGGGCTCCGACCTCGTGCAGGTGCATCGCCGCGCCTTCATGCTCGAAACCCGGCGCATGGTCGCCCGCTGGCTCGACATGTTCGCCGTCTTGCGCAACACCGTCGATTGCCGGTACGAAGCCGCACTCCGCTGGCTGCGATGGTTGGGGTTCACCTTCGGCGAGCCGTTTCCCATGGGTCGGGGCTTGTTTCGGTGCGCCGAAAAGAGGGCCACATGATCCGCCCCTGCACCGTAGCCGAACTGGAGGCCGCGCCGACGTTCGCCGACATGCTCGCAGAATACGCCGCGGAGTCGGCCATCGAGGGCATGCCGCCGCCGTCGGCCAGGATGGAGACCTATCACGCGCTGAGCGACATGGGCGCGTTGCACGTCCTGGCCGCATGGGCGGGCGACACCCTGGCGGGCTTCATCACCGTGCTGGCCGCGCCGCTGCCGCACTACGGGCGGACCGTGGCCGTCAGCGAGAGCTTCTTCGTGGCCAAGGCCCACCGCTCGACAGGCGCCGGGCTGAAGCTGCTGCACGCCGCGGAGGACAGGGCCCGCGAGTTGGGTTCGCCCGGCCTGCTGGTTAGCGCCCCCTTCGAGGGCGACCTGTTCAAGGTCCTGCCGCGTGTCGGCTACGCCGAGACCAACCGCGTCTTCTTCAAGAAGGTGAGCCATGAATGAACTGGCCGCGCCGCGCCTGCACATCGCGCCGATGAGCGCGACGACGATCGAGAAGGTGCGCGAACTCGAATTGCTCGTGGCGACCCTCTCGCAGCTGTCGATCCCGACGGACCATGCCTTTCATGCCGGCGTCTACGCGCGCACCGTCATGGTGCCAGCGGGAGCAGTGATCACCGGCGTCCTGATCAAGATTCCGACGCTGCTGATCGTGAATGGCGACGCCGTCCTGCACACCGAACGCGGCCCGGTCGAGGTCCACGGCTACAACGTCATCCCCGCGGCCGCCGGTCGCAAGCAGGCTCTCGTCGCGATCACGGATACCCATCTCACGATGATCTTCGCGACCGCCGCCAGGGACATCGACGCCGCGGAGCGCGAGTTCACCGACGAAACCGACATGCTCATGTCGCGCAAGGAGGCTTAACCCATGTCTGGTCTCAGCACGGCCGCCATCCTCTCGCTCAGCGCCACGGCGCTCAGCACCGGCATGGGCGTCATGGGCCAAATCAGCCAGCAGAACGCCCAGGCGCAGGCCGCCAGTGCCGCCCAGGCGCAGGCCGTCTACCAATCGCAGGTCGCCCGCCAGAATCAGAAGCTGATGGACCAGCGAGCGGCTGACGCGAAGCGGCACGGGCAGGTGGCCGAGGAGAATCGGCGCCGATTGATGCAGCAGCAGCTTGGTCAGCAGACGGCAAGGCTCGCCGCGCAAGGCACCGACTTGGAAGGCAGCCCGCTCGACATCCTTGGCGACACCAGAGCGGCGGGTGAACTCGAAGGTCTGACAATCCGCGCCAACGCTGCCCGCGAGTCTTACGGCTATCAGACCCAAGGTTTGGGCTACAGCAACCAGTCGATCCTGGAGAGCACGCGCGCCGCAAACTCGGTCTACACGCCGAATTATCTGGGAGCGGGGGGCTCGCTATTGGCGGGGGCCAGCACGCTCGCGGAACGCTGGAAGTCCTTCCAGAACAACAATCTTGCGTCGACCGTTGACGACAATATGGGCACCGGCAGCGGATGGACCTATTAGTACGAATGCTACTGGAACATGCTCGAGGAGGCGGCATTGGCACCGTCGCCCTTGAAGCCAGTCACGCGCTTGTTGGTGTCGGAGAAGACCTGTACTCGACAGTGGATCGTGACTGGCGTCGGGGCCGTCGTTGTGGCGAACACCTGCGCATTGTCGATGAAACCCATCGTCGAGCTGGTCGACACGGCCGTCGAATCGTATTCGCTGCAAAGGTGTAGACTGGGCCGTTCTGGTTCCGGGACTCGCTCACCGGCGCGCCACACACCGGCGTGATCGCCTTGATGGGCTGCCCTTGGTAGTGCGAGATTGCGCGCATCGAATCGGCTTGCGCATCGACGCCGCCCGCCGACGCCAGAGCCATCAGAACGACGTCCCTCATTGGTATCCTCTCCGCGCCGCGGTCGGAACGCTATCGCAGGGAGCCGCCTATCAGCCGACGGTCGAGGCCAAGCCGCTGCCGGTCGTAGCTACCTCCAGCAGCGCGCCGGCGGGCGCTTTTGGCAACACGATGCAGACGGAGGGCGACGCGAAGGCCCTGCTGTTGGCTGGTGAACAACCCGGCGACGGGCCTCGCGGGCCGCGATCCCGAAACTGGGCTTGCCGGAGTCGCCGGTACCGTCCCGTTGCTGGGCGCGCTGAAGTACCGCTATCTCGCGCGGGCGAAGGGGACGCGCCAGAAGGCGCTGCTCGAACCGCTGATCGACCGCCGTCTCGACCGCGCCGGCGGCGACCTCGGGCGGATAGTGGCGCAGGCGACGTCGGTGCTGGACGACAGCATCGTGGCCGAGCGCCTCTCCGACCTGCGGCAGGACGCTTCGTTGTCCTGACAGGACCCGGCCCATCTGCGCCTGCCGGGCCTCACCGCGGTGGATGAGCTGCGCTACCAGGGCGAGCGCCGCGGCTGGGAAGCGGGCCGGACCGATGCGGTGGTTTTGCACCGGCCGGAGCGATCTCTATGCCGCGGCGGTCGAAGCCGCGATCGGCCAGGATCCCGAGCGCGCGGCAAAGCTCTACGCCCACACGCGACACGTGATCCAGCCGGAGCGGCAGTCGGCGGCAAATGCCTGTAGCTGCCCAAGCGGCCCGTGAAGGCCGATCGCCTTGAGGCCTCCGGCAAACGTCGCGACTGGCTGCCGCGTTGACCGGGGCATTGACGGTCTTCCCGGCGCGGCGCGGGCATGCATAGTGCTCGCCGCTGATTTCTCAGGAGGCAGATGACATGGTGAAACCTGTACGCCGTATCGTGACGGGTCACGACGGGGAGGGTCGGTCCGTGTTCCTCGAGGACGGCCCGGCGCCGAATCCGTTCTCGCCGTCGCATTCACCAAATGTAGGGCTGACCAATCTCTGGTTGCTCGACGCGGTTCCCGCGACCAACGAGGCGGGACAGGCCGACCCGACGGCCCGGCCGTTCAGGCTCGAACCGCCGCCGGCCGGCAATGTCGTGCGCATCGTCGAGTTTCCGCCCGACAAGGAGCGCAACTACGGCAATCAGGCCGAGGTGTTCAGCCAGTACGGCGCCGCCCAGGCGCACGACAAGGCCGCGCGTCACCCCGGCTTCCACAAGACCTACAGCGTCGACTACGCCATCGTCATCGAGGGCGAGATCTGGGCGTTGATGGATGTTGGCGAGACGCTGATGCAGGTTGGCGACGTGCTGATCCAGCGAGGCACCAACCATGCCTGGGCCAATCGCACCGACCGCATCGCCCGCGTGCTCTTCGTTCTGAACGGGGCCGCACCCGTATGATCGGGCCAAGAGGACTGACCGCGCAGATATACCGGGCGGCTTCTGGGTGCTGAAACAACCGGAACCTCCATGCCGCGATCGCATTGGAACTGAAATCCGATCACGGAGGTTTAGATGCGCGCGCTCAGTTTTTCTGCCGCTCTTGTCGTTGTAACCTGTCTTGCCACGCCCGCTTTGGCCAAGGATAGAGCCGTAACACACCAGGAAAAGGCGAGCCTCGAGGCGGCGGTGAAGTCGGCGGGCTGCACGGGCGGCAGGATGGAGTTCGACGACGACAGGTCGCCGCCCCATCCCTCGGGCAAGTTCGAAATCGACGATGCGATGTGCGGCAACCAGAAGCACGATCTTGTATTCGATCACGACTTCAAGTTGATCTCCAATGAGGCAGATTAGAGGGGCTCCTTCGATTCCCCTGCCTGCCAGGCGGTGGCGGCCTCACGCGCGATGCGGGTGAAGTTGCGTACCAGGCCGGTGGCTGTGCCGGTGCGCCAGGCCATGGCCATAGCCAGCGGGGCGGGATTCTCGGCGATCTGAAGGACGCGCAGGCCCGGCATGTTGAAGCGCGTCACCGTCGACGGCGCAACCGCGACCCCAAGGCCCGCAGCCACGAACCCTGCCACCGTGTGGATCTGGTCGGCATACTGGACGATGCGCGGTGAGAAGTTTGCGCGCCGGCACATATCCATTGCGCGCGCATGGAGGAGCGGCAAGCCGGCCCGTGAGTACATAACGAAAGGCTCCCCCGCGAACTGGCGAAGCTGCATGTCACTCCGGGTAGCCAGCCTGTGCGTGGAGGGCACCAGCGCGAGGAAGGGTTCGCGGATCAGTGTCACGATCTGCAGCGATCGCGAGCTGAGTGGCGGCCTTAGCAGGGCGACGTCCAGGCTTCCCGCTTCGAGCGACGTCACCAGGATCGACGTCGTGAGCTGCCGTAGCTCCAGTTCCACGTCGGGATAAGCCGAGCGAAAGCGCGCGACGATCGGCGGCAAGAGCGTGAAGGCATTGGACGGGGCGAAGCCGACAGTGAGGCGTCCCGTCTCGCCGCTCCCCAGGCGCCGCACATCGTCCACGGCCTGGTCAGCCCCATCGAGAAGCCGCCGTGCCCGCTCATAGAGGAGGAGGCCCGCCTGCGTCACCTCGAATTTCTTCTGGGTCCGATGGAGAAGCTCGACGCCGAGTCGGTGCTCGAGGCTCTGGATCTGGCGGGTGAGGGGCGGCTGGGCGATTCCCAGCGACGCGGCTGCCCGTCCGAAATGGCCTTCCCGCACAACGGCGCAGAAGTATCTCAATTGCCTCAGATCCATTGTCGATACCCAAAAGGTATTGAAGGCTGGTCTGACGATAATGGACGTGTCCCGGGCAAGTTGGCAACGTCGGGTTGCATATTGTGTGATTCGGCAATAGCGAAAATTGGCTTTGCGGCGCGAATTGGCGATCGTTAATTGCGTTCAAACAGCAATTTACTCATTGCGAAAGCAATCCCCGGCGGGATTTCTGCATGACCGTCTCCTTTGGCTTGGACGACCCGGCACGGTCGGTGATACCGATGCAGTGAAAGTTGTTTTGAGCCTGGCCGGGCTTTCGGCGCGTAGTGCGTAGGACCGTCGAACAGGAAGAAGAACAGGAATGGCAAAATCGCATCCCGTCGACGCTCACGTCGGTATCCGCATGCGCCAGCGTCGCACCCTGCTTGGCATGAGCCAGACCAGGCTGGGCGATGCGGTCGGTCTCACCTTTCAGCAGGTGCAGAAGTACGAGCGGGGGGCGAACCGGGTGGGCTCTAGCCGTCTCTTCGAGTTTGCCAAGGCGCTGGACGTGCCGGTTTCCTATTTCTTCGACGAAATGCCGAGCAACGTGCTGGCTGGCCGGCCGATGGCGGCCCGCGTCAAGAAGGGTGGCGGCTTTGGCGAGGCCGGCACCCCCTTCGCTGTCGAGAAGGACCCTCTGATCAAGCGTGAGACGCTGCAGCTCGTGCGCGCGTACTACAAGATTAAAGAGCCTTCGGTGCGCAAGCGCATCTACGAGCTGGTCAAGACCATGGGCGCCGCCAGCACCAGCGTCGAACGCACCAGAAAATAGATAGGCCGTCGTCGCGAGCGGAGATACCCGGCTCGCGACGATCTAGATGCTCCGGCAGTTCCTGACGCCAATGTCAGGCCGCCAGCAGGTGCTCCGCGATCTGAACGGCGTTGAGAGCCGCACCCTTCAGCAACTGATCGCCCGCCACGAACAGCGAGATCGAGTGGCCGCTCGGATCCCCGAGGTCCTGGCGGATGCGCCCCACCAGGATGTCGTCCTGCTGGCTGGCATCGCGTGGCATCGGGAAGATGTTGCGCTCGCGGTCGTCGACCAGGCGCACGCCCGGCGCGTTGGCGAGCAGCACGCGCACCCGGGCCTCGTCGATCGGACGTTCGCACTCGAAGGTGACGGCGGCCGCATGGGCGCGCAGCACCGGCACGCGCACGCAGGTCGCCGACAGCCGCAGGTCCGGATCGCCGTAGATCTTGCGGGTCTCGCGCATGACCTTGGTCTCCTCGTCGTTGTAGCCGGTCTCGGGATCGATCGCGGTGTTATGACTGAACAGGTTGAAGGCGTAGGGGTGCGGCAGCACCCTGGGCTGGAAGGCGCGGCCGTCGAGATAGGCGCGTGTCGAGTCCGCGAGCTCGTCCATGGCCGCGGCGCCGGCGCCCGAGGCCGCCTGATAGGTGGCGATGGTCATGCGCCGGATGCGGTTGTGCTGATGAATCGGCCAGAGCGGCGTGATGGCGATGATGGCCGCGCAGTTGGGATTGGCGACGATGCCCTTGTGGCCGGCGATGGCGCCGGCATTGATCTCTGGGATCACCAGCGGTACCTCCGGGTCCATTCGGAAAGCCGAGGAGTTGTCGACCACGATGGCGCCGGCCGCGACCGCGATTGGGGCGTAGCGCTTCGATATGCCGCCACCCGCCGAGAACAATGCGATATCGACGCCCTCGAAGCTCTTCTCGGTGAGTTCCTGGACGACGAGCGCCTTGCCGTCGAAGGAAAGCTCGCGGCCCACGGAGCGGGCGGAGGCGAGCAGGCGCAGCTCCTTCACCGGGAAACGCCGCTCGGCGAGGCAGCGCAGGAACTCCATGCCGACGGCGCCGGTGGCGCCAACGATGGCTACTGTGAGAGGTCTCGAATTCATGTCTGTCTCCTTCGTTGAAGCCGGGAGACGGACGCCTGGAAAGACAAAGGCCCCGTCCGAAACCGGCGGGGCCTTGAGGTTGTCCTATGTCACGTTCGACTCTACGCGCACGTCCTCGCCGGCCCACCGAAGGTGGTCGTTTTGGTCGTGGTCGTTTTGGTCGCGAAACGCATCATCGTGGACCGGGTATAGGACAGAGGCCGGGCGAGTGTAAAGGCCGGCGCTAGTTCTTCCGCAGGAACGGCTTGTCGCCGCACACCGTGACGCGGTGGCCGTACCGTCGGTGCGGGAAGTAGTCGAACATTGCGTGGTGCTGGACGCAGCGATTGTCCCAGAACGCCACCGAATTGGGCTGCCACTTGAAGCGGCACTGGAATTCCGGCGTCTCGATGTGGCGGTAGAGCATCTCCAGCAATGCATCGCTCTCGTGCTTGCGCAGCTGCGGGATGCGGAGCGTGAAGCCGCGATTGACGTAGAGGCTCTGCTTGCCCGTCACGGGATGGGTGCGCACCACCGGATGCTCGGCGTTGGGGAACTTGATGCCGTCGCGGTCCGTGGCCTTCACGCGATAGTAATGCGCCTTGGAACTGTCGTGCAGCGCCGTCAGGCCTTGCAGCAGCTGCTTGATGGGCTCCGAGAGCGTGTCGTAGGCGCGATACATGTTGGCGAACAGCGTGTCGCCACCGCCCTCGGGCGGCACCTCGGTGAGATAGAGGATCGAGCCCATCGGCGGCTCGATGTCGCACGATACGTCGGTGTGCCATTCCTCGCCGGCGACATGGCGCGATTTCTCGTCGGCCTTGATGACCAGGATCTCGGGATGTTCGGGCAGTTCGATCGGCGCGTTGGGATGGACGTGCAGCGGCCCGAAACGGCGGCCGAACTCCTTGTGCTGCTCGACCGACATCTTCTGGTCGCGAAAGAAGATCACCAGGTTCTCCATCAGCGCATCGTGCACTTCCTGAAACTGCTGGTTGCCGAGCGGCTTGCCGAGATCGACACCGGAAATCTCCGCCCCGATACCGGGCGTCAGCTTGCGCACTTCGATCGACTGGTAGGTCATGGGCTTCCTCCCGGAACTTTTGTCCGTTGCCCATGAGGATACGCGCTGCGGCGGCCTGCCGGAGGAGAATTTCATCTGAGTCCGTAATGCGGACTCGGAGGGTGGGCAGATGTGGTGCATGGGCCGTTCCGGTGAAATCCGGTAAGATGAACCGGCGATGAAGATCGACGTCGACCATTATCTCGTGCTGGGCGTGCCGCGGACGGCGGACGCGGCGATGATCCGCGCGGCCTATGTCGATCTCGCGAAGAAGTACCACCCCGACGTCGCCTCGGGGAATCCGGAGCTGGCGGCCTACAATTTCCGCCAGATCACGGCCGCCTATCAGGTTCTGAGCAATCCCGAGGACCGCGCCGGATACGACGCCAGGGTTCGGTCGGTGCTCGACGCCGAGCGCGCGCGCCGCGCACAGGCGGCCCGGGCGGCGGCGACCGCGCGGGCGGCGAAGGCGGCGGGCAAGGCCCGTTCCCGGCAGCGCATCGCGGCGATCCTGTTCGGCAAGGTGCGCTCGGCGGTCCGGGCGGCGGCTTCGCACCCTGCCCCGGGGCTTCGTCAGTCTCTGCCCGGGTTGTTCCCTCCGCCGCGTCTCATGGCGCCGGTGGGCCCGCTGCTGCATGCCGATGCGACTGCGCGTCGGCGGGCCGCGGTGATGCTTGCCGCGGTGCTGCTCGTTTTCGTCGGCGTCATCGGCTACCTCGCGCAGCGCTACGTTCGCGGGCCCGGCTTCGAAGTGATGGCCGCCTCCGAAGCGATGCGGCCCGGGGCGGAGCCGCCGGCTGACAAGCCCCGTCCCGCGCCGGTGCCGCAGATGCAGCAGCCCAGCCAATACGGTGCCTCGCCCGACCGTCCGCCCTCGGCCCCGATGCCGGGCGTCGTTGCGGGCCGCGCGGCTGTTCCGAAGCCCGCGCCGGCCGAAATCACCGACGGCCAGTCGGTCTGCATCGCGGACGACGGTGCCAAGTTCGCGATCATCAACCGCGGCGGCGAGCCCACCGTGATCTACAACGGCGCCGTACCGGTGCGCGCCTCGGTGCTGTTCGCCGACCGCCATCTCGTCGTGCTCACCGGGATCGTGCCAACCGACAGGATCATGATCGGTATCCAGCGCGGCCAGGAGAACGGCACGCACGTCTATTACGCCGACCACCGCGGCGCGATCGTGCAGACCGTCGCCGCGCGCTGCGAGGGGCGGGCGTATTAGAGCCGACCGGCGTCAGTAGAGGTGACGCACATCTCGTCATGACAACACCGGTGTCATCCCGAGCGCAGCGAGGGATCCGCGTTCTTCACGTAGACCATGAAAGAGAAAGATCCCTCGCTACGCTCGGGATGACACGTTGGGGTTGGCCGGGAGGCGTGCGGCCGATCCCCAAGCATGACGAAGGCCGGCCCGCTTTGCACAGGCCGGCCTTGGTCGTTTGGTCGCTCTATTTCTTGCGCACACTCTCGAGGGTCGGCAGGCGATACCGGTCCTCGGGATCGTTCCAGCCCTTGAAGTTGGGCTTGCGCTTCTCGGCGAAGGCGGCGCGCGATTCCATGAGATCGCTCTTGGCGCCGTGGTCGTGCAGGGCGTCAGCGAGCTTCACCATGTCGGGGCCGGGCGCGGGACGCATCTGGCGCATCATGTGGACGGTGTTCACGCGGCTGGCTGGCGGCAGGGTCAGCAGATGCTCGGCCATCGTCATCGCCGTCGGCATCAGGTCGGCGGCGTCGACCAGGCGGTTGACGAAGCCGATCTCGTAGAAGCGCTGCGCGGTGAAGCGGAATCCCAGCGCCATCTCCATCGCCACAGGATAGGGCAGGTTGGCGATGTGGCCGTGATTGTAGCCGCCCAGCAGCCAGCGCTTGGCCTCGGAGACCTCGAACACCGCCTCGCGCACGGCGACGCGCAGGTCGGTGCGCTCGACCAGCATGAAGCCGCCGCCCATGGCGAAACCGTTGATCGCGGCGATCACCGGCTTCTCGAGCTTGCCCGACATGAACGGGTCCTCGATCTCCGGACGGCGGCCGCCCGGTGTGCCGTCCTTGAGCGATTCCTTCATGTCCTCACCGGCGCAGAAGCCGCGCCCGGCCCCGGTGAAGATCGCGACTTCGAGTTCCTTCGATGTGCGGAACTCGTTCCACGCCTTCGACAGCTCGGTCCGCATCTCATGATTGAGCGCGTTCAACCGGTCGGGCCGGTTCATGCGAACGACGAAGATCTGCCCGTGCTTCTCGGTCTCGACGACAGCCATTTCTTGTTTCCTTTATCCCTTCAGAAAGGCCAGCAAGTCTGCGTTGAGCTGGTCCTTGTTCATGGTGGCGAGCCCGTGGCTCCCCTTTGGATAGACCTTGAGTGTCGCACCCTTCACCAGTTTGGCGGAAGCGCTGCCCGAAGCGTCGATCGGCACGATCTGGTCGTCGTCACCGTGGATGATCAGCGTCGGCACGTCGAACTTCTTCAGGTCTTCGGTGAAGTCGGTCTCGGAGAAGGCCTTGATGCAGTCGAGCAGCGGCTTCAGCCCGCCCATCATGCCCTGCATCCAGAAGAAGTCACGGACGCCCTGGCTCACCTTCGCGCCGTCGCGGTTGGCGCCGTAGAAGGGCGTCGTCAGGTCCTTGAAGAACTGCGAGCGATCGTCGGTCACGCCCTTGCGGATGCCGTCGAACACTTCCATCGGCAGCCCGCCCGGATTGGCCGCGGTCTTGAGCATCTGCGGCGGCACGGCGCCGACCAGCACGGCCTTCGAGACGCGCCTGGTGCCATGCCGGCCGATGAAGCGAGCCACCTCGCCACCGCCGGTCGAATGGCCCACCATCGCCGCGTCCTTCAGGTCGAGCGCCTCGAATAGCGCCGCCAGATCGTCGGCATAGGTGTCCATCTCGTTGCCGTCCCAGGGCTGGCCCGAGCGGCCATGCCCACGGCGATCGTGCGCGATCACGCGGAAGCCGTTGTGGGCGAGGAACACCATCTGGTCTTCCCAGGCATCGGCCGTCAGCGGCCAGCCATGGCTGAAGGTTACCGCCGGACCCTTCCCCCAGTCCTTGTAATAGATGTCGGTGCCGTCGCGGGTTTTGATGAAAGGCATGGAACGCTCCTCTCGCTGCGATGAAAAGCTCGCCGCGGGAGAATGCACCAGCTGTGAGGCCGGCGCGAGTAGACGTTATGAGGGGTTAACGCCGCTCGAAATCGATGCGTTCGTCGACGGGGAGGCCGAGCAGGTGGCGGCGCAGGCAGTCGAGGCCGAGTTCGGTCGCGCCGACGCGCACCCAGTCGCGGCCGCCGATCAGGCGGGCCTGGCGCGTTACGGCGCCGGTCGCGTCGGCTAGGCCGATGCAGATCTTGCCGCCCATGTCGGGCCGGTCCGCGCCTTCGTCGAGTTCGAGCAGCACGACCAGCGCATGGCTGGCGCCGGTCGAGGCGCGGATGGCTTTTGCCACAGCCGCCGCCTGGTCGGGCGTCACCGAGGTGGCGCCGAGTTCGGCAAGATCGCGCGCGACGATGCCGCGGCGGAAGGCGCGCTCGGCGCCCGCCAGCGGCGCGAGGCGCGCGGCGAGATGGCCTCCCGTCACCGTCTCTGCGAGGGCCAGCGTAAAGCCGCCCGCCAGCAGCTTGCCCAGGATCACGCCTTCGATGGTCTGCTCGTCTTCGGCCACGATGAAGTTGCCCAGCCGCTTGCGCACCTCGGCCTCGGCCGGGTCGAGCAGGGCGGCGAGGGCGGGTTCGTCGTCGGCGCGCAGCGCGAGCTTGGTCTCGAGCTGCGGATAGTGCGCCTGGAATCCGAGCTTGATGCCGCCACCTTCCTTGAAGGCCTCGATGTCGCCCAGCATCTGGTCGGCGCGCGATTCGCCGATGCCGAACGTGTGGAAGCGCTTCAGCCTGGTGACGCCCTTGATGCCGCTCATCGCCAGGATGCGCGGCAGCACCTGTTCGTCGAGCATGCGGCGCATCTCGCGCGGCACGCCCGGTGTGAAGAAGAAGCGGGCCTTGCCGATGGTGACAGCGAAGCCGCAGGCGGTGCCGATCGGATTGTCGATGAACTCGGCATTGGCCGGCAACATCGCCTGCTTCACGTTGTTGGGCGGCATGACGCGGCCGCGCCGCGCGTAGGATTCGGTCATGCGCGTCATCCAGTAGTCGCTCAGCACGAGCTCGACGCCGCAGGCCTGGGCCGCGACCTCCTGCGAGAGATCGTCGACCGTGGGCCCGAGCCCGCCGTTCACGATCACCGCATCGGCGCGCTCGCCGGCCTGATGGAAGGCCTTCAGCAGGCTCTCGCGGTCGTCACCGACCGTTGTGCCCCAATGAACGCCCAGGCCGACCTCGACGAGGCGGCGGGCCATGTGGCTGTAGTTGGTGTTGACGGTCTTGCCGGTGAGGATCTCGTCGCCGGTACAGAGGATTTCCACGCGCATGGCCGGAATTATCGGCTAACGTCGCGTCTAAAGCGAGAGATCAAAAGCGAGTGGGAGAGAAGACCATGACCGTGCTGTCATCCGATCTGAAGGAAGCGCTGGCGAAAGTCGGCACCTCGACCCTGACGGGTGTGCTGAACCGGCGGGGACTGCGCAGCATGACCCTGTTCGACGTGTGGCCGATCCGGCCCGAGCAGCCGCGCATGGTCGGGCTCGCCTTCACGATGCGGTTCATTCCATCGCGCGAGGACAAGGACGGACCGACGTCCACCAATCGCTCGATGGTGCAGCCGCAGGCGATGGAGGAGTGTCCGCCGGGCCATGTGCTGATGATCGATTCGCGTGGCGATTCGCGGGCGGCCTCTGCGGGCGATCTCTACGTCGGCCGGCTGAAGGCACGTGGTGCCGCCGGCATCGTCACCGACGGCGGCTTTCGCGACACCGACGGTGTGCACAAGACGGGACTCCCGGCCTATCACCGCCGCCCGTCCTCGCCGCCCAGCCCGATCGCGCATCGCCCGGTCGACCTCAACCTGCCGATCGCCTGCGGCGGTGTCGCCATCTATCCCGGCGACGTGATCGTGGGCGACCGCGACGCGATCGTCGTCATTCCGCCCGACATCGTCGAGGCCGTCGCCGAGGAAGCGCTGAACAACTACCACTACGAGGAATTCGCGGAGGCCGAAGTGGCCCGCGGGCGCTCACTGAAGGGCCTGTTCCCCGTGGCCGGCGAGGAAGCCAAGCGCGACTTCGAAGCCTGGAAGTCGCGAGGAAAGAAGTAAGACTCATACTCCTCGCCCTCGTCAGGGGGAGGGGAACGTGAGCGTCACGCCAGCGACGTCCTGATCTCCAGCCCGTTTTTCAACGTGAGCGTCACCGGGGTGCGCTCGGCGATGTCGGCCATTCGTTTCTTCTGCTCGTCGTCGACGGCGCCCTCGATGGTCAGGACGCGGTCGATGCGCTGCTTGTCGCCGTCGCGGCTGAAATGGATGTCGGCATGCACGGCCGTGACCGGCCACTGCTTGCGGTCGGCATACATGCGAAGCGTGATGACGGTGCAGGCGCCCAGTGCCGAGGCCAGGAGGTCGTAGGGGGCGGGGCCGGCATCTTTCCCGCCGAGCTCCGGGCCTTCGTCGGCTGTAAGCTTGTGATGCTCGCTGTGACCGGTCGCGATGGCGGTTGCGTAGTTGGTCGTGCCGATGCTTGCCTTTGCGTGCGCCATGTCCGGCTCCCGATGCGTCGGAGCGCCCCCGCTTCAGGGACGCTCCGGCACCAGTCTAGCGGCGCTTGCGGCGAACCGCTGCCTTCTTCGTCGCCTTCTTCACGGCCTTCTTCGCCGCGGTCTTCGTCTTCGTCACGGCCTTCTTCGCCGCCTTCTTGACGCTCTTCTTCGCAGCTTTCTTCTTCGCAGCCATTCGGTTCTCCCTGTGCAAAAATGCGAGACGGCGGACGCCGGACCTCGCATAACATTGCATCTAGCGCGCGATTCGCATGCTTGTCTCGTTTTCTTCGCGCGCCCGCACCGTCCCGACATGAGTCATGTCGTCGCTGATCGGCGCGTCGGAAGGCAATGCCGCGAGCAGGCCGCCGGCGGTCTGCGGATCGAACAGCAGCGACACCTTGGGGTGCGATGCGGCGCGATCCATGCCGTCGATGAGATGACGCGCGCGCAAATTCTCCGGCTGCAGCGAACTCGCGAAGCCTTGCGCAAACAGTTCGGTCGCCCCCGGTAGCGCCGGCAGCGCATCGAGATCTATGTCGACCGCGACATTGCCGCTCGCGCGAATCATCTCGGCGAGATGGCCCGCAAGTCCGAAGCCTGTCACGTCGGTGCAGGCATGTGCACCCGCATCGAGCAACGCTTGTGCAGCGGGGCCCGACGGCGTGCGCATCGACGCGAGCGCCGCTTCGATCCAGGCGGCCCTGGCCATGCCGCGCATCGCGGCGGCAAAGATCACACCCGTCCCGAGTTTCTTCGTGATCACCAACCGGTCGCCGGGACGCAGTCCGCCCTTGCGTAACGCGTGCGACGCAACGACGAGGCCATTCACGGAAAACCCCAGCGCCGCCTCCGGTCCTTCGCCGGAATGGCCGCCGATCAGCGCGCAACCCGCATCGTCGAGTACCCGCCGCGCGCCGGCCAGCATCTGGAAAAGGTCTTCCTCCATCAGCCGTTCCGCCGCCGCCGGCACCACGGCAAGCGCCAGGGCGCTGTGCGGCTTCGCGCCCATCGCCCAGACGTCGCCCAGCGCATGCACGGCCGCGATCTCGCCGAACACGAAGGGATCGTCGATGAAGGTGCGGAAGAAATCGACCGACTGCACCAGCGCCTGTCCCGCAGGCACCTCGATCATCGCCGCATCGTCGGGCGCGTCGAGGCCGATGGCTGCGCTGGAGCCGGGCGAGGGGCCGAGGCGCGCCAGCACGCGGTCGAGCACGCCCGCGCCCACCTTGGCGCCGCAGCCGCCGCAGCGCATGCCGATATCGGCCAACAGGCGTTTTGCTTCCGCGTCGGCCAGCGCCGGATCGGGCGGCGCGGTGCGCGCGCCTGCGTCCATCGGGGCCGCCGGCGGCTCGCGATACATGCGCATCCACTTGCGGTCGATATGGTCCTTCCAGCGCCAGACCCATTCGCCCTCGATCGCAAAGCCACCGCGTGTCGCCACGGCGTTTCCGTCGCCGGTGCCGAGGATCGACAGGTAGCGGCGTTGCGGAGTGAAGGGCCGGGGCGGCTGGCCCAGCAGCGCGAGCCGCAGGTTCGCGGCGAGCGGCGGGCCGTGGCGCACGGCGAAGACGCCGGCCTTGGGCCGCGGATGCGCGGTCACGCTGGCGCAGTCGCCGGCCGCGAACACGGTCGGGTCGCCACTCGACGCAAGTGTCGGCTCGACCGCGAAGAAGCCGCGCTCGTCGAGCGGAAGACCTGTTTCGGCGAACCAGGTCGCGGCGCTGGCCTGCGTCACCACGAAGGCGTCGTCGGCTGGCAGCCGCTCGCCGCTCTCGAGATGGACGGCGTCAGCGTCGATGCGCGTGGTGGCAGTATTCTCGATCAGCCGCACGCCGCGCCGCCGGAAGATCGCGCGCATGCGCTGCCGCGCCGCGACCGCCTGGCCCGACAGGATCTCGCCCTTGGTGGCCAGCGTCACCGACACCTGGGCGCCGCGCGCGACCTGGCGCAGGCGATGGTCGATGGCCAGCGCCAGCTCGACGCCGCCCGCGCCACCGCCGATCACGACGATGTCGAGCGCGCCCTGCCAGTCCTTGACCCGTTCGAGGAAGCCCAGCCACCGCCGGCCCAGTTCGGCGATCGGCTTGACCGGCGTCGCATACTCGGTCGCGCCGTCGATCGCCTGCATGCTGGGCGACGAGCCGACATCGAGCGAGACCAGATCGTAGGAAACCGGCGGTCGATCCTTCAACAGCACCTGCCGGTTGAGCCGGTCGAGCCCGACCGCCTCGGCATGGATCAGCCGCGCGCCGCTCCACGCGCAGAGCCGCGCCAGGTCGATATGGCATTCGTCGAACGTGTAAGTACCGGCCACGAAGCCGGGGATCATGCCGGAATAGGGCGTCTCGATGTCCCGCCCGATCAGCGTCAGCCGCACGCCGGGCATCGGCTTCATGCCGAAGCTTCTGACCACATGGACATGCGAGTGCCCGCCGCCCACGAGCACCAGGTCTTTCAGGAGGGGCGCCGATTGCATCGTGTTCTCTATATCCCATTCTCATATTCCTCTCCCCCGCAGGGGGAGAGTCAGGTGAGGGGGCACGGCACGGCCCATCACCTGTAACCTCCTCACCCTACCTCTCTCCCTGGCGGGGGAGAGGAGAATGAAAGTCGAAGAGGATGACCGGTGCCTGCGATCTATTAGTAGCGTGTCCATAAATTATAATGTATATCAATTGATTAGGGGCGTTTGTTCCCCTTCTTTCGGAGCGCGTCTCATCGCCGTCACGTCCGGCCTCTCGGTATCCCCTGATCTCTCCGAGGCCGGCGCCTCGACTGCCGCTCAGCCGCGTTCGGCCTGGTCCCTGTCCTGGCCGCTGGTGCTGGGTCTGCTGCTCTTCATCTGCCTCGCCAACGGAAGCGGCCTGCCGCTGCTGGCCGACCCCGACAGTCACTGGCATATCGCCGTCGGCAACTGGATGCTGGCGCACGGCACGGTGCCGACGGTCGATCCGTTCTCCTTCACCTTCGCAGGCCAGCCCTGGATCGCCAAGGAGTGGCTGTCGCAACTGCTGATGGCGGTGGCCTTCAAGCTCGGCGGCTGGGGTGGCGTCACCGTGCTGGCGGCGACCGCTCTCGCCGCGTCCTTCGCGCTGATGCTGCGGCTGCTGCTGCGCGACCTGCGCCCGCTGCCGGCCGCCCTGTTCGCGCTGGCCGCCATCGCGATGACCTTGCCGCACTTCCTGGCGCGGCCGCATGTCCTTGCCTTCCCGTTCATGCTGATCTGGATGGCGGGCCTTGTGCGTGCCGTCGAGGAGCGCCGCGCGCCTGAACCATTGCTGCTGATCGCCATGCTGCTGTGGGCCAACCTTCACGGTGGCTTCACGCTCGGCCTGCTGCTGGGCGGCGCGTTCGCGGTCGAGGCCCTCCTGGGCGCGCGCGACCTGACCGAACGCAAGGCGCTGTCCGTCGGCTGGGCGAAGTTCGGCGCAGCCGCCTTCCTCGTCGCCTGCATCACGCCCTACGGGCCCGAGCCGATCCTCGTCACCCTCCGCATCTTCGGCATCGGCGACGCGCTGGCCTTCATCTCGGAATGGAAGTCGCCCGATTTCCAGAAGCAGCCGCTGGCCGAGCTGGTGCTGCTGATCGCGCTCTACGCCGCCCTGTCGCGCGGCTTGAAACTGCCGCTGCTGCGCCTGCTGGTCGTGCTGGGCCTGCTTCATCTCTATCTCAGCTACGCGCGCAACGCCGAGCTGCTGGCCATGCTCGCGCCGCTGGCGATCGCCCCGCTGCTCGCGCGGCAATGGCCGGCGCTGCGGCCCGATCCGTCCCCCGGCCTTGGCGCGTCGCTGTCGGACCAGGCCGCCGCGCTGGCGCTGCCGGCCGGCCGCGCCGCCGTCCTGGTGGGTATCGCCTGCTGCGCAGCGATCGCGCTCGGCCTGGTGCGCTATGGCGGCATCGTGCCGCCGCTCTCGACCATGCCGTCGACCGCGATGGCCTATGTGAAGCAGGCGGGCATCGGCGGCCGTGTCCTCAATCACTATAATTTCGGCGGCTATCTCATCCATGCCGGCGTGCCGACCTTCGTCGACGGCCGCGGCGAGCTCTACGGCCGTGACTTCATCCGCCGCTACGCCGACACGATCGGCCTGCGCGGTGGCGAATCGCTCGAGCAGCTTCTCGAGCGCAATCGCATCGACTGGACGTTCATGCCGCCCGACCAGCCGGCCAACCGCCTGCTGGCGCGCCTGCCGGGCTGGCGCCAGGCCTATGCCGACGAGGCGGCGGTGATCTTCGTGCGTGAGCGCTGAACGCTTCAGCGCCAGTCGATCGGATTGAAGTCGAGATAGACCAGGAAGGCATAGACGAAGAGCGTCGGTAGGCTCCCAACTGCCAGCAATGTCAGGCCGCCGCCACTTATGCCGCGCCGGGCCAGCAGGACGCCGCAGGCGGTGAGGCTGACGAGCATCGCTATCAATCCCGCGCAGATCGAAAGCTCGATGACCATCACCCCGTCGTTGGCGAGCATTCCGGCGGCAAACCATACGAGCCCGACCACGCCGGCGATGTTGATCGATGCGAGCAGGGCCGCGACGACCTGCGCGGCCTTGCCCGCGTTCGGGGCGGTCAGGCCCTGCCGCCCGCCGAACGCCTGCAACAGGACGAACGTCACGATCGCGGCGGCGAAGACGAGAAGAAGGGGCGAGATCTGCAAACGGCTTGCCTCGTTCGACGCGGGTCGTGCGGCCGGCGGCCCTTTATTCCTTCAACACGATCCACGTGCAGTGGCCCAGCGCGCAGAGGCGGCCGGACTTGGTGTAGAGCGCGGTGCCGGAATAGAGCTTGCGCCCCTCGGCGCCGATGCGCCAGCCGACGACGGCGCAGCGTTCGCCGACCCTGGGGCGTTCAAGCACCTTCGCGGTCATGCGGCCGGTGAGGGCGGGACGTATGTCGTCGGGATCCTGGGCGGCCCAGGCGCCGGGACAGTCGAGCGTGCCCCACAGGAATTCCGGCCTGATCCGGCCGTCACCGTCGGCGTGGTTGGCGTGCGGCACATAGCAGGAGAGGGAAGTGCCGCTGCCTGAATGGCTGCCGAACACGCGCAAGCCGTCGCCCACGCCGCGGCTGCGGCCACAGACGAGGCACCATTGGAAGTCGCTGCCCTCGCCGCAGCCGCCGACTGCGTCCTGGTGCAACACCGCATTCCAGTCCGAGGGTGGCTTCGGCGGATCGAGATGGTCGACCTTCCCGGCACGCGCTTCGCAGATCAGCGTGTCGCCGTCGCGCATCGTGATCGCCGCGTCCTCGCGTAAGAGATTCATCCGGGTCTCAATCGGGATCGGCGCGCGCAACGTGATCTCCACCGCGCCGTCGCCGCCGAAGGCCTTGTTGTAGCGCTCGGCCAGCAGGCCGGAGACATAGCCGCCATTGCCCGACAGGCGCGGGCCGTTGAAGCCGGCCTTGATGATGAGAGTGTCGTCCACCTTGGCCCTCGCAACATGAAAATCGGGCGCCGAAGCTGGCGTGCGCATGCGGAGAATGCAAGCCTGCCGGGCCAGCAATCGGCTTGCATCGCCGCTCGGGCTCGTCGAGGTTGGGGCGATGGGATCGGCTTTGCCGTGGGCGCTCGTGGCGCTGTGTTTTGCGCTCGGCGTCGCCAGTCGCTCGGTCAGCGACACGTTCGTCGTCTTCGTGCCCGCGCTCCAGCACGACTTCGACGCCAATCGCGGCCCGGTCACGCTGATCTACAGTTTCGCCTTGCTGGTCGGCGGCACCGCGGCGCCCATCACCGGCTGGATCCTCGACCGCTTCGGCCTGCGCGCGCTGACCGTGATCGGCGTGATCGCGGCGGCCGGCAGCACCGCCCTCGCCTCGCAGGCAAGCCAGCTCTGGCATCTCTACCTGTCGCTGGGCGTGATGATGGGGTTCGGCGCGGCCTCGCTGTCGGGCATCCTGTCGTCGTCGCTGATCGGCCGCTGGTTTCCGGCCGATCGGCTGGGCGTGCCGCTCGCCGTGTCGTGGTCGGCCTCGGGCGTCGGGGCGATGGCGACCTTTCCGGCGGCTCAGTACCTGATCGACACCGATGGCTGGCGTCACGCCTATCTCGTCTTCACCGCCTTGACCGCGTTGTTCATCCCGCTGCTGCTGGTGCTGCCGTGGAAGAAGATCGAGCGCGGGGCGCCGGGCCTCGCGAAGCTGCGCGAGAGCGCGGCGCCGGGCGTCACGGTGGGCGAGGCGCTGCGCGATTGGCCCTTCTGGGCGCTCACCTCGTCCTTTGCGCTGACGTCGATCGGCATTTTCTCGCTGGTGCCGCAGAGCGTGGTCTATCTGCTGGAGCGCGGCATGGACGGTCCCTACGCCGCGCGCGCGATGGCGGTTGCGGGCTTCCTGACGCCGCTCGGCATGATCGGGTTTTCCTGGCTGGCCGATCGCGGCGGGCGCCGGCTGGCGGCAATCCTGGCCTATGCCTGCTCGATCGCGGGCGTGGGCGCCTTGGCGATGGTGCGCGGGCCGGGCGACGATTTCTGGCTGTGGACCTTCGTGCTGCTGTTCGGCGGCAGCATGGGCTCGCGCGGGCCGATGATCTCGACGCTCGCCACCTTGCGCTATCGCGGCGCGCATTTCGGCCGCATCTACGGGCTGATCGCCATCGGGATGGGGCTGGGCGGTTTCCTCGGTGCCTGGATCGGCGGGGTGCTGCACGATCTCACCGGCGGCTATGCCGCCGTCATGGTGCTCTCGGTGGTGGCGCTCGCCACCGCCGCGGCGACGCTGGGTTCGGAGGCTGGCGCGCGGGAGCGGCTCAGCCGCTAGGCGGGTTGGGCGTTGCGATCTGCTTCGTGGCCCGGTCCGTCAGGACCAGGCCGATCAGCGAGCTTACGATCACCAGAACCACGGTGGCGTTCAGCATCGGCTCGTCTATCAGGCGCTGGCCGGCGGCATTCCGGGTGGCGTAGGCCACGAGGGCCACGGCCAGTGTGGCGGCGACTTGTGGCACCGATAGAGAGAACATCAGACGCCGGTCGGGCGCGGCGTAGCCCAGCAGGCGCCCCGCGATTTCGGCCGCCAGCCACTTGCCGCCGAACAATGCGCCGAGCACGCCCACTACCAGTAGCGGTTGCTCGCGCAGGGTGGTGAAGAAGACCCTGAAGTCGACGAGGAACCCAGCCGCGATGAAGAAGACCGGGATGAACAGGGTCTGGCTCATGATCTCGAGCGAATCGTCGCTCGGCGTGTCGTCGAAGGCTCGCTTCAGCGCAACGCCCGCCAGGAAGGCGCCGATAATGCCCTCCATGCCGATCCATTCCGCGACCTGCGCGGCGATCGCCATGACCAGCAGCATGATCAGCGCCCGTGCCGATTTGGTCGTGCCCATCGTCGCGAGCATTTTCCTGGCCAGCCAACTCAGTCCCAGCAGCACGGCGGGCACGTAGAGCGCGAGCCACAGGATCTCGATCAGCACGCTTTTCGGGTCGAAGCCGCTGAGATGGATCGGCAGGCAGATCGCGAGCACGAAGATGGACAGCAGGTCGGTGAATACGGTGGCGCCGACCGTGGCCACGACCGATTCGCGGCCCATGAGGCCTGCCTGCTTGAGGAGCGGCAAGCCGAGCAGCGTGTGCGAAGCCAGGACCGCGCCGATCACGGCACAGGCATTGGGGGAATAGCCGAGCGCCGCGGCCATCGCGATCGCCAGGATGAAAGGACAGGCAAAGGTCAATGCTCCGAATGTGGCGGCCTTGCGCCGCGCACGGTTGAACTGCGCGAGATCGACTTCGAAGCCTGCGAAGAACATCAACAGCAGCTTGCCGATCTCGGAGAAAAAATGAATGACCTGCCCATCCGGCTTCAGGATGCCGAGGACCTGCGGCCCCAGGACGATGCCGGCGAGAATGTAGCCGACCGGTCCCGGCAGACGGAGGCGCTCCAGCAGGCGGGGCAACACGAGGGTGAGCATCAGCGTGAAGGCGAATGCGGTGAGCAGCGGCAGCTTCGTCAGGAACTCCAACCTCGTCTCCCCCGAGTCAGGTGCTGCCGACTATGACACGTCCCGTGCGACTAGATGACATGTGGGTGACAGTTCTTCCCGCATATTGTGTTTCGCCCGGAGTCCGGCCACTATGGCCGCCATGTTGGACCGGATAGACTTTCCGAGTAGTCCCACTCCGAGGCGGCGGACTTAGCCGTGACACCGGGCCTTGAGTCCTGCCATGCGCTGGTTCTCAACGCCGATTTTCGGCCTTTGTCGTATTTTCCCTTGTCCGTCTGGTCCTGGCAGGACGCCGTAAAGGCCGTGTTCCTCGACCGGGTGTGCGTGGTCTCGCAGTACGAGCGCATCATCCACAGCCCGACCTTCGAGATGCGGCTGCCCAGCGTGATCGCGCTGAAGGAATACGTGCCGGCGGCCCGCCGGCCGGCCTTCACGCGGTTCAACGTCTTCCTGCGCGACCGCTTCACCTGCCAGTATTGCAACGGCGACTTCGCCACCAACGAACTCACCTTCGACCATGTCGTGCCGAAGTCCCGCGGCGGCCGCACGAGCTGGCAGAACGTCGTCACCGCGTGCAGCCCGTGCAACCTGCTGAAGGGAAACAGGCTGCTCAGGGAAAGCGGTCTCGTCTTGCACTGTGCGCCGGTCGAGCCTTCGACCCAGCTCCTGCAGGAACACGGCCGCGCCTTCCCGCCGGGCTACCTCCACGAGAGCTGGCGTGACTTCTTGTATTGGGATTCGGAGCTGGATCAGGGCTAAGGCGTTCGCACGTGAACGACCTTAGCCCTGATCCAGCACCGGCGGGCGGCAGCGCCTTCTGAGGCGCGAGAGCCCGCACGGTTCAGAAAAGATGATGGTGTTGAAGCCTTCCCCGTCCTTCCGTCGTTTTGCGCGAGGATCGCAGATCTCTCCGCTACGCCTAGCTAAGCGAGGCTCCGGTCGAGATGACGGGGTGCATTAGCTAAATTCGAGTCGATAGCCAGATCGCCAGCCGCGAGCCGGTCTTGATCACGGCGGACAGCGCCTCGTAGCCCGGCGCCTGTTCGGCGCCCGCGGCGAGCGCTGTGTCGCGGTGCTCGATCTCCTCGTCGCGGAACTTCTCGACCGTGGCGCGCAGGTCCTTCTCGTCGTCGCCGAGCCTGGCCGCCTGTTCAGCGTAATGCTCCTCGATCGTCTCCTCGACGGCAACGGTGCAGGCCATGGCGGCCTTGTCGCCCATCAGCGCCGTCGCGGCGCCCAGCGCGAAGCCTGCGACGCTCCACAGCGGCGACAGCACGGTCGGCCGCACCCGGCGCTCGACCAGCAGCCTGTCGAACACCTTGTTGTGCTGGCGTTCCTGGGCGGCCATGTGCTGGATACGGCGGCCGGTCTCGCTGTTGCTCCGTCCGGTCCAGCGCAGCGCGGCGAGCTGGCCTTCGTAGATGCGCACGGCGCCGAACTCGCCCGCCTGGTCGACGCGGATGGTGCGCTCGACCACCTGGCGGGGATCGGGATCGCCGGGATTGCGGTTGTCACCGGTCTTCATGTTCTGGCCACCCGCGAGAGGGACGAAGCGAGGCCGCCGGCGAGGATTGCCGACAGGATCGCGTTCCACCCGGCCATCGAGATGCCGAACAGCGACCACACGATCGCGTCGCACCGGACCATCTTGGCGCCGAACAGGTACTTCTTCAGCTCCTCGGGCGAGAGACCCGTCGGCACCGTACCGGTGCAGGATTGCGGGCCTTGCCACCAGCGATACTCGACGCCGGCATGGAAGATGCCGATCGCCGAGCTGATGGCGATGGCAGCGATGGCGATCACCACGAAGATGGTGGCGAGGCGCGGCCGGCTGGACGAGGCGAAGGCGGCGAGACCCGCGGCCATCGCCGCGAAGTGTGGCCAGCGCTGCCAGTGGCACATCTCGCAGGGCGCGAGGCCCATCACGTACTGGAAGAAGAACGCGCCGCCGATCATCACGCCGCTGCCGAGCAGCGCGATCAGGCCGAGCTGGCTGGGAAGGGGAAGGCGCTGGGCTGCGGCCATTGCAAGACCCTAGAAGAGGAACCGGACGACGACGAATCCGCCGATCAGGGCGAACAGGAAGAGCCAGGTAAGCAGGGTCAGGCGCTTCTCGATGAAGGCCCGGATCGGCTCACCGAACTTCCACAGCAAGGCTGCCACGAGGAAGAACCGCAGGCCACGCGTCAAGATGGACGCCCACACGAACGTGAACAGGTCGAAATGCGCGGCGCCTGAAGCAATGGTCACGAGCTTGTACGGGATCGGCGTCAGGCCCTTGATCAGGATGAACCAGGTGCCGTACTCGGCGAAGCCGGCGCGGAACGCCGCGAGGCCCGCCTGCAGCCCGTAGGTCTTCACCACCCAGGCACCCAGCGTCTCGAAGAAATAGTAGCCGATGGCATAACCGAACAGCCCGCCCGCCACCGAGCAGATCGTGCAGACCAGCGCGATCTTGAAGGCCTTCTCCCGGTTGGCCAGCACCATCGGCACCAGCATCACATCCGGCGGGATGGGGAAGAACGAGCTCTCCATGAAGGAGACCACGCCCATCGCGGGGATGGCGTTTTTGTGTTGGGCGAGGCGGATCACCCAGTCATACAGGCGGCGGATCATGCGGCGCGATTTCTAGCGCGTCCCCCCCAGCGAAGCGAGGGACCTTTCTGCTGCCGAAACGGCGTGCTCGCGGGGGCGGCTCCGGTTTGGCACACTCGCCCGCATGTCAGCCCTGAGTCAGCTCCATCTCGCCCAGCCGCTCACCCTGCCCAACGGCGTCGTGCTGAAGAACCGCATCGGCAAGGCGCCGCTTACCGAGGGGCTGGCCGATGGGATGAACCGTGCCACCGAACGGCATGTGAGGCTCTACGGACGCTGGGCCGCGGGGGGCGCCGGGCTCGTCGTCACGGGCAACGTGCAGGTCGACCGGCGCTACCTCGAACGGCCGGGCAATGTGGTGATCGACGGCAATGACGGGCTTGAGGCGCTTCGGGCCTATGCGCGCGCCGGCACGGTCAACGGCACGCAGCTCTGGATGCAGATCAACCATCCAGGCCGCCAGACGCCGCGCCGCGTCTGCGACCAGCCGGTGGCGCCCTCGGCGGTTCCGCTGGCGCTGCCCGAGAGCGCCTTCGCACACCCGCGCGCGATGACGGCGGAGGAAGTGGCCGACCTGCCGCGCCGCTTCGCCCATGCCGCCCGGGTGGCGCACGAGACGGGCTTTACCGGCGTGCAGGTCCATGCCGCGCACGGCTACCTGCTCAGCCAGTTCCTGACACCGCTGGCCAACCGGCGCGACGATCGCTGGGGTGGCGATATCGCCGCCCGCGCGTCCCTGCTCCTCGAGGTCGTACGCGCCGTGCGGGCGGCCACGGCACCCGGCTTCTGCATTTCGGTGAAGCTCAATTCGTCGGATTTCCAGCAAGGCGGTTTTTCGAACGAGGAATGCCTTCAGGTCGTGACGTGGCTGGGCGAGGCCTCGGTCGACCTGATCGAGATTTCCGGCGGCAACTACGAGAAGCCCGCGATGATGGGCAGCGGCGCCAAGGAAAGTACGGTCCGGCGCGAGGCCTACTTCCTCGACTATGCGCGGTCGGTCCGGAAGGTCGCGACCGTGCCCATCATGCTGACCGGCGGGTTCCGCACGCTGGCCGCGATGGAAGCGGCGCTGGAGGAGGGCGCGTGCGACGTGATCGGGCTTGGCCGGCCGATGTGCGTCGACACCGATCTGCCCAATCGCCTGCTGCGCGGCGAGACGGATCGCGCCGAAGCCTATGAGGAGCGCATCGTGCCCGCGAAGGCGGGCCTCGGCTGGTTCTGCCTGCAACTCATTGCCCACGGCGACGGACGCGAACCCGATCGGGCGCTGGACGGCGAGGCGGCAATTCGCGGCTATCTCGCCAACGAGGAAAGCACCGCGGCGACGCTCGAAGGGCGTTCGTGAACCTCCAACGCTCTTGCCGGTACGGCATTGGTCCGCAGAAGAGACGCCATCCTGCCGGACCTGCTCCTCACGGGCATTTTTGAGCGGCCGTTTCGGCGGCCAGGGTTATGCTGACGAAGCACCTGTAAGCGATCGGCGGAACCGGACATGACCAGATTGCGAGTGCATCGGGAGAACCATCTCGTCCAACGGATCGGTTGGCTTCGCGCCGCCGTGCTGGGGGCCAACGACGGCATCGTCTCGACGGCAAGTCTCATCGTGGGTGTGGCTGCGGCCGCCACGGCGCCGGGCGACGTGCTGATCGCGGGTATCGCCGGACTGGTGGCCGGCGCCATGTCGATGGCGGCGGGCGAGTATGTTTCCGTGAGCTCCCAGGCTGACACCGAGCATGCCGACCTGGCACGCGAGGGCGCTGAACTCGCCGCAAATCCGGACTTCGAGCGGGACGAGCTGGCGGAGATCTATGTCGGCCGCGGAGTCGAACCCGCGCTCGCGCGGCAGGTGGCCGAGCAGCTGATGACCAGGGGCGCCCTGGAGGCGCATGCCCGCGACGAACTCGGGATATCCGGCGCGACCGCGGCCCGTCCCCTCCAGGCCGCGCTGACCTCGGCCGCGACCTTCTCGGTGGGCGCGGCGATGCCCTTGCTCATGGTGGTCGTGGCGCCGGCCGGCTGGCTGGTGGGCGCGGTCAGTGCGGCCTCGCTGCTCTTCCTCGCCCTGCTGGGCGCGATCGGCGCGCGTGCGGGCGGCGCCGATGTCTGGCGCGCCACGGTCCGCGTCACCTTCTGGGGCGCGCTCGCCATGGCACTGACCGCCGGCATCGGCCGCGTGTTCGGCACGGTCGTCTGAGCGGGCCCGCGACGGCCAACCCGCTACATCGACGCGTCGCGCAGCAACCCGACCAGCCTGCGATACTCGCCGATCGTCGGCAGGCCGGGATCGTGGGGGCGTCGATTCAGGGGGAGGTCGGTCGCCAGCAGCATCTCGAGCTGGCGCATGGCGTGCTCGCAGTCCGTTTGGCCGGCGCCGAGGCGCACCAGCACCTCGGCCAGCCATTCGCACTCCTTGGGATCGAGTTCGCGCCCACGGCTCTCCACCTCGTCGAGGAACAGCTCGACATAGCGGAACAGGGCGGCCTGTCGGGCCTTGGGATCGGGGGCCATGGCTAGCGACGAAGGGGAAAGGACCTGGAAGCGACTGTCATGCTGCGCCGTCACGAAGGTGAGCGGGAGCGCGGTACACTCGGGTCGGATGTCGCCGTCTCTCGGTCGCCGGCGCTCGTGCATCTGGCCGGCGATGGCCCGCAATAGGCCGGTCGCCAGGGGATCGGCAAGCAGAATTTGGCGCCGTTGGACTACGGCTTGGCGGCGCCGGCGCGCGGGACGGGCCGGGCCGGTGCGGGACGCTTCTCCAGCCGTTCGATGCGCTGCTCGAATCCCGCCTGCATCTTCTCCAGCCGTTGCTGGAGCTGCTGGTTCTGGACCTTGAGCTGCTCGATCCGGGCCGACAGGGCCGCCGTCGATCGCTGCAGCTCGTTCAGCCGCCCTTCGACGCCGCTCTGGGCGGCGGCGGCGCCGGGCAGGACGAGCAGCGCCAGAAGGGCGAGGCGGTGCATGGAAGCGAAGCAGCTACTCGGCGGCCTGCTTCAGGCTCGTCGGCACCGTCTCGCCGGCGAACAGGGCGGCGCGGGCCGCCTCGTACTCGGCCTTGAGACGGGCAACGATTTCGCCGGCCGGCGGCGCGTCGTGGATCTGGCCCACGCCCTGTCCGGCGCCCCAGATATCGCGCCACGCCTTGACCTTCATGTTGCCGCCCGAGCCGAAGTTCATCTTGCTCTTGTCGGCTTCCGGCAGCGCGTCGGGGTCGAGGCCGGCGGCCGCGATGGAGCGCTTCATGTAGTTGCCGTGCACGCCGGTGAAGAGGTTCGTGTAGACGATCTCCTCGCCGTTCGAATCGATGATGCACTGCTTGTTGGCGTCGGTCGCGTTGCCTTCCTTGCTCGCGGTGAAGCGCGTGCCGAGATAGGCGAGGTCGGCGCCCATTGCCTGGGCCGCCAGCACCGAGGCGCCGTTGGAGATCGAGCCCGACAGCAGGATCGTGCCGTCGTAGAACTGGCGCACTTCCGGCACCAGGGCGAAGGGCGAGAGCCGGCCGGCATGGCCGCCCGCACCGGCGCACACCAGGATCAGGCCGTCGACGCCGGCCTTCAGCGCGCGCTTGGCGTGCGTCACGTTGGTCACGTCGTGGAACACCAGGCAGCCGTAGCGGTGCGCCGAGACGACCACGTCGTCGGGCGCGCGCAGCGAGGTGATCTGGATCGGCACCTTGTACTTCTCGCACATGTCGATGTCGTGCTGCAGGCGGTCGTTGGAGCTGTGCACGATCTGGTTCACCGCGAAGGGCGCGACCTTCTTCTCCGGGTGCTTGGCCTTGTAGTCGGCCAGCTCGCCGGTGATGCGCTTCAGCCACTCCTCGAGCATCTCCTTCGGGCGCGCGTTCAGCGCCGGGAAGGAGCCGACGACTCCCGCCTTGCACTGTTCGATGACGAGGTCCGGGTTGGACACGATGAACAGCGGCGCGCCGACCACCGGGATCGAGAGGTTGTCGCGCAGCAGGGCGGGAAGGGCCATCGTTTCGCTCCTTGGATTCGTACGTCTTCGTGTCGGGTTACGGGCCTAGCACGGCGCCGGCCCCGGTCCCAAGCGGTTGTCGCTATTTCGCGTAGTCGTAGGCGCCGCCCTTTTCCAGGGCCCGCTTGTAGGCGGGGCGGGAATGGATGCGGTCGAGGAATCCCTTGAGCCGGGGCATTCCCCGGATCGCCGGCGCGCGCGCGCTCGCGGCCTCCAGCGGAAAGCTCATCTGGATGTCGGCGGCCGTGAAGTCGGGGCCGGCGAACCATTCGCGGCGCGACAGCTCGCCTTCGAGGAACATGAAGTGGTTGCCGATCTGCGGTGCCAGCAGGGTCTTGTCCGCACCGCCGGAGATGGCGCGGGCCACCGGCCGCATGAAGAACGGCACGCGCGACGGGATGCGGTCGAACACCAGCTTCATGAACAGGAGCGGCATCAGCGAGCCCTCCGCGTAGTGCATGAAATAGGTGTACTGCAGCCGCTCCGGCGTGCCGGCGGCCGGGGTGAGTTTGCCCTCGCCATAGGTTTCCGACAGGTACTCGAGGATCGCGCCGGATTCGGCCAGCACCTTGTCTCCGTCGGTGATGACCGGTGACTTGCCCAGCGGATGGACGTTGCGCAACTCCTGCGGCGCCTGCATCGACGGCTGGCGCTGGTAGCGCTTCACCTCGTAGGCCAGGCCGAGCTCCTCGAGCATCCAGAGGATGCGCTGTGAGCGGGAATTGTTCAGGTGATGGACGGTGATCATCCTACAGCGTACCGGGCCGCCAGTTGCCGTGGAAGCCCGCCGGGACGCGGCTGCTGAGATGCGCAAGCGCCACGGGCCCCTTGGCGATGTCGGTCGCCTCGAAAACGCCGAGGTCGCTGCGGCCCTCGGCGGAGCGGAAGATCGTCGCCAGCACCCAGCCGTCGCCCTCGGCCGCCGTGTCGTGGCGCGGCACGAACACCGGTTCGCCGAACCGGTCGTCCTCGCCCGCCTTCCAGGTGGCGTTGGTGCCCTTCTTCAGGTCGTAATGGGTGATGCCCTCGCCGCGGCGCACGCCGGCATGGGTGATGTTGCCCGACACGATCCAGCCATGGCGGTAGTCGCTCATGCAGAAGCGCTCGTCGAAGCGCGGGAACTCGCCGGTCCGATCGTCGAGCTGCTCCTCGCGGAAGGTGTTGGACTGGCCGGACAGGTCGAAGGTCCAGCGGAACAGGCGCGCGGCCGGCGGCTCCTTGGTGGAGGGCGAGCCGTCGGGCAGCGGGAACAGCGGCGCCACGTCGTACTTCATGACGTCGATCACGATTTTGCCGTCCGCCGTCTCGAAATGGTTCATCGGGTGGAAGACGTAGGACGGCGGCGCGGTCACCCACTTCACGTCGGCCACGGTGCCCTTGCGCGGGATGAAGGCGATGTGCGTGCCCTTGTCCGGTTCCCAGGCGAACGGCGGCAGGCCGCCCATGGCGCGCTCCATCGACGAGGTGAGCGGGAAGATCGGCACGACGATCCAGTTCTTCGTCACCGCGAAGTCGTGGATCATGGAGGGGAAGGGACCGTCGAGGATCTCGGCGCGCGTCACCGTGCCGTCCGCGGTCACGGTCTGGAGGCTGACTTCCTTGGTGAAGCGGCCGGTCGCCGAATAGCCGAAGAAGATCATCTCGCCGGTCTCGGGATCGAACTTGGGATGTGCGGTGAAGGGACCAATGAGCTTGTCGCCGAACGTCTCGTAGCCGCCGTCCTTGGGGCCGACCGGCATCAGGCTCTTCGGATCGAGCGAGAAGGGCGCATGCGCCTCCTCCAGCGCCAGAAGTTTGCCGCCGTGCCAGACGATGTTGGTGTTGGCGATGGTCGAGTTCAGGGCGAACACGCGCGGGTCGGTGTAGCGCGGATTGCCGAACGTGCCGGAGAGGCCTTCGCCCTCCTCGTTCTCGATCTTCCACTTGGGCGTCCGCACCCAGCGGTTCTTGTAGGAGACGTTGCCGTTCTCGATGTGGAAGGCGTGGATCATGCCGTCGCCGCCGAACCAGTGATAGGGACCGCGCGGTGCGAACTGCGGGTTGGGCCCGTTGCGATAGAGAGTGCCGCAGAGTTCCTTCGGCATCTCGCCACTGATCTGGAGATGTCCCGCATCGGCCTCGGTGTTGACCGGCGCGAAGTAGCCCTTGAGGAACGGATTGTCGGTCGGAAATGCCTTGGCCACGGGAAGTCTCCTTCTGGGTAACGCCGTGTATCTATCCAAGATTATCGATACACGGCGTTTCCCGCAAGAGCCGAATCCCGGCTTGCCGAAGCTCCGTGGGGACAAACAAAGTGTGGCGTGCTTGGCTGCTTCGTTCGAGATCGTCTAATCAACAACGGCATGAACATCACCAATCCTGTCCTGCCGCCCGGGTATTCCGCCGTTCCGCCGGGGCACGTCGCGACCATCGTGACCAGCCTCGAAATGCCGGCCCGTCCGCCGCAGCGGGCGGCGCGGCCTTTCCCGCCGGGCTTTGCGCTGGAGCCGCTCGAACGGACCATCGCGGCCTATCGCGAACTCTATCGCGCGGTGGGGACGGACTGGCTGTGGTTCTCGCGGCTGGTCATGGCGGACGAGAAGCTGCAGGCGATCCTCGACAACGCCGAGGTGGAATTCCTCGTCCTGCGCAAAGACGGGCGGAATGTCGGCATTCTCGAACTCGACTTCAGCAAGCCGGGGGAATGCGAGCTGGCGTTCTTCGGGCTGGCTGCCGAGGCAGTGGGAACGGGTATTGGGCGGACCCTGATGAACGAGGCGATCGCGCGGGCCTGGGCGCGGCCGATCAGGCGGTTCTGGGTGCATACCTGCACGCTCGACCATCCCGCGGCGCTCGACTTCTACCGGCGGTCCGGCTTCGTGCCCTATGCCTTCCAGGTCGAGGTGTTCGCCGATCCGCGCCTCACCGGCATCCTGCCGCGCGACTGCTCACGGCACGTGCCGCTGCTGGGCTGAGGCGGCCGCGCCCGCGGCCTCGCGGTTCTCAGCACGCCAGAAGTAGACCCAGCCGGCGATGCCGAGCGCCAGGAGGAGCAGGCCGAACCAGAACTCGGTGTGGGTCGGGCCGATCAGGTCGAACATCGGTGTCGCCGCGACATTGAACAGCAGCATCGAGCCCGCCATCACGGCGAGCCGTAGCCGGAAAACACGGGCGATCTCGGCGCCGCGGAACACGGTCTGCATGCGGGTGATCATCGGGATGAAATAGAACGGCCCGCCGAAGCCCGCGACCAGGCCCGACAGCATCATCGCCGGCAGCTTGTAGGGATTGTCGAGGCCCCAGGCCGACAGGGCGATCAAGGCGAAGCCCGTGCCCATGGCGACATAGCCCAGGAACATGGTCGAGAGCGGGCGGCGGAAACGGACGCTGCCGGCCACCAGGTTGCCGGCCACGTCGCCCACGCCGCAGGCGCCGACGATCATGCCGAGCGAGGCCAGACCGTGCAGGCCGAACAGGTGCGGATCGTGCTCCACCACCATCAGCGCGATGCAGAGCTGCAGCGCCACGCTCCAGGGGCCGTTGGCGAAGGCGTTGATCATCAGCAGCGCGCCCATCCGCGGCTCACGCAGCATCAGTCGCGCGCCGTCGAGCAGGGCGTCCCACGCGCCGCGCCAGCCGCCGCGTCCGGGTCGCGGCTTGTAGGCCGGGTCGTACAGGCGGTCGCGCACCGCCCAGACCGCCAGCGCCGACAGCACGAAGCCCACCGCCGTGATCGACAGGAAATGGATCACCGGCAGCAGCGTGTTCAGCACCGCCGCCATCATCGGCCCGATCAGGCGGGCGAGCCGCCACGTCGCGTCGAACAGGCCGTTGATCGCCTGCATGGCGTCGCGATTCGTGACCAGCACCGGCACCGCCGACTGCAGCGCCGGCGTGAAGACCATGCGCATCGCCGCGAGGCCCATCACCGAGACGATGAGCAGCGGGATCGAGATGCCCCAGAGGTAGAAGCCGAGCACCGGCAGGATGGCCAGCACCGCGCTCGCATACTTGGCGCCGATCATGGCGCGGTCGGCGCGCCAGCGGTCGAAGGCGGAGGCGCCCAGCAGGCCGACCACCAGCATGGCGCCGTACTGCGTGGCATTCACGTAGCCCGCGGCATTGCCGATCTGCTCGGCCGCGATCCACACCACGGCCACGCGGAACAGGTCCTCGCCGATGGTCGAGGCGGCGAGGCCCGACCAGATCGTGGCAACGGCGGGATCCTTGAGCGGACGGAAGACGGGGATCATGCCGCGCGACGATTCCCAACCATCCTCATCCTGAGGAGGCGCGAAGCGCCGTCTCGAAGGATGGGCAACGGACGCGGTGCGGGTTCCCACCCTTCGAGACGCGGCCTGCGGCCGCTCCTCAGGGTGAGGCAAATTCCTGGAAGTGCAATCTTCAGCGAACCCACACGCCGCCGTCCTTGTTTTTGTACCCGAGCGACAGATAGGCCGCGTCGACAAGCGACTGGCCGCGCTCGTTCATCAGCAGGCCTGGGCCCATGCGGTTCATCGTGTAGCCGAACGACAGGCCGGCGACCGGATCGGCGAAACCGAGCGAGCCGCCGGCGCCGACATGGCCGAAAGCCGGGCTGCCCAGGATCACGCTGTCGCAATCCTCGCCCCACAGCTTGGCGGCCATACTGCGCCGGCGATTGTCCATCGACTTCATGAAGCCCAGCGCAAAGCGCGTCGGGATGCGCAGGGTGGCGTCGTCGTGCGTCGCCATCGAGACCTCGCCCATTCGGGCGAGCGTGGTGGCATCGACCAGGTCGCCGCCGCCGTTCGCCAGCGGGGCGTACATGCCGGCCAGCCCGCGCGCGTTGGTGATTCCGTTGGCCGCGCCGATTTCGGCGGCATGGCCCGCGCGGCTGTTGGCACCGCCGGAGCGCCAGGCGCCGTTGTTGAAATAGAACAGCGCGGCCACCGATTCCTTGTTGGTCGCGAGATCTCGCATGAAGGGCGTCACCGCGTCGGCGACCTTGTAGACATGCGGCACGATCGGCGCGACGCGCGGCTCGATCGCCTCGGGCAGGCCGATCCAGAAATCGAGACCCAGCGGGCCCGCGATTTCTTCCCGAAAGAAGGCACCCAGCGACTTGCCGCTCGCGCGCCGCACCATCTCGCCCACCGTCCAGCCGAAGGTGAAGCCGTGATAGCCGTTGCGCGTGCCGGGTTCCCAGAACGGGACTTCGGCCGCCAGCCGCTCCGTCATGTAGGCCCAGTCGTAGGGCCCGTCGTCCTTCACCGGCGCGCGCACCGCGGGCACGGCGGAGGAATGGTCGAGCATCATGCGCGTCGTCACGCGCTCCTTGCCGTGCTGCGCGAACTCCGGCCACAGCTCGGCGACCGGTGCGTCGAGATCGAGCTGGCCTCGGCTCGCCAGCACATGCGCACACAAGGCCGTCGCGCCCTTGGTGCAGGAGAAGACGATGCTCACAGTGTCGCGTGTCCACGGGGCCTTGCTCTTGGGATCGGCGACGCCGCCCCACAGGTCGACCACCGTCTCGCCGCCCATCGTCAGGCAGGCCGAGGCGCCGATCTCGCCCTTTTCCCTGAAGTTCTTCTCGAAGGCCTCGGCGACACGCTCGAAACCCGGACGGCAGGTGCCTCCGATCGCTGCGTCGCTCATTGTTTCGGCACCGGCAGCTTGAAGGCTTCGAGCACGAAACGGGCGGCGTGGGAGAGACCGGTCTGGTCGATCCCGTGGCCGATGCCCGGTGCGATGTGTACGCCGACCTGTACGCCGTTCTCGTTCAGCGTCTGCGCCGCGCGCTGGGTCAGGACGGCCGGCAGCATCTCGTCGCTGTCGCCGTGGACCAGCAGGACCGGCGGCTTCGACCTGATCTCGGCCTTCAACGTGTCGGGTCCGGCCAGCATGCCGGAGAAGCCGACGATGCCGGCGAGCGGCTTCGCGCGGCGCAGGCCGACATGCAGCGCCATCATCGTGCCCTGGCTGAAGCCGATCAGGACGGTCTTGGATTCGTCGAGGCCGTACTGGGCCATCGTGTCGTCGAGGAACTGTTCGACGAAGGGCGCGGCCGACCGCACGCCCGCCGCCGCCACCGCGGGGTCGAGGCGCGAGATGCCGAACCACTGAAAGCCCATCGGATTGCCCTCGCACGGGTAGGGCGCGTTGGGCGAATGGAATACCGCGTCGGGCATCAGCGGCGCCAGCACGGGCGCGAGGCCGATCAGGTCGTTGCCGTCGGCGCCGTAGCCGTGCAGCAGGATCACGAGGTGGCCGGGTTTGCCGCCGGCGTGCGGGCCGTGGCTGGGGCCGTCGAGCTTCTTGGTCATGTCGCCTTCTTCTCCTTTGCCGACCAGTCCGGCATGTTGCGGCGATAGTGCCAGAGGACGAGCGCCGCGGCGCTGCGCCAGGGCCGCCACGCCTCGGCGATTTTGAGAAGCCGCTTTGCGTCGGGGCGGGTGCGCAGCTTCTTGAGATGCTGCGCGGCGACGACGAGGCCGAGGTCGAGGCCCGGCATGATGTCGGGCCGGCCGTGCGCGAACATCAGGTAGATCTCGGCGGTCCACGGACCGATCCCCTTGGCCTGCGTCAGCATGGCGATGGCCTGGGCATCGTCGAGCTCGTGCAGCCGGTCGAACGTGATCCGCCCCTCGACGATGTCGGTGGCGAGGCTGCGGCCGTATTTCATCTTGGCGCCGGAGAGGCCGACGGCGCGAAGCTGCTCGTCGCTCATCGCCAGGAAGTCCGCCGGCTCCATCGACGGCACCGCCGCTTCCAGCCGCAGCCAGATGCTGCGCGCGGCATGAACCGAGACCTGCTGGCCGACGATCGAGCGCATCAGCCCGCCAAAGCCGGTCGGCATCTCCCGCAGTTCGGGATGACCCGCTTCCGCCAGCGCGCGCGCGATGTCGGGATCGGCGTCCGCCAACGCAGCGAGCGCCTTTTTGAGAGTCTTCTTGTCGAGGACGACCGGGGATGTCGCTTTCGCCATGTCTCCCGCCATAGCACGTGGCGAGGGGGCGCTGTAACGTCGGATCATGACGGTGGTCACGCGTTTTGCCCCCAGCCCGACAGGCGAACTTCATCTCGGCAGCGCCTATTCGGCCCGCATCGCCTGGCAGCGCGCGCGCGCCGTGGGCGGCACGTTCCTGGTCCGCATCGAGGATATCGACATCCGCCGCTGCCGCCGCGAGTACGAGACCGCGATGCTGGCCGACCTGGAGTGGCTCGGTCTCGCCTGGGACGGCGAGGTGCGCCGCCAGTCCGATCATTTCGCGGACTACGGCCGCGTGCTGGACCAGCTCGACGAGCGTGGGCTGGTCTATCCCTGCTTCTGCACGCGCGCCGACATCGCCGCCTCGGCCAGTGCGCCGCACCCGGTGGCGATGGGGCCGGACGGGCCGCTCTATCCCGGCACCTGCCGCCATCTCCCGGTCGAGGAGCGCCGCCGCCGCCTTTCGGCCGGCATCGAGCATTGTATGCGCTTCCATGCGACGCGCGCTGCGGAGCAGGCGGGACCTTATGCCTTCTTCGACGAGGCGCTCGGCCGGATCGAGGGCCAGCCGGAGCTGATGGGCGACTTCGTGATCGCCCGCAAGGACACGCCGACCAGCTACCATCTCTCGGTCACGGTCGACGACCATCTGCAGGGCGTCACGCTGGTGACGCGCGGCATCGACTTGCTGCCGTCGACTCACGTTCACGCGCTGCTGCAGAAGCTGCTGGGCTACGCTGCGCCGCAATATGCGCATCATCCCCTGCTGACCGATGCGACCGGCCGGCGCTTCGCCAAGCGCCACCGCGACCTCACCATCCGGAGCTTGCGCGAAAGCGGCAAGACCTCCGCCGAGGTGTTCGAGATGATCGACGGTTGGAGTTGCGCGGTGCCGGCGAAGGCATAACATCGGCGGCATGGACCGGAACGAACAACTGGCCGTCGGGAGGCGGCTGCTCGGCCATATCGACGGCCGCACAACCGATCTCGCCGACGCGATGTTCCACAACCGTGTCGACGCCTATTCAGACCGCGAGCGCGCCGCGCGCGAACGCGACTCGCTGTTTCGAAGCCAGCCGCTGTTCATGGGGCTTTCGTCGCGCCTGTTCAAGGCCGGCGACTACATCACCGAGGACGTGGCCGGCATGCCGGTGCTGCTGGTGCGTGGGCCCGACGGCATGGTGCGCGCCTTCGCCAATGTCTGCCGCCATAGAGGCGCACCTGTGGCAGAGGGCTGCGGCAACGCCCGGGCCTTCGTCTGCCCCTATCACGCCTGGACCTACGACGCGCAGGGCAGGCTGCTCGGCGTCACCGACAAGGCGGGCTTCGCCGGCCTCGATATCGGCGCGCACGGGCTGGTGCGGCTGCCTGCCGGCGAGAAGCACGGCATGATCTTCGTGCGCGCGACGCCGCTGCGGGAGGGGGAGCCGGCCGAGATCGACGTCGATGCGGTGCTGGGATCGTTCGTTCCCGATTTCGCCGCGCTGCAGCCGGAGACCTATCCGCTCTATTCGGTCGACCGCATCACCCCGCGCATCAACTGGAAGTTCGCCGTCGACACGTTCCTCGAGGGCTATCACATCCCGCATCTCCACCGGAAAACCATCGCGCCATACTTCATCGGCAATTGCGGCACCTTCGACAGTGCGGGACGCCACGGCCGCATGTGCGTGCCGCGCACCTCGATCGAGGCGCTGCGCGCACTGCCCGACGACCAACGCAATCTGCGCCCGCACATCATCGCGATCTACCAGCTGTTCCCCAACACCATCATCATCTGGCAGGTCGACCATATCGAGATCTGGCGCGCCTTCCCCGATCGCAACGACCCCGGTAGCTGCTCTGTCGAGTTCACGCTCTACCGCCCCGCCGACAGCGACCGTCCGGAGAAGCACTGGGCCAAGAACCGCGACATCGCCATCCGCACCGTGCTGGACGAGGACTTCCCGCTGGGCGAGCGCATGCAGATCGGCTTCGAATCCGGTGCGACGGGCGAAGTCATCTATGGCCGCAACGAGCCATCGCTGGTCCACTTCCACAACTCGATCCGCAGCGCGCTCGGCGTGGCGGCGTGAGCGGAGCGTTGCACGCTTCGTCAGGCTGCCGATCAGCCTTCATCCTCATCCTGAGGAGTCGCGCCCCGCGCGGCGTCTCGAAGGATGGGCCTCAGGCGAGGTGCACGTTGCCCACCCTTCGAGACGCGCCGCTGCGCGACGCTCCTCAGGGTGAGGTTTTTATTGGGGCGCTACAGACGGCCCTTTATGCCCTCTAGCAAGACCGCCCGCGTCGCGCTGATGTTGAGCGTGATCCTCTTCGCCGCCAGCCTCACCCAGGACGCGTTCTGCGTCTCCGGCATCTGCTCGGATTGGCCCGGCTGGAGCATCCTGCTGTTTGGTGCGCTGGGCCATACGAGCTGGTTCGCCAACCCGCTGCTCGGCGCCTCGTGGATTGCGACCTCGTTCAGTCGCCGCGTGCCGGCGCTGATCCTGGGCGTGGCCGCCCTGGCGCTCGCCGGCTCCTTCCTGTTTGAGACCAGCGTGATCACCAACGAGGCCGGTATGGCCAACCCTGTGACCGGCCTGCGCGAAGGCTACTGGCTGTGGCTCGCCAGCACGGCGATGGCCGCGATTGCCGCGTTCTTTGCCCGCAAGGTGCCGGTGAAGCTTTAACAGTCGCGCGCGACGTCGACGGCCAACCAGTCTTGTCATCCTGCGCGAAGCGGAGGATCTCACGCGAGCCCTGGAGTACGCCGGTCGTTCGGCGAGGTCCTTCGCTGCGCTCAGGACGACAGAATCACCGCCCCTCGAGCTGCTTGTTGATCCAGACCTGCGCCGTGTTCGATTCGAGGAACTCGTGCGCGAGCTTGCGTCTGGCCGGATCGCGCGCGTCGCCGTCGATGATCGCGGTGATGACGTCGCACTTGTAGGCCACGGCGACGGCCTCGCCGTAGCGCAGGGACTTGTTGTTGCGGCGGTGGACGTAGACGCGGGTCCAGCCCGTGAGGTCGGTGACGCGGATGCGTTCGCCCCGGCCGACGGGTTCGAAGCGCGGGTCGAGTATCCGGATGTCGACGGCGCGTTCCAGGGCGGCATCGCTCGCGATGCCCTCGGGGCAGTCGCCGGTGCCGAGGCCGTCGAGCGTCAGCCAGACGAAGACGTCGTGATCCTCGCCGCTATAGGCGCGTCCCGCCGGCGTGCGCTCCGTCGAAAGCGGCCAGGTGAAGGGCCGCCAGCCGAGCTTGTCGGTCGGCCCTAGCGCGACCTGCCGCTCGGCGAACCAGGCCAGGGCGGCCAGCGCGGCGACCTGCGCCACGCCGAGCAGGATGTAGAGGCGCGTCTGGCGGCTCAGGGCCATCGGACGCGCCAGCCTTCACATCAGATCTGGTGCGCCATCGGCGGCGCGGGGATCGGGCGGACGCGTTCGTAGGCCGCCGCGGCGCGCAGGACGAGGGCGTCGCGGGCGTGGCCGCCGACGATCTGCAGGCCGATCGGCATGCCGTCGCGGTCGAGGCCGCAGGGGATGGTGGCGGCCGGCTGGCGCGTCAGGTTGAAGGCGAGCGTGAAGGGCGTCCAGCCGATGTCGACACCGTCGCCGCCCCACGCCGCGTTCTCGTTCACCGCGAAGGCGGTCATCGGCATGGTGGGCGTCAGCAGCAGGTCGTACTTGGCCATGAACTGGTTCATGATCGCCGAGACCGTCTGGCGCTGGTGGATCGCCGTCACGACCGCTTCCTGGCCGAGCTGCGCGCCGTACTCGGCGGCCTTCACCAGGCCCGGATCCATCAGCTCGCGCTTCTCGGCGCTGAAGCTCTTGAGCAGCAGCGCGACGTTCGACTGCCAGTGGGCATTCAGGATCTTGCGCGGATCGAGGCCCATGAAGTCGGGCTGGTCCTCGACGATCTTGGCGCCGAGCGTCTTGAACACCTTGACCGCCTGCTCGACGGCGAGAGCGACGTCGCGGTCGATCTTCTCGCGTTCGACGAAGCCCAGGTTGGGTGAATAGGCGATGCGCAGGCCCTTCACGCCCTTGTCGAAACCCTTGAGATAGTCCTCGGCATCGTCAGGACGGCCATAGGGGTCGCGCGGGTCGGGGCGGGCGATGACATTCATCATCATCGCAGCGTCGCGCACGGTGCGCGTCATCGGCCCGATGTGCGAGAGCGTGCCCTGCGCGGACATCGGAAACAGCGGCACGCGCGCCTGCGTGGGCTTCAAGCCGAACAGGCCGCAGAAGGAGCAGGGGATGCGGACCGAGCCCGCGCCGTCGGTGCCGATCGCGAGATTGCCCATGCCGACCGCCTCGGCCGCGGTGCCGCCGCCCGAAGATCCGCCGGACGTGCGGCCGATCTTCCACGGATTGTGCGTGGCGCCAAACAGCTTCGAATCGGTGACGCCCTTCCAGCCATATTCGGGGGAGGTGGTCTTGCCGAGCAGCACGGTGCCGGCCTCGCGCAGCCGCTGCGCCACCGGCGCGTCGACGGTGAAGGGGCCGTCGGCATCGGTGGCGAGGCTGCCCATGCGCGTCGGCATGCCCTTGGTCAGCACCATGTCCTTGATGGTGATCGGCACGCCGTCGATGTCGCTCAGGCGCTTGCCGCCTTTCTTCCAGCGCTTCTCCGAGGCGCGCGCCTGGCGCATCGCCGAATCGGGATCAAGATGTTGGAAGGCGTTGAGCTGGCCATTGAACGCGTCGACGCGGGCCAGCGCCGCCTTGGTCGCCTCGACCGGCGAGGCCTTGCGGGCCTTGAACAGTTTCACCAGCTCGTGGGCCGGCATCATCGCAAGGTCGGCGGTCATCTACTTGATCTCCGGGAGGACAGGGAATTTCAAGGGGTGGGCTTCGGCATAGGCCGCGGCGGCGCGCAGCACCAGCGCATCCTTGTAGTGCGCCGACACGATCTGCAGGCCGACGGGCAGCCCTTGCCGTGACAGGCCGCACGGCACCGTCGCCGCGGGATGGCGCGAGAGGTTGAACTGCGGTGTGTAGGGCGACCACATGATGTTGCCCTTGCCGTCGGGGCCGGGCGGCAGGTTGGTGCCTGCCGAGAAGGGCTGGACCGCAACGGTGGGCGTGAGCAGCAGGTCGTACTTCTCGAAGAACAGGTTCCAGGCCAGCGTGAGGTCGCGCCGAGTCACCTGTGCATTCACCACGTCCTGCAGCGTGTAGCGCAGGCCCGCCCTGGCGCCGGCCAGCAGGCTCGGATCGAACTCGTCGTGGCGTTCCTCGGGGAAGACCTGCAGCAGGCGCTGCAGCGCCGAGAGCCAGTGGATCACGAAGGCGCGGCCGGCCTCGCCGAAGGAGAACGGCGCCTCGACCTCTTCGACCGTGCAGCCCAGCGCCGCGAAGTCCCGCGCCGCCTTCGTCACCATCGCGGCGACCTCGATGTCGAGCGGATGGTCGCCGAGGCGCAGCGCGAAGCCGACCTTCAGCTTCCTCGGCAGCCTGCCGAGCTTCCTCGTGTAGTCGGTGTCGTCCTCGGGCAGGGCATGGCCATCGCGCGGATCGGGCCGGGCGATGGCGTTCATCATCAGCGCCGCGTCGAGCGCGGTGCGCGCCATCGGGCCGGTGTTGGACAGGTCGCCGGTCATCGAGGGCGGCCAGGCCGGCACGCGGCCGAACGTGGCCTTGAGGCCGATCAGCCCGTTGAAGCTCGCGGGAATGCGCACCGAGCCGCCGCCGTCGGTGCCGATGGCGATCGGGCCGAGACCGGCCGCCACGGCCGCGCCCGCGCCACCGGACGATCCGCCCGGCGTCATGCCGGTGTTCCATGGATTGCGCGTGATGCCGTGCAGCGGCGAATCCGTCACGCCCTTGTGGCCGTATTCCGAGCTGGTGCTCTGCGCAAAAACGATCGCGCCGGCCTCGCGCAGCCGCGCCACCGCGGGCGCGTCGGCGTCGACGGGAGTCTTGTCGGTGAGCTTGCTGCCCATCGAGGCTGGCCAGCCCTTCACCCGCACCAGCTCCTTGACCGAGACCGGCACGCCGTCGAGCGGCGAGCGCGGCTCGCCCTTCTTCCAGCGCTTCTCGGACACACGCGCCGCGGCCAGCGCGGCCTTGGCATCGACATGGCAGAGCGCGTTCACGGTCGTCGCGAGCGTCCCGGCACGCACCAGAACCGCCTTCATCGTCTCGACCGGGGAGGCCTTGCCCTTGGCGTAGAGCCGTCCGAGTTCGGCCGCGCTCGCCTGTGTGAGATCCTGCGTCATGCCGCTTCTCCCGTTCTCGTGTGGGCGGCGCGATACTGGCGGGCGAGCTGTTCGGCCTGGTATTCGGCGGCCAGCGCCTGTTCGGTGCGGCCGACCTTGCGATAGACGTCGGCCAGCGCGCGCTTGGTCGCCGCCACGCCCGGACGCTCGCGCTCGTCGGCCTGCAGGATCGCCAGCGCCGCGTCGTTCCAGCCGGCGCGGGTGAGCGCGTCGAGATGGATGGCGCCGAACAGTGCGCGCTGCGCGATCGATCCGCCCAGCGTGCGCAGGTGCGGCATCGCCTGGCCGATCAGGCGCGCGGCGGTCGCCATGTCACCGGAAGCATGCGCGGCGAGGCCGTGCGCCAGCGGCACCACGCAATCGGCCCAGGTCTCGCGCTCGAACGGCCGGGCACGCCCGGCGCGATCCTCCAGGCTCGCCAGCATCTCGGTGACAGCGCTGCGGTCGCCGGCGCGCGCCAGCCCGTAGAGATAGTGGACGTCGTGGAAGGCCGAGAGATGTTCGTTCAGGCGCGGCTTGAGGTAGGTCGCGAGATCGGTCCAGCGCGCGCCCACATCTACGCCGCGCAATTCCAGCCGCGCCAGCAGGGAGACGGCATTGGCCTGGTCTTCGCAGAACTCCTTCCACACGCCCCAGACGCGATCGTCGTACAGCGCCAGCGCCTCGTCGGTGCGATCGAGATCGATCAGGAACAGCGCCAGGTGCCACCAGTTGTGCGTCTGCATGAAGGAGTTGCAGTCGGCCCAGGTGTCGGACACCGAATTGAGGAAGGTGACGCCCTCCAGCAGCCGGCCACGCGCCTCGAAGCAATGCGCGATGGCGTGATGCGCCCATGGGTCGTTGCGGTCGAGCGCCAGGCTCTTGCGCGCCGCGGCCTCTGCTTCGTCGAGGCGATTGCATTCTTCGAGGCCGAACGCGTACATGCCCCAGACGAAACGGTTGTCCGGGTTTGCGGCGACGAGCTTCTCGCCGACATCGAGCAGCGTCTCGGCCTCGCCGCGGTTGAAGGCCAGCAGCTGCGCCAGCTTGCCGGCCAGCAGGTCGCGCGGCCATTCGGAGACGATCCGGCGGAACTGCTGCAGGCTGCGGTCGGTGTCGCCCTCGACCCAGAACTCGATGGCCCCAAGCCATGCCCGCTCGCGCGCGCCGGCACCCGGCGTCATCTGCTGCGCGCGCGACAGGTAGCGTTTGGCCGCGGCCTGACCCTCCGGCGAATACATCGTGAGGACCAGACTCGCCGCCACGAGCGGGAACATCAGGCACTTTTCCTCGCGGTCGGCGGCGGCCATGAAGTCGGCGAACCGCTTGCCGAAGCCCAGCCATTCCTGCGTCACAAAATCGAGCGCGGCGACCGCGCCCTCGTCCGCATTGCCCAGCTCCAACCCTTGCCCGTCGCGCGCCACGCCTGATCCCTCGAATTTACAGGGAGCGAGTTTCGCATGCCGTGGCGCGGGTGGTCGAGGGGCTAGCTCTGCTCCGGCCCGTCGCCGATACTCATGCCAAGCAAGACGAAGAAGAACCTTCAGGGAGGAAATCATGAAGCGTCGCCATCTGCTGGGCTCCGTTGCGGTCCTGGCCCTCGCACCGTTGCCGTCGCGTGCCCAGACTTTCCCCGACAAGCCGATCCGCTTCGTCGTGCCCTATGCGCCGGGCGGCGCGACCGACACCTCCGCGCGCATCGCGGCGGAGTACCTGACGAACAAGTTCGGCCAGCAGGTGCTGGTCGACAACAAGCCGGGCGGGGGCACGATCATCGCCACCGAGATCGTCACCAAGGCGAAGCCCGACGGCTACACGATCCTCATGGCGGCGGCTCCCGTCGCCACCAATACGTCGTTCGGCCTGAAACTGCCCTACGATCCGGTGAAGGATCTGGCGCCGATCTGCAGCTATGTCGACATGCCGCTGCTTCTCGCCTGCAATCCCAACGCACCCTACAAGACGATGGCCGAATTCATCGCTTGGGCGAAGACGCAGAGCTCGCCGATACCTTACGCCTCGGCTGGCAACGCCAGCATGCCGCATCTTTGGGGCGAGCAGCTCAGGATGGAGACGGGCATCAAGCTCGAGCATATCGGCTACAAGGGCAGCGCCGATGCGCTGAAGGACGTGCTGGGCGGCCACGTCATGCTGTTCTCCGACACGCTGCTCCCGGGCGGCCTCGCGGTGAAGGACGGCAGGTTGCGCGGGCTGGTCGTCGGAGCCGCAAAGCGCGTGCCGATGCTGCCGGACGTGCCGACCGTGGCCGAGGCGGGCCTGCCCGCCAACCTGACGGGCGCGGTGTTCTTTGGCGTGATGGCGCCGGGCGGCACGCCCGAGCCGATCGTCGCGGCCCTGAACGCGGCCTTCAACGAATTGCTGCGCGATCCTGCAACGGCCAAGAAGCTCGTCGACCTCGGCTTCGTCCTGGTCGGTGGCAGCGCCGCCGATTACGGCAAGCGCCTCCTCGCCGAGACGGAAAAGTGGCGCAAGGTCATCAAGGAAGCGAACATCTCGCCGCCAGCTTGAAGGCCGAGCGAAGCTCGGCCGCCTCGCCCAAGTCGGTTACGACTTGGGCGATCCGCCCAGAAAGCAGAAGATGCTGCCCGTCTTGTTCGCGCAGATGTGGCTGCGTCCATCCGGCGCGAGTTCCTGCAGCACGACCTTGGGCGGCACCTGCACCCAGCGGCCGTCCAGCAGGGCGACCCAGGTGCCGTCGTCCTTCTGGTAGGCACGGGTCGGACGGCAATCGCCTTCGACGCCGTTGATCGTGCCGCTGCAGCACGACGCGTTGGAACCCGGCCGTTTCAGCTTCTGGTACCAGTCGTGATGCTCGGCATGGCCCTGGCCATGGGTGCCATCCTGCGCCACGGCAGGAGAAACGAACGCTGCTGCCAGCGCGACAATGAGCGACTGTCGTGGCATCGGGACCGCCACCTTTCGGACGTGCCGTCGTTCAGCCTGAACCGTTGCGCGGAGCGTACATCATCCTGAGCCCCGCCACGATGGGGATGAAGTCGGGATCGTCGGCCGACAGCATGCCGTGGCGCACGAAGAAGTCGATCAGCACGAGATTGCAGTTGTGCTTGAATTCGGCGGTGTCGCGCACCGTCTCGAACACGCGCTGGGCCGGCCACAGCTCGAACGAATGGACCTCGCCGTCATTGGCGCGCGGCGTGAAGTCGTGCGGCAGTTCGAGATCGAAGCAGGTCATCACGTCGGGCTTGAGCTGCTGGCCCGACTGGTTCCAGTAGCCGACGACGCTCACGGCCTTGGCCTGCTGCGCCAGCTCGGGCGGGATCGAGGCTTCCTCGCCGCACTCCTTCACGAGGTTCTCGTGCAGGCCGAGACCCGCGGGCTGGCCGCCCGCCACGGTGTTGTCGAGCTGGCCTGGAAAGGTCGGCTTCTCGTAGGAGCGGCGCGGCACCCAGATGTGCAGGCCGTCGGCGCGACGCACGAAGCCCGTCATGTGCGGGCCGCCGGCGCGCACGCCGAACCACGGCACGGCCGAACGCTCCATCGCCATCAGGAAGGGCGCGCCGTCCTGCGGCGCCACGGCGTAGCTCTCCTCGCGCCACAGGCCCTTGAAGTAGCCGCGCTCGCGCAGGGCCAGGAGAAAGGCGCGGACCTCGGCGGTGCGCGTCTGTGGCGTGTCGAGGCGCGGATCGAGATGCCAGGCTCCGTCGCGGCGCTCGAACAGGCCGCTGTCCTGCACCGCATCGGCGGCGAAGTCGCGATGGACGAAGCCTGCGCGATGAGGCCCCACGAACCACGGCTCGAACTGCGCGAGATCGGCGTTGTTGCAGCGGCGGATATGGTCGAGGAAGGACATGGGGCGGGGAGATAGCATAGAGTGCCGCCGATGACCGAAGACGAACTTCAGGCGCGGCTCGACGCCACGCTGCCCGCCGCCGACCTCCATGGAGTGTTCGTCGAGGAGTGCCAGGACCAGGACGTGCGCCTGCGCTTTTCACCGGCTGCGGGAGGCGAATGGACCATGGCGGCGCTGCTGTCGCTGGTCGACACGTCGCTGCGCGCCGCCGCGGGTCTGGACGCGCGCGTGTCGCATCTGAACGTCACGGTGCTGCGGCCGGCGCAGGCCGCCGACGTGATCGCACTTTCGCGCGTCCTGCGCCGCGACGGGCAAGCGTCCCATGCCGAGACCTGGCTCTTCAGCCACGCCGTCGTCGAGCCGATGCTGCACGCGACGGCGACGCTTCGCGACTGACGCGGCAGGACCGGATGCTGCGCTCGTCCTTCACCCTCGATTGCGTGCCGCCGTTCCTGACGGTGCGTTTCGACGAGCCGCAGCGCACGCTGGGATGGTCGCTGCTGCATCCGGGCTTTGCCGTGGCGCGCGACATCGTCTGGGTCGAGGTGCGCAATCGCGATCTCGGCCCCTCGGTCGATCCTCTGGCGTTCCTGGCGGCGCGACTGGCAGAGGCGGGGCGTCCCGATGCGCTGGCCTTCATGACCTCCCGCGACATAAGCCGCCATCACTGCGCGCGGCGTGAGGTCGAGGGCATTGCCGCGACCTGCGTGACGACGGTCGGCCTGGCCAATGCCGAGCGGGTAGGCGCCCGCAAGGCGCGCGCGCCTCATGCCGGTACGATCAACACTCTGGTCCATGTCTCCGTGCCGCTTACGGACGGCGCGCTGGTCGAGGGGCTGTCGATCGTGGCGGAGGCGCGCACGGCCGCCATCGTCGACTGGGGCCGAGCCGAGGCGGGTGCCGCCGTCACCGGCACCGGGACGGATTGCATCGTCGTCGCATCGCCGCAGGCGGGAACGCCGCACGCCTATGCCGGCCTCCATACCGCGGTGGGCGAGGCGATCGGCGGCGCGGTCTACGAAGCGACGCTCGAGGGCGCGGCGCAATGGCAGCGGGATTTCGCCGCTTTCATCGCGGCGGGCAACGTCGCCGTGCCGCGCTAGAAGAGGCTAGGCGGCTTCCTTCCAGGCGCCGTCCACCACCGACACCACGTCGCGCATGATTTGCGTGAGGTCGAAGTCCTTGGGCGTGTAGACGCGCGCGACGCCGGCGGCGATCAGGGCCTCGGCGTCGGCGGGCGGGATGATGCCGCCCACGACCACCGGCACGTCGCCAATGCCGGCTTCACGCATGCCCTTGAGCACGTCGCTCACCAGCGAGACATGGCCGCCGGACAGGATCGACAGGCCCACGACATGCACGCTCTCCTCGAGAGCGGCATTGACGATGCGCTCGGGCGTGAGACGGATGCCTTCGTAGACGACTTCCATGCCGCAATCGCGCGCGCGCACGGCGATCTGCTCGGCGCCGTTGGAATGACCGTCGAGGCCGGGCTTGCCGACCAGGATCTTGATGCGCCGGCCGAGACGGCGCGACACCGCGTCGACCTCGCGGCGCGTGACTTCGAGGCGGCCGTCGGTGACGCCGGCGGCGCGCGCGACGCCGGTGGGCGCACGATATTCGCCGAACACGCCGCGCAACGCCTCGGTCCATTCGCCGGTCGTGACGCCAGCCTTGGCGCATTCGATCGACGCCGGCATGACGTTGCGGTCTTCCTTGGTGGCGGCGACCAACTCCGCGAGGGCTGCCTTCACCGCCGCGCCGTCGCGGTTCGCGCGCCAGGCGTTCAGTCGCTCGATCTGGCCGCGCTCGACCGAATCGTCGACCGTCAGGATCGAATCCTGGCCGCCGGCCAGAGGGGAGGGCGCGCCCTCGGTGTAGGCGTTGACGCCGACCACGGTCTGCTCGCCCGATTCGATGGCGGCGAGGCGCTTGAGGTTGGATTCGACCAGCCGCTGCTTCATGTAGGCGGCCTCGATGGCCGCGACGGCGCCGCCCATGTCGGCGATGCGGCCCATCTCGGCCAGCGCTTCCTGCTTCAGTGATTCGACGCGGGCGGCGATCTCCTTGCTGCCGTCGAAGATGTCGCCGTATTCGAGAAGGTCGGTCTCGAAGGCCACGATCTGCTGCAGGCGCAGCGACCATTGCTGGTCCCACGGCCGCGGCAGGCCGAGCGCCTCGTTCCACGCGGGCAACTGCACCGAACGCGCGCGGGCGTTCTTGCTCATCACCACGGCCAGCATCTCGAGCAGGATGCGATAGACGTTGTTCTCGGGCTGCTGCTCGGTGAGGCCGAGCGAATTGACCTGCACGCCGTAGCGGAACAGGCGCTGCTTGGGGTCGGCGACGCCGTAGCGATTCAGCGTGATGTCTTCCCACATCTCCGCGAACGCGCGCATCTTGCACATTTCGGTGACGAAGCGGATGCCGGCATTCACGAAGAAGGAGATGCGGCCCACCACCTTGGGGAAGTCGGCGTCGGGCACCTGGCCGCGCGCCTTGACCGCGTCGAGCACGGCGATGGCGTTCACGAGCGCGAAGGCCAGTTCCTGCACCGGCGTCGCGCCGGCTTCCTGCAGGTGATAGCTGCAGACGTTCATCGGGTTCCACTTGGGAACCTCGCGATAGGTGAAGCCGATCGTGTCGGCGGTCAGCCGCAGCGACGGCTCAGGCGGGAAGATGTAGGTCCCGCGCGAGAGATATTCCTTGATGATGTCGTTCTGGGTCGTGCCCTGCAGCTTGGCTCGGTCGACGCCCTGGGCTTCGCCGGTCGCGATATACAGGGAGAGCAGCCAGGCGGCCGGCGCGTTGATGGTCATCGACGTGTTCATCCGGTCGAGCGGGATGCCGTCGAACAAGGCGCGCATGTCGCCGAGATGGGAGATCGGAACGCCGACCTTGCCGACTTCGCCCTTCGCCAGTACGTGGTCGCTGTCGTAGCCGGTCTGCGTCGGCAGATCGAAGGCGACGCTGAGGCCGGTCTGGCCGCGCGCCAGATTGGTGCGATAGAGCTCGTTCGACTTCTCGGCCGTGGAATGGCCGGCATAAGTCCGGATGAGCCAGGGCTTGTCGCGATTGGGCAGGGTCATGGTGGCGGTTCGCAGTCCTGTTGACGTAGACTGGCCTACACCAGATCATGCTGCATTGCAGCATCGAAAATTTTGCATTGCGGCGGGGTATCCGGGAGTTGAGTGAAGCGTCTTCTCCCTGGCAGCAGGCGGCGAGTGAGCCGGCAAACCGGCCGAGCCCCGAAACGTCCGGCCCATCTGGCCCGACCTCCCCGCCCGGCACGGCCTGGCAACCCGACCTGACACCGAGCCAGCCGGTCTATGACGGGCGGCTGGGCGAACTCTATGCAATCTACCTGCGCCATCTGGCGCTGATGCTGGTGACGCTCGGCTGGTCGCGCTTCTGGGGCCGCACGCGCATCCGCCGTTATGTCTGGAACCATATGTCGGTGCTGGGCGACCGCTTCGAATATCGCGGCCGCGGGCGGGAGCTGATGATCGGCTTCCTGCTGGCGCTCCTGCTGATCGCGGCGTGGGCCGGGCTGATGTACGTGGTCTGGATATACGTCTTCCACCAGAAGCCGTTCGCCAGTTTCGGCATGTTCGACATCTTCTCGCTGTCGGTGTTCCTGATCGGCTTTCCGCTGGCCTATGTCGGGCACTATGCAGGCCTGCGCTACAAGCTCTCGCGCACGCGCTGGCGCGGGATCCGCTGCGGCATGGCGGGCTCGGCCTGGCGCTACGGCGCCATCGCGATGTTCCTTCATTTCGCCAACGCCTCGACGGCCTATCTGCTCACGCCGGTCGTATCCGTGAATCTGGCGCGGCCGCGCATCGTCAACGCGCGGGTCGGCACGCAGGGCTTCACCTTCGCGGGCCGCGCCGGTGACATCTACGGCCGCTACATCGGCTATTACTTCCTGAACATCCTGGCCTGGGCGATCGCGGCCGGCGCCACATTCGCCCTGATCGGCGGCACGATCGAAAGCCTGGGCTTCACGTTCGAGGATCTCCAGAAGCTCTTCTCCCATCCCAGCCTGCGGACCGTCGTGGTCGTGCTGGCCGTCGGCTTCGCCGCCTATCTGCTGTTCGGCCTGCTGATCCTGCCGCTGCGCTGCTGGTGGCAGGCCTACCTCATGCGCTACCTCGTGACCCGCAGCCGCGCCGGCAACGTGCTGTTCGCGACGGCGCTGTCGACGCGCCAGATGTGGGGCTTCCTGGTGCTGAACTACCTGATCGTGCTGCTGACCCTGGGCATCGGCTGGCCATGGGTCATGCACCGCACGATGAAGCTGATCGCGGGACAACTCTGGATCTACGGCGCGCCGCTGGGTGGCGACATCCGCCAGCCCACCGACCTCGGCCCGACCTACGGCGAGGGCCTGCTCGACCTGTTCGACGTGAGCGGGGTCTGACGATGGCCGCCCGATATTATGACGGCCATACCGCCGGGGTGCAGGAAGTGATGCTGCGCGTCACCGCCAGCGAGCTGGTGATCTATCGGCCAGCGGATTCGAGCATCGTCGCGCGCTGGCCGGTCGCGGACCTTTCCGTGCTGGGCGATTCGCAGCACGAGGCCGTGCCACCCGTGACCGTGCGCGGCAGCGAGGCGCGGCTGGTGATCGAGGATCCGGCCTGGCGCAAGCAGCTCGCCGCGCTGGTGCCGGCGTTGAAGCCGCTGGCGCTCGAGCCGGTGAAGGTCGCGCCGCGGCTCGGCGCCTATTCGCTGGCGATCGTCGCGCTGATCGGCCTGTTCTGGAGCGCGGTTGAATACGGCACCGGCTATGCCGCGCCGCTTCTGCCCTATTCGTGGCAGGTGAAGCTCGGCGAGACGGTGCTCGACCAGTTGATTGCGGACGAGGAGGAGTGCACGGGCAAGGCCGGCCTCGCCGCGATCAACCGGCTGGCCAACGATCTCGCGAAGGAAGCGGGTTACAAGCACGAGGTCACGGTGCATGTCGTCAAGGGCGGCCCGGTCAATGCCCTCACCCTGCCAGGTTCCATCCTCGTCTTCTATTCGGACCTGATCGACCAGGCGACCAGCACGCAGGTCGCGGGCGTTCTGGCGCACGAGATTGGCCATGTCGTGCACTACCATCCGACCAAGGGGCTGGTGCGCGCCTACGGGATCGACCTTCTGATCAAGCTCCTGAGTGGCGGTTATTCGGACGTGCTCAGCACCTTCGGCACCGGCGGCAGCGCGCTGCTGGCGCTGCGCAACGGCCGGGCCTTCGAGCGCGAGGCCGACGAGACCGGCGTCCGCCTGCTCGAGAAAGGCGGCCTGCGCGCCGACGGCGTCTCGACCTTCTTCGAGCAGATGCTGAAGACCAAACCCGGGGACGCTGCCCAGGAAGCCGGCATCTGGTCGAGCCATCCGCCGACGCAGGAGCGTATCGCCGCCACCAAGCGCCCGCCGTCGGGCAAGCTGCCGTTCAGCACGGCGGAATGGCAGGCACTGAAGAACGTGTGCAAGTAGCGGTCACCCGGGATCAGTCGATGCGCCGCACTCGGATCTCGACCTCGCGCTCGACATAGGTCCATTCGGGACTGGCACGCAGTTCACCGAGGAGATCGTCGAAAGCCGCCTCGTGCTCGGGCGCGAACTCGAACCAGGTGAGGAAGTCGAAGGGCTCGCCGAGGTCGCGTGCATGATGAAGGCGGCGCGCGATGGCGGGCAGGTACTTCATCGACAACGCGATGTGTCGCGAGCGATCCTCGAAGACGGCACGGCGCTCGTCCTGCGCCATCGACCACCAGGCCTCCGACTTGCGGATCGGGATCAGCGCCGCGCAGGTCGCTTCAGGGCGGCCCAGCCCGGCCTGAACCCCGGCCAGCGTCTTCAACTCGGCCGCCGTCGAATAGCGCGGATGACTGACGACCCCGCGCAGGCGCCAGCTCGCCCCGGGCAGGTCGGTCATCGCGAGATGCGTGGCCGCCGGAAGACCGGGGCCGGCCACGCGCGACAGGCGCTCGATGTGCCACGGGCCGGCGGAACCGGCGGCGAACGTCACGGGAAGGGGCGGCGGCATGATCGCTTCGAAGCAAGACGCGCGCCGGACCTTTGTCTATGTAGCGGCATGCGCCCGCACATCGTTCTCGCCACCTCGGCCGACGACCCGGGGATCACCGCCTCCGACCGCCTGTACGCCGCGGCCCTGGAGCGGCGGGGCTGTCGCGTCACCGGCGCGCCTTGGGACGGACCGCGCGAGGCTTTCGACGGCGCCGATGCCGTCGTGTTGCGCTCGACCTGGGGCTATTATCGCGCGCTCGACGCATTCCGCGCCTGGACGGAGGCGATCGCGGCGTCGACGCGGCTGTTCAATCCCATCGAGCTGGTGCGCTGGAACCTGCGCAAGGACTATGTGGCCAAGCTCGACGCGGCAGGTGTGCGCGTGCCGCGCAGTTTCGTGGTGACTTGCGACGCCGCGGCGGTCGGGCGCGTCTTCGACGAAACCGGTTGGGACCGCGCCGTGGTGAAGCCTGCCAGCGGTGCGTCGGGCCATTCCGTCGAACTGCTGCAGCGCCCCACGATCGCGAAACAGATCGCGGCGCTCTCCGACGAGGCGCGCGCCTCGGGGGTGGTCGTGCAGGAATTCCTGCCCGAGATCGGCGAGGGCGAACTGTCGCTCGCCTATTTCGACGGCGTGTTCAGTCACGCCCTGCGCAAGCGGCCGCCACCCGGCGAGTTCCGCTCCAATTCCCGCTTCAACCCGACCCGCACCGCTGAGACACCGCCATCCGAGGTCACGGCTCAGGGCGCCGCCTGCCTCGCCAGTTTGCCCACGATGCCGCTCTACGCGCGGGTCGATGGCGTGGTGCGCGATGGCACGCTCATCGTGATCGAAGTCGAAGTGCTGGAGCCGGCACTGTTCATGGACTTCGAGCCGGCTTCGGCGGAGCGCTTCGCTGAAGCGACGTTGAAGCGTCTCGCGCCCTGAGCGCGCGCTTCGCCGCGTCGAGACGACGCGCAACCACATTGCTGCCAACTTTCCGACCGAGTCTCCCGCAGCCGGCGCAGTGAGACCTCTGGCACCAGCTTCCCGTCAACTCCGTCCCCAAGGACCTTCCTGGAATGCCGGATTCACAGGCCGCCGTCGCGCAGACCACCTTCGAACAGTTTCCTCCGGCCGTTGCGGCAGGACGGCCGTGGAGAAAAGTCGGTATGTGCTTCGGCAGCCTTGCCGTGGTGGCGGCGGTGAGCCTGATGGCACTGCAGGAGAAGCGTGTTCCGCCGCGCGAGGCAACGGCGTTCGATCTCGCACCGGAATCGGGAACGCCGCAGACGGTGATGGTGGAAGCACCGGAGCCTGCTGCGCCGGTGCAAGACATCGCAGCGGTCCTTCCCGAGCCTTCGCCGGAGACGGCGCCGCCGGATTTCGGTCCGCCCCATGTCGAAGCCGCGATCGAATTGCGTAAGGGCGACACCGTAGCCCGCGTGCTCGACCGGCTGGGCATTTCCGCAACCGATGGGGCGGAGATCGTGGCGGCGCTGGCCCGTCACGTCAGGCTGGACCGATTGCCGATCGGGCAGACGCTGATCCTGAAGCTGCAGCGGCTGGAGGCCGAGGAGGCGACGGTCCTGGTCGGCCTTTCCATCAGACCGGAGCCGCAGCGTGCCTTCACCGTCGAGCGCGACGACGACGGGGATTATAGCGTGGAGGAGGAAGTCTTCGCGGTGACGCCCCGGCTGCAGCGCGCCTCGGGCATGGTCGACGGCTCGGTGATCGGCAGCGCCGAGGCGGCCGGCGTGCCGCACGGGGCGCTTGCCGAAATGCTGCGCGCCTTTTCGTGGGACGTGAATTTCCAGCACGACATCAAGGCCGGCGATCGCTTCGACGTGCTGGTCGAGCGCCGCTGGACGAGCGACGGAATTCCAGCCGACGACGGGCGTGTGCTCTGGGCCGAATTGACGACCGGCGGCGGCGCCGAGCGCTACAGCATCTACCGGTTCAAGCCGCGCGACGGCGAGGAGTTCTTCTACAACGAAGAGGGCGAGAGCGTGATCAAGTCGCTGCTGCGCACGCCGCTGAACATGAGCCGCATCTCCTCGCGCTTCGGCCTGCGTCAGCATCCCGTCCTCAGGTTCACGCGGCTGCATGCCGGCATCGACTTCGCCGCGCCGACCGGCACGCCTATCCTTGCGGCGGGTGCCGGTCACGTGATCGAGGCCGGCGTGTTCGGTGGCTACGGCAGATGGGTCAAGATCGCCCACGAGGGCGGTCTCGCCACCGGCTATGCCCATATGTCGCGCATCGCCGCGGGCGTGAAGCGCAGCGCGCGCGTGCGCCAGGGGCAGGTGATCGGCTACGTGGGCAGCACAGGTCTTTCGACCGGGCCGCACCTCCATTTCGAGCTGCATCGCGGCGGCCGCCCCATAGATCCCCTCGGCATGACCCGCACCGAGCAGCGGACGCGCCTCACCGGCCGGGAACTCCAGCGCTTCAAGGCCGAGATGGCCGAAACCGATCGCGCGCGGGAAACGGCGAACGTCGATCGCGAGAACGAAGCGGAATGACCGGCCCGGCGCGCCATCGCCTCGCGGGCGGTCTGGGCGCGTTGTGCATGATCCTGCTCGCCTCTCCGGTGTCAGCCGGGGATTGCAAGCGCGGCATTCTCGACGACGGCGAAGGCGGCATGAACGTGCTCGTCTATGAACTCTGCGCCGAGCGCCTCAGCGTCGGCTTCGAGAGCAGCGACGTGATCGAGGAGATTTCCTGCAGTCCGGCCGGCGAGGTCAGGCTGTGGATGTCCGTCCATCACCAAAGATGCGACACCTCGCCGGCCGCCAGCACCGAGCAGTTCTACGATCTTCTGGAGCCCCTGCGGGGCGTCGGCCGCATGACGGCGGCGCCGGTCACGATGCAATTGCGATGCGGCGATGGCACGACGCACCAGGCGACCATCGTGGTGCCCGACGCGCGCGACGCCCTTCTCGAGACTCGTACCGGCGACACCAGGTACGAGCGCCTGACCCGGCAGTTCATCTCGCAGTGTGCCGCGCCGGGCGTCTAGACCGGCCTCAATCTTTCCCGGTCAAGTCGATACGTCTCGTGATGCCGATGGCCGAGAGGAACGTCTCGTCGTGGCTCACGACCAGCAGGGCGCCATCGTAGGCGCGCAGGCCCGCTTCCACGGCTTCGATGGCATCGATATCGAGATGGTTGGTCGGTTCGTCGAGGATCAGCAGTTCGGGCGGCTGCGATCCGCCCAGCACGCAGGCGAGGCCGGCGCGCAGCATCTGGCCGCCGCTCAGCGTCCCGACCGCCTGCAGCGCGGCATCGGCACGGAACATGAAACGCGCGAGCGCGGCGCGGCAGGCATTCTCGTCGGCGCCCGGATCGAGCTTCAGGAAATTGTCGCGGATCGACAGGCCGGGATCGAGCAGGCTCACCTGTTGGTCCAGCAGCGCGAACGCGCGCGTCGTACGCACCTCGCCCGAGCGCGGCGCGAGCTTGCCGGCGATCAGCGAGAGCAGCGTCGTCTTGCCCGAGCCGTTGGGACCCGTGAGGGCCACGCGCTCAGGCCCCGTCATGCCGAAGGTCAGGCCGTCGATGATGGCGCGACCGGCTTCGTAGCCGGCGCTCACCGCCTCGACGCGCAGCACCGTCCGGCCCTGGGGCAGGCCGCTCGACGGCAGGGCGACAGAAAGAGGCTGCAGGATCTCGATGCGCCGCCGCGCCGCCGCAGCGTCCTCGACGGCCTGGGTGCGGCGCCGCTCGGCCAGGCGCATCTGGTCGCCGGACGTACTCTCCGCGCGGCTTTCCCGGGCGCCCGCCAGGATGCGCGGCATTTCGCCTTTGGCGCGCTTGCGGTGGCCGGCGCCATCCTTGCGCGCCTTGCGCTCGGCATTGGCCTGCGTGGTCCGTTCGACCTCGCCCATGCGCTTCTCGGCGTCGGCGAGATCGTGTTGCGCCGCCGCAAGGTCGAGCGCCTTGCGTGCGCGATAGTGGCTCCAGTTGCCGCCATAACGTGTGGCACCGAGCGGGGTGAGTTCGACGATCGCGTCCATCGTCTCCAGCAGCTCGCGGTCGTGGCTGACCACTATCGCGCCCGAACGCCATCCGGCCAGCAGGTCGATCACGGCGGCACGGCCCGCGCGGTCGAGATTGTTGGTCGGCTCGTCGAGCAGGATGAAGTCGGGCTGCGCCAGAACGAGACCCGCCAGAGCTGCACGCGTGCGCTGTCCGCCCGACAGGGTCGACAGGGGTGTCGCAGGTGTCGCGTGAAGGTCGACTCGACTAAGCGCGGCCTCGATGCGCGCCCCGAGCGTCCAGTCGGCCGAGGGCAGTTCCTCGGCCGTGGCCTGTCCCTCGTCGGCTCGTCGCAGCAGCGCGAGTGCGGCGGCGACGCCCATCAGGTCCGCAAGCGTGTCCCCCGGTGAAACCTGAACCGCCTGGCGCAGCACGCCCAGCGTTCCCTGCACCGACACGGTTCCGGACTGGGGAGCTTGCGTGCCGGCGACGATCCTCAGCAGCGTGGTCTTGCCCACGCCGTTGCGCCCCACGAGGCCGGTGCGGCCCCCGTCGAAACTCAGATCGATGTCGGAGAAGAGCGCGCGGCCGTCAGGCGTGGAGGCGGCGAGGCGGGAAAGCGTGATCGAAGGCATGGACATGGATTTCCCTGGAGGCAAGGCGAGCGAGCATTGCGGTCAGGTCGAAATCCATTTCGGTGCGCATCCATTCCAGTTGGCGACGGCCGGTAGATAGTCGCTGCTCTTGTTCAGATCAAGGCTCAGGCTGCCCGTGAAGCCACGCCTGTCTGCATCGACGATCTCGCGCCAAAGGGCCTTCGATCCTCTCCACCCGCTGCCTATTTCGCGCGGGCGGCCGCTGCAGCTTCGAGGCCCGGCGGGCTCTTGTGCCACTCGCGGTTCTCGCGGGCCTGCTGGTAGCCGTATTCGTAGAGCGCAGTCATGTAGGCCTGGTCGAACTCGCCTTTCTTCGGAGCGCTGAAATCGCTGCCGATATAGGCGAGGTTGTAGGCGACGCCATCGCGCTGGGTGACGAAGTAGGTGCGCAGCACGTCGTTCCTGCCGCTCGACACCAGCATCGTCTCGATGGCGCGGCCGGCGATCGAGAAGGTGCGGCGGTCGCTCGCCGAGTAGTTCGGTGAAAGCGGGCCGTTGCGTACGATCCAGGCGCGGCGCTCGCGCTTCACGCCGTCGGCCTTGAGATCGATGGTCGGCGGATAGAGGAAGAGCTGGGCCACGGCGCCGCCGTCGACATGCATCTCCTGGTACTTCTTGCCGCCGATCTCGACATCCATCATCACCGGCTGGAACGCGCCGGGGATCGCCGCCGACGCACGCAGGATCTTGCGGAAGAGATCGAGCGCCTGCGGGTGGCCGCTGGCCGCCAGTGCGCCGATGTTCCAGATCACCGGGCGCTGGGCGTCGAGGTCTGTGGTGCCGATCAGCAGCAGCCGACCCCTGGCATATTCGCGCGCGATGGCATCGAACATCTTCTGGTCGGCGTAGCTCGCGATCACCTCGGCCAGCGGGCCGGTATCGGCCATGGCGTCGTCGTAGAGCGCGGCCATCAGGCCACGCACGCGGAATACCTTGTCCGGCGTCATGGTCGTGTAGACCTCACGCAAGGCGGCATCGTAGTCGGGGCCGAGGAAGGCGAAGGGCGCGATGAGCGCGCCGGTGCTGACGCCGGTCACCATCTTGAATTCGGGCCGCGTGCCGCTCTCGGTCCAGCCCTTCATCAGGCCGGCACCGAACGCGCCATTGTCGCCGCCGCCCGACATCGCGAGATAGTTCGCCGGGGGCAGGCGTGTGGTCGACTTGCCTTCTGCCTTGAGCGCGGCCAATTCACGCTCGAACGACCGCTGGCCTTCCTGCACCATCAGGCTGGCGTCGCCATCGGCGTAGAAGCGTGCGTTGGCGATGCCGAGCGGCAGCGCTTCCGTCGTGTTGGCGGCGGGCACCGCGGTGCCGCGTTCGGGAAACGAGCAGGCGCCAGTCGCCAGCACGGTCGAAAGCGCGACGGCGGACGCGAGCCTGGTCAGGTTCAAGTGGTTCCTCCGGAACGTATCGTTTGAAGGCGCGCGCGCACGAGATCGATGTGGGTGCGCAGTGCGAAGAACAGGTCCGAGTGGCGCATCGGGAGGACCTTCGATGCGCGGTCGATCCGGTCGAGGTCGCTGTCGTAGGCCGCGAGTGCGGACGGCGACAACGCGCTGCCCAGCCCATGCTCGACGGCGCGAAGCTCGCGGTAGAGGCCGAGGATGCGGCGGCGCAGCACCCAAAGATAGAGCTTCGGCGCGTAGCTGAAGACGGGGACGAGGATCGCCACCGCGGTCAGCAGGATCGCCAGCGCACGTCGCGCATAGTTGGCCAGCCAGAACGGCACGTAGCGATGCAACAGCGAGGGGCCGTTCTTGTAGAAATCGCGGGCACTCTCGGCCATCGGATATTCCGGGTCGGACTGCGTCGGGAATTCGCCGAACTGCTGGAAGACGCCAGGCTCGCCATTGACCTCGACCAGCGCGCGCGCCAGCAGGCCGATGATCTCGGGGTGCACGTCGTCGCGTACCAGCACCGAGCTGGTCGTGCCGATCAAGGTGACGTCGGTGTTCGGGATGTTCTTCTCGAAGTCGATGACGCCGCTCGGCAGTTCCAGTCTCGTCAGCACCGGGAAGCGGCGGGTCAACGCCTTCACGTGCTTCACGCTGACGAGTCGCAGGCCGGGATCGCGCAGGAGGTTCTGGATCAGCGGCGCCTCGACGACATTGCCCAGGATCAGGACGTCGGCCTTTCCCGAATTGAGCGCGTCGACTGCCGCTCGCCCGGCCAGCGGGAGGAAGGTCGCGTTCTGCGGCGTGATCCCGTTGATCTTCAGGATGCGGGTGACGACGGAATTGGTGCCGCTCGAATCGGGGCCGACGACGATGCTCTTGCCCTTGAGCTGAGCCAGCTCGTCGAACCTGTCGGTCGAACGGCAGAAGATGAAAAAGGCGAGGTAGTTGATGCGGCCGAGCGATTCCAGCCCGGGCGCCTGGCTGCTGTTCGACACGCCGCCCTGCACGAAGCCCGCGGAGACGCCCGAAGAGGCGTCCTGCAGCAGCCTGAGGTTCTCAACCGTGCCTTCGGTGGTGCGGATGTCGAGCGCGACATGATGGCGGGCCAGGATGTCGCGATATTTCTGGGCATAGAACTCATACGCCCCGCCCCTGGAGCCTGCGGCGATGATTATGGTCTTTGGAGGCGCGGGCACGAGATGCTCCAGCGCCAGCCACATGCCGCCCAAGGCGCACAGGATGCTGAGTGCAACGGCCAACAGGCGCTGTCGACTGAGGGTCAGCATCGTGCGCCTGCCGGGACGAGAGAAGCGCTACTTGGCCGTGGCGTCCCAGCGGCAGCCGCGGTTTTTTTCCGTCACGACGAGGGTCCGGGGCGAACTGGCCGAGTTTGCGACGACATCGAGACGCACGCCGGAGAGCGCGAAGACCGTCGTGTAGACACCCGGGCTCGTCTGCTTCAGCGTTTCCGAGTTACCGCCGGCCAGCTTGAGCAGGGCCGTGTCGCCCTGGAGCGTGACCGAGTGGACGCGGGACAACTCGGCGTCGAGACTGCGGCAACCCGCCAGGTTGGCGTCCGACGCGGCCATGCGGAACATGATCGGCGCGCTCTGGGCCTGGGCGAACGAGGCGGCCATGCCGACGAGGACAGCTGCGGTGATCGCTGATTTCATGGTGGCGCGCTCCGGTCCGTCGGGCTGGTGAGGCAGGAGCGCCTCCGCGGACATTGCATTCATCGGGCAATAATCGATGCGCGGCAACGCTTCTCACGATACGGTATCCGCATGGATATCGACCTGAAGTTGCTGCAGCACGCCGTCGTTTTGGCTCGGCATCGCCATTTCGGCCGTGCGGCCTCGGCGCTGCGCATCAGTCAGCCCACGCTCAGCCGCAACATCGCCGCGCTGGAAAAGAAGCTTGGCATGCGCGTCTTCGAGCGGTCGCGGCGCGATGTGGTGGCGACGTCCGCCGGCGACGACGTGCTCAAGATGGCCGATGAACTGGTGGCGCGTGCCGAGGCCATCTCCAACCAGCTCCAGGTCGTGCGCGACGGCCGCGGCGGGCGACTGCGTGTCGCCGCGGGCTCCTACATCCACGACATTGCCGTGCAGCCGGCCGCCATCGACCTGATCAACGCCAATCCCTCGATCCGGCTGGAGCTGCTGGAGCGCGAATGGACGGCCGTGCTCGCGATGCTGATGACCGACCGCGTCGATTTCGTCGTGTTCGACGTCCTGGCACTGAAGGACATGCCGGCGCTGCGCGTCGAAACGCTCGGCACCCTGAAAGGCAGCTATTTCTGTCGCGCCGGCCATCCTCTGATGAAGAAGAAGGCGCCGCTTCAGCCGGAGGATCTGCGCAAGTATCCGTTTGTGATGTCGAGCATGCCGCACACCAATCTCTGGCTGATCGAAGGCATCGACGATGGCCTGTCGATCGAGCCCGTCACCGGAGACGTGCTGCCCTCGATCGCCGTGTCCTCGTTCCGTGTCGTGCGGGACCTCGTGGCCGGCACCGACGCGTTCGGGATCGGCCATATGAGCCAGATCGAGGGCGGCCTGAAGTCCCGGCAGCTGGCCGTGCTCGACCTGCCCTGGCGCGGCAAGCTCCCGTCCGCTCAGATGGGGGTGGCCTACAAGCGCGAGCGCACGCTCTCGCCGGCCGCACGCTCCTTCATCGGCCTTATCCGCAAGCGCTTCCGCGCCGCCGCCGAAGCCTGATCAGCCTTTCAGACGCTGGCCGCCCACACGGTGGTCTTTCAGGATCTCGGGCCGGAAGACCACGCCATGGCCCGGCCGTTCCGGCGGCGACATGGTGCCATCCTTCGCGGGCAGGACCGGCTCGATCCAGAGATCGTCGTTCCAGTCCATGTATTCGAGATAGCTGGCGTTGGGGATCGAGGCCAGCACATGCACCATCTGCTCGTGGAACAGGTGAGGCGCGATCCGAATGCCGTACGGTTCGGCCATCGAGGCGATTTTGCGCAGCTCGGAGTAGCCGCCACGCATCGGGTCCGGCTGCAGGATCGGCGTGCCGGGATGCTCGAAGAAGGGCCTCAGGTCGTTGCGCATGAAGTGGCTCTCGCCGCCGACCACGCGCGTCTTCAGCGCCGCGGCGATGCGGCGGTAGCCCGCGAAGTCCTCGGCGACGACCGGCTCCTCCAGCCAGTAGGGATCGAACTCGTCGATGCGATGGCCGGCCTGGATCGCGGTGTCGGCGTCCCAGCCCATGTTGACGTCGATCATGATCTCGATGCCGTCACCCATCGCCTCGCGCATCGCCTTCACGTTCTGGACGTCCTCGCGCCACGGCCGGATATGCGCCACCTGCATCTTGATGGCCTTGAGACCCTGGGCGGTGAACTCCTGCGCGCGCCTGATCATGCCGTCGCGGCCGAGCCCGCGGAAACAGCCCGAGCCGTAGGCGGGAATGGAAGTGCGCGCAGCACCCCACAGGCGGAACAGCGGCAGGCTCGCGCGCTTGCCGACAATATCCCACAGCGCCATGTCGACGGCGCTCTGGGCGAACAGGGTGACGCCCATGCGGCCCAGCCAGAAATTGTTCTTGTAGAGCGTCTGCCAGATGCCCTCGATCTCGGTGGCGTCGCGGCCGATCACATAAGGTGCAATCAGCTCCTTCATACAGGCGTCGAGCGTGTGCAGGCCGCCATGCAGCGGCATCAGGTAGCTCATGCCGACCAGCCCGCCCTGCGTCTCGATCTCGAGCACGAAGATCTCCCGTGGCCCGGGCGCCAGGATTCCCGCCGCCGGCGGCGACGACCGCCACGGCACCTGCAGGAGCGTGGTGCGAAGCTCGACGATGGTGGTCGGAGTGGTCATAAGCGTATCTCCCGAGGTTTCCCGACACTATGATGCGCGCGCCATGAGCCAGTCCAACCGAGTCTATCTCTTCGACACCACCCTGCGAGACGGGGCCCAGACGCAGGGCGTCGATTTCACCGTGGCCGACAAGGCCGCGATCGCGCGCGAGCTCGACCGGTTGGGCATCGACTATATCGAGGGCGGCTGGCCGGGCGCGAACCCGACCGACGACCGGTTCTTCGCCGATCCGCCAGAGTTCCAGAATGCCAAGTTCGTGGCCTTCGGCATGACGCGGCGCGCCGGGCGCAGCGCGGCCAACGATCCCGGGCTGGCGTCGATCCTGCAGACCAAGGCGCGCAACGTCTGCATGGTCGGCAAGACTTGGGACTTCCACGTCGACGTGGCGCTCGAAGTCGACCGCGCCGAGTATCTCGAGATGATCGCCGACTCGCTCAGCTACGCGAAGACGCGCATGGACGAGACGATGTTCGACGCCGAGCATTTCTTCGACGGCTACAAGGCCAATCCCGATTATGCCATGGCCTGCCTCGCCGCCGCCGAGAAGGCGGGCGCGCGCTGGCTGGTGCTCTGCGACACCAACGGCGGAACCCTGCCGCACGAAGTCGAGCGCATCGTGGGCGAAGTGGTGAAGAAGATCCCGGGCGATCGGCTCGGCATCCATACGCACAACGACACCGAGAATGCCGTTGCCAACACGCTGGCCGCGGTGCGGGCGGGCGTGCGCCAGGTGCAGGGCACGATCAACGGGCTGGGCGAGCGCTGCGGCAACGCCAACATGATCTCGCTGATCCCGAACCTCGTGCTGAAGATGGGCTTCGACACCGGGCTGAAGGACGGCGCGATGCAGCGGCTCACGCACCTGTCGCGCCTGCTAGACGACCGGCTGAACATGCCGACCAACCGCAGTGCTGCCTACGTCGGCACGCGCGCCTTCGCCCATAAGGGCGGCCTGCACGTCTCGGCGGTCGAGAAGGACCCCAAGACCTACGAGCATGTCGATCCCGAGATCGTGGGCAACCAGCGCATCATCGTGGTCAGCGACCAGGCCGGGCGCTCCAACATCATGGCGCGCTTCCGCCAGATCGGCCTCGATGTCGATCCGAAGCATCCCGGCGTTGCGCGCCTGCTTGAGATCGTGAAGGAGCGCGAGTCGGAGGGTTATGCCTACGATGGCGCCGACGCGAGCTTCGAGCTTTTGGCGCGACATGAGCTGCACACGGTGCCGGATTATTTCTCACTGCAGAGCTTTCGCGTGCTGGCGGAGCGTCGCGTCAATGCCAAGGGCCAGACCGTGGCGTTGTCGGAAGCGACGGTGAAGCTCGACATCGCCGGCCGCCGCGCCATGGAAGTGGGCGAGGGCAACGGTCCCGTGAACGCACTCGATGCTGCGCTGCGAAAGGCACTGTTGCCGGTCTATCCCGAGCTGGAGGACATGCGGCTGGTCGACTTCAAGGTCCGCATCCTCGATTCGGCGGGCGGTACGGCGGCCACCACGCGTGTCATGATCGAGAGTGCGGATGCGAAAGGCCGCCGCTGGAGCACGATCGGCGTCTCGCCCAACATCGTCGACGCTTCCTACAACGCGCTCTACGACGCGATCACCTACAAGCTCTTCCGCGACGGTGCTCGCCCGGCGCAGCCGGCGTAGCAGCCATGACGCTCCTGCCGGTTGACCTAGCCCAGGTCGGGGCAGACCATATATCGCGTGCGAGACGGAGAGCATCTGGACACACGGAATCCGCCCATCGCGGCGGCCGCGACGCGCCGTCCGCGTCTGGGAGGTCGCGTCCTCGCGCGGGCTTTCATGTGGGCGCTGCCCGCCCTCGTGCTCGCCGCCACCCTGTTCATCTGGTTGTCGGCCGGTGGCTCGGTCACGACCGACAACGCCTATGTGAAGGGTGATCGCGCCCAGATCGCGACCCAGCTTTCCGGCGTCATCGTCGAAGTATTGGTGCAGGAGAACGAGAAGGTGTCGCGCGGCCAGCTTCTGTTCCGGCTCGACGACCAGTCCTATCGCCACGCGCTGACCCGCATCGAGGCCGAGACCGAGACGGTGCGGGCCGAGATCCGCGGCCTGCGCGCCCAGTGGCGCACCAAGCGCGAGGAGATCAAGGCGGCGCTGAGCCAGCAGACCTATGCTCAGGCGGATTTCGACCGCCAGGCCGAACTCGCCGAAAAGAAGGTGACCTCGACCGCCAAGCTGGAAGAGGCGCGCATGGGCCTCGACGTGGCGCGCCAGCGCATCTCGGCCGCGCAGGAAGACCTGCAGCGCATCGAGGCGGCCCTGGCTGGCGATCCCAAGATCCGCGCCGACAACCATCCGCGCGTGCGCCAGATGATGGCAATGCGCGAGGAAGCGCTGCTGCAGGTCCGCCGCACCACCATCGAATCGCCGATCGACGGTATCGTGAGCAAGCGCCCGGTGCCCGGCAGCTACGCCACCGCCGGCGTGCCGGTGATGGTGGTGGTGGCCGACAGCGATCTCTGGATCGAGGCCAACTTCAAGGAGACCGAACTCACGCGCGTCCGGTCGGGCCAGAAGGTGCTGATCCACGTCGACACCTACCCCGAGGCCGAGTGCCACGGCACGGTGTCGAGCATCTCGCAGTCGACCGGTGCTGAGTTCGCCGTGCTGCCGCCGCAGAATGCCAGCGGCAACTGGGTGAAGGTGGTGCAGCGCATTCCCGTGCGCCTCTCTGTCGCCTGCCGAGAGGGTGATCCGCCGCTGCGCGTGGGCATGAGCACGACCGTCGAGGTCGAGACTGGCCATACGCGCTCGCTCGCCAGCCTGTGGGCCGGATGGTCGAAGTCGCTCGGCCTTTCGGGTTCCCCGGCGAGCGCTGCGGCGACGCCGAAGCCCTAGCCGATGGCGCCGGCCGTCGATCCGGCGGTCCTGCGCCGCCGCCGTCTCATCACCTTCACCGTGATGGCGGCGACCATCATGCATGCGCTCGACGGCACCATTGCCAACGTGGCACTGCCGTCGATCCAGGGCTCGCTGTCGGCCACGCAGGAGCAGGTCTCCTGGGTCGTCACCTCCTATATCGTGGCCTCGGCCATCCTGACGCCGCTCGCCGGCTTCTGCGCCATGCGCTTCGGCTTGCGGCGCACGCTGGCGACCTGCGTGATCGGCTTCACCATCGTGTCGATGATGTGCGGTGCGGCGCAGACGCTCGACCAGCTCGTGCTGTTCCGCGCCCTGCAGGGCGGGTTTGGCGCTGCACTCGTACCGGTGTCGCAGGCCATCATGATGGACACCTACCCGCGCGAGGAGCAGGGCAAGGCGATGGCCATGTGGGGCGTCGGCACGATGCTCGGGCCCATCGCCGGACCGTCTCTGGGCGGCTGGCTGACCGACGAGTTGAGCTGGCGCTGGGTGTTCTATGTGAACCTGCCCGTCGGAATCCTCTGTGCCATCGGCATCCTGGCGCTGGTGCGCGACAACGTCCACGGCGCGCCCCGGCGCTTCGACCTGCTGGGCTTCACCCTGCTGGCCGTCGCCATCGGCTCGTTCCAGCTCATGCTCGACCGCGGCCACATGCTCGACTGGTTCGACTCTGTCGAGATCATCGGCGAGACGCTGGTGGCGGCCGTCGCCTTCGCGATGTTCCTGATCCACATGATGACCGACCGCCAGCCGTTCCTGTCGCGCGAGCTGTTCCGCGATCGCAACCTCACGGTCGGACTCTGTTTCACCGCGCTGGCGGGCCTCGTGCTGATCGTGACGGCGACCCTGATGCCGCCGTTCCTGCAGCAGCTCATGGGCTATCCGGTGTTCACCACGGGTGTCGTGCTGGCGCCGCGCGGCGCGGGCATGATGGTGTCGATGATGCTGGTCTCGCGCCTGATCGGCATCATGGATGCGCGCATCCTGATCGGGCTGGGCTTCGGACTGGCCGCCGCTTCGCTCTACGACATGACGCTGTTCAATCTCAACGTCAGCGAGAGCCGCATCGTCTGGAACGGCGTCCTGCTGGGCTTCGGGCTGGGGCTCGTCTTCCCGCCGCTCACGGTGCTTACCTTCGCCACTCTGCCCCAGCGCCTGCGCACCGAGGGCGCGGCGGTGAACGCGCTGCTGCGCAACCTGGGCGCCAGCATCGGCATCGCGGTGCTGGTCTCGATGCTGGCCAGCAACACCCAGCAGAACCGCGCCGACATGGTCGAGAAGTTCACGCCCTGGCATCCCGGCTGGCCGATGGCCGGCTCCGGCGTGAGCCTCGATCCGACCCAGGTCGCGATCTGGGACGGCGAGATCACGCGGCAGGCCGCCCTGATCGGCTACCTGAACGACTTCCGCGTCATGATGATCTGCTCGCTGGTGCTGATCCCGCTGCTCTTCCTGATGCGCCGACCGCCCCTTATCGCCGGGCGCTAACCACGTTATTAGGGCGGCATGGGACGCGCATCGAAGGGCCGCGACGTCGCCGCCGCAACGCCGGTGGTCATCCTCGTGCGCCCGCAACTCGGCGAGAATATCGGCATGGCCGCGCGCGCCATGCTGAATTGCGGCCTGTCGACCCTGCGCCTGGTGGCGCCGCGCGACGGCTGGCCGAACGAAAAGGCGCAGCGCGCCGCCTCGGGCGCCGACATCGTGCTGGAGAAGGCCGAGGTGTTCGACAGCGTGGGCGAGGCCGTGGCCGATCTCGAACGGGTGGTCGCCACGACGGCGCGCAACCGCGAATTGGCGCAGCGCATCGTGACGCCGCGCCAGGCCGCGTCCGACATGCGTGGCTGGATCGGGCAGGGCGATAGCATCGGCATCCTGTTCGGGCCCGAGCGCACCGGCCTCGAGAATGACGACATGGTCCATGCCGACACCGCGCTCTCTATTCCGCTCAATCCGCAATTCTCCTCGCTGAACATGGCGCAGGCGGTGCTGCTGGTGGCCTACGAATGGAGCGCCGCCGGCGACACGACGCCGCCCGCCCGCATGGCCGACCATGCGACGCGGCCCGCCACCAAGGAGGAGCTGCAGAGCCTGTTCGACCATCTCGAGCGCGCGCTCGACCAGTCGGGCTTCCTGCGCAACAAGGAGATGCGTCCCTCCATGGTGCTCAATCTGCGTGCCCTGCTGCAGCGCGCCGAGATGACCGAGCAGGAAGCGCGCACCTTCCACGGCGTCATCAAGTTCCTGTCCAAGAGCAAGCACGAGGAATAGCCATGTCCACGACCGCCAAGATTTCCTGGGTCGACGGCGCCCTGCTGGTCGCCGAAGGCGGCAGCGGTCACACGATCACCATGGACGGCGCGCCCGACATCGGTGGCCGCAACCTGGCCTCGCGGCCGATGGAAGTCCTGTTGATGGGCATGGGCGGCTGCACCGCCATCGACGTCGTCTCGATGCTGAAGAAGCAGCGCCAGGACATCGAGGGCGTGGAAGTCTCGCTGGTCGCCGAGCGGGCCGAGGACCATCCCAAGGTCTATACCTCGGTGAAGCTGGTCTACACGGTGCGCGGCCGGAAATTGAACAAGGCGCTGGTCGAGCGGGCGGTCAGCCTGTCGGACGAAAAGTACTGTTCGGCCACCGCCATGGTGAAGAAAACCGCCGACGTGACCCACGAAATCGTGCTGGTCGAGATCTAAGTCTTTGATTTTGCTGATGGAACGGGCTCTTGACTGGCCCGCATCCGCCAGTATGTTCCGCGCTTCTTCCGGAGAACGTGGTGGAGGGCCGTTCGGGCTCGCCTCCCGCCCCGACAATATGTCGGATTCAGGCCTATCCGGACAACAGAGCGGACCCGCGAAGCGGGACGCACAACGACGGAGTGCTGCGTGAGCAAGCGCGCTAATTCGAAGTACAAGATCGACCGCCGCCTCAGGGTCAACCTGTGGGGCCGTCCTAAGAGCCCGCTCAACAAGCGTGAATACGGTCCCGGCCAGCACGGGCAGGGTCGCACCAAGCCGACCGACTACCGCCTGCAGCTCATGGCGAAGCAGCGCCTGAAGGGCTACTACGGCTCGGTCAGCGAGCGTCAGCTCCGCCGCTATTACACCGAAGCCGTCCGCCGCAAGGGCGACACCGGCGAAAACCTGGTCGAGCTGCTTGAGCGCCGCCTGGATGCGGTGATCTACCGCATGAAGTTCGCCATCACCGTCTTCGCCTCGCGCCAGCTGGTCAGCCACGGCCACGTGAAGGTCAACGGCCGCCGCGTGAACATCGCTTCCTACCTCGTCAAGGACAACGACGTCATCGAACTGACGTCGAAGGCCAAGGAGATGGAGCGGGTCCTCGAGGCCACGCAGACCGCCGAGCGCGACGTGCCGGAATACGTCACGGTCGACCACAAGGAGATGAAGGGCACCTACGTGCGCGGGCCGAAGCTCGCCGACGTGCCGTACCCCGTCCAGATGGAACCGTCGCTGGTCGTCGAATACTACAGCCGCTAATCCGGCCCACGAGATAAAGACGAAAAACCCGCCCTCAGTGGCGGGTTTTTTGCTTCACGTTTGCGTGCTCACCCGGTCCTTTACCGCTATCGTTGCACGATGTCGGGATTATAATCCTACCGGGGCTTGGGGTCTTGGGAGTCTAGGCAATGGGTTTCGTCCGTGCGGCAGTGTTCACCTCGATCGTTGCGATCGGCGGAGCCGCTTATGTCTATCGCGCTGACGTCATGCGCGAGGTCGGGCCGTATCTGGGAATGGCGCCGGCCAAGGCCGCCGAGACGCAAGCCAGTCCGGCGGCCGGAGCGCAGCCGCAGGGACGTCGTGGCCGCGCCAATCCGGGTGGAGCGGTGCCGGTCGTCACCATGCCGGTCACCAGCCAGGCCATGCCGGTAGTGGTCGATGCCGTCGGAACGGTGCAGTCGATTGCGTCCGTGCAGATCAAGCCGCGGATGGACAGCCAGATCATGAAGGTGAACGTCGAAGAGGGCGCCCTGGTGAAGGAGGGCGACGTTCTCTTCGAACTGGATTCGCGTGCGCTCAAGGCGCAGCTGGGCCAGATCGAGGCGCAGATCCGCAAGGACCAGGCGCAGGTCGTTCAGGCCAGGCGCGATCTGCAGCGTACCGAGGAACTCCTGGCGAAGAACGCCGGCACCGTGGTCCAAAGGGACAATGCCGGCACCGCGGTGAAGGCTGCCGAGGCGCAGCTCGAGGCTGACGAGGCCGCGAAGGCCAGCGTGCAGACGTCGCTCACCTTCACCGAGATACGCGCCCCCGTCTCGGGGCGCATCGGCTCGATCGCCAACAAGGCCGGTGCTGTCGTCAGAACCGGCGACAACAGCGCCGCAAGCACGCTCGCCACGATCAACCAGATCGATCCGATCTATGTGAGCTTCGCGATCCCGCAGGTCATCCTGCCAGACCTGCGCGCGGCGATGGCCAAGGGGCCGGTAACCGTCTCGGCCATCGTTGACGACGCCAAGAAGCAGTCCGGCGTGATGGCCTTCATCGAGAACACCGTCGATCCCAACACCGGCACGGTGACCGCCAAGGCGCGCATCGGCAATGCCAACGAGCTGTTGTGGCCCGGCCAGTTCGTCAAGGTGGAGATCGTGCTCGGCATCGAACCCGACGCGCTTTCCGTGCCTTCGAGTGCGGTCCAGCTCGGTTCGCAGGGACCGTTCGTGTTCGTGATCAAGGATGGGGTGGCCGAACTCAGGCAGGTTTCCGTCAAGCGCACCCAGGACGGACAGGCCGTGATCGGCAAGGGGCTCGAGAGCGGCGAGCAAGTGGTCGTCGACGGCCAGCTCCGGCTGGTCCAGGGGGCATCGGTGACGGTGCGGCCCCCGACGGTCAATCCGACGCGACCCACAGCACCGCCGCGCGGCTAGGCGCTTCTACCGGAGGCGAGACGTGAACATTTCCGAGATTTGTATTCGCCGACCGGTCATGACCATCCTGCTGATGGCATCGTTCGTCCTCGCCGGCGCGTTTGCCTACAAGCAGCTCCCGGTCGCCGCCATCCCGCGCGTCGAGTTTCCGACGATCCAGGTCACCGCCCAGCTGCCTGGCGCCAGCCCTGAAACGATGGCGGCCTCGGTGGCCTCGATCCTGGAGCGACAATTCTCGACCATTGCCGGCGTGACGACGATGACCTCGACCTCGTCGCTCGGAAACACCTCGATCGTCCTGCAGTTCGATCTCAATCGGAACATCGATGGTGCTGCGCTTGACGTGCAATCGGCCATCTCATCGGCGATGCGGCGTCTGCCGCCTGAGATGACGACGCCTCCCAGTTTCCGAAAGGTAAATCCGGCCGACTGGGCCGTGATGTTCCTCGCCCTCAAGTCGAATCAGGCGCGTCTTTCGGACGTCGACGCTTTCGTCAATCGGGCGATCATGCCGCGCGTCTCGACCCTCCCGGGCGTGGCGCAGGTGCTGATCTTCGGCTCGCAGAAGTTCGCCGTTCGCGTTCGTGCCGATCTCGACCAGCTCGCCGTTCGCGGGCTGACCATGCAGGAACTGCAAACCGCGGTCGTCAACGCCAACTCGAGTAAGCCAGTCGGATCGATCGCCGATCAGAAGCAGAATGCGATCCTCGAAGCCACGGGGCCGATCAACAAAGCATCCGATTACATGCCGGTGATCGTCACCTGGCAGAATGGGGCGCCAGTCCGCATCTCCGATGTCGCGACGGCCGTCGACAGCGTCGAGAACGACAAGGTGGCGAGCTGGCTGGACGGAACCCGCGCCATCATAATGGGTGTCTATCGCCAGCCCGATGCCAACACGGTCGAAGTGGTCGACCGGGTCAAGGCGATCATCCCGCAGATCCAGGCCGAACTGCCGGCCGGTGTCGAAATCCACCTGCTCGCCGACCGCTCCAAGCCCATCCGAGAGGCGATCGACGACGTCGAGTTCACGTTGGCCCTTGCGGCGATCCTGGTCATCATCGCCATCTACTTTTTCCTGCGTAGCTTCCGCGCAACCATGATCCCGGCGATCGCCCTGCCGATTTCCGTGATCGGCACCTTCGCCGGCATGTATCTCTGCGGCCATTCGATCGACAACATCTCGCTGCTGGCCCTGACCCTCGCCGTGGGCTTCGTGGTCGACGATGCCATCGTCATGCTGGAGAACATCGTCCGTCATATCGAGGCGGGCGAAAAGCCGATGGAGGCCGCGCTCAAGGGCTCCCGGGAGGTCGGCTTCACGATCGTGTCGATGACGCTGTCGCTGGTGGCGGTCTTCATTCCCGTCCTCTTCATGGGCGGTGTCGTCGGGCGCATGTTCAACGAGTTCGGCCTTGTGATTGCCTTCGCCATCCTGATCTCGGGCGTCGTGTCGCTGACCCTGACACCAATGCTCTGCTCGCGGTGGCTGAAGCCGATCGACCACCATGAGAAGCACAATGCGTTGCTGCGCATGTTCGAGTGGGGCTTCACGAAGCTTACCGAGGGCTATGGATGGGCGCTGCGGCGTACGGTGCGCCTGCCGCGGCTGGTGCTGGCCATCACCCTCGGAACCTTTGTGGCGACGGCGCTCCTCTTCCAGGCGATCCCCAAGGGCTTTTTCCCGTCGGAAGATATCGGCCAGATCCAGGGCTCCACGGTCGGTCCGGACGATGCCTCTTTCGATGCCATGGTCGCGCGTCAGTCGGCGCTGGCCGAAGTCATACGGCGCGATCCCGATGTGGCATCGGTGGTTTCCACGGTCGGCGGCGGCAATGCGGCGGCGACCGTGAATTCCGGTCGCATCTTCATCATGTTGCGCGACAAGCCGGAGCGTAAGGACAGCGCCCAGCAGGTCATTGCCCGACTCCGCCGCTCGACCGCCGCCGTGCCGGGTATCAACGTGTTCTTCCAGGCTGCCCAGTCGATCAACATCGGCACGACGCAGAGCCGTGCACAGTATCAATTCGGCATGCGCTCGAGCGACCTCAACCTGCTGCGCGAGTACGCGCCGCTGATGGAAGCCAGGATGCGCCGCATTCCCGCGATCCTCGACGTGAACTCGGATCTGCAGGTGCGCGCCCGTTCGGCGATGATCGACATCGACCGCGACATCGCCTCGCGTCTCGGCGTTTCGGTCGATCAGATCCGGCTGCTCCTCTACTCGGCGTTCGGGTCCCGTCAGGTGTCGACGATCTATGCGTCGGACGATACCTACCAGGTGATCCTCGAGGCCGATCCGAAGTACGGCGATGCCGGCGACATCCTGCGACGTCTGCAGGTGCGAACGCCGAACGGCGGCCTGGTGCCGCTCGACACGCTGGCCAAGCGCACCGACAAGCCGACTTCGCTCACCGTCAACCATATCGCCCAGCTTCCGTCGGTGATGATCTCCTTCAATCTCGCGCAAGGGGTGGCGCTGGGTGACGCCGTGCGCGACATCCAGGCGGCGGCGGTGGAGGTCGGGCTGCCGGCAACCATCACCACCAGCTTCGAGGGCAGTGCCCAGGTTTTCCAGCAGGCCGTGGCAAATCAGGGCCTGCTGCTGTTCGCCGCCATCCTCGTGATCTACATCATCCTGGGAATCCTCTACGAGAACTTCATCCACCCGCTGACGATCCTCTCGGGATTGCCGTCGGCCGGCATCGGCGCGCTGGCCACGCTGATGCTCTTCAACATGGATCTTTCGGTCATCGCCATGATCGGCGTGGTCATGCTGATCGGCATCGTGAAGAAGAACGCCATCATGATGGTCGACTTCGCGATCGAGCGGCGCGGGCAGGGCGCGGACGCGCAGACGGCGATCGTCGAGGCCGCGCTGCTCCGCTTCCGGCCGATCATGATGACGACCGTCTGCGCCCTGCTTGGCGCGCTGCCGATCGCCGTGGGCCATGGCGCCGGCGCCGAACTCCGGCAGCCGCTTGGAATTACCGTCGTCGGTGGCCTGATGGTTTCGCAGCTTCTCACCTTGTTCATCACGCCGGTCGTCTACATCTGGTTCGACAAGCTCACCGGCATGAAGTTCAGCCCCGGCTGGGCCAGGCGCTGGCGCACCAAGGGTCAGACCCCACCGGCACCGGCCGAATAGTCGCTGTCGTCCCGAGCAGGACAAAGGACCTCACATCGCGGCCAGACGATTGCGTTTCGAAGGGGAGATTCTTCGCTCCGCTCAGGATGATTTTGGAGAGCAGCGTTCCATGACTGACGAGATCGGCGCTTTCGTTCCTGGCCCCCGCGTGCGTATTGAAGGGCGCGCCGGCGGCCCGTTGTCGGGCCTCACCTTCGCGGCCAAGGATCTGTTCGCGGTGGCGGGCGTGCCGACCGGCGGCGGCAATCACGACTGGCCCACGGGGAGACCGACTCCCGACAAGCATGCCTGGGCGGTGCAGACGCTGCTCGATGCCGGCGCCACGCTGATCGGCAAGACCATCACCGACGAAGTGTCGCTCGGCATCCTGGGCGAGAACGCCTTCGACGGTACGCCGAGGAACGTGGCGGCGCCGGGCCGCGTGCCGGGCGGCTCGTCCTCCGGTTCCGCGGCCGCCGTCGCCGCGGGCATCTGCGACACCGCATTGGGCACCGACACCGGCGGCTCGGTGCGCGTACCGTCGAGCTTTTGCGGCCTTCACGGCATCCGTCCCACGCATGGCAGGATCGACGTGACGGGCATGCTCCCCCAGGCGCCGACCTCCGACACGACGGGCTGGTTCGCCCGCGATGCCGAGACTTTCGCCAGGGTTTCCGCCGTCATGCTGGGGGAGGCGATCCCGTCGGCGCTGCCCTCGAAGCTGATCGTGGCCGTCGATGCGTTCGGCTTCGCGGATGCCGATACCTCGGAAGCGCTGCAGCCGATGGTGGGGAAGCTCGCCGCGCTGATCGGTTCGAGCCGTGAGGAGATCATGGCGCCGCAGGGCCTGTCGGTGTGGGCGCGCGCCCAGCGCAGCCTGCAGCCGGCCGAGGCCTATGCGACGTTCCGGAGCTGGCTCGACGAGCGCAATCCGCGCTTCGCCTTCTCGGTGGCCAAGGCGCTGGTGACCGGCTCGATGATTCCCGAGAGCGACAAGGTCTGGGCCAACCTGATGCGCCAGGAAGTGCGCGGCCGCATGAAGTACCTGCTGCCCGAGGGCACGATCCTCTGCCTGCCGACCACGCCGTTCCCCGCACCGAAGGTCGGCCTGCCGCTGTCGGTGCTCGACCCGCTGCGCGACCGCATCACCTGCCTCTGCGCGCAGGGCGGGCTGGCAGGCTTTCCGCAGGTCAATCTTCCGGGTGCCACGACGGTTGACGGTCTGCCGGTCGGCCTGTCCATCATCGGCCCGCGCGGCAGCGATGCGACCCTGGTCGCCGTGGCGCGCGCGATGGAGAAGGCGGCGGCCTGATCGTTTCGCCGCGGAGGGTTTCGTGGCGAGCGAAAAGCAGAAGATGCTGGCGGGCGAACTCTACGTCACGACGGGCGAGGAACTGGCGGCCGACGCCCGGCGCGTCGCCGGATGGATGGACCGCTACAACGCCTCGATCGCCGCCACGCAGCAGAACCATCCGGCCCTTCTGCGTGAGATCATGGCGTCGGTGGGCGAGGGTGCCTACATCCGGCCGCCCTTCCATTGCGACTACGGCTACAACATCAGTCTTGGGGCGGGCGTTTTCCTCAATTTCAACTGTGTGATCCTCGACGTAGTGAAGGTCACGATCGGCGACCGCACGCAGATCGGGCCGGGCGTGCAGATCCTGACCGCCGATCATCCGCGAGATCCCGCGCAGCGTCGCGCCGGCCTGGAGTTCGGCCGGCCCATCACCATCGGGGCCGATGTGTGGATCGGGGGCGGGGCGATCGTGCTACCCGGCGTGACCATCGGCGACGGCGCGATCGTCGGCGCGGGCGCCGTCGTGACGCGCGACGTGGCCGCCGGTGCTACTGTCGTCGGAAACCCAGCCAGAGAGAGGCAAGCGTGACGGATTTTACCCCGAACATTCCCGAAGTCGTCGAAGAGGTGCGCGTGCTGTTCGAGCGCTACGAGCAGGCGCTGATCGACAAGAACGTCGAGGTGCTCGACGCGACGTTCTGGAACAGCCCGCACACGATCCGCCTCGCCAACAACGAGCACGGCTACGGCTTCGACCGCATCCACGCCTTTCGCGTCGCCCGCCCGCCGGGCCCCGGCACCAAGGAGAAGCGGCTCCGGGTCGACATCGTCACCCTGGGCCGCGACCTCGCGACGGTCTCGCTGGTCTACAAGGTGCGCGGCCGCGAGATGACCGGCCGGCAGACCCAGACCTGGGTGCGCTTTCCCGACGTCGGCTGGAAGGTCGTCCACGCCCACGTCTCGATGATCGCCGAAGAGCCGATCCACTAACCAGAACGCCCGCGACGGAGGAAACCATGGCGCAACCCGCCGAGAGCCTTGGCAACGTGATGAACCCCAATCCCGCCTGGGTCGCAAAGGTGAGCGAACCGGCGCTGGAGCCCGATCTGCCGATCGTCGATCCGCATCACCATCTCTGGCAGCGCGCCGGCAACGACTACCTGTTCCACGACCTGTTGGCCGACACGCAGACCGGCCACAACATCGTCGGCACGGTGTTCGTCGACTGCCACTCGATGTACCGCAAGGACGGGCCGGCAGAACTGCGCTGCATCGGCGAGACCGAGTTCGCCAACGGCGTGGCGGCGATGAGTGCGTCGGGCCTTTACGGCAACCTGCGTGCCTGTGCCGGCATCGTTTCCCATGTCGACCTCCGCCGGGGCGAGAAGGCGGGCGACGTGTTCGATGCGCAGATCGCCGCCGGTAACGGCCGCTTCAAGGGCATCCGCCACCAGACCGGCTGGGACGCCGATCCCGGCGTCCGCAATTCGCGCAACGATCCGCCGCCCGAGCAGACGCGCGACCTGACCTGGCGCGAGGGCTTCCGGGAACTGGCGAAGCGCGATCTCACGTTCGACGCCTGGCTCTACCATCCGCAGCTGGCCGAAATCGCGGACCTGGCCGACGCCTTCCCAGGGACGCACATCGTCCTCGACCATGTCGGCGGCCCGCTGGGCTATGCCGGCTATGCCGGACGGCACGACGAGGTGCGCGCGGCCTGGAAGAAGTCGATGGCCGAACTGTCCCGGCGGCAGAACATCGTTGTGAAGGTCGGCGGCCTCGGCATGGCGATGGGCTTCTTCGACTTCTATCAGCGCCCGACGCCGCCGGGCTCGGCGGAACTGGCCGATGCGTTCCGGCCCTGGGTCGAGACCTGCATCGACCTGTTCGGTGTCGATCGCTGCATGTACGAGAGCAACTTCCCGGTCGACAAGATCACCTCGGGCTACGGTGTTCTGTGGAACGCCTTCAAGCGCATCTCGGCCGGGGCCTCGGCTTCGGAGAAGAAGGCTCTGTTCTCGGGCACCGCAAGCCGCGTCTACAAGCTGGCGCTCTAACGCTCATGTTCCTCGCCCTCGTTAGGGCGAGAGGAGTTCTAAGACGCGCATCTGCCTGCAAGAAGCGTGTCAGCGCGTGTCGTTCAGGTGAGGTTTCTTTTTCGTCGAATGAGGTCTCTCACGATGACACAGGCTGTGAACTCGCCTTAGACTTTTTGTCCTCGCGTAATCATGAGGCCAAGCATGCGTCGTTTCCTGCTGTCCGCCGTTGCCGCCCTCGCCACCGTGTCCGCCGTGCCGATTGCCTCGGCGCAGACGCTCAAAGTGGTGATGCATTCCGACGTGAAGGTGCTCGATCCGATCTGGAGCGGCGCCTACATCACGCGCAATCACGGCTATATGCTCTATGACGTGCTCTTCGCCATGGACGAGAAGTTCCAGGTGAAGCCGCAGATGGTCGACACCTGGACGACCAGCGACGACGGGCTCGTCTGGACCTTCAAGCTGCGCGAGGGGCTGGAATGGCACGATGGCCAGCCGGTGACGGCGGAGGATTGCGTCGCCTCGCTGAAGCGCTGGTCGGCGCGCGACGCGATGGGCCAGAAGCTCGCGCAGTCGCTGCAGGAGTACAAGGTCGTCGATGCGAAGACCTTCCAGATCGTGCTGAAGCAGAAGTTCGGCGCAGTGCTCGAATCGCTGGGCAAGCCCTCGGTGGTCGTGCCGTTCATGATGCCCAAGCGCATCGCCGAGACCGATCCGTTCAAACAGATCGAGGAGTACATCGGCTCCGGTCCGTTCGTGTTCAAGAAGGACGAATGGAAGCCCGGCGAGAAGCTCGTCTACACCAGGTTCGCCAAGTACAAGCCGCGTTCGGAGCCGATGTCGGGCCTGTCCGGCGGTAAGGTCGTGGGCGTCGATCGGGTCGAGTGGATGGCGATTCCCGACGCCGAGACCCAGGTCAATGCGCTCTTGAACGGCGAAATCGACTATCTCGAAAGCGTGTCGTCCGACCACTTGCCGCTGATCGAGAAGGACAAGGGCATCCGCGTCATCAAGGGCCGCGTCTCCAACCAGTACTCCTTCCGGATGAACTGGCTGCTGCCGCCCTTCAACAACGAAAAGGTCCGTCAGGCCGCCGCACTGGCGCTCAACCAGGAGGACTTCCTGCAGGCCAATATCGGCGACAAGCGCTTCTGGCAGACCTGCAAGGCGATGTTCACCTGCGGTACGCCTCTGGCGACGGACGCCGGCATGGCGGGGCTGGTCGAGGGCAATGCGGCCAGGGCGAAGGCGCTGCTGGCCGAGGCGGGCTACGACGGCACGCCGGTCACGCTGCTGGCACCGACCGATCTCGGCGTCATCAAGCAGCTCGGCCCCGTCGCCAAGTCGCTTTTGGAGAAAGCTGGCTTCAAGGTCGACATGATCTCGATGGATTGGCAGAGCGTGATCGTGCGTCTTGCCAAGAAGGTGCCCGTGTCGGAGGGCGGCTGGAACGCCTTCTCCACGAGCTGGTCGCAGGTCGACATCCTCGACCCGCTGATGACCCCGTTCCTGATCGCGAGCTGCGACAAGGCCCGCTCGGGTTGGCCTTGCGACGAGGAGCTGGAGAAGCTGCGCGACAGCTACGTCAAGGCCTTGACGGAAGCGGAGAAGAAAGCCGCCGCAACGGCTGTCCAGGAGCGCGCCATCAAGGTCGTGACGCACGTGCCGCTCGGCGAGTGGTTCGGCGTCAGCGCTGTCCGCTCCAACATCGGCACCCTCAACCCGCCGCCGCCCGTTACGGTCTTCTGGGGCGTGACGAAGAAGTAGGGCGCTCTCGCCCTCGCGCAAAGGGAAGAGGAAAGGTCCAGTCGGGAATCCTTTGATTAATGGTCCTGGACTGGCACTGGCTCATGTTCTGGATCAACTCTGCAACGATGGGAACAGGCTGAGCTTTCGGATGAGCATTTGAAGGTAAGACATCAAATTCCTGGTTGGGTTGCCGCTCTTAGCTGACATGTTGCTTGAACGGCTTGAGTCTATGTCTCAATTGGCGATCGGAAAATTAACCAAAACAAAGACTTGCCAGCGTCGGTTAATGCGCCGAAAGCTGGCCGATGTCGGAACCGTCTTTCCTCGCCGGGCGGTTTCCGCCCCTTCGAATCCTCGCAGGCTGGCTGGGCGAGGCGGGCTCCGCCCGCTTGCTCGAATATGCCTTGGCCGCCGAGGAACGCTTCATCCCGACGCGGCTGGCCGACCAGGGAAAAGGCCGACTCGACAGCGTCGTTCGCCATTCCAGCGTGCTCAAGGATCTGGGCGACTTCGCCCTACCCCTGCGCCGCCGTGCCCTGGCGCTGCAGGCCGAACTGGAGACGGACTTCGAGATGAATGCCGCGCCGCGCAACAGCACGCAGATGGAGGTGGTGGCGCATGGCCACGGCGCCTTCTACCGGCCGCATACGGACACGTTCACCGGCGACGAGTACACGCCCGGCGGCCGCCGGCGCCTCACGATGGTCTATTATTTCCACCGCGAGCCACGCCGCTTTACCGGCGGGCGCCTGCGCCTGTTCGATCTGGCGGGCGGCGAGACGATCGACGTCGAGCCGGAGCACGACAGCCTGCTCATCTTCCCGTCGACGGCGCGTCATGAGGTCGAGCGCGTATCCTGCCCCAAGGGTGCATTCGGTGATGGCCGCTTCTCCGTGAACATCTGGCTTTGCGGCTGAGGCCTAATCGGCGGCGCGCAACTCGCCCATCTTCTCCGGGGGCTTGGCTTCGGCGGCGCGGGCGGCCCGTTGGGCGGCATCCTCGGCCTCCCAGCGGACGGCGATCTCCGCGAGTCTGTCCATGACCTCATCCAGTTCCCCGCCGCGCCTGGTGAGCGAGTAGGTGACCTTGGGCGGGATGGTTGCCTCGTAGTCGCGCTTCACCAGCGCCGCGCCTTCCAGCGTACGCAGGCGCTCCGTCAGCATCTTGGCCGAGATGCCCGACACCCGCCGCTTCAACTCGCCGAAGCGCTGCGGTCCGTGGGTGCGGAGATTGTAGAGGATGTAGGTCGTCCACGGCCCCATCAGCATGCGCAGGATGAAGTCCATCGGACAGGTGACGCTTTCCTTGGCCTGCGTCTGTGTAGCCGGGGTTGGAGTGCTCATCGAAAAAACCTTCAGGTTACGATTTGGTACCTACTAGCGAATATATAGAGGCCATCCCAGATGTTTCCAGTCACTTTGTGAAAGTAACTGTCCTGGAGAAACGCTTCGGCATTTTTTGCAGGCATATCAAAGGATTGGAAGTCATCATGAGCAACGTCGCCATCGTCTATCACTCCGGCTACGGCCACACGCAGGCCCTCGCCGAGGCCGTCGCCACCGGCGCGCGGGCCGTTCCGGGCACCACGGTGAGCCTGATCCCGGTTGCCGAAGCGGAAGCCCGCGCCGCCGAGCTGGATGCCGCGGACGCCATCATCTTCGGCAGCCCGACCTACATGGGCGGCGTCTCGGCCGACTTCGCGAAGTTCAAGGACTGGACGTCGGGACGCTGGATGGAGGGCAGGTGGCGCAACAAGCTCGCCGCCGGCTTCACCGTCTCGGCCTCGTGGAACGGCGACAAGCACAACACGCTCTACCAGCTGCTCACGCTCGCGGTTCAGCACGGCATGGTCTGGGTCGGCCTCGGCCTGCCGCCGGGCAACAACAGCTCGAAGGGCTCGGTCGCGGACCTCAACCGGGTCGGCGCGTCGATCGGCGCAATGGGCCAGGCCAATGCCGACCAGGGCGTCGAGGGCATCGGCGCCAGCGACTTCAAGACCTTCGAGGCGCTCGGCCGCCGCGTCGCCGAAGCCGCCCGCCGCTGGCACGAACAGCCGCTCGCGAAGGCGGCCTGAGCGGCAACCCTATCGAAACGAGAAGGGGGACCTTCGCCGGTCTGGCAAGGGTCCCCCGATCCGTATGCGGCGGATGCTATGCAGCTACTTCTTCGTGATGTTCCACATCACCGGCACCGGGCCGGGCAGCCAGCCGCTGATCCGATCCTTGCGGTAGGCGCCGAACGCCTTGTACTGGCCGAGCACGATGTACGTGGCCTGGTCCATCACGCGGTCGGAGACGGCCATGGCGATCTCCTTCCGCTTGGCCGGGTCGATTTCCTTGGCGTAGGACGAGCGGAGCTTCTCCATCTCGGGATCGCACGGCCAGCCGAACCAGGCCTTTTCGCAGCCGCCGCTGGTGAAGGAGTTGCCGGCCGGGCTCTCGGTGCCGACCGTGACGGTCGTCGTGTAGAAGATGTTCCAGCCGCCCTGTGCCGGCGGATCCTTCTTGGCGCGGCGCGTCACGACCGTCTGCCAGTCCATCGACTGCAGGTCGACCTTGAAGCCGATCTTCTCCAGCGCCTGCTTGCCGACCGGCGGCAGCTGGTTGGAGGAGAGCAGGTCGGTCGCATGCATCATGACGATCGGCGTGCCGTCATAGCCGCTCTCCTTCAGCAGCTGGCGCGCCTTCTCGAGATCGGGCTTGATCAGCAGGTTGCCGTAGCTCTTCTCGTAGGGCGAGCCGCACACCAGCGGCGCGTTGCAGACCCGGTAGATCTCGGGATCGCCCACCTGGGCACGCAGGAAATCCTCCTGGGCGATCGCGTACATCGCCGCCTGCCGGGCCTTCAGGTTGTTGAACGGCGGGTGGAGGTGGTTGAAGCGCATGATGATCTGGCTGCCCTGCGCGTTCCAGCCGTAGAGCTCGACGTTCTTGTCGGCCTTCAGCAGCGGGAAGAGGTCCGGCACCGGGATCTCGATCAGGTCGATCTCGCCCTGGACCAGGGCATTGACCGCCGTGCTCGGGTCGGAGATCGCGAGCCATTCGAGGCGATCGATCTTCACCACCTTGCCGCCGGCCAGCATCGAGGGCGGCTCGGCGCGCGGCTTGTACTTGGTGTTCTTGACGTAGACGACCTTCTCGCCGGGCTTCCATTCGTCCTTCTTGAAGATGAACGGGCCGGAGCCGGTGTAGTCGTCGATCTGCTTGAACGGGTCGGTGTCGGCGACCTTCTTGGGCATCATGAAGGGCACGGTGGAGGACGGCTTGCCCAGCGCGTCGAGCACCAGGCCGAACGGCTCCTTGAGGACGATCTTGAAGGTCTTGGCATCGACGACATCCATCGTGCCGACCGCCTTCATCATCTCCTGGCCGAGCGCGTCGCGGGCGCCCCAGCGCTTGATCGAGGCGACGCAGTCCTCGGCGGTGACGGGCTTGCCGTCGTGCCATTCGAGGCCGTCGCGCAGCGTGAAGGTCCAGGTCAGTTTGTCGGCCGAGACCTCGTACTTGTCGACCATCTGTGGCTGGATGCGCGCCTCGGCATCCTGGGCGAACAGCGTGTCGTAGATCATGTAGCCGTGGTTTCGGGTAATGAAGGCGGTCGTCCAGATCGGATCGAGTACCTTCAGGTCCGAATGGGCGACCATCTTCAGGGTCTGCGCCGACGCCGGGGCCGCAGCGGCGGCCGCCGTCGACAGGGCCAGACAGGCCGCGAGTTGTCCCAGTCTCCGCATAACGTGCATGATTTGGTGTTTCCCTTCGCCTGTCCCCAACTTCACACAAACTGCCACGAGCCGGACGAGGAATAAAGCGATGTCGATGCCGACGATTTTCGTGTCCCATGGAGCACCGACGCTGATCCTGAGCGACGCTCCCGCGCGGACCTTCCTGGCCGGCCTCGGCCAGCAAATTCCGCGCCCGGCCGGCATCGTGGCGGTGTCGGCGCATTGGGACACCGACGTGCCGGCCGTTTCGGTGGTTCGCAGGCCCGACACGATCCACGATTTCTACGGATTTCCCGAGGCGCTCTACAAACTGCGCTATGACGCGCCGGGTGCGCCGCAACTCGCGGAGAAGGTGGCGAAGCTCACAGGGGCCGCGCACGATCATCACCGCGGCCTTGACCATGGCGCCTGGGTGCCGGCGATGCTGGCCTGGCCCGAGGCCGACATTCCGATCTTCCAGCTCTCGGTCCAGCCCAACCTGAGTCCGGCGCACCACATCGCGCTCGGCCGCAAGCTCAGCACCTTGCGCGAGGAGGGCGTGCTGGTGATGGGCAGCGGCAGCGCCATCCACAATCTGCGCGCGCTCGTTCGCGGCGGCGCCCCGTCCGAGCCCGAGCCCTGGGCGCAGGCCTTCGACGACTGGCTGGCCGATATGGTCGAGAAGGGCGACGAGGACGCTCTCGCCGACTACCGCGCCCGCGCGCCCTATGCCCGCGAAGCGCATCCGACCGACGAGCATTTCCTGCCGCTGCACGTTGCCTTCGGCGCGGCCGGGCCGGGCGCGCACGGGCGGGCCCTGCATCGCAGCTTCACGCTGGGGAACCTGTCGATGGCCGCTTACGCCTTCGGCTAGGGGCGTTCGTGCGCCCCGACGGCATGTGCCGCCGGGCCGGCCTCACATCATGAGGTCGTAATCGTGCGCCGCGTGCGCGGTGTCCAGGGCGGCGGTCCACTCCGAAAGGGTGCTTGCATCCTTGGCCGCGATATTGGCCAGGGAGAGTTCCGCCAGCGAAACGTCGGTCAGCGTGTAGATCTGGCTGTTTCCCTCGATGGTGATGACGGTCGAGCCGTTCACCTCGGCGATGGAGAAATGGTCCCGGGCCATCCAGCTGAAGTCGAGCGTGTCGAGGTCGGTATCGAAGCCGATCGCCTTGTCGGTACCCCACGCCCAGGTGATCGTGAACGTATCGGCCGTCCCATTGCCTGCCTGGCCCTGGTCGGGCTCGTGATCGTCATCGACGATGGTGCCGACGGCGGTCGCATCGGCAATGGTGGCGCCGCTGGCGTTGGAGAGCCTGACCGTGAAGGTCTCGTTCGCCTCTGACGCGGTGTCACCGCCGATGTCGACATGCACCGTCTTCGAGGTTTCACCCGCGGCGAAGGTGAGCGTGCCGCTGGTCGCCGTATAGTCCGAGCCGGCGGTCGCCGTGCCGTTTGCGGTGGAATAGGCCACTGTCACCGGGCCGTCGGCGGCCTGGTCGAGCGTCACCTCGAACATGAAGTGGGCATGATCGCCATTGCCTTCCGCCACCGAGAGGTCGGCGATCGAGAGCGCGGGAAGCGGACCGCCATCGCTTCCGATCACGCCATCGGTCGCCCCGGATGCCCCCGTCACCGTACCGCCGCCGGCAATCGGCAGATTGAAGTCGACGATCTCGGCATTCGATACCTGCCCCACGCCGATCGTGCCGGCGACGTCGTCCTCACGGACCTGGGTGAAGGTGAACTCGAAATTGGTCGAGGAGAGGTCGGCCCGGGTGACGCCGAGCAGGATGAGCTTCTGGCCCGTGCTGAGATCGGCGATGACCACACCTTCGCTGCCGTCGGTCATCGCGATGTTTTCGCGGCTGCCGTAGAACTTGAAGCTCACCACGTCGGTGGCGGGATCGAAGGCCACCCGGTCCACCTGGCCCACTTCATGGGAGCGCATATAGACGGTGTCGGCGGCGAGCACCGGTCCGTTCTCCCAGGCGAGTGCGCCGCTCAGCGCCTCCCGCAAATGATTGTTGTCGATGAGCTCGAAGTTCTCCACCGACAGGTCGGCGAGGCGGACGCCCTGAACGATCACCGTCTCGCCGCTCCACGGGCTCATGAAGCCGAAGCCCTGGGGCGTGTCGATGACGATGAAGGAATGGATGTTGGCGTTGCCGAGGTCGATCTTGTCCAGTGCCGGATTGAAGCCGACGATATCGGCGCCGCTCACGGAGTTGATGAGCCAGACTTTGCCGGCGCCGTTGCCCGGATCCTGCTGCGTGTCGTCGTCGTTGATCTGTCCCACCGCCGTGGCGTCGGCGATGGTTGCGCCGGTGGCGCCGGAGAGGGTGAGGGAGAAGGTTTCATTCGCCTCTACCGCGATGTCGCCGTTGACGGCCACATGCACCATCTTCGAGGTCTCGCCGGCCGCGAAGGTCAGCGTCCCGGTGAGCGCGGCATAGTCGGATCCGGCGCTCGCCGTGCCGTTGGCGGTGGCGTAGTTCACCGTCACGGGGCCGTTGGCGGCCCTGTCGAGCGTGACGACGAACATCAGCTCGGCGGTGCCTGAATCGCCTTCGCGCAGGGAGACATCGCCCACCGAAAGCGCGGGTAGTGTGGCCGCCGCATCGTCGTTGGTGAGGGTGCCGGTTGCCGAGCCGTCGGCAATGGTCGCGCCGGCGGCATTGGCGAGGCGGACGGTGAAGGCTTCATTGCCCTCCGCTGCCGTATCGCCATTGACCGTCACCTGGAGGGTCTTCGACGTTTCCCCCGCAGCGAAGGTGAGGTTGCCGCTTGCGGCAACATAGTCGCTGCCGGACGTGGCGGTGCCGTCAGCCGTGGAATAGGCGACCGTGACCGGGCCGGCTGCCGCCGCGGACAGGATCACGGTGAAGGTCATGAGCCTGGTGCCGGCGTTGCCCTCCTGCACCGACACGTCGGCGATGGACAGGCTGGGCATCGCCGGCTCCGCCGTGTCCAGGGCCGAGTCCCATTTCTGGATCGCGCTCGCATCCTTGGCGCGGATGTTGTCCATGCTCAGTTCGGCGAGCGTCACGCCCTCGAGCCTGTAGGCCTGGTTGTTGCCGGTGATGGTGATGACGACCGAGCCGCCCACCTCGGCGATGGAAAAATTGTCCTTCTGGAACCAGCCGAAATCGAGAACGTCGAGGTCCGGGTCGAAGGCGAGGACCGTACTGGTGCCCCACATCCAGTTGATGGTGGTCACGGTGGCCGCGCCGTCGCCACCCGTCTCTCCGTCGCCACCGGTATCGCTGCCGCCACCGGTCTCTCCGCCGCCAGAGCCGCCGTCCGCCTGAGTGCCGTCCCAACCTGAATAGTCGGAGACGGTGCCGTCATCGTTGAAGTCGTCGTTACAGAGCTCCTCGGCGAAGGCGAGTGTCTTGCCGGACTCGTGGGCGGCGATGATGGTCGAATAGCCCGGCGCGTCATAGGCACCGAACTGCTGAATGTATTTGAGGATGGAGGTGCCGTACTCGTCGGCCGAGGCGCTGCCGTTGTTGAGAAGGTCAAGCGTGCCCCAGGCCCCACGCAGATGAGCGGCGGCAAGGATGCCGGTGAGGGTGAGCGTGACGGTGACGCTCTGCCCGTTGGTATCCATATAGGTGCGCTGGGTCCCGATCAGCGCGTCGAGGCTGGTGCCCTTGGCCTCGAGCCCGCTCTCGATGACGTTGAGGTTGTAGCCGAAGGCATCGAGGATGATGGATTCCTGGATGTCGGTCTTGAGCGTGGCGAAGCTGTCGACACCGTTCTTGCCGGTGAAATGGCCGGTCCACAGGTTGCCGGTGTTGCCGTGATAGTAGCCGAGGTCGATGAGCAGTGGCTCGCCGAACTGATAGCCGACGAAGCCCAGCGCATTCACGGAGGTGTACTGCATGTCACGCCACGACAGCTGGCCGGCCTGATAGGCGTTCCAGTTGTCATCGCCCACCCAGCTCCGGATCTGCCATTCGGTGATCCGTCCCGAGACATAGCGATCGTAGTCGACACCCGATTCGAATGCCCGCAGCGCGTTGAGAAACTCGGTGAAAGTCCCGTTCGACATGCCGCGCCCTCCGACTTCAACTCAAGTGCGTACCCCGGGACCATAACCGTTCGATGTCGCACCCGTCGAAGGCTGCAATCTCGATCACGAATTGGTCACACAGGCTGACACGCGCGCCCGGATGAATGAACGCATCTCGATGCGTTCGATCCAACGACGCGTGGAGCACGCGCCGGGCGCACGATTTCAGAAAGATCGAAGCCCAAAGAAAAACCGCGGGGTATGAGCCCGCGGTTTCGTCGACTATTGCGTGTAAGCGGGCTCTCGCGCGTCGCGAAGCACCGGCGCCCGCCGACGCCTTCCTGTGGAAGGCGTTAGGCGGCTTCCGCCAGCGCCACGCCCTTCTCCTTGAAGACCTGCTCCAGTTCGCCGGTCTCGAACATCTCGCGGATGATGTCGCAGCCGCCGACGAACTCGCCCTTCACGTAGAGCTGGGGGATCGTCGGCCACTGGCTGAATTCCTTGATGCCCTGGCGCAGTTCCGGGTCGACGAGGATGTTGACGCCGTGGAACTTCACGCCGAGCTGGCTCAGCACGTCGACCACCGCGGCCGAGAAGCCGCACTGGGGAAACACGGGCGTGCCCTTCATGAACAGCAAAACGTCATTCTTGCCGATCTCGTCGCGGATACGCTCGAACACCTGGGGTTCGCTCATGATCGATCTCCGTGAAGCGCCGCCGGGGCGCGGGGTTTGCCAGAATATAGGGCGTTCAGGGGCGCTGCGCCATGGTGGTCAGCTTGAGCGCATGCAGGACACCGCCCATGCGGCCGCCCAGCGCCCCATAGACCGCCTGGTGCTGCTGGATCTTGGATTTACCGGCAAACGAGGCGGAAATGACCGTAGCGGCGTAGTGGTCTCCGTCGCCGGCCAGGTCCTGGATCTCGACCTCGGCGTCGGGAATGCCCTCCTTGATCAGGCGGACGATGTCGTCGGCGTGCATCGGCATGGCGGTCTCCCTAGGCGGCGCTGTTCATGTAGCCCGGAAGCCAGGCTTCGTGGGCGTCGCGCAGTTCCTGCAGCGGAACGCTGAGCAGCCCCTCGACAACAATGTCGGGGCCGCCGGAATAGCCCAGAAGGACGGCCGGGACACCGGCCTTGGTCGCGGCCTCGACGAGGGCGCCGCCATCATCGGTCGCGATCAGGTAGCGGCCCTGGTCCTCGCCGTACAGGAAGGCGTGCGGGGAGGGCCCGCCGGCCGGCAGCTTGATCGAGGCGCCGGTGCTGCCCGACAGGCACATCTCGGCCAGCGCCACCAGCAGGCCGCCGTCCGACAGGTCGTGGCAGGCCTCGACCTTGCGGCCCACGATCTGCCCGCGCACGAAATCGCCGTTGCGGCGTTCGACCGCGAGATCGACCGGCGGCGGTGCGCCTTCCTCGCGGCCATGCAGTTCACGCAGGTAGATCGACTGGCCGAGCCAGCCCTTGGTGTCGCCGACCAGCACGAGGGCGAGGCCGTCCTTGACCAGGCGCGAGCCCGCCGAGGTCGCGATGTCGTCGATCACGCCCACCGCGCCGATGGTCGGAGTCGGCAGGATCGGACGGCCTTCGGTCTCGTTGTAGAGCGAGACGTTGCCCGACACGACGGGGAAGTCGAGGGCGGTGCAGGCCTCGGCCATGCCCATGATGGCACCCGCGAACTGGCCCATGATCTCGGGCTTCTGCGGGTTGCCGAAGTTCATGTTGTCGGTGACGGCGAGCGGCCGCGCGCCGACGGCCGTGATGTTGCGCCACGCCTCGGCCACGGCCTGGCGGCCGCCGGTCTCGGGATGGGCCTGCACGTAGCGCGGCGTGCAGTCGGAGGTCATGGCGAGGCCCTTGTGGCCCGCGCCCTTGTGTCCGGCTTCCTTCGAGGCGCCGGGCACGCGCACCAGCGCCGCGTCGCCGCCTTGCGGACGGATCGCGGTGTTGCCCAGGATGAGATGGTCGTACTGATGCCAGATCCACGCCTTGCTCGCGAGATCGGGGCAGCTCATCAGCTTCACCAGCGAGGCCTTCCAGTCGGCAGGAGAGTTGCCCGGCGCGGGCACCCTGGACGAATCGAGCTCTGCCGGCAGCGGCGTCAGCGTCCACGGGCGCTCGTACATCGGCGCCTCGGTGACCAGCGGCGGGATCGGGATGTTGCCCACCACCTCGCCGTGCCAGGTCAGCACCATGCGCTCGGTGTCGGTGAGATGACCGATCACCGCGAAGTCGAGTTCCCACTTCTCGAAGATCGCGCGCGCCTCGTCCTCGCGGCCGGGCTTCAGCACCATGAGCATGCGCTCCTGGCTCTCCGACAGCATCAGCTCGTAGGGATTCATGCCGGTCTCGCGCATCGGCACCTTGTCGAGCTCCATGACGAGGCCGAGGCTGCCCTTGGCCGCCATCTCGAACGAGGAGGAGGTGAGGCCGGCCGCGCCCATGTCCTGGATGGCGATGATGGCGTCGGTCGCCATCAACTCGAGGCAGGCTTCCAGCAGCAGCTTCTCGACGAACGGATCGCCGACCTGCACCGTCGGGCGCTTGCTCTCGCTGTCCTCGTTGAATTCGGTCGAGGACATGGTGGCGCCATGGATGCCGTCGCGACCGGTCTTGGAGCCGACATAGACCATCGGATTGCCGACGCCGGTGGCGGCCGCATAGAAGATCTTGTCGACCGGCGCGACGCCCACGGTCATGGCGTTGACCAGGATGTTGCCGTTGTAGGCGGCATGGAAGTTGGTCTCGCCGCCGACCGTCGGAATGCCCATGCAGTTGCCGTAGCCCGCGATGCCAGCCACCACGCCCGAGACGAGATGGCGCGTCCTGGCGTTCTTCGGGTCGCCGAAGCGCAGCGCGTTGAGGTTGGCCACCGGCCGCGCGCCCATCGTGAAGACGTCGCGCATGATGCCGCCCACGCCGGTCGCCGCGCCCTGGTAGGGCTCGATGTAGGAGGGGTGGTTGTGGCTCTCCATCTTGAAGATGGCGGCCTGGCCGTCGCCGATGTCGATGACGCCGGCATTCTCGCCCGGGCCCTGGATGACCCACGGCGCCTTGGTCGGCAGCTTCTTCAGCCACACCTTCGAGGACTTGTAGGAGCAGTGCTCGCTCCACATGGCCGAGAAGATGCCGAGTTCCACCATGGTGGGATCGCGGCCCATGATCTTCAGCAGGCGCTGGTATTCGTCCGGCGCCAGCCCGTGCTCGGCAACGATCTGCGGCGTGATCGCCGGCTCGTTCGGCAGCTTGACCGGCGGGTTCTTTTCCTGGGCAACAGTCACGAAAAATTCCTCACGAAAGCGCTTCGACCATGCCCTCGAACAGGCCGCGACCGTCAGTGCCGCCGAACATCGGCTCCACCGCGTTCTCCGGATGGGGCATCAGGCCCAGCACCGTCTTGGTCTCGTTGAACACGCCGGCGATGTTGCTGCTCGACCCGTTGGGGTTGCCGCTTCCGTCGACGGTGCCGTCGGGCGCGCAGTAGCGGAAGGCGATCTGGCCGCGATCCTCGAGCTTCTTCATCGTGTCGGCGTCGGCGAAATAGTTGCCCTCGGCATGGGCCACCGGGACCTTGATCACCTGGCCCGCCTGGTAACGGTTGGTGAACAGGCTCTGGCTGGTCTCGACCCTGAGATGGACGTCGGCGCAGACGAACTTGAGGTGGGAATTGCGCATCAGCGTGCCCGGCAGCAGGCCCGCCTCGGTCACGATCTGGAAGCCGTTGCAGATGCCCAGAACCGGCACGCCCTGCGCCGCGCGCTTCTTCACCTCGGCCATCACCGGCGACTGGGCCGCCATGGCGCCGCAGCGCAGATAGTCGCCGTAGGAGAAGCCACCCGGCACAACGATCAGGTCGACCCTCTCGAAGTCGCCGTCGCCATGCCACACCATCTTCGGCCGGCGGCCAGTCACCAGCTCGATCGCCTGCGCCACGTCGCCTTCGCGATTGGAGCCGGGGAAGACCAATACAGCTGCTTTCATCTCCGTCCGTCCCTACCGGCAAGGTCCTCACCCTGAGGAGCGCGCGCGGCGCGCGTCTCGAAGGGTCGGCAACAAAGGCGGTGCTCGTTCCCATCCTTCGAGACGCGGTCCTGCGGACCGCTCCTCAGGATGAGGTTGTTCGGCTTCATCAACCCACCAGCTCGATCGAGTAGTTCTCGATCACCGTGTTGGCGAGCAGCTTCTTGCACATCTCCTCGAGCCGGGCCTTGGCCTTGGCCTGATCGGTTTCGGCGAGCTCGAGCTCGATGAACTTGCCCTGGCGCACGTCACCGACCTCAGGGAAGCCCAGGCGATTGAGCGAATGTCCGATGGCCTTGCCCTGGGGATCGAGCACGCCGTTCTTGAGGGTCACGTGGACTCTGGCTTTCATGTCGCCTCTGCTACTGGAGCGTGGTGGGGCCGCGAACGTCGCCCGGTCCCTGGTCGATGAGGATGCCGAGCCGCCGCGCCACTTCCTGGTAGGCTTCCTCGACCTTGCCGAGGTCGCGGCGGAACCGGTCCTTGTCCATCTTCTCGTTGGTCCTGAGATCCCACAGCCGGCACGAATCCGGGCTGATCTCGTCGGCCAGCACGATGCGGACCATGTCGTCCTCGTAGAGGCGGCCGAACTCGATCTTGAAGTCGATCAGCTTGATGCCGCAACCGAGGAACAGGCCGAACAGGAAGTCGTTCACCCGCAGCGTCAGCGCCACGATGTCGTCGAGGTCCTGCGGGGCGGCCCAGCCGAACGCCGTGATGTGCTCCTCCGTGACCATCGGGTCGCCCAGCGCGTCGTTCTTGTAGAAGAACTCCATGATCGAGCGGGGGAGCTGCGTGCCTTCCTCGACGCCGAAGCGCTTGGCGAAGGAGCCGGCCGCGACGTTGCGGACCACCACCTCGAGCGGGATGATCTCGACCTGCCGGATGAGCTGCTCGCGCATGTTCAGGCGGCGGATGAAATGGGTGGGCACACCGATCTCGCCGAGCTTCGTCATCAGGAACTCGGAGATGCGGTTGTTGATCACCCCCTTGCCGGTGATCGTGCCCTTCTTCTGGTTGTTGAACGCGGTCGCGTCGTCCTTGAAGTACTGGACGATCGTCCCGGGCTCGGGCCCCTCGAACAAGGTCTTGGCCTTGCCCTCGTAGATGCGGCGACGGCGGGACATGTCTTACTCCTGCGCGGGCGATGAGGATCGCCCGCCGTTCGGGCGGAATATGGCGGAAACGCCATGCTCCGGTACTGGGGAAAAATCCATTGAAAAAGGTGACGGGGTCGTCATATTGGTTGCGAAACAGGAGGCCTCACATGGCCCAGCAAATCACCTACGACAAGGCCTATGACACGGTTGGACGCGAGGATTTTCCGGCAATGCTGGAAGTTCCCCGCTATGGCCGCCGCACGGATGCCTTCGACGGCATCATTTCGGCCACCCACGACCATTTCTGGGACCCGTTCGACAAGAGCTATATCGACTTCGACCAGCCTTTCGACATGGCGAAAACCCCCATCATGCCGCTCGACACGGTCGTCGAGCTGAAGAGCGCGGTGGCCGACCGGCTGGACGAGGGCCAGAAGATCGGGCTGGGCAACGACGTCATGCACTGGTCGATCTCCAACCTGCTGCACGGCGAGCAGGGGGCGATGTCGCTGTCGGCCAGCCTCTGCCACATCCTGCTCGACCCGGGCGCCCAGGAATACGCGGCCAACCAGGCCCGCGAGGAGGCCCGGCATGTTGCAGGGTTCACGCGCTATATCGGCCGCCGCTGGGGCGCTCCGCTGCCGGTGGGCAAGACCATCGCCACCGTGCTCACCGATCTGGTTGCGACGGAGGAGGTCTACAAGAAGATTGTCGGCATGCAGATGCTGATCGAAGGCATCGCCATGGGCTCCTTCGCGACGCTCAACGCCAAGACCAACGATCCGGTGCTGCGCCGGCTGGTCCAGCTGGTGATGAGCGACGAGGCCTTCCATCACCGCTTCGGCCGCATCTGGGCCTCGCGGACCATCCGCCACCTGAGCGAGGACGAGCACAAGAAGGTCGAGGACTGGGCGGCGCAGATCTTCCAGACGCTGCTCTTCAACCTGATCAACGCCGAGCAGAAGCAGGTCATCTACGCCAAGTACGGGCTCGACTGGCAGTGGGTGCGCGACGCGATGAAGGAGGTCTTCACCGACGAGGACCGCCGCGCGTCGCTGAAGGACAGCACCAACATCTTCCGCGTCCTCATCAAGACGTTGCTCCACGCCGGCATCATCACCTCCCGCACCGCGCCGCTCTACGGCGTCTGGGTCGACATGAAGGAACTCGAAGCCGAGGGCGACGGCATCCCCGGCGACATCGTGGCCGAGGAAATGATGGTTACCCTGCGCGAGATCAACGCGAAGCGTAAGCGCATCGTCTCGAAGGACATCCAGGCCGCCGCGAGCTGACCCAAATCCGTCGTCCTGAGCGGAGCGAGGCGTAGTCGAAGGACCTTTTTGCCTGGTTCGTCGCCACGCCTCATGGCTTCCTCGCCAGCACGAAGCACGACAGGCCGGCTAGGCGGTTGATCGGGAAGAGCGGAAGTTCGGCGGTGCAGATCCCTGTGAGCTTTATCCTGGGGTCGGCTTTATCGTCGCTAACCTGTCGCGACCCCTCCCACGCTGGTACAGGAATCGACGAGGCCAGAAGCGCCAAAAGCACGATGCACCAAGCATGATGCGCTATCGACTGTGCAAGACTATTGCTATCGTTGGAGAGCACCCTGCTCGGGCAATGAACGATCGGCGAAGTCTGCGTGAAGTCCACCGTCATCAAATCCATCGTCATCACGGGCGTTTCGACCGGTATCGGCCATGGCACGGCGGCCGAACTGTGCCGGCAGGGTTTCAGGGTCTTCGGCAGCGTCCGTACCGAGGAGCAGGCGGCGAGGCTCCAGCGCGAATTCGGCAGCGCCTTCACGCCGCTCCTGTTCGACGTCACCGACGCCGACGCCATCGGCAGGGCCGCTGCGACGGTGAGGGAGGAGATCGGCGATGGCGGGCTGTTCGGCCTGGTCAACAACGCCGGCATTGCGGATCCCGGCCCCCTGACCTCGCTGTCGCCCGACGTCCTGCGGCGGCATTTCGAGGTTAATGTCGTCAGCGTCCTGCACATGGTGCAGGCCTTCCTGCCGCTGCTGCGCGGCACGAAGGCCGGCCGGCCCGGACGCATCGTCAACATCAGCTCGGTGAGCGGGCGGATCGCCTATCCCTTCATGGGGCCGTATGCCGCCTCGAAGCATGCCCTGGAGGCGCTCTCGGATTCGCTGCGGCGCGAATTGATGATCTACGGCGTGGACGTGATCGTGATCCAGCCGGGCGCCATCGACACGCCGATCTGGGACAAGGCCGCGCATCTCAAGACGACCTTCGACGGCACGGACTATCATCCGGTCCTGAAGCACATGAACCTGGCCGACGCGCGGCACACCGCGCTCCCGGTCTCGGCCGTCACGCGCCGGATCGTCGATGCCCTGGTTCTCAGGCGGCCGAAAGCACGCTACGTCCTCCCTGATCGACGCGTGCGATACTGGCTGCTGCCTCGCTGGCTGCCCGATCGCTGGCTCGACCGGGCGATCGACCGGCTGCTTAACTTCCAGAAGATCCGCGATGACATCGGTCGATCCTGAGACCAAGTGGGCCCTGATCACCGGTGCCGCCAGCGGTATCGGCGCCGCCTTCGCGGCGGGTCTGGCGGCGAGGAACTACGGGCTCTGCCTGGTCGACAAGCAGCGCGACGCCCTGATCGCAGTGGCCCGGGACATCACGGCGCGCCACGGCGTGCCTGTGACGCCGATCGTGGCCGACCTGCAGAGTATCGCCGATCAGGATGCGGTGATTGACTTCATCGCAGGCGCGCCTGCCTTGGATCTGCTCATCAACAATGCGGGCTTTGGTGTGCCGCATCTGTTCCAGACCGTCCTGCCGGAAAGCCATGTCGCCATGCTGCAGGTCCATGTCGTGGCGCCGGTCCGCTTCAGCCGGGCGGCGCTGCCGGCGATGATTGCCCGCAGGAAAGGGGCGATCATCAATGTCTGTTCGATGAGTCTGTACATCCAGACCCCGGGCAACACGATGTACGGCGCAACCAAGCTCTTCCTCGACGGCTTTTCCCAGAGGCTGAACCTCGAAGTTGGCGCGCACGGCATCGAGATCCAGTCGCTGATTCCCGGGTACACAATCAGCAACTTCGGCAATACGGACGAGTACAAGCATTCACGGCGCGCGGCGATCCCGGCGTTTCTCTGGTCAAGCGCAGAATCGGTCGTGGAAGCTTCGCTGCAACAGCTCGGCTCGGGCAGGCTGAAATGCGTGCCGGGAACCTTCAACCGCGTTCTGGAATTCTGCCTGAGGCGCGGCCTGTTCTCGCCACGGCTGATGCGACGCTGGATCGCCTAACCGCACCATCCTTGCTCGGATGCTCGGGAGCCGCTGGCCGCCTTTCTGCATCATGTTCACCAACGAAGACGACGAAGCGCCGATTTTGGACTCAATCGATCGAAGGCTCATCGATCAACTCGTCCGGGATATGCGGATTTAGGGCTGAGTGAGGAGGGCTAGAGGCGTATCGACCGATCGGTCTACGGCTTCCTCGCCAGCACGAAGCAGGAGAGGCCGGCCAGGCGGTTGATCGGGAAGAGCGGGAGTTCGGCGGCGCAGATCGCGGTGAGGATGCCGTTCGTGAGCGCGCCCTGCTTCTTCAGGCTGCTGCGTGGCTCGGTCGTGTTGCGGTCGGCGAGGCGGACGGCGGCGGCCAGCGGGAAGACGAAGCCGAAATAGTAGCTGCCGCGGACGATCTCGAGCCCGGCGTCCCGCATCGTCGACTCGATCTCGGGCAACCGGTAGCGGCGCTTGTGTTCGAGGAAGACGTCGTGGCCGCTCCACAGGAAGGCGAAGGCCGGCACGGTCACGAGGAAATGTGCGCCCGCGGGCACCTTGTCGGCGTAATGGCGCACGAGCCAGCGATCGTCGTCGACATGCTCCAGCACGTCCATCATCAGCACGAGGTCGCAATCCGTGAGCCCGGCATCGCGGCGATAGAGCACCGGCTTGCCGGCAACGCTGTCGTCGCGGTCGGCGGGATAGCCGATGTCGACGCAGAGTGCGCTCTCGGCGGGCGTTTCGGACAGGAGATGGCGCGAGAAGAAGCCCGAGCCCGCGCCGACATCGAGCAGGCGCTTCGGCGCGAGACCGGCCACGGCACGGCGCAGCGCGGCAGCCTTGGAGCGGTAGTACCAATGGCGGCCGATATCGGCGCCGAGAATGTCTTCTTCCTTGAGGTCCATCGAGGTCAGGTCGCCGGCGGCTTGGGCGGGACATCCTCGTAGACGCCTTCGACGACGTAGATCGGCCGGCCCTTCACCTCGATGAACAGGCGCCCGAGATATTCGCCGATGATACCGAGTGACAGGAGCTGGATGGCGCCCATCAGCAGGACGGCGATCAGAAGCGAGGCGTAACCCGGTGTGTCGATGCCGAAGATCAGTACCCGCGTGACGATGAACAGCGCATAGAGCACCGCCACCGCCGCGATCACGATGCCGACATAGAACCAGGCGCGCAGCGGCGCGGTCGAGAAGCTCACCACGCCGTCGATGGCGAAGTTCCAGAGGCGCCACAGGTTGAACTTGGTCGTGCCCGCGGCGCGCTCGGGTCGCTCGTAGGGCACGCCCACCGAGTTGAAGCCGACCCAGGCGAACAGGCCCTTCATGAACCGGTTGCGCTCGGGCAGTTGCCGCAGCACCTCGACGGCGCGCCGGTCGACCAGCCGGAAGTCGCCGACGTTCGGCGGAATGCGCACCGGCGACATGGAATTGAACACCCGGTAGAACCAGCCCGCCGAGACGCGCTTGGCCGGCGTGTCGGCGTGCCGCGCAGTGCGGATGCCGTAGACGATGTCGTAACCCTCGCGCCAGCGCGCGATGAAGGCGCCGATCAGGTCGGGCGGATCCTGCAGGTCGATGTCCATCGGGATCAGGATGTCGCCGCGCGCATGGTCGATGCCGGCGGTGAGGGCGGCTTCCTTGCCGAAGTTGCGCGACAGGTTGACGATGCGCACGCGCCGGTCGGCGCGGCTGCGCTCGAACAGGCGGGCGAAGGTGTCGTCGCGCGAGCCGTCGTTCACGAACACGACCTCGAACCGGATGCCGTCGCGTTCCAGCATCGGCGTCACCGTATCGAGGAAGAGGTCGATCGACTCTTCTTCATCGTACACCGGCACCACCAGCGACAGCAGCGGGTCGGCCGGCCGGCCCGCGCGCTGGACGGCGAGCTGGTGCTCCAGCGCGAGGTCCCGGCCGGTGGGGCTTGCGGTGGTGAAGGGAAGGCTCTGCTCGGGCAAGAAGACGGCTCCGCGGGTTGCCTTAGGCGGAGACGGTTTCGACGTTGCCGTTCAGGTCCATGATCCCGAGCTCCACGACGAGCTGCGGCTGGCGCTTGAGAGCCTGAGTGCGGAAGGCGCGCAGAGCCTCGCCGAGTTTCTCGGTCTCGAAAGCCTTGTCGGTCTTGAGGCGGTCGCCATAGGCCAGCGCCGCCGCGCCGCAATCGCGATGCGCCATGCCGATCAGGCGCTTCACGTTGTGGAGCTGGCATGAAATGTCGAGGTTGGCTTCCCAGGCGGCACGCCATTCCTGGAAGATCGGCGCCACCGCCGCGATGGGGCCGCCGGCGATGTTGAACTGGCTGTATTTGTTCTGCCAGCCGCGCGAACTCATGTACTTCCAGGTGTCAGTGGTGAAGCGCGGATCGATGCACTTCATCAGCATCGCCTCGTAGCCTTCGTCGAGCGCCAGCGCCGGGCCGGCCGCCGAAACGGTGGCGGCGACAGCCGCCGCACCGAGGCCGAGACCCAGCACGTTGCGACGCGAGAGGGCGGCGAGGCAGCCACAGCCGGCATGGTGAAGATGTCTCATCGGAACGTGGCCTTGCCCTGTTGCGCGAGACCGCCGTCGGGACCGGCGATCCAGGTGGTGACCGAGCCGTCCGGTTCCCGGCGGCCGTGAACGCCGAGCGTCGCGCCGCCGAACACCGGTGAGAGGGCGCGGAACTCGAAATTCCGGACCACCTTATCCGGGTTGGAGCGGCGCGCCAGTTCGATCTGCAGCATCCCCATCAGCGGCCCGTGCACGATCAGGCCGGGATAGCCCTCCACGCCCGTCACATAGGGCTGGTCGTAGTGGATGCGATGGCCATTGAAGGTGAGGGCGGAGAAGCGGAACAGCAGCACCGGATCGGCCAGTACATGGCGCGTCCAGGTCGCATCGGTGGGGGCGGGCTTCGGCGGCTTCGGCGCTTCGCCGGGCTTTGCGGCCTCGCGATAGACGATGTCGTGCTGCTCGACGAAGGAGACGCCCCGTGGCCCTGAAACCGTGTGCTGGACCGTCACGAACACCATCGAGCCGGTGGAGCCGGTCTTGGGCTCGACCGACTTGATCTCCGAGAGGCGCTCGATGGTCTCGCCGACGCGGATCGGCTCGCCATCGAAGGTGAAGCGGGAGCCGGCCCACATGCGGCGTGGCAGCGGGACGGGCGGCAGGAAGTCGCCGCGCTCGGCATGGCCGTCGGACCCGATCTTGGACTGCGGCGCGATCTCGAGGAAATAGAGCCAGTGCCAGAGTGGCGGCAGGGGATCGCCGTTCTTCGGGTCGGGGTCCTTCTCGTCGAAGGTCGCGGCGAGGGCGCGAACTGGGAAGGGGGCAGCAAGATCCTCCACGGACTGCGTCCGGCCGATCCAATCCTTGAGCTTTTCCAGCGACATGGCGCGTTTTCCTCCTTGGCGGGCGTGACATTGCCACTGCGAAGGCGGGCTGGAAAGACGGCGTCGTCGTCGCTATATACCGCCCGCACGAGACATGCCCAACCGGAGCGGCCGATGACCACGTTCGATGATCGCGAGAAGGCCTTCGAGGCGAAGTACGAGCATGATGAGGGCCTGAAGTTCAAGGTCAGCGCGCGCCGCAACAAGTTGCTGGGCCTGTGGGCCGCCGGCCTGCTGGGCAAGACCGGCGCCGACGCCGAGGCCTATGCCAAGGAAGTCGTGATGGCCGATTTCGAGAAGCCGGGCGATTCCGACGTCATGCAGAAGCTGGTGCAGGACCTCGCTGCCGCCGGCAAACCGATGGAAGAGCACACGATCCGCAAGCAGTCCGAGCACCTGGCCATGGAGGCCAAAAAGCAGATCATGTCGGAGGTCCGCTAGCCAGACCGCGCCGCAGAGGTCTGGGGATCAGGCGTCAGGCCTGCTTGCCCATTCCCTGGTCGCGCCACTCGCGGCGCATGCGCTGAATCTCGGTTTCGGTCGGCCGATAGGCTGGCGCGTTCGGATCGAAGGTCGTCCAACCTTCCTCGCGCCAGGACGCGGCCCGTTCCGTGGAGTCGATCGGCCGGTGAACGGACATCAGCCCTTCGACGCGCCCGACCTCCGTGTCGGGGACGCGGGCGGTGACCAGCGTGGCACCGCGGCGAACCGCTTCCGCATGGACCGCTGCGACCTCGTCCTCCATGCCCGATCCGATCAGGGCGCCCATAAGGCCACCCGTAGCAACGCCAGCTGCCGCTCCCACGGCCGTCGCGGCCAGCCAGCCGGCCGCGACCACCGGGCCGAGGCCGGGAATGGCGAGGAGGCCAATGCCTGCCAGGAGACCCGCCCCGCCACCGACCACGCCGCCGATGCCTGCGCCCGCCGCCGTGTCCGAGGCGGCATCGTCCTCGGCATACTGTGCAGTCACGTGCCTGTTGGCGACGATGCTCACGTCGGAGGACGGGATTCCCGCCTTCTCGATGGCGGTTACAGCGGCTCGCGCCTGGGCATAGCTGTCGTAGGAGTGGCTCACCGTCTTCATCGCGTCCTCCTCGGGGATTGAGGCGGTACAACAGAGGTTTGGGGGCAAGGTTGCTTTAAGTCCGGACGCTGCTGTGCAATCGGCAGGCCTGGATATGCAGAGATTGTCGTCTCGGCGCCGCGGCCCTGCTCCAGGATTCCGGAGTGAAAAGAACACTGCTCCTGGCCCTAGCGCTGTGTGGCGCGTCCGGAGCCCATGCCGCCGATCCGCTTGCCGCCGATAAAGTGCTCGCCGCGTACTGCGCGGGGGGCGGCACAGGTGCGCGTTCTGGCCTATGAGCGGATGACCGCTGTCGCTTGCGGACCGGACCTTGCGCAGTACAGGACTGCCCGCCAACTCGCGGACGCGGCACTGCCTCGTTTGCGGCGCGAACTCGAAGCGGCCCATGCCGCGCTGGCCTCCTGTCACCTGCTCGACGTCGGACACCGCCCGGAGCCTCGCGGGCCCGGCGTGTGGCAACAAGCAGGAGAGGCGATGGCGAGAGGCGAGCGGGAAGCGCTTGTCTGCCTGAACCTGCGGGTGCCCGGTTTCCCGGAGGTTGCCGGCGATATCGGTCAGAACTGCCGCCGGGTCGAGGCCTGTTCCTCCTCGCCCGCATCTTGAACGACTTCGGAGCCCGCCGGGCAAGAAATCCCACGCATCGATGCAACCTTCTGGTCCTGTGTTCGCTTAGTGACGCAGTGAGCCGGAGGATCCGTTCCTTACATGCGTATCTTTAACCTCGTCGTCTGGCTGGTCGCCGCTGCTGTGGCGGGTCCGGCGGCTGCCCGAGATTTCACTTCATCGGATATCTATCCCTCCGACTATCCAACGGTACGCGCGGTGGCCCATTTGGCCGACCTGATGCGTGAACGCAGCGGTGGGCGCCTGATCGTTTCCACTCTTGGCGCCGCCGACCAGCAAACCGAAAACTACACGCTGGGCGAGCTGCGCAACGGTACGCTCGACATGGCGCGGGTGAACCTTGCCGTTCTCAACAGTGCAGTGCCTGCCACCACCGTCCTGACGCTGCCGTATATGTTTAGATCGACCGCGCACGAGCGCCGCGTGCTGGACGGACCGATCGGGCAGGAGATCCTGGCGACGTTCGAGCGCGCCGGCGTCGTCGGGCTGGTTTTCTACGATGGCGGCGCCCGGTCGACTTACGGTGTCATGCCGGTGAGGTCGCCCGCCGATCTGCGTGGCGTGAAGTATCGCGCCCAGCAATCCTCGAATTGGGCGCCCATGGTGCGCGCGATGGGGGCGCAACCCGTCGTCCTGCCGCTGATACGCGTCGACCCGTCGATGCGCGCGGGCCTCGTCGACGTGGCCGATGGCAACTGGTCGTCCTTCGTCGCCCTGCAGCATCATCGCGTCGCGAAGTTCTTCAGTCAGACGGAGCATGCCCGGTCGCCGGGTGTCGTGCTGTTCTCCCGGCGTGTCTGGGACACGTTGTCGGACGAGGAACGGTCGATCATCCGGTCTGCCGCCCGGGATTCGGTCGCCTACTACCGGCGCCTCTGGGATGAACACGAGGCCGAGGCCCGTCGTACCGCCGAGACGGCGGGCGTCCAGATCGTGAGCGACGTCGACCTGTCTGCCTTCTCCTCGGCTCTCGTGCCGCTCCATGACACCGCCGTCTCCGATGCGCGGCTCAAGGCGATGATCGACCGCATCAAGGCCGACCCGGGGCCGTAGGGGCGACGGCGAGGAACGACCGCGCGCTGTCCAATTGCTCCGCCGCTGCCTAGGATCAGTCAGGGGGAGAAGGCTCGATGAAGATTGCCCGTTGGGTGCCCGGTCTTGCGGCCGCGCGTGGCTACCAGGCGTCGTTCCTGCCGCGCGACCTGGCGGCGGGTGTGACCCTGGGGGCGGTCATGGTGCCGGTCGGGCTCGCCTATGGCGAACTGGCCGGTCTTCCATTGGCCGGCCTCTACGGCAGCATGCTGCCCCTGCTGGCCTACGCCCTGTTCGGCAGCTCCCGTCATCTCGTCGTCGGGCCCGATACGGCCATGGCCGCCATCGTGGCGGTGGCCGTGGCGCCTCTGGCGGTGGGCGATCCCGCGCGACTGGGCCTGCTCGCGGCCGGTCTCGGTGTCATGGTCGGGCTGATCTGCCTGCTGTCGGGCTTGCTGCGCCTGGGTTTCGTCGCAAACTTCCTTTCCAAGCCGGTGATCACCGGCTTCCTGCACGGGCTCGCGCTCGTGATCGTGGGCGCGCAGCTGCCGAAGGTCCTTGGCCTCAAGGTCGAGGGCGCGACGACACTCGACCAGTTCGTCGCCACGGTGCGGCATCTCGGCCAAACCAACCTGGCGACCCTGGCGATCGGCGCCTCCTGTCTTGTCGTGATCCTGCTCTGCCGCCGCTTTGCGCCGCGGGTGCCCGGTGCTGTGCTGGCGCTCGCCGGATCGATGCTGGCCGTGTTGCTGCTGGGTCTCGACCGGCAGGGCGTCGCGCTTGTCGGTCGCATCCCGACCGGTCTTCCCGACCTCTCGCTGCCGCTCCTGTCGCTGGCCGATTTCGATGCACTGCTGCCGGTGGCGCTGGTCGCGGCGCTGCTTTCCTTCTCGGATACGATGATCACCGCGCGTGCCTTCGGCGCCCGCCATGGAACGCGCGTCGATGCCGACCAGGAGCTTCTGGGTCTCGGTGCCGCGAACCTGGTCTCCGGTCTCAGCCAGGGCTTGCCGATCAGCGCCAGCGATACGCGCACCGCCGTCGCCGAGGCGGCGGGCAGCCGCACGCAACTCACCATGGTCATCGCGGCCGCCATCGTGGCGGGCGTCACGCTCTGGCTCGCCGATCTTCTCTATCACCTTCCGACGGCGGCACTGGGCGGCATCCTGATCGCCTCCGCCTGGGGCCTCTGCGACGTCAGCGAATTCCGCCGCCTCTGGCGGTTCCGCCGCAGCGACTTCGTCGCCGCACTTCTCACGATGGTGGGTGTCGTGGCGCTGGGCGTCATGGAAGGCATTCTGGTGGGCGTCGTCTTTTCGCTGGTGCTGCTGTTGCGCGCCCTGGCCTTTCCGTCCGATGCAGTGCTGGGGCGAACGCCCGAGGGCGGTTGGCACGACGTCGCCCATCGACCGGACGCCGCCCCGGTGCCGGGCCTGCTGGTCTATCGCTTCTCAGCGCCGCTCTTCTTCGCCAACTGCGAGTTGTTCCGGGATCGTATCGAAGCCCGCATCGCGGCGGCGGCGCATCCGGTGAGGCGGGTCGTCGTCGATGGCGGAGCGATCCACGACATCGACCTGATGGCGTGCGAACTGCTTGTCGATCTCGAGCGCGAACTGCGGGGCAAGGGCATTTCTCTGGCGTTCGGCAATCTGCGGGATCGTGTCAGGCGCGACATCGAGCGCGGTCTCCAGCTGGCCGCCGGCGATGGCGAAGGAGATCTCGTCTTTCCGTCCGTGGCCGCCGCGGCCCAGGCGGACCGTCCCCGGCCCTGACAACTCGCGGGTGAACGGCGCGCGGGCATCGACGGCGTGGTGCGGGTGTCGGCACCCGCACCGGTCGCCCGGGAAATGGACTGCCTTGAGCCCGATGGCTCGATGTCGCGAATCGTGGCGACGGCCTGTCCGCCACCGTCGAGGCCCGCGCCGTGAGCCGGCTGCTGCGAGGGGCTGCTCGGGTGGTCCCTCGCATGCGGCACTATTTGAGGGCGTTCCTCAGCGGCTCGTTCGAGAGCTGCATCAATCCGCCGAACGGCAGGCCGAGTTCGAGGATCAGATAGAAGGCCGCCGACGCGGAGAGGATGCACATCGCGATGACGACGAACAAGGTCGGATTGGGCGGTGCCGTCATGCTGAAGATGCCGAAGATGAACATCAGCCAGACGATCAGTACGATCAGGAACGTGTTGGAGATCGAATCGGTCGGCTGAGCGAAGAGAGCGAGCTGGGTCTGCTGGAGGTCGGTGCTGATCTGGAGGGCGCGGCTATGGAGGGCACGCTGCTTGGAATTCGCCGGCTGCAGGTCCTGCAGCATGAACAGGACCTCCTCCTCGGGCGCCTTGGATTCGTCGAGCTTGACGCCGCGCGCGACAGCCTCGTCGCGCCAGATCGAATCGATCATCGGCTGGATCTCGGCACGCAGGGCGGCCCGGATCGACTCCGCGTCTGGCCCGTAGTGCTTGAGAACCCGGTCGAGTTCGGCGATGTCGGCGGTCATGCGGCTGACGAGCCCGCTGGTCCGCTCGAAGGACGTGCGCGTCGAGGCGAAGAGCAGGGCCAGGACCAGCGCCGACATGGTGGCGACCAGCGCGATCGAGAGCTTGATCACATCCTTCGAATCGCCACTCACATGGGCCTCGGGCAGGCGAGTCCGGAGCAGGGCCCCGCCGACCGCGCTGGCGATGATACAGGCGAAGGCAATGGCGGCGAACTGGATGGGGCTCAAGGGGCGGTCCTCGTCGGGATCGGGAGATTCACGCACCCAACCTGCCCGACCACAAGGTGCAGAAGCAACGCGAACAATTTGCGGTTCAGACCGCGTGAACCGGCGACGGGAAAAGCCGCGTTCGACACAGGCTGGTCACAACCGTCGCCCCGTCGCCTGAGGCAAGGTTGTCCTGCCGCCTCCCCAAGGCGGCCACCCGGCCTCCATCACACCAGAGGCTCCCCGACCCGCCTGCGACCCCAAGCGCAGGCGGGTCTTTTATTTGGGGATCGTCAGTTGAAGCGGACGTACTCGAAGTCGCCCGGCTGGTTGTTGATGCCGCGCGCGGGCGGGGCGATCCAGTGGGCGAACTGGCCGGGCTGGGTCACGGCGGCCCCCATCAGCGAGGTGACGTAGGCGCGGTCCTCGTCGGTCGGCAGCCACTTGTCCTTGTGGGCGTCCCATTCGGCCTCGCTGAGGACCCTGCCGTCCGGCGAGACGCGCAGGCCCGCGAAGGCGCCGATCTGCCGGTCGAAGGCGCGATGCGGCAGTTTCATCTCGAAGTTGATGCCGGCGCGCTCGATCGCCTTGTTCCAGCGCAGCACGCCTTTGGCGCAGTCGTCGATATAGTCCTGGCGCAGCCGCTCGTTCAGCGCCTGAAGGGCCGGCACAGCCTTCCTGACGATACGGCCGTCCTCGACCGTCTCGATCTCGTAGGTCGCGTTCACGAGCAGGTGGTCGTCGTCGACCCGCGTCTCGAGGAAACGGCCCTTCACGCCCTGGGTGTAGTAGTTGGCCGCATTGGTCGAGGCTTCCTGGCCGAACAGGTCGAGCGACACCGAGAAGTGGAAGTTGAGATACTTCTGGATGGTCGGCAGGTCGATGCCGCCCAGGCTGCGTACGTCGTCGGTCTTGTGCTCCTTCATCAGCTCGCAGGTGCGCTGGAGGATGCGGCCGACGCCGGTCTCGCCCACGAACATGTGGTGCGCTTCCTCGGTCAGCATGAAGCGGCAGGAGCGGGCCAGCGGATCGAAGCCCGACTCGGCCAGCGACGCGAGCTGATACTTGCCGTCGCGGTCGGTGAAGTAGGTGAACATGAAGAACGACAGCCAGTCCGGCGTCGCCTCGTTGAAGGCGCCGAGGATTCGCGGCTTGTCGGGATCGCCCGAATGCCGCTCCAGCATCGCCTCCGCTTCCTCGCGGCCGTCGCGGCCGAAATAGGCGTGCAGCAGGTACACCATCGCCCACAGGTGGCGGCCTTCCTCGACATTGATCTGGAAGAGGTTGCGCAGGTCGTAGAGCGAGGGCGCGGTCTTGCCGAGCAGGCGCTGCTGCTCGACCGACGCCGGCTCGGTGTCGCCCTGCGTCACGATCAGGCGGCGCAGGGTCGAGCGCAGTTCGCCGGGAACATCCTGCCACGCAGGTTTGCCCTTGTTGTCGCCGAAGGCGATCTGGCGGTCGGGGTCGCGATCGGCCAGGAAGATGCCCCAGCGATATTCCGGCATCTTCACGTAGCCGAAGTTCGCCCAGCCGTTCGAATCGGTGGAAATCGCCGTGCGCAGATAGACGTCGTAGGCCGAGGTGCCGTCGGGCCCCATGTCCTTCCACCAGTCGAGGAAGCGCGGCTGCCAGTTCTCCAGCGCGCGCTGCAGGCGGCGGTCCGACGAGAGATCGACGTTGTTGGGAATGAGCTGGCTGTAGTCGATGGCCATCGTTCAGTCTCCTTGCTCGAATTCCTCCCCATTCAGATGGGGAGGTGTCCACGAAGTGGACGAAGGGGTCAGGCTTGCGCGCCTTTATGACCCCTCCGCCCCGATGACGGGGCACCTCCCCATTTGAATGGGGAGGAAAGCCTTTAAGCCCGCTTGCGGTCGTACTTGCTCTGCTTGCCCGTGCCGTAGAGTTTCAGCGCACCCTCGGGGCCGGTCGCGTTGGGGCGCTGGAATATCCAGTTCTGCCACGCCGAGAGGCGCGCGAAGATCTTGGTCTCCATCGTCTCGGGGCCGGGGAAGCGCAGGTTCGCCTCCATGCCGATCAGCCCGTCGGGCGAGAAGCCGGCGCGCTCCTCGACGGCGAGGCGTACTTCGTCTTCCCAGTCGATGTCGTCCGGCGTGAAGGTGACGAGGCCGGCTTCCTCGGCGGCGGCGGCGTCCAGCGCCTCGCCGATCTCGCCCTTGAGGTCGTCGACCAGCGACGGGTCATACAGGAAGCGCGTCGTGAGCCGCGTCAGCCCGTTGCCCATCGGGTAAGGACCGAAATTCATGCTCGTGAGGCGCAGCGTGGCGGCCGGCAGGTTCGAGCCCTCGAACACGCCGTCCAGCATGTAGGAGCGGTCGGCCGCAAGTGCCACTTCGAGCAGCGTGCCGGTGAAGCACGAGCCCGGCTCGATCAGCGCGATCAGGCTGCGCGAACTCACGTCGAGGCGCTTCAGTGTGCGCTTCCAGTAGAGCACGATCTCGCGCACCAGCCAGTCGCCGGAATTCTTGGCCAGCAGCGCGTCATAGGCCTCGACAAGTGCGGCATCACCCTGGCTGGTCAGCACCCAGGTGCCGATCTCGGTCTCGTTGAGGCGCAGGTGCATCATCGCATCGTCGAACTCGCGCGCCAGCGCCAGCGGCCAGAAGGCGGCGCCGGCGGCATGGACGTCGGACGGCGGCGCGGCGGCCGGGCCGTTCAGGCGGAACTTCGCCGAGCGGCCCTCGCGATCGATCTCGACGGTGAGATTGGCGTAGCGCAGCGTGTCGCCCTCGATCCGGCGCTCCACGGTTGGCAGCGCGATGCCCTTGGCATGCTTCGAGCGGGACGACTTGGCCGCAATCTCCTCGGCGATCTTCTGCGTCTGCTCGACGAGTTTCGACGGCGGGATCAACTGGTCGACCAGACGCCAGTCGCGCGCGCGCTTGCCGCGCATGCCCTCGGCGGTGGTGCAGAAGAAGTCGGCATGGTCGCGGCGCACCATGCGCTTGTCGACCAGGCGCGTGAGGCCGCCGGTACCGGGCAGCACCGCGAGCAAGGGCAGTTCGGGCAGCGACACCGCGCTCGATCCGTCGTCGGCCAGCAAGATCTGCTCGCAGGCCAGCGCCAGCTCGTAGCCGCCGCCGGCCGCGATGCCGTTGATCGAGCAGATGTAGGTCTGGCCGGAATGGATGCTCGCATCCTCGATCGAGAGGCGCGTCTCGTTGGTGAACTTGCAGAAGTTCACCTTGTGATCGTGCGTCGACAGGCCAAGCATGTTGATGTTGGCGCCGGAGCAGAAGATGCGGTCGCGCTGCGAGCGGATGACGACGGCGCCGATCTCGGGATGCTCGAAGCGCAGCCGCTGCACCGCGTCCGCCAGCTCGATGTCGACGCCGAGATCGTAGGAGTTGAGCTTCAGCTTGTAGCCGGGCTTCAGCCCGCCATCCTCGTTCACGTCCATGGTGAGGTAGGCGACGCCGTTCTCGAACGTGAGCTTCCAGTGCTTGTAGCGGCTGGGGTCGGTGCGGAAATCGATGGGCGCGGCGGCGGGGTCCATGGCGTTCCCTATTTCTGTAATTCAGTACTGAATTACCTATTTACTTTTCCCGACGCAAGAGCATTCTCTCTCCTCGAATGATCGCGATCCGCCCAGCCGAGCCGGCCGACCTGTCGGCAGTATCTGCCCTCGATGCCCGCCTGACCGGGCAGGCGAAGGCGGTCTACTGGCAGGAGACGCTCGCCCGCTATGCCGGCGGCCCGCCGGAGCGGCATTTCCTGGTAGCGGAAACGCCCAAGGGTGGACTGGTCGGGTTCATCGCCGGCGAAGTGCGCGCCTGGGAATTCGGCCAACCGCCGGCCGGCTGGGTGTTCGCCATCCAGGTCGATCCAAAGCTGCGGCTGAAGGGGGCCGGCAGTGCATTGTTCGAGGCGCTGGCTGCGCGGTTCAAGGCCCAGGGCGTCACCCATGTGCGCACGCTGGTCGACCGCAAGGACCACCTCATCCTCTCCTTCTTCCGCGCGCAGGGAATGGTCGCCGGCCCGTCGCTGCAGCTCGACAAGGAGTTGTCGTGAAGCTCCAGACAGCGACGCGACTTGGCCTATACGCGATTCTCGAGCTGGCCCGTGATCCGGGCCAGACCCTGTCGTCGGCCGACCTCGCCGACCGCTTCGGTGTCTCGACCCATTCGCTCGCCAAGGTCCTCGGCACGCTCTCCGCCGCCGGCCTCGTCCAGGGCGGGAGGGGCGCCGCTGGCGGGTATCGCTTCACCGGCAACAGGCGCCGCATCACGCTCATGGATATCGTCGCCCTGTTCGAACCCGCGCCGGGCAGCCGCGCCAAGGAGGCGGGCGAGGACACGGAGATCGGCGCCGCGTTGCAACGGGTGCTGACCGAGATCGACGAAATCGCCGAGGCCACGTTGCGTTCAGTCAGCCTGGAGACGTTGCTCGGGGCATCGCACGTTGACTGATCTTCGACAGTAGAGTCAGATGAGAATACAACCACTGGTTTATTGATTGAAAGAACTACACCGATAAGTTATCGACTCATGAAATTCGAAGAAGCCCTTGAGATCGCCTCAGGCCCACCCTCGACCGATGACCGCTTCATCGAAGCCTGCACGGTCATAGCAACTGCCTTGGAATCAACCGCACACTATAAGGTCGAAGCGCTTGTCAGTCGTGGCATCGGGTATATGCTGCGGCAGCAGCACGCAGAAGCATTGAGCGATCTGGATGAGGCCGTTCGCCTGAGTCCGACTTTCGATCGAGCCTACGTCAATCGCGCTACGGTGTACGCTAGGCTTTGCGATGATCAGATGGCCTTGTCCGACTTCAATCGAGCTATCGATCTCAATCCGACGAACCCGATCGCCTACGTAGGCCGAGGCCAACTTTTCAGGCGCCTGGGGATGATCGACAAGGCAATTGCCGATGTCGCGATGGCACGCGCGTTTGACGAAGGAAACCCTCATTTCGAGCGCCTCTGGGACCAACTGCTAGACGAATCTTCGACACCGACCACTCGACCGAACTGACTGGCCGGCGTCGCGGACCTATCCTGCGGCGAATGAGCAAAGCGACAGGACGCTCCGTCAGCCTGGAGACGATGCTCAGGAATCCGATGTGAAGATTGTGCATGCTTGTCCGTCTGCTGTGTCTAGCCATTCTGTTGCTTGCCCGTCCTGCGATAGCGCAGGCGGTGGGTGAGGCACCGCAGACCTGCGTGCCGAAGGGTGCGCTCAATCCCACCTACGAAAGCGAAAGCCAAAAGATCGAATGGCCACAGGAAGCGCCGCGCCTGCGAGTGGACGTGCCCAACGTCTCACGTCAGGGCGATCGGCTGCGGCTCGCGATCGATGGCGGCTCGGCGGTCGAGTTGCAGGACTGCCCCTATGGTGACGCAGGTTACCAGTATCTCTACGAGCGCTATGACGATCCCGGCCGCTTCTACGTCGTGCGCACGCCGGGGCTCGAAGATTTCGTCTGGACGCTGGTGATGAAGCGCACCGGCCGGCTGTTCACGGTCCACGGCGCGCCGGTCTGGGCGTCGGACAAGACGCGGTTCCTGACAGTGGCCTGTTCGCTGCAGCCGGCACGCGGCACGCTCTCGATCTTCACGCCGTCGGGAGATGGGCTTGCGACCGAGGCTGAAATCGAGTTGCCCTGCGCGACCGAAAGCTGCTCGGCGCGCTGGGATTTCGAGTCCTGGATATCGATCGCCTGCACGCCGCGCGACGACACCGCAAAGAAGGGCAGGGAGTTCGTCCTGATGCGGGGCAGGGATGGAAAGTGGAACCGATTCGGGCGTTAGGGCCTGGGATCATTCACCTGTTGTGCGGGTGATTCCCGGGGCCGCGTACAGTCTGATCGGTGCTTCAAAGCCCTTGAGGGTGTAGTCGCGCCCAGTGTCTTTCCAGGCGAGGGCAGGCGTACGGTCATGCACCTGCTGCGTCACGAGGATCTCGCCGGGGACTGCGGCGGACTGCGCACGTGCGGCGAGATTTACCACCGTGCCGATCGCAGTTAGATCACGATGGGAGTGACCGAACTCGCCAAACTTCATGACTCCTGAAGCGATCCCTATGCCGACGCCGAGCGACCGCTCGTCAATGCCATGCGTTCGCGCAAACTCAGCGAATCGGACGCGACAATCCTCCTGCAGGAGACTTGCGGCCGCGATGGCGCGGGCCGCGTGGTCGGCGTGCTTCATCGGGAAATTGAATACCGCCATCACGGCATCGCCGATCGTCTTGTTGAGTAATCCGTCCTGAGCCCAGATGGCGTTGCCGCAAGCGTCGTAGAAGGTGTCGAGCAGTTCGGACATCGCCTGCGGCTGAAGGGTTTCTGTCAGGCCCGTATAGCCGCGCAGGTCGGCGAACATCACCGAGGCGTCGATGTCGACGTTGCGGGCCCGCATGATCTTGGTGAACGCCAGTTCGCAGAACGTGCATGTATTGGGATTCATCCGGCTCGGCTTGAGGCCGAAGACCCGGAACGGCAGCGACTGGATGCCGCGCAAAGGCACCGGAAGACGCAGGTTTTGCCAGCACCCCTTGCAGATCAGTGACGGAGATTGCGCCATGGAGACCTCGCAGCATTGGACCCGACTACTCCGAGCCAACCATCGCCTGGAAGGGGCGGTGCGATCGTCAAAGCGTCCCACTCGCCATCCGACGTCGCCATAACCTGTTGGTTCCTCGACGATGTCGTGAAGGCAATCGAACGCTATCACCCGAACCGGGAATTGGTAAAGGCGCCATCATCCCAAGTTGATGGCCGCCAGCAGTGTGAGGCAACTCATGATGCGTCCGAGGGCAACGTATCCGGCGAGATCAAGGTCACCCGGGCCGGCCCGCCGCGATCCTTCTCCGACCACGGCGCGGTGTTCGGAGCTGGTTTGGCTTCTGGATCGGAGCGCGCAACTCCGATGTGCTAAAGTCAAGCGGACCGACGAAACGTGAGCGCAACGGAGATGAGCGCTCCATTGATGATCTTCTTGCCCTACTCCTTGTCCCAGCCATCGCGGGTCTGGGGCAGCTTCTTCTTCAGGAGCGCGCCCGCCACGACGTTGCGCAGAACCTCCGCCGTGCCGCCGCCGATGGTGAACATGCGAACGTCGCGGGCCATGCGTTCGAGCGGCAGTTCGCGGCTGTAGCCGCGGGCTCCGAAGAACTGCAGGGCGTCATTGACGACCTGGATAGCGCTCTCTGACGTGAACACCTTGGCCTGAGCGGCCATCAGCATGTCGGGAAAGCCGCCTTCGCCCGAGCGCGCGGCGTTGTGAACGAGGGCGCGCGCGGCCGAGAGCTTGATCGACATGTCGGCCAGCTTCCATTGCAGGCCCTGGAATTCGTTGATCGGACGGCCGAACTGGTGCCGCTTCTCCGACCAGTCGAGCGCCAGCTGGTAGGCGCCCTCGGCGATGCCGAGCGCCACCGTGGCGGCGCCGACCCGCTGGCTGTTGTACGCCGTCATCAGGTCGGCGAAGCCCTTCTTCAGGCCGCGCGGCGGGATCACGAGCGCCGAGGGCGGGACGTCCATGTCCTCGAGGTCGATCACCGCTTCAGGGATGCCGCGCAGGCCCATCGTGGGCTCGCGCTTGGTGATCTTGAGGCCCTTGGTTTCGTCGCGGATGGCGAGGAAGCCGCCGATGCCCTCGAACGTGCCCTTCTCGTCGTAGACCTTGGCGAAGATCAGGTGCAGGCGCGAGACACCGCCGCCGGTGATCCAGTGCTTGCGGCCGTTCAGGACGTAGCGGTTGCCTTTCTTGTCGGCGCGCGTGGTCATGCCGTTGGCGTCTGAGCCGGCGTCGGGCTCGGTGATGCAGATCGCGGGCTTGTCGCCGGCAAGCACCATGTCGGCGCACATTTTCTTCTGCTCTTCGGAGCCGTAGGCCATGACGGCGCTGATCGCGCCCATGTTGGTCTCAACCGCGATGCGGCCGGTGACGGCACAGGCCGAGGACAGCGCCTCGATGGCGAGGACGGCGTCGAGCCAGTTCTTGCCCTGGCCGCCATACTGGGTGGGGATCGTCATGCCGACCAGCTTCGCGTCCTTCAGCAGCTCGACATTGTCCCAGGGATACTGCTCGGTGCGGTCGACCTCGGCGGCGCGGGCGGCGACGGGGCCGGCGGCGAGTTCGCGGGCGCGGGCCTGCAGGGCGAGCTGATCAGGGGACAGGGCGGACGGGTTCATGGACGGCGGACCTCAGACGGCATCGATGGTGAAGATGGCGAGCGACGCGCTGCGGCCGCGGACGGCGGTGCTGCCCAGCGGCTTGAACACGAACTCGGTGCCGCAGCCGGCGCGCGTCGTCTCCGACAGCAGAATGCTCGTGCCGTGATCCTTGTTCAACTTCTCAAGCCGCGCGGCCAGGTTCACGGTGTCGCCTAGCAATGTGAAGCTGAGCCGCTGGCCGGCGCCAACCGATCCGCCGATGACCGCGCCGGTGCTGATCCCGATGCGGGTGACGAACGGCACCCTGGCTTCGCCGAAGAGGCGGCCCGTGACGGCGCGCTGGATGTCGACGGACGCGCGGATGGCGGCCGCCGCGTGGCCTGGGCAGGCGAGCGGCATGTTGAAGGAGGCGAAGAGACCGTCACCGATGAACGTGTTCACCACGCCGCCGTGCGCGCGGATGGGAGCGAGCACGGTTTCCAGATACTCGTTGAGCGCGCCGATGAGATGGTCCGGCGGCAGGGTCTCGGCAATCGTCGTGAAGCCGGAGACGTCGGTGAACAGGATCGTGGCCTCGCGCGTCTCGCCGGCCAGCACGCCGTCGCCGCCGCGCTGCAGGATGGTCGAAGCCACGCTCTCGTCGACATAGCGTCCGAACGTCTCGCGGATCCGCTCGCGCTCGCGCAGTCCCTCGACCATGGTGTTGAACTGGCCTGTCAATTCCCCGACCTCGTCGTTGGAGGTGACGGGAACGCGCACCGACATGTCGCCCTGCGCGACCGCCGACATCGCACTCGACAGGATGCGGATGGGACGTAGCAGCGATCTTCCGATGAAGTAGACCGACACGGCCACACCCATCAGAGAGATGACGACGTCGGTCGCGATCTCGAACTGCAGCTTCACGCCTTCATAGGAAAAGAGATCGATGATGACGGCGGTCATCGGCGCCAGAGAGATCACCAGCAGGGCGATCCCGAGCTTCAGCCGGTAGCGGCCGAAGAACAGCGACAGGTTGTGGCCGCTGCGCTCGAAGATGTAGGCGCAAAGACTGCCGAGATAGTCGCTTATGACGAAATAGATGTAGGTGAAGTAGAAGAGCGGGAGCAGGACGCAGAGCGCGATGGCATCGGCCAGCGTCTGCGTGGGCAGCCCCTGCAGCGTGGCATCGGGCCAGAGGAACGGCGCTGCCACCCGGAACCCCACCATCACCATCGCGAGGAGGGCGACGCGCGCGGCCGTCAGGACCGGCAGCTGGGTGAGCCGGCGCTGCGCCTCTTCGAACGAGCGCTGCCCGGCCAGATACTCTTCGATCGGGTCGAACAGGCGCCGGCAGACCAGGTAGTTGATCCCGACGAGAAGGAAGAGCCCCACCGCCATCGAGCGCGGCGCATAGGACCAGGCATTGGCGAAGACCACGAAGACCGACGTGAAGATGATATCGACGCCGGCGGCCGAAACGGTGCGCAGCAGGTAGCGGCGGCGCAGCCCGGCGATCTCCGCCGGGCTGGCGATGGCGGGCGCGTCGCCGGCCGCGGTCACGGTCACGGGGGCCGTAACTGCGGCCGTCACTGGGGCAGTCCCACGCGATACACCACGACACCGTCGTGATGGCCGCGCACGTCGGTGGTCCCGAGCCGCTCGCAGAAGCCCTGGGCGCCGGCGGCCACGACCGTGCTTTCGGCGGCGAGGATGCGGGTGCCGAACTTCTTGTTGAGCTGCTCGATCCGCGAGGCCACGTTCACCGCGTCCCCCAGCAGCGTGTAGCTGAGGCGATTGTCCGTCCCGATGGTGACGCCGATCACCGGGCCGGTGTTGAGGCCGATGCGGGTGTGCAGGACCTGGCCGTGGGCGAAGCGGGCCTCGGCCAGCGCCGCCTGGATGTCCAGCGCCGCGGCGATCGCGGCCGCGGCGTGGTTCGCCAGGGGCCGTGGCAGGTTGAAACTCGCGAACAGACCGTCGCCGATGAAGTTGTTCACGATGCCGCCATGGCGCTGGATCACCGGGACGACGGTGCGGAGATAGGCATTCAGCACTTCGGCGACGTCGGTGGGCTCCAGGCTCTCCGACAGGCTGGTGAAGCCCGCGATGTCGGTGAACATCAGCGTCGCCTCCGCGGTGGTGTCGATGCTGCGGCCGGTATTGCCCCGGTTGGACAGGATCGACGTGGCGACCGTTTCGCTGACATACTTGCCGAATGTGTCGCGCAGATAGGCCTTCTCGGCGAGACCCTCGACCATCAGGTTGAAACGGCTGGCGGCATGGCCCAGCTCGTCGTTGGACGTCACCGGCAATCGCACCGTGTAGTCGTTGTCGGCGACGCGGCGCAGGCCGCCGTCCAGCCGCGTGATCGGCCGCGTCAGCGCCTCGGAAACCCAGTAATACATGAAGATCGCGCCGACCGCCGATGTCGCGATGTCGGACGTGACTTCGCGGACAAGGCGGTCGCCGGAATAGCTCATCACGTCGGCGATCATCAGGACCATGGTCGAGAAGGTGACGAACAGCAGCGCCATCGCGACCTTGCGGCTGAAACGGCCCTTGAAGTGCGAAATGTTGACGCCGCGCGCGCGGAAGAGCTGCTGGCACAGATGGTCGAGGTAGGCGGCGACCATGAAGAAGGTCAGCACGACGACGAAGCCGGTGCCGACCGTCAGGTTGGCGATGACGTCCGGCCAGGCTACCTGCTGCAGCGTGGCGCCGAAGGTGATGTCCAGACGATGGGACAGGAGGCGGACGGCCATCATCGGCGCGTACATCACGCCGATCACGAAGGCCGAATGGCGTGGCAGCCGCGACAGTTGGAACTCGATGTCGGCGAATACGGCGCGGCCTTCGATGAAATGCCGGATCGGCCGGATCAGCAGCCAGGCCCCGAGACCCACGCCACCCACGAGGAACAGGGCCGAGATCGCCAGCGACGGCAGGAAGACCTGCGGTGCCTCGTTCAGGGCGCTGTAGACGACGAGCGTGAACAGGTCGATCAGGAACGGCACCGACATCGCGAAGTAGTAGCGATGCACGAGGCTGGCGGGCACCGCTGCCGGTGCCGCGTCGGTCGATGCGGTCATGCGCCGGATATAATGCGGATCGGGGCGGAGCGGAATGCCCCGCCCGCCGCAGTGGCCCGGCTCAGGCCGTCAGTTCACGCGCGGTGATGCGGTACTTGAACTTGTCGGGATCAAGCGAATCCAGGAAGCCCGCCCGGTTCTCGGCCTGTGGGTACATGAAAAAGGCGATCGGATCCTCCTTCGAGCCCGGCAGCTTCACGTCGTGCGCCACGTTGTAGGCGAGCCAGTTGCCCTCCCAGGAACCGAACAGCGCCCGCCGCGCCGCGACCACCTTCGGGTCGGTCATGGCGAGGTTGGTCGGCGGTTCCTCCAGCACGACCTTGCGCACGTCGGCCGGGTCGACCGGCGTCCAGCCCGAGCCCGTGAGCCAGACCTCGGCACGGCAATGCTGCGCCTTGGACACGACCTCGGAGCCGGCACCCAGCGCCTTGAAGCCGAATTCCGACGGCATGACGCGGATGCCGTAGACGTCGCGCGCCGGCAGGCCGACCGAGCGGGCGAGGCCGACATAGAGCGCGTTCAGGTCGGCACACTTGCCGTTCAGGTTGCCGGTCCGGATCATCGTCGTGATGTCGCCGACGCCGCAGCCCAGCGTCTTGGCATTGCGGAACGTGTTCTCGACCACCCAGTCGTATATCGCGCGTGCTTTCGCGACGTCACCCTGCTTGCCGCGTACGATTTCCTCAGCCGTTTCCTTCACCAGCCCATCGGTCGGCAGGAAGGTGGTCGGCATCAGGTTCAGCTTGCGCTCGGCGTCGCTGAGCGGTGCGGTATTGCCCTTGCCTGGTACCACCGACCGGTTCTGCGCCTGGACCTGCGCCACGACCTCGATCATGGGCGACTGCTGGTCGCCCGACCATTCGACCCTCAGCATCTCCGCGCCGTACTTGGGATCGCGCACCCGTTCGGCAACACGCGCGTTGCCGGTCCAGGTGACGGTGCCCGGGCGCTGCCAATCCGGCGCCTCGAAGGTCGGCAGCGGGATCCACGCCTTGTTGGCGCCGGCTGTCGGCTCGACGCGCGTCGTCAGCACGTAGGTGCGCCAGCCCTTCGGCACCGGCGCGTAGGTCGCGGCATGCGCCGACGCGAGGCGCGGCGCGAGACCGAGGGCGCCGGCGGCGAGGCCGGCCTTGAGCATGTCACGACGATTCATTTCGCAATCTCCCCATGGGCAAAAATATGCCGGGGAGGGAGGTCGTCCCGTCGTCGGGAGGAGCCACATCCATCCCGGACCAATCCGCGTCGCACGCGACAGCGGTGAGTACCGGAAGGCACAGGATTGCAACGGCCTGCGGCGCTCGTCAACGCCTCAGAGGCCGAGATAGGCTTGCCGGACGCGGTCGTTGGTCAGGAGGTCGGCGCCCGGCCCTTCGAGTTCGATGCGACCGTTCTCCAGCACGTAGCCGCGATGGGCGATGCGCAGCGAAGCCATCACGTTCTGCTCGACCAGCAGGATGGTCAGACCCTCCTCGTTGAGGCGGCGCACGATGCGGAATACTTCCTGCACGATGGTGGGCGCGAGGCCGAGCGAGGGCTCGTCGAACATGATGAGGCGCGGCTGGCCCATCAGGCAGCGGCCGATGGCCAGCATCTGCTGCTCGCCGCCCGACAGCGTGCCGGCCGCCTGGCGACGTCGTTCCGCCAGTCGCGGGAACATGGAGAAGACGCGCTCCAGCGTCTGCTTTTCCAGAGCGCGCGCGCGCTTCGGTGTGGCTCCCATCTCGAGATTTTCGAGCACGGATAGATTGGGGAAGACCTGACGGCCCTCGGCGACATGGCCGACGCCCGCCTCGCACACACGCCAGGAGGGCCAGCCGGTGATATCGGTGCCGTCGAACCGGACATGGCCGCGCGCCGGCTTCTCGATCCCGTGGATCGAGCGGATCAGCGAGCTCTTGCCCGCGCCGTTGGCGCCGACGATGGCCACGATCTCGCCCTCGGCGATCTCCAGCGAGACGCCGGCCAGCGCCTGGGCGTCCCCGTAGTAGAGGTCGAGGGTCTCGACCTGGAGGAGCGGCGCGCTCATGCCGGTTCCGGCTCGCCGAGATAGACGTCGAGCACGGCCTGGTGGCGTGCGATCTCGGCCGGCGTGCCCTCGGCGATCTTCTCGCCGTAGCTCACCACCACGATGTTGGACGCCAGCGCCATGACGGCGCGCATCACATGCTCGATCAGCAGGATGGTGAGGCCGGTGCGCCGGTTGAGGTCCTGCAGGAAGGCGACCATCACGTCGATCTCGGTGGGCCGCAGTCCCGCCATCACCTCGTCGAGCAGCAGGAGCTTCGGCTCGGTGGCGAGCGCCCGCGCGACCTCGAGCCGCTTGCGATCCGGCAGAGTGAGGCTCTCCGCCGCCTGGTGACGCCGGTCGTGCAGGCCGAGCTGCATCAGGATGTCGGCGGCGTAGGCGCGCGCGTCGGGCAGGGCGTGCCGGCGATGCAACGCGCCCACCGTGACGTTCTCCAGCACGCTCAGCCCCTTGAACGGCTTCACGATCTGGAAGGTACGGCCGACGCCGGCGTCGCAGGCGAGATCCGGGCGCAGCCCCGAAATCAGTTTTCCGTCGAGGCGCACGCTCCCGGCGTCCGGCCGATAGACGCCCGCGATCATGTTGAAGATGGTGGTCTTGCCCGCGCCGTTCGGGCCGATGAGGGCGTTGATGGCGCCGGCCGGAACGTCGAACGAAACGTCGTGCACGGCGCGCAGGCCCCGGAAGCTCTTGCCGATGCCGTCCAGTTCGAGCCGCGCGCCGCTCATCGGCGCTTCTCCCCGAAGCCGAGGCGTTCGGCGATCCAGGGCCAGACGCCGGCCGGGCGGTACATCACAATCACCAGCAGCGCGAGGCCGTAGAAAATCTGCTTCAGGCCTGAGACGTGGAAGACTTCGCTCAGGTCGGTGAAGATCTCGCCGAGGCCGGTCAGCACCACGGCGCCGACGATGGGACCGAACAGCGTGCCCAGCCCGCCGATGATCGGCGCCAGGGTGAACTCGATCGACCGGCCCATGGCGAAGGCGGTCTCCGGAAAGAGGTTGTTGTAGTAGAAGGCGTTCCAGACGCCGGCCAGCGCCGTCAGCGCCGCCGAGATCACGATCGCGATCATCTTGCAGCGCAGGACCGGCACGCCGACCGCCTGCGCCGCTTCCGGGTCTTCGCGGATGGCCAGCCAGCAGCGGCCGAGCCGGCTTTCCAGCAGGGCGCGGCACAGGATGAAGGCGCCGACCGCCAGTGCCAGGATCACATAGTAGAAGAGAAGCGGCCCGCCGCGCAGGTTCAGGATGTCGGAACTGGCATCGACCTTGAGGAAGAGGCCGCCCGAGCCGCCCGCCCAGCCCCAGTGATCGAAGGCGATGCGGGTGAACTCGCTGAAGGCGATCGTCAGCAGCGCGAAGTAGACGCCGGCCAGCGAGAAACGGAAGCCGAGATAGCCGACGATCGACCCTGCGGCGACAGCGGCTGCGACCGCGACGAACACGCCGGCCCATGGGCCGATGCCGTAGTGGAAGAAAAGCCCGGCAGCGATATAGCCGCCCACGCCGGCATAGAGCGCGTGCCCGAGCGAGAGCTGCCCCGCGAAGCCCATCATGATGTTCCAGGCTTGGCCCACGAAGGCGAAATAGAGGACCAGGATCAGGACCGACAGGCCGTATTTGCCGAGCAGCGCCGGCGCCACCAGCAGGAGTGCGAGCAGCAGGCCGAGGCCCCAGAGTGCGCGGGCCGGTACGCCGTCGGTGAGGCGCGCGAGGAAGCTCACGATGCGCTCCTCATGGGCCGCTCTTGCCGAACAGGCCCTGCGGCCGCAGCAGCAGCACCAGGATCAGGATGCCGAAGCTGACCATGCTCTTCAGCGACGGCTGGAGCAGGAGGCCTGCGACCGCTTCGCTGACGCCGATGAGGAGACCTCCTGCCAGCGCACCGGTCATGCTGCCCAGTCCGCCCACGATCACGATGACGAAGGCGAGCAGCGTGTATTCGGCGGCGAGGAAGGGTGTCACCGGAATGATGGTGATCATCAACGCGCCGGCCGCGCCGACACAGGCGGCGCCGACACCGAAGGTGAAGGCGTAGAGCCGCCGCACATCGAGACCCACGACCAGGGCGCCGAGATTGTTGTCGGCGGCGGCGCGGATCGACTTGCCGGTGCGGGTGCGGGTGAAGAAGAGCCACAGCAGGCCGGCGATCACCACCGCGGTGAGGGCGGCATGCACGCGGACCGCGTCGAAGACGAAGGGACCGAGTTCGTAGGAATCGAACTGCGAGTCCATCTGCACGCCGCGCGAGTCCGGGCCTGCTATCACCAGGCAGGCATTGACCAGCAGGATGGCGATGGCGAGCAGCAGCAGGAACTGCTGGTGCTCGGGCCGGCCGATGAAGGGCGAGATCACGGCGCGCTGCAGCGCATAGCCCGCGCCGAAGAACAGCAGGGCGATCAGCGGCAGGCTCAGCATCGGCGAGAGCTGCAGGTATTCGAAGCCCATCCAGGCGAGATACATGCCCACGACCATGATCTCGCCGTGCGCGAAGTTGACCACGCGCATGACGCCGAAGATCACCGACAGTCCGAGCGCCATCAGCCCGTAGACCATGCCGGTCAACAGGCCCTTGGTGATCGCCTGGGCGAGCGAGAGAAGAAAGTCGGCGGTCATCGGCTCATGGTCTTCGCCTGCGCGGCGGGTCGGCAATTCCCATACGACTGAAGGATCCCTCACTTCGTTCGGGATGACACTGTGCTTGCATCGGCGCACTGCGCCAACATCGACAATGGTGTCATCCCGAACGAAGCGAGGGATCCTTCATTTTCACTCAAAACGCAGTGTCAGGTGCGGCGCTTGTCGTTCCACGGCGGCATCGGGAAGACCAGCGGGGCGGCAGCCGATTCGAGCGGCAGCACGACCGTGGGCTTGCGCTTCAGGTTCTCGACCGCCGTGGCCTTGATGTTGACGTTCTGGCCCTTGGCGTCGAACTGGATCGGACCGCCCACCATGACGTGCTGGTCGATCTTGATCTTGCGCAGCGCCTCCATCAGGTCGCCCGGCTTGGTCGACTTGGCGGCGAGCCAGGCCTGGGCGGCGATCAGGATACCCTCGAAGGTGAAGCCGCCGTTCAGATCGAGCTGGTCGTTGGGATACTTCGCGGCGTGGCGCTTCTCGAGGGCGGCCGTCATCGTCGACTTCGGGTCGAGCCACGGCACGTTCGAAATCATGTACTCGCCGTACTTGCCCATGGTCTTCAGGAAGTCCTGCTCGTAGAGGCCGGGCGCGCCGGGGTTCAGGACGCCCATCGGCTCCCAGCGCTGCTTCACCATCTCCTGGACCAGCAGCTTGGCGTCGTTCAGGCGGCTCACCGGCAGGAGTAGCTCAGCCTTGGTGGCCTTGGCCTTGGCGACCTCGACGGAGAGATCCTTGGCCGCAACGTCGTAGCTGATCGTGTCGACCAGCTCGTAGGGCATGTCGAGCTTGGGAAAGAGCGCCTTGATGCCGTTGATCATGGCCGTGCCGAACGTGTCGTTCACGCTCATCAGCACGGCGGTCTTCGGTGTCTTGCCCGAGACCTTGAAGATTTCCTTGTGCAGGGCCAGCGCGCCGGTGATGAGCATCGGCGCCGTCGGGAAATTGCGCACGACGAACTTGTAGCCCTGCTCGGTGATCTGCGGCGCGGCTGCGATGTTGACCACCAGCGGCACGCCGCGCTGCTCGCAGACCTGCGCGATGGCGATGGTCTGGCCGGAATCGAAGGCGCCGACCAGGATATGGCATCCCGCGTCGATCGCCTTCTCGGCCTGGGTGCGGGCGACGTCCGGCTTGGTCTCGGTATCGTAGTTCACGATGTCGAGCTTCACCGGCAGCTTCATGTCGGCGAACACGTCGTTCGCCACATCGGCGCCGCGCTTGCAGGCCTGGCCGATCTGCGCCTGCAGGCCGGAGGTCGGCAGCAACAGGCCGACCTTCAGGTTGGCCGGCGCACCCTGGGCGAAGGCTTCGCGCAGCGGGAGCGGGGCGCCGAGCAGGGCAGCTCCCGCAAGAGTAGTCTGGCCGAGGCGACGGCGGGTGAAGTTGCGGCCGGTCATTGCGGCTCCTCCCTATGGATTTTGCTAGGGCGGACTATAGAGGCGGTCCCGGGGGCATGCTAGGTGGGCCGGCATGTTTCACGCTCTTGCAGACCTGAACCGCACGGCCTCCGCGGACTTCTGTGCCGCGATCGGCGATACCTTCGAGCTGGCGCCGTGGGTCGCCGAAGCCGTCGTGGGTCAGCGGCCCTTCGCCAGCGTCGCGGCGCTGCACGAGGCGATGATGGGCGCGGTCCGGTCCGCGCCGCGCGAGCGCCAGCTCGCGTTCGTGTGCGGTCATCCCGATCTCGCCGGCAAGGCGGCTCGCGCGGGCGCACTGACCGAAGAGTCGCGGCATGAGCAGGCGAGCGTCGGCCTCGACACGCTTTCCGAAGAGGAGTTCGCGCGATTCCATCGGCTGAACGATGCCTACAAGGAGAAGTTCGGCTTTCCCTTCATCGTCTGCGTGCGCCGCCATACGCGGGATTCGATCCTGAGCCAGTTCGAGCGCCGCCTGCGCCACGACGCAGCGACCGAATTCGCCACGGCCCTGCAGGAGATCGCCTTCATCACCCGGCTGCGCATTGCCGCCAAGGTGACGGGCGAGGGGATGCCCCAGGTCAATGGACGCCTCAGCACCCATGTGCTCGATACTCATGCCGGCCGTCCGGCGATTGGCGTCGCGATCGAACTCCATGAGTTTGCCGGCGAACGGGCCCATCGTATCGCCACCGCCGTGACCAACGCCGATGGCCGCACCGATGCGCCGTTGATCGGCGGCCGGCCGCTGCCGATCGGCATCTACGAGCTGAGATTTGCGGTGGGCGACCACTTTCGCAGCAGGGGCATCGAGCAGGGCGATCCGCCATTTCTCGACATCGTGCCTTTACGCTTTTCCATTGCCGAGCCGGAGGGGCATTATCACGTCCCGCTGCTCTGCACGCCCTGGAGCTATTCGACCTATCGCGGAAGTTAAGAAACGGAGGACGACCAATGACGAGCTATAACGACGTATCCCTGATGATCGATGGCGCCTGGACCAAGGGCGCCAACGGCCGGACGATCCCGGTCATCAATCCGGCGACCGAAGAAGTCATCGGGCAGGTGGCCCACGCCGAGAAGGCCGACCTCGATCGCGCGCTCGAAGCGGCGGAGAGGGGCTTCCAGGAGTGGCGCAAGGTCTCGCCGTTCGACCGCTACAAGATCATGCGCAAGGCCGCCGAGCTGATCCGCCAGCGGGTCGACGAGATCGCGCCGATCATGACCCTCGAGCAGGGCAAGCCGGTGATCGAGGCCAAGGGCGAGACGCTGCTGGCCGCCGACATCATCGAGTGGATGGCCGAGGAAGGCCGCCGCACCTACGGCCGCATCGTTCCGGCCCGCCTGCCGAACGTGCACCAGCTCGTCATGAAGGAGCCGGTCGGACCGGTCGCCGCCTTCACGCCGTGGAACTTCCCGATCAACCAGGTGGTGCGCAAGGCCTCGGCCGCGCTGGCCACCGGCTGCTCGATCATTGTGAAGGGTCCGGAAGACACGCCCGGCTCGTGCGCCCAGCTCATCAAGGCCTTCGTCGACGCCGGTGTGCCGAAGGGCGTGATCCAGCTCGTCTACGGCGTGCCGTCGGAAATCAGCGAATATCTGATCCCGCATCCGATCATCAAGAAGGTGACGTTCACCGGCTCGACGCCGGTCGGCAAGCAGCTCGCCGCGCTCGCCGGCGCGCACATGAAGCGCGTCACCATGGAGCTGGGCGGTCATTCGCCGGCCATCGTGTTCGAGGACGCCGACGTCGACCAGGCGGTGAACATCCTGGGCGCCAACAAGTTCCGCAACGCCGGCCAGGTCTGCGTCGCACCGACACGCTTCCTGGTGCACGAGAAGGTCTATCCCGAGTTCGTCGAGAAGTTCACGGCCTACGCCAAGAACATCAAGGTCGGTAACGGCCTCGACGCCGACACGCGCATGGGCCCGCTCGTCGCCGAGCGCCGCCTGCACGCGATCGACGGCTTCGTGAGCGATGCCCTCGCCAAGGGCGCCAAGGTCCAGACCGGCGGCCAGCGCAAGGGCAACAAGGGCTACTTCTACGAGCCGACCGTCCTCACCGACGTGCCGCTCGATGCCCGGATCATGAACGAGGAGCCGTTCGGTCCGCTGGCGCCGATCTCGCCGTTCAAGGATTTCGACGGGGTGATGAAGGAAGCCAATCGCCTGCCGTGGGGCCTCGCGGCCTACGCCTACACCACGAATTCGAAGACCATGGCCCAGGTCGGCGCCGCCTTCGAAAGCGGCATGGTGTCGATCAACCATCATGGTCTCGCCTTGCCGGAAGTGCCGTTCGGCGGCATGAAGGACTCGGGCTACGGCTCGGAGGGCGGCATCGAGGCGCTCGAGGCCTACCTGAACACCAAGTTCATCAGCCAGCTCGGCATGTAAAGTCGCCTCAACGGGCGGAACCTGGCCCTCCTCCGATCCGTCGGAGGAGGGCCTTTTCGTCTGCGGAACCTGTCGCCCCTCGAAACGGCGGGCAATCCGCCCTCGCCTTTTGGCAGGGCCGATCTATACGGGTCCGGTATCGATCGAGGAGCGTTGAAATGAAACGTAGAAATGTCCTGGCTGCCCTGGGTGGTCTTCCGGTCACCGCTGCGTTGGGTTCCGGCGCGCAGGCGCAGGACGCCTATCCCGCGCGGCTCGTGAAGATCCTGGTGCCGTTCGGCCCCGGCGGCTCGACCGACATCATCTCGCGCCTGATCGGCAAGCAGCTTGAGACGATGACGGGCAAGGCGTTCGTCATCGAGAACAAGCCGGGCGCCACCGGCATGATCGGCACGACCCAGGTCAAGAACGCGCCGGCCGACGGCTACACGTTGCTGCTCGGCTCGACCAGCACGCTGGCCGCCAATCCCAGCCTCTACAAGCAGATGACCTACGATCCGTCGGACTTCACGACGGTCGCCGTCAACGGTGCGACGGGCAACTTCATGCTGGTGAAGCAGGACGCGCCCTACAAGACGGTGAAGGAATTCGTCGACTACGCGAAGAAGCAGCCCAAGCCGCTCTTCTCCGGCTACGGCAACGCCTCCTCACGTGTGCCGGCCGCCCTGTTCGAAGTCACGACCGGTGTAAAGTTCGAGGAGGTTGCCTACCGCGACGCCGTCGCTTCGATCCAGGATCTGAATGCCGGCCGCGTCGACTGCGTGTTCCCCGACCAGGTGGTGGGCGAGAGCTACGTCCGCTCGGGCTATGTGCGCGCGCTCGCCGTTACGTCCAAGGAGCGGTCGCCGCTCTTCCCCGATGTTCCTGCCATCGCCGAGACCTACCCCGGTTACGTGATCATCGCTTTCTCCTGCTTCTCGGTACGCAAGGAGACGCCGGACGACATCAAACAGAAACTGAACCGGCTGATCATGGATGCGATCTACGAGCCGGCAGTGCTGGAGCGCGTGAAGCAACTGGGCTTCATCCCGCCGCCGCGGGACTGGACCATCGCGCAATGCGATGCCTTCGTGGCGAAGGAGCGCGAGGATTGGACCAAGTACATCAAGCTGGCGAAGATCGAGCCGCAATAACGCGCGGTATTGCGCCGGGCCGGCTGGCCGCTAAGCTTCCGCCCGAATGAGCAGGATTGCACGGCGAAGCTTGCTGGGGGGATTGATGGCGACCGGTGTCGGGGCGGCGGCCCCGGCACGCGCCACGGATTGGCCCACGCGCACCGTCTCCTGGATCGTGCCGTTTCCGGCCGGCGGTGGCTCGGACATGTTCGCCCGTCCCGTCGCGGCGCGGGTGGCCGAGGCGATCGGCGAATCGGTGGTGATCGACAATCGCAGCGGCGCCGGCGGGACCGTCGGCACGGCCGTTGCCGTGCGTGCCGCGCCAGACGGCTACACCCTGCTTGTCGGCGACACCGGCCTCGTCTACGCGCCGACCATCTATCCCCGGGCCGGCTTCGACTTCGTGCGGGATTTTGCGCCCATCGCCGCCTTCGGTCGCGTCCCCTATGCGCTGGTCATCAACCCTGCGCGCATCGACGCGGCCAACCTCGAAGCCTTCATCGAACTGGCGAAAAAGGCGCCCGGCAGCATCGACATCGGGTCGGCCGGGCTTGGCACCGTCACCCATCTCGCGATCGGGCTCTTCGAGGGTCGTTCGGGTACCAAGCTCACGCATGTTCCCTATCGCGGTGGTGCGCCGATGCTGCAGGATTTGCTGGCCGGCCAGATCGGCGCGGCCTTCGTGCTGGTGACCGCTGTGGCGGGCCATGTGCGGTCGGGCAAGCTGAAGGCGCTGGCCGTGATCAACCGCCGCCGCGACGCGCTGCTGCCCGACGTGCCAACGGCGCATGAGGCGGGAGTGGCGGAGTTTCGCATGACCACATGGTTCGGCCTGTTCGCGCCGGTCCGCACGCCTGACGCGATCCTCGATCGCATCCACGCCGCCGTGCAGCAGGCCCTGGGCTCGGACGATGTGAAGCGCCTGTGGGCCGAGCACGGGGCGCGGGTCGAACTCGAGAGCCGTGCCGATTTCGCGAATTTCATCGGGCGCGAGGCCGAGCGGTGGAGCCGCATCGCCAAGGCCGCCAACGTCCAGATGGAGTGAAGCCGATGAAGGTTACGCGACGTGTCACCTTGGGCGGCTTGCTGGCCGCGAGCGCGGCCGGCTCCGCGAACGCACAGCAATGGCGTCCGCCACGGGCGATGAACTGGATCGTGCCGTTCCCGCCCGGCGGCTCGAACGACACGTTTGCGCGCCCTATCGCCGCGCATGTCAGCCGGACTCTCGGCCAGCCGGTGGTGGTCGAGAATCGCAGCGGCGCCGGCGGCACGCTGGGCGGCATGGTCGTGGCGCGGGCGAGGCCCGACGGCTGCACGCTGCTGGTCGCCAACAGCGCGCAATCCTTCGCGACCGTCGTCTATCCCGATTCGGGCTTCGACCTGCTGCGCGACTTCGCACCGGTCAGCAACATCGCCCGGGTGCCGGTCGGCCTCGTGGTCAATGCGACGCGGCTCGACGTCAAGGATCTCGCTGGCTTCCTCGCGGCGGCGCGCAAGGCGCCGGACATGATCAACATCGGCTCGTCAGGTCTCGGCACCATGCCGCATCTCGCCATCGAGTTGCTGCAGCGGCGCACCAGCATCCGGCTGATGCACGTGCCCTATCGCGGCGGCGGCCCGGCGCTGCAGGACCTGCTGGCCGGCCAGCTCGACGCGACGTTCCAGCCGCTCAGCACCGTGGCGTCCTACGTCCAGTCCGGAAAGCTGCGGGCGCTCGCCGTCGCGACCATCAGGCGCGAGAGCGTGCTGCCCGACGTGCCGACCTTCGCCGAAGCAGGCGTGAAGGATTTCGAGGTCAGCACCTGGTACGGCCTGTTCGCGCCCAAGGCGACCCCCGCTGCGCCGCTCGACGCGATCCATGCCGCCGTCCAGGCCGCGCTCGCGGAGCCGGACATCAAGCGCATCTGGGCGGAGCAGGGCGCCCGCATCGACCTCGAGAGTCGCCAGGCCTTTAGCGACTTCGTGAAGGCCGAGGTCGAGCGCTGGAGCGCCATCGCGCGGACCACCGGCCTGCCGATGGAATAGCTGGCTCGGAGCGAAATCAGCGGCCCAGCTACCCACTCGTGTCATGCTGAGCGCAGCGAAGGAGCTCTCGCCAGCTACGCAGTCCTTTCATCGTTCCATTGGGTCCTTCGCTGCGCTCAGGACGACAGTTGCGGACGACGACCTTCGTCTCCTTCATCAAGTCTGCCCGCCGCCGTTCACCTGGATCATCTGGGCGTTCAGGTAGGCGCCGCCGTTGGAGACCGGCAGGCTCAGCACCGAGCCGATTTCGGCGGATGTGCCCATGCGGCCGAGTGGGACCTCGGCCATCGTCTCGCGGCGATGATGGTTCGACTCGTCGTCGTCTTCGACATCGGCTGAGATCGCATTGAAGGTGATGCCCTCGGGCCCGAACTCCCTGCCCAGCCCCTTGGTGGGCGAGTTCACCGCCGGTTTCACCGCCCGTCCGATACGGTGGCGCCGCGCCTCGAGCACATATGCCCGATTGCGCTTCATTTGTCGGGGCCGTCGGCAATCCTGTCTGTCACTCCACCGGACTGCACCGCACGGCGGTCACGTCTAGCTGAAGGTCGGCCGTCTCCTTGCGCACCTGCTGGTGCGACGCACCATTCCAATGCGATTCGAAGGCATCCTGGTTCGCATAGAGTTCGTACAGAATGAAGGTGTCAGGCTGCTCATGGGGTACGAAGATCTCCAGTCCCAGGGTGCCGGGTTCGGTCGCTCGGCACCGCTTGGCATGAGCGCGCACGTAGTCAATGTACTCGTCGCGCTTGCCTGGCTTGGTCTTGATCGTGGCGATGATGGCAAGTTTTGGCATGCGTCCTCCTGGGTTGGTCATCGCATGTCCGACAACCGATGCCTCGAGCACCCTTTCGGCCGACAGAGGTGACATGGCCTGAGGGTATAGCACCAGGTTATGAAGTGACAGACCTGCACCGCAGGCAGGCAACGCCGTCGGTCAAAGGCCGCAACGGGCTCCGCTCGGATCAGGCATCCTCGAGGATGTGGACCACGCGGTCAGCCAGCAACGCCTCGGTCTTCGCGAGCATCTGAAGGCCTGCGTCAGCGCCGATATGGGCTTTGAGATCGTCCATACTCTGCCACTTCTCGATTACGACGAATGTATCGGTCCCGACCTTCGCGAACGGGCCGGCATCGGCGTCGACCGTGATGCGGTACTCGATGCAGCCCTTCTCGGCGTGGACTGCCGGCACGATTGCCTTGAAGTGCCCGATCACTTCCTCGCGATTGCCTGGCTTGGCGGTGATGATGGCGATGACATGAATCATTGTGCTCTCTCCCCAGTCCAGCTTGCTCGAACGCGCATTCGATGCCACGTCGGTGCGACAGCGGGCCGAATCGGCCCCTGGTCCGGCCTCGCGCCTGTGGTTCCTGTCGCTACCCGCTTCCGGCATACGACGCCTCCGTGAGGAAGCTGATCTCAAGAGTAGGTGGGCCCCCCTGTCGAACAGGCGCTTCCAAAGAAACCTGGCTCTCGAATCAAGTCTGCCCGCCGCCGTTCACCTGTATCATCTGGCAGTTCACATAAGCGCCGCCGTCGGAGACCAGCAGGCCGAGCACCGAGCCGATCTCGGCGGGCGTGCCCATGCGGCCGAGCGGGACCTTGGCCATCGTCTCGAGGCGATGGTGGTTCGATTCGGCGTCGTCCTCGACATCGGCGGAGATCGGACCGGGCGAGATCGCATTCACCGTGATGCCCTTCGGTCCGAATTCCTTGCCCAGCGCCTTGGTGAGGCCCCACACGCCGTGCTTGGCGACCGAGACCGGCGCGCGGCCGGCATAGCCGTGCATCGCGTTCATGCCGGTGAAGTTGACGATGCGGCCCCAGCCCTTCTTCACCATACCCGGCAGGCAGGCCTGCGACAGCCACACGGCGGCGTCGAGATCGACCGAGATGACGCGCCGCCAGTCGGCCTCGCTCATCTCCAGGAACGGTTTGGCCGGTCGCAGCGCGGCGTTGTTCACCAGCACGTCGACCGAGCCGAACTTGGCGATCGCCTCCCGGGCCATGCGGCGGCATTCCTCGGGGCTGCCGACATCCGCGATGACGACTAGCGTTTCGACACCGAGGGCCGCGGCTTCCTTTGCCACGGACTCGCAGGCCTTGCGGTCGGAAGAGCCGTTGATCACGACGTCGTAGCCCATCCGGGCGAGCTCCAGCACACAGGCCCGGCCGATGTTTCGGCCTGCGCCGGTCACCAAAGCTGTTCTCCGCGTCGTGGCCATCTTCTATATCTCCCGCTTCATAGGTTCAGAGGGCGTGACGTGGAGCTAAAGACAATTTCGCTCGGCCAACGCTCGGCGCGAGTCTGGACCGGCGGCACCGGCGAGGCAATCGTGCTGCTGCATGGCGGCTGGGCAGGCGCGGAAGCCTACTGGTCGACCGTGACCGACGATCTCGAACGCACGCATCTCGTCGTGGCGCCCGAGTTGCCGCCGATCCATTCAGCCGACGGCCTGCCGAGCTTCGGCGCCTACGCGGAATGGCTCGCCGATCTGCTCACCGCGCTCGGCATCGAGCGCGCCACCCTGGTCGGAAATTCGCTGGGTGCCACCGTCGGTTGGTGCTTCGCCGGCCGGTACCCCGAACGCTGCGGCCGCCTCGTGCTGGTCAACGGCTATCAGCCGCCGGTCTATTCGAAGATGCTGCGCTGGCTGGCCGGCAAGACGCCCATACGTGCCCTGGCGCGTGGCAACCTGCAGCGCCTGCATTACGGTCCCGAGGTCATCCCGCTCGCCTTCCACGATCGCAGCAAGGTCCCGGCCGAGATCGCGCAGAGGCTCGCGACCTTCACCGCGGCCGACGTCGACCGCGTTCTCGACCGGCTCCTGTCCGGCGAGGAAGCGGCACCGCCACCCAAGGGCTCGGTCCTGCTGATCTGGGGCGAAGCCGACCGCTCCCCCGTTCTCGACAAGAACGGCGCGCGGAAGATGCGACTGACGCTGGAGGAGTCGCGGCTCGTCACGATCCCCGAGGCGGGGCACCTGCCGCAGGTCGAGCGGCCGGATGAATTTCTGCGGGCGCTGCGTGGTTTCCTGAAGCGGTAGGCTATCGGCGCCGACATTGTACTAAAGTCGGAGGAGGCGATCATGGCAGCAGGACATTCCCACGGTTCGCAGGGCCGCTCGCAGGCGACCGGATCCGCTGCCGCCCAGCACAAGACGCGCCTGAAGTGGGCGTTCTTCCTGACGGCCTCGTTCATGGTGGTCGAGGTGATCGGCGGCCTGGTAACCGGCAGCCTGGCGCTCATTGCCGACGCTGCCCACATGCTGACAGACGCCGGCGGCCTCGCCCTGGCCCTAATCGCCATCAACTTCGGCGAGCGTCCGGCAACGCCGCAGAAAACGTTTGGCTACGTCCGCATGGAAGTGTTGTCGGCGCTGGCCAACGCGGTCGTCCTGCTGGGCGTGACGGCATTCGTGCTCTACGAGGCCTACGATCGCTTCCTGAACCCGCCTCAGGTTCTCGGCGGGCCCATGCTGGCGGTCGCCATCGCCGGTCTGATCGTCAATCTCGTCAGCATGAAACTGCTGTCCGCGGGTTCGTCGGAGAGCCTCAACGTCAAGGGTGCCTATTTCGAGGTGATGAGCGACATGCTGGGCTCGCTCGGCGTCCTGGTCGCCGCCGTCGTGATCCTCCTCACCGGATGGACGCTCGCAGACCCCCTGATCGGTGCCGGCATCGGCCTTTTCATCGTCCCGCGCACCTGGATGCTCCTGCGCGAGGCGATTCACATCCTCATGGAAGGCACGCCGCCCCGTGTCGACCTGACGTTGCTGGAGAAGACGCTGCTGGGCATTCCCGGCGTGACGGCGGTCCACGACCTCCATGTCTGGACCATCACGTCCGGCGTCGATTCCATGAGCTGCCATCTCGTGGTCGCCGACATGGCGCGCTCGCGAGAGGTTCTCGCGGCCGCGCAAGCGGCGATGCGCGACACGTACGGCCTGACTCACAGCACCATCCAGATCGAGGATCAGGCGCTGCGAGCGCAGGAAGGCGCTTCGCGTATCTGAGAGCGATACCGCCTACACCGCGCCGCCGGACTTGAGCCCGGCGATGGCCTTAGCGTCGTAGCCCAGACCGGCCAGCACTTCGTCCGTGTGCTGGCCGAGGTCCGGCGTCGGGTTGAGCGTCTTGGGCTGCGGGTAGTCGGAGAGGTTGATCGGCTGGCCGACGACCTTGATCTCGCCGAGCGCGGGATGCTGGACCGGTCGCGCGATACCGAGGTGCTGGACCTGCGGTTCGGCGAAGGTCTTGTCGATCGTGTTGATCGGGCCGCAGGGGACGCCCGCCTTGTTCAGCGATTCGATCCAGTGCGCGCTGGTATTGGTCTTCGTCACCTCGGCCAGCCGTTCGTTCAGCGCCTTGCGGTTCTGCGAGCGCAGGGCCGGCGTGGCGTGCTCGGGATGGTCGATGAGCGTCTGGGCGCCCAGCGCCAGCGCGGCGCGCTTCCACATCTTGTCGCCGGCGGCGGCGATGTTGATGTAGCCGTCGCTGGTCGGGAAGACGCCGGTTGGGATGCTGGTCGGATGGTCGTTGCCGGCCTGCTTCGGCACCTCGCCTTTCATCAGCCAGCGCGAGGCCTGGAAGTCGAGCATGAAGATCTGCGCCTCGATCAGCGAGGTATGGACCCACTGGCCCTTGCCGGTGCGCTCGCGCGTGTAGAGCGCCAGCATGATCGCCTGCGCCAGCAGGAGACCCGAGGTGAGATCGGCAATGGGAATGCCGACCCTCATCGGGCCGCGACCGGGCTCGCCGGTGATCGACATCAGGCCGCCCATGCCCTGGGCGATCTGGTCGACGCCGGGACGCGCCGCATCGGGGCCGCTCTGGCCGAAGCCCGCGATCGAGCCGTAGATGATTCGCGGGTTGATCTTCGCCACCGTGTCGTAGTCGACCTTGAGGCGATGCTTCACGTCCGAGCGATAGTTCTCGACGATGACGTCGGCCTTGGCCGCGAGCTTCATGAAGATCGCATGACCTTCCGGGCTCTTGAGATTGAGTGTCATCGACTTCTTGTTGCGGTGCAGGTTCTGGAAGTCGAAGCCGTGGCGCGCGCCGCCCATCGAATCGTTGTTCTTGCCGCCTTCGGACGGCGGCGGCGGCGGCTCGATCTTGATGACATGCGCGCCCCAGTCTGCGAGCTGGCGCACGGCGGTCGGGCCGGCGCGATGCGCCGTGAGGTCGAGGACGGTGAGGTCGGACAGGGGCAGGGCGGTCATGGGGTTTCCTCGGTGCTCGTTAGCGGCCCTTGAAGACCGGCTTGCGCTTTTCCATGAACGCCCGGCGGCCTTCCTTGAAGTCCTCGCTGTCGAAACAGGCCTCGGCCATCCTGTCGAGCTTCGCGTGGTCCTGCTTCGATTCGGGCTTGGCGATTTCGCGCGCCGCGGCCTTGGCGAGGCTGATCGTGAGCGGCGCGTTCTGGGCGATGGCGCCGGTGATGCCGTCGACCATGGCGTCGAGCTCGGCATCGGCGGCGACGCCGTGCACCAGGCCCATGTCGTAGGCTTCCTTCGAGGAATACTGCTTGGCCGTGAACAGGAACTCCATGGCGCGCGGCAGGCCCACGATCCGCGAGAAGCGCTCGATGCGCAGGAAACCGTAGCCGAGGCCGAGCTTGGCGGCCGGCACGCCGAAGCGCGCGCCCTCGTTGCAGTAGCGCAGGTCGCAGCAGGCCGCGAGGTTCATGCCGCCGCCGATGCAGTAGCCGGTGATTTTGGCGATGGTCGGCCTGGGAAAATCGTAGAGCGCCTCGTAGCCTTCCTTGGAGATGGCGTCGTAGCGCACCTGCGCCTCGGCATTGGCGCGTTCGCTTTCGAACTTGGAGATGTCGGCTCCGGAGACGAAAGCCTTGCCGCCCGAGCCGCTGACGACGAGGCAGCGGATCTCGGGATCCTGGGCGAAGTCCTTGAGGATGCCCACGAAGCCGTCCCACATGTCGAGCGAGACGGCATTGAGCTTCGCCGGATTGTTGAAGACGACGTGGCCCACCGCGCCTTCGCGCCGCCCGATGATTTTCTGTTCCTGCATGCCGGCAATCCTTCCAATGAGGCGGCGAATATAGCGTGAGCCGGACGATTTGAATAAGGTGAGAGACAACCGGGAGGAATCGTGGCCTCAGTCGAACTGAAGGGCCTTTCCAAGCACTACGGCGCCGCCGTCGCTGTCGACGACGTTTCGCTGCGCGTGGAGCATGGCCAGCTCGTCTGCCTTCTGGGCCCGTCGGGCTGCGGCAAGACCACGACGCTGCGGCTGATCGCGGGCTTCATCGAACCCTCGGCAGGCGAAATCGAGGTTGGCGGCAAGGTACTGTCCTCGCCTTCTCGCACGGTGCCGCCCGAGGGCCGCAAGATGTCGATGATCTTCCAGAGCTACGCGCTGTGGCCGCACATGACGGTGGCCGAGAACGTCGCCTACGGGCTCAAGATCCGGAAGCTCGACCGCACCACGATCGAGAGCAAGCTGAAGGCGATCCTCTCGACCGCGCACCTCGAGGCGCTGGCCGACCGCTATCCCGGCGAACTGTCCGGCGGTCAGCAGCAGCGGGTGTCGCTCGCCCGCGCGCTGGTCGTCGAGCCCGAGACGCTGCTGCTCGACGAGCCGCTGTCCAACCTCGACGCCAACCTGCGCGAGGAGATGCGCTTCGAGATCCGCCGCCTGCACGACCAGTATCGCTACACCACCGTCTACGTGACCCACGACCAGGCCGAGGCCATGACCACGGCCGACCTGATCGCGGTGATGAACAAGGGCAAGGTCGAACAGCTCGGACCGCCGGAAGAGATTTACGCTCGGCCGCGCTCGGAATTCGTCGCCCGCTTCATCGGCGGCTCGAACGTGCTGGTGGCCAAGGCAATCGACGATGGCCGCGTCTCGGTCGGTGGCGGCGTGCTGCGCACGACGGGGCGGCCGCTGGTCGCCGGCCGGCCAGTTGCCGTCTCGGTGCGCCAGCACGAGGTCGGCATTGCCCTCGAAGCGCTACCGCCTGGAGCGGAGAATCACCTGCACGGCACCGTGACACGACAGGTCTTCCTGGGCTCGACGCGCGACTACACGGTCACGCTCGACGACGGGACGGAGCTGCGCGTCACCGCGCCGCCCGGGCGCAACATCGCGCCCGGTCAATCGGTCTGGCTGCACCTGCCGGCGGAACAATGCCGGGCATTGGCGGAGGAGTAATCCATGACGATGAAGCTGACGCGACGCCATGTGCTTGCCGCCTCGACGGCGGCGGCCGCCGGAGCGTTCATCACGCCGGTACGCGCCGCACCGCCGGAGCCGACGAAGATCACGCCCGCGCTGATCGAGGCGGCGAAGAAGGAAGGCAAATTCTCCTGGTACACGTCGGTCGATCTGGCGCTCGCGGAGAAGGTCGCGAAGGCGTTCGAGGCCCAGTATCCCGGCGTCAAGATGAAGGTCGAGCGCTCGGGCGCGGAGCGCAACTTCCAGCGCATTGGCCAGGAGTTTCAGAACAGGATCTATAACTGCGACGTCGTGAACAGTTCGGACGCCGCGCACCTCATCGTGTGGAAGCGGGCGAAGATGCTGGCGCCGTTCGTGCCGGAAGAGGTGGCGCAGTATTTTCCCGACGCGCACAAGGACCCGGACGGCATGTTCGCCTCGTGGCGCATCACGCTCTGCCCGATCGCCTACAACACGAAGCTCGTGAAGGTCGAGGACGCGCCGAAATCCTACGCCGATCTGCTCGATCCGAAATGGTCGGGCAAGATGGTCAAGGCGCATCCCGGCTACAGCGGCACCATCATGACGGCGACGCAGCAGCTCAGCCGCGATCTCGGCTGGTCGTGGTTCGAGAAGCTCGCGAAGCAGAAGGTCATGCAGGTCCAGTCGGCGACCGAGCCACCCAAGAAGCTGGCACAGGGCGAGCGTGCGGTCATGGCCGATGGCAGCGAGTATGTCGTCGAAGAGCTGAAGTCGCGTGGCGAGCCGGTCGAGATCGTCTATGCCAACGAAGGCACGCCCTTGATCACGGGCCCCTCCGCGGTGATGGCCAGTGCGCCCAACCCCAACGCGGCGCGGCTGTTTCAAGCCTGGTCGATGACGCGCGAGGCGCAGCAACTCAACATCGATGTGGGTGCGCTGCGATCGGCGCATCCTCAGGCCAGGGATCGTGCCGACATGAAGAAGTTCTCCGATGTAAAGCTGCTCAAGGAAGAGGCGAACGTCGTTGCCGACCAGGCCGACGCGATCAAGGCCCAGTACGTCAAATACTTCAAGGTGTAGCCCATGCGCCGTCGTCGATTCGTCACTGCCGTCGCCGCATCCGCGGTTCTCGCCCCGCTCGGCGCACGCGTCCTGTCCGCCGCGCCACCGACCACGGCCATCACCCCGGAGTTGATCGAAGCCGCCAAGAAGGAAGGCAAGGTCACCTACTACACGGCGATGGATCTCTCCGTCGCCGAGCCGATGGCCAAGGCTTTCGAGGCCAGGTATCCCGGCATCAAGGTCGCGGTCGAGCGCACTGGCGCCGAGCGGCTGTTCAACCGCATCGGCCAGGAAGTCGGCAGCAACATCCGTCGCGTCGACGTGGCCAACAGCTCCGACGCCGCACACTTCATCGTGTGGAAGCGGCAGGGCTGGCTCGAACCCTTCCTGACGCCGGACATGGCCGAGAACCTGCCGGCCGACCAGCGCGATCCTGACGGGGCCTTCGTCAACCAGCGCACGCACCTGTCAGCCATCGCCTACAATACGAAGCTGGTGAAGCCCGAGGACGCGCCGAAGGGCTTCGTCGATCTGCTCGACCCGAAGTACGCGGGCAAGATGGTGAAGGGCCATCCGGGCTATTCCGGCACGATCATGACCGCGACCCAGCAGCTTGCGAAGGCGCTGGGCTGGGAGTATTTCGAGAAGCTCTCCAAGCAGAAGGTGCTGCAGGTCCAGTCGGCCACCGAGCCGCCCAAGCGTATCGAGGCGGGCGAGCGCGCCATCGCCGTCGACGGCAGCGACTATCTCTTCTGGATGGCCAAGGAGCGTGGGGCGCCGATCGAGGTGGTGCATGCCGTCGAGGGCACGCCGCAGATCTCCAACCCGATGGCGATCTTCAAGGCCGCACCCAACCCCAATTCGGCGCGTCTCCTCTCCGGCTGGATCATGTCGCCCGAAGGCCAGGAGTTCATCGTCAAGGTGAGCGGCCAGTATCCGGCGAACAAGCTGGTGAAGGCCAAGGAAGGCCGGCCGGCGCTGGCGTCGATCAAGACGCTGCCGGAGGACCCTCTGGAGGTCGAGAAGACGGCCGACGAGATCAAGACGCGGTACCAGCGTTACTTCAAGGTATGACGCGCAGTCTCGACCTCTCGCGGCCCGTCCTTCTAGGCGTCGCCGCCCTGCTGGCGGCGATGATCGTGCTGCCGGTCGGCTGGCTGCTGGTCGTCAGCCTGACCTCGAAGGAGGGCGGCTTCACGCTCGCCAACTTCGGGACGCTGTTCACCGATCCGACCTTCGTGGATCCGCTGGTCACGACTCTGATCATCGCCTGCTCGGTGAGCGCGATCTGCTGCCTGGTGGCAGCACCACTGGGCTGGCTGGTGTCGCGCACCGACATGCCGCTCGCGCGCACCATCCGCACGCTGGTCATGGCTTCGCTGGTCACGCCGCCCTTCGTCGGCGCCATCGCCTGGGAAATGCTGGCGGCCCCCAACTCGGGTCTGCTGAACCAGCTCTGGCGGCTGCTCAGCGGCATGCCCCCCGACGAGGCGCTGTTCGACATCTACAGCCTGGGCGGGCTGATCTTCGTCATCTCCTGCTACACGTTCCCCTATGTCTTCATCCTGGTCGCCAACGCACTCGACCGCATGCCGGGCGAGTTGGAGGACGCATCGTCGATGCTGGGGGCGAAGACCTGGCAGACCGCGCGCCTTATCACCGTGCCGCTGGCGCTGCCGGTGCTGCTGGCCGGTGCGCTGGTCGCCTTCCTGCAGGCGCTGAACCTGTTCGGCTCGCCCGCCATCCTCGCCATTCCCGCGGGCTTCCACACGCTCACCACGCGTATCTGGAGTCTGTTCCAGTTCCCGCCCAAACCCGAGCTGGCGGCTGCGGCCTCGGTACCGCTCCTGGTGCTGACGGTCCTGCTGCTGCGTGCCCAGGCGATGGCCCTGGGCCGGCGTGGCTATGCGGTGCTGGGTGGCAAGTACGGTGCGCCGCGGCCCATTCGCCTGGGCTGGCTGCGCGGGCCGGCCGTGGGGCTGGCGCTGTTCGTTCTCGCCATGCCGCTGTTCCTGCCCTACGCGGCGCTGTTCAATTCGGCCTTCTCGCGTGTGGCCTCGCGCATCGTCGGGCCGGACACGATCACGCTGCACAACGTGAAGTTCACTTTCCTCGAGCTCAGCTCGACGATGCCGGCGCTGAAGAACACCTTCCTGTTGGCCACTGCCACGGCCACGCTGGGCGCGCTGCTGGCGCTGCTGATCGCCTACATCGTCGCCCGCAAGGCGATGCGCGGCTATCGCGTGCTGGGATTCCTCGCAACCGCGCCGCTCGCCATTCCGGGGATCGTTCTGGGTGTCGGCCTTTTCCTCGCCTATACGCGGCCGCCGCTCGCCCTCTACGGCACGCTGTGGATCCTGCTGATCGCCTTCGTGACGATCGAGCTTCCGGCGGCCTACCAGCAACTCGGCTCGGCCTTCCATGCCGTGCATCCCGAACTGGAGGAGGCGGGCCGCATGCTCGGCGCCACGCGCCTGCGAACCCTGGCCGACATCACGGCACCGTTGCTGCGCTCGGCGGTGATCGCGACCTGGTGCTTCATTTTCGTCGCCACGATTCGCGAACTGTCGGCCGCCGTGATCCTGTTTACCTCGGAGACGAAGGTTCTTTCCGTGCTGATCTTCGATCTCAAGGAAAGCGGCGATGTCGGGGCCATCGCGGTACTGAGCCTGACAATGGTGGCCATCACCACTATCGTGATCGCCGGCGCCAACCGCCTCCACGCCAAGGCTCAGACGAGACCGGCCTGACGCGGCAGGCGCCGCGCAAGGAGTCGATGGTCGCAGATCACGGGAAGGAACCCTCACGCATGCTGTCATGTCGTCATGGCTTGATCGTTCTCCTCGTCGCCATCCTCGCGCTGGGCATGTCGCGTGCCTACGCCCAGCAGATGGTGAGCGTCGCGGCGGAGGAGGTGAATTTCCGCAGCGGTCCGGGGACGCGTTATCCGGCGGAGTGGGTGTTGGGGAGAGGGTTCCCACTGAAGATCGTCGGACGACGCGGCGACTGGCTGGAAGTGCGCGACTTCGAGAACGACAAGGGCTGGGTTCTCCGCAAGCTCACCAGCAGCACGGCGTATCACATCGTGAAGGTCAAGATTGCCAACTTGCGCAGCCAGCCGACGACAACCAGTCGCGTCGTCGGCAAATTCGCCTATGGCGATACGCTGAAGACGCTCGAACGCCGGGGCGGCTGGGTGAAGGTCCAGCGCGAGGACCTGCGCGGGTGGATCTCGCGGAAACTGCTGTGGGGATGGTAGGCGAGTCCGTTCCGGGCGTCAGTCGAGGATGGCCACCTCGTCCACGGTGATCGGCCTGGCGAGCAGGCCGAGCGCCTCCAGCGTGGCGATCGTGGCTTCCCAGCCGGCACGTGTCTGCTGCCCGGTCGGCGGTCCGGAGAGCTGCTGCGAGACGGTCGCCATGCTGCGGTCGACGTAGCGGGGCGCGAGCCGCGGGAAGAGCCGGGAGAAATGCAGGGCGGCGTCGCCGGGCCGCTCGCGGATCGTGTTGTAGCCCTCCTGGACCGCTTCCTCGATCTTCCGGGCGATCTCGCGCTTCGCCGGATCGGCCCAGGCAGCGTCGTTCACGATCAGGTTCAGGCTGTACGCCTTCACGCCGAAGTCGCTCAGCCGGATCATGGTGATGCGGCGACCCTCAGCGATCAGTTCGGACGGCGCCATCTCGTCATAGTCGATCAGCGCATCGACCTTCTTCTCGACCAGGTCGTAGGCATTCCAGGTGACCGTCGTCTCCTTGATCCTGCTGCGGTCGAGCCGGTTGGCGGCGAGCAGGGCGCGGAATTCCTCGTTGGTGATACTGCCGGGCACGAGGCCCACCGTCTTGCCGTAGAGGTCGCGCGGATGGGCGATGCGATCCTCGCCGCGTGTGTAGATCACGGTCGGCGTCTTTGCGTAATAGACCGCGAGGCTCTTGACCGGCACGCCCTTGGAACGCCCGATGGCGGTGGCGATGCCGCTCGACGAGCCGATCCAGTACTGCTTGCCGGAGCCGATCATCTCTGCCGAGGAGATGGCGCCCTGCGTTTCCGCAAAGGTCACTTCCAGGCCGCGCCGTTCGAAGGCACCCATTTCCCGAGCCAGATAGAAGCCGCCGAAGGTCGGCAGCGCCTTCCAGTCGAGCAGGATTTCCACCTTCTGCAGCGAATCCGGCGCGGGCTGCGCGAAAGCAGGCGGCGTGGACAGCAGAGCCAGGGCGGAGGCAAGCACCAGGCGACGGCTCGGAAGCATGGACTTTATCCTGAAATGACGGGCGTACGAACGATGATGCCGAAACATGTCATAATGGCGTCGGGTTAGGGGAGCGATTTCGCGGCCGCCGCAATTTGCGCGGGTAATCGAGCTTGCCGTTCGGCCGGGCGGGAAGCGCTCGCGGACTTGTCGAACGAAGTTTGCCTCGCCATACCAGAGGGCATGAAATCCGCTTTCTCCGCCCTGCTGGTCTTTCTCCTTGCGGCGTTGGCCACGCCCGCATCGGCGCAATCCTATGAAGAGCAGATGCGACAGGCGGCGGGCGCTTACGAGCGCAAGGACATGACAACCGCCGTTCGCATCTGGAAGGTCTGGGCCGCCAAGGGTGAAGCCGAGGCGCAGACGCTGCTGGGCGCCATGTACTGGAGCGGCGACGGCGTGCCACGCAATCTCAACGAGGCGGCGCGCCTCTATCTCGCGGCCGCCCGGCAGGGATATGCACGGGCCCAGAACAATATCGGCTTCATGCTGGGCTTCGGCGAGGGTATCCCCCCGCGCGACGATATCGAGGCCTACAAGTGGATCAAGCTGTCGATCGACCGTTACACGGCTAAGAACCAGGACCGTCTGGATCAGGCCCGGAAGGACCTCGCGACGCTGGCGGCGCGCATGAACCCTGCGCAAATCGCCGAGGCGGAAAGGCGAGTGAGGGCGTGGAAGCCCGCCCCCAAGTGAGGTAAGGTCCCCGGGCCACGCGGAGGTCACGAGCGATGCCCCGACGTAGGCCCTACAAGAAGGACTTGATGACTCGACCCTCGGTCGCCGCGGCTTTTGCCGCTTCTTTGCTGTTCGGCGGGATGTCCCAGGGCATCGCCGGAGATCGGCCATGGGGCGAGGGCCGCGCGGCCGAACTGCGGCTTCTCGGCCAGGAACTGCCGCCGCTCCACGACCAGCCGTCCATCCTCGCGGGCCTGCAGGATCACCTGAACTTCGTGGAGATCGCCGCGATCGACGGGCTGCTCGGACGCAGCATGGCGATCGAGATCACGCTCCCCCAGCCGCTCATCGCCATTGCCGACAATCTTCCGCCGCCGGTCGCGACCGGCCCCGTTCCGGAGGCGGTCCAGGCGCAGGGACGTACGGTCGCCGACAGGCTGCTGGGCGACGGGCTCGATGACGAGCGGCTTCAGGCCTACCTGCCGTTCGGACGCCGGATCGGTGTTTCCGGCACGATCGCCGGCGGATCGCTGGCGGCATCGGCCGTGGCGGCGGGCGTTCCCGCACCGGCCATGCTCGAGGCCCTGCAGGCGCTCGAGACCTCGATCGACCTCGCGAAGGAAATGCGCGACGGCGACCGATTCTATGTCCGCTACGAGCGGACCTTCACGCAGGGTGGCGCGCCGCTCGATGTCGGTCGCGTGCTCTGGATGGAACTGCGGACGCCTCGCGGGGTGATGGCGATCCATCGCTTCCGCACGCGCGACAACAACGAACGCTTCTGGATGGCGAGCGGCCAGTCCGCGACCCTGCCATCGTTGCGCCTCCCCCTCGATACCGTGTCGATCTCCTCGGGCTTCGGCCTGCGTGCCGATCCGTTCGACCAGCCGCCGCCGCTTTACGCCGGCAAGCCGCAGGGCGCCGGCGGTCCGCTGCGCGACCGGCCCGCTCTACCGCCCGGACTGCCGACCGGCGGTGCGCTCGACATGCCGCGTGCCGCCGCGGGCTTCGCGCCCGCAGCGCCGATGCCCGGCCTGTCTTCCTATGGCGGATCACGCGGACCGCAGGCTCACGCAATCGCCCCGCGCCCGTCGCGCTCGCTCTTCATGCATGAGGGTGTCGATCTGGTCGCGTCCTCCGGCACGCCGGTTCGTGCCGCCGCCGACGGGCTCGTCGTCGGTGCGGCCCCGAACGGGCGCTACGGCAACTGGGTCCGCATCGAGCATGGCGGCAAGCTGGCCACCGTCTATGGACACATGCTCGGCTTCGCATCCGGCCTTCAGCCGGGCATGACTGTATCGCGCGGCGACGTGATCGGCTTCGTCGGCAGCACCGGCCGCTCGACCGGCGCCCATCTCCACTTCGAGCTTCAGGTCGACGGCAAGCCTGTCAATCCGATCACCCATCCGGAGCTGAAGCGCGCCCAGTTGCGCGGGCCGGAGTTCGAGCGTTTCCGCAAGCAGGTCGCCGCCAGCCTGGCGGAACGCGATCTCGACGCGAAGGCCGCCGCCTCAGTCGGCGAGTGACCTGCGCGCCTCGAGCGCGAAGGCCTCCTCCGGCGAGAGAACGAGCCGGTGGCGGCCGATCAGCGCAAACCAGACAATCCCTGCGGCGAACCAGGCGCCGACGCCCAGCACGCCCGAGACGAACACCGGATCGAGCAGCTGATAGACCAGCGTGACGGACGCGATCACGATCGTGACGACTGCACCCGCCCGTCCCAACGGCGAGCGATAGGGGCGCGCCAGGGCCGGTAGCCGTGCCCGCAGCACGAGGAAGCTCAGGGCCTGCAGCAGGTACGAGAGCATGGCGCCGGCGACCGCCATGTTGAGCAGCATCCCCTGGATCACCGCGCTGCCCTTTTCGGCGCCCATGCCGAACCAGAGGGCGAACAGGAGGCCGAGCGCGACGGCAGAGCCTGCGATCAGCGCGATGTACGGCGTCTTGTGGCGTGGATGAGTGATCGACAGGAAACGCGGGAAGTAGCCGGCCCGCGACAGCGAATAGATCTGGCGGCCCTTGGCGAAGAGAATGGTGTGGAAGCTCGCGATCAGGCCGACGCAGGCGACGAGCGCGAGAAGCTTGGCGAGCCCGCCGCCGAATGTCGCGCGGAAGCCGTCGAGCAGCGGCTCGCCCGAGCTGCCGAGTTGGAAGCTTCCGGGCGCGACCGAGGCGTTGAGCCAGACGACGAGGCCCGCGGAAACGAACAGCGTCAGCAGTCCGGCGACGATGCCGCGCGGGATGTCGCGCGATGGCTCCCGTGCTTCCTCGGCGGCGAGCGGGAGCTGTTCGATGGCGAGGAACAGCCAGACGGCGAAGGGAAGAGCCGCGAGCGCGCCGTGCAGGCCGAAGGGGAGAAGCGGGCCACCGCCCTGAGGCAGTTCGACCGGCGTGCCGTCGGGGCCGGCGCCGATGTTGAGTGCATGCCGGCCGAAATCGGCGACGGGAAACGCGGAGATCCAGAACACGGCGAGGCATGCCAGCGACGCGAGCGTGATGACGACGGTCACCCGGAACGAGAGTTCGACACCGAGGATGTTGAGCCCCACGAACACGGCGTAAGCCGCGATCCAATAGGCCGGCAGCCAGGCGGGCGGCGTCTCGAACACGGCCGCGAGATAGGTGGCGAGGAAGGAGACGATGACGGCGGGTGTCAGGACGTATTCGACGTTCTCGCAGAGGCCGGTGACGAAGCCGCCCCACGGTCCCATCGAGGCCCGCGCGAAGGAATAGGCGCCTCCGGTATGGGGAAGGGCCGCCGCCATCTCGGCGATGCAGAAGACGAGGCCGAGATACATGACCGCAATGATACAGGCGGCCAGCGCGTAGCCACCCCAGCCGCCCGCCAGCAGGCCGAGGTTCCAGCCAGAGTAGTGGCCCGAGATCACGGCCCCGACGCCCAGGGCCCACAGCGAGAAAACGCCGGCATAGCGGCGCAACCCGCGGCGGGCGAAATAGTCGGAAGTCACGGACTGGTAAGGTGTCCCCGGGAGGTTCATCCCGCGATACTAGCCGGACGCGGCGCGACACGACGAGGTGGAAGAGTTGAGCCGGTCCTGGCTGTGTCGGCCCGTCCCGTCACGCGCTGCCACCGCGTAGCCGGATACCCGGTTTCCGACGCTTTGGGTCGCCGACCGTTATCGAGCTTCGCTCAGTCCCAGGCGGCGTCGACGATCTGTCCGGCTTCGGAGAGAACGAGGGTGAGGCGGTTGGGTTCGTACTCGTAGCTGGGGATGCCGTCGGTGGGACGGATGATGCGCAGCGGGTAGGGAAGATCCTCCTCGCGCACGAGGTTGCCGGCGGCCTGGCCGGCGGGCGCGGCGGCGCCCTTGGCCTGGAAGTACTTGCCGAGGCACTTGGCGCAGTCTTCCTTCGGGGGCGCGACCTCGGCGAAGCCCGGCAGGGTCTTGAGGGTGACGGCGTTGTAGCCCGAGCGGACGCGGATGCCTTTGTAGGGATGGCCGTGGGCGACGGGCAGCAGGGCCTCGACGACCATGAAGGGGCCGAGCGGGGCCATGTCGGTGGGGGCACTGGCCTGGAAGATGAGGTCGAGCATGCCGTCGATGCCCTGGCCGCGGGTGATCGGCAGCAGGTGCGGCTCGCCCCAGGCGTTGGAGGTGACGAGGCCGCGGGCGCGGATGATGTCCATGCCGCCGGAGCGCTCGGAGCGGATGAGCTCGACACTGGTCACGAACATGACGGGGAAGGGACGGGTGCCTTCGGGTGAGGGCGCACCGCCGCCCGGCGTGGGACCGGCATCCTTAGGGGTCGACGGCGCCATCTGCGGCTGCGGCGGCTGCTGCGCGTTCGCGGAAAGGCCGGCCAGCATCGAGCCGGCGGCAACCAGCGAAGTGAGGGCTAGGAGCTTCTTGACGGTCATGACTTCCTCGAATGCTGTGCGGCGCTGTCGCCGCCCCGGATGGGCATCAAATTCACGATCGGCTGTGGTCGGGCCGTGGCCTACCAGTTGTGCCAGCCGTTGTGCCAGCCGTTACCCCAGCCACCGTTGCCCCAACCGCCGTTGTGCCAGCCATTGCCCCAGCCGCCGTTGCGCCAGCCCCAGCCGCGATGCCAGCCGTTGCCCCACCAGGCGAGCGTCTGCTCGCGGTCGATGGCGACGAAGGGCTCGCCGTCCTGGCGGTACTGCTCGATGGCACTGGTTACATCCGTGCGGATCGACTGCAGGCGCTCCGCCACGGAACCTTGCGTAGAAGCGTCCGGACCCGCGACGGCGGTGGCCGAAGCGTCGGCGGCTGCGAGGCTCACCGAAAGGCCGAGCGCGCCTGAGGGCAGGAGCTGCGCCAGCGTCCGGAGGGTACGACGATCCTGTGACATGCTGTCTTCCTCTTGGAGAAGAGCCAGAGCCTGCTTTGGAACGAGCGGGCTTGGCAATGGAAACTTCAATGAACCTCTAGGATGCCCTCAGTCCCAGGCGGCGTCGACGATCTGTCCGGCCTCGGAGAGAACGAGGGTGAGGCGGTTGGGTTCGTACTCGTAGCTGGGGATGCCGTCGGTGGGACGGATGATGCGCAGCGGGTAGGGAAGATCCTCCTCGCGCACGACGTTTCCGGCGGCCTGGCCGGCGGGCGCGGCGGCGCCCTTGGCCTGGAAGTACTTGCCGAGGCACTTGGCGCAGTCTTCCTTCGGGGGCGCGACCTCGGCGAAGCCCGGCAGGGTCTTGAGGGTGACGGCGTTGTATCCCGAGCGGACGCGGATGCCCTTGTAGGGATGGCCGTGGGCGACGGGCAGCAGGGCCTCGACGACCATGAAGGGGCCGAGCGGGGCCATGTCGGTGGGGGCGCTGGCCTGGAAGATGAGATCGAGCATGCCGTCGATGCCCTGGCCGCGGGTGATCGGCAGCAGGTGCGGCTCGCCCCAGGCGTTGGAGGTGACGAGGCCGCGGGCGCGGATGATGTCCATGCCGCCGGAGCGTTCGGAGCGGATGAGCTCGACACTGGTCACGAACATGACGGGGAAGGGACGGGTGCCTTCGGGTGAGGGCGCACCGCCGCCCGGCGTGGGACCGGCGTCCTTCGGGGTCGACGGCGCCATCTGCGGCTGCGGCGGCTGCTGCGCGTTCGCGGAAAGGCCGGCCAGCATCGAGCCGGCGGCGACCAGCGAAGTTAGGGCTAGGAGCTTCGTGTGCTTCATGAAATCCTCGACGGCTCGGCGGCTGGTGAACCGCCCGGGACAGGAAGGGAAACGGCAGCTTCGGCAGACGCCAGCGCGGCCGGACTGCGTCCGAGGCGGTCGTAGGCCTCGAGGATCAGGTCGGTCGGCACCATCTGGGTGAGGGTACAATAGGAAGTGACGGTGCCGGTGAGGCTGCCGTTCTCGAACAGCTTGTTCACCGGCGCGCCGCCCCCGCACACGGAGAAATATTCGCACGACCTGCTGCAGGCCTCCACGCCCGCCGTGATGTCGCGATACAGCGGAGAGGCGACGCAGGTGTCGCGGATTTCCTGGAGGGTCTGGAAGTTGATGTTGCCCAGCAGGTAGTCGCCGTAGTCGGCATTCTTCAGTCCCAGCAGCTCGGGGCTGAAGCTCGAGACATTGCCGTGGCTGTCGACGTTCAGCATGGCCAGCGGCTCGGTCTGGATGTTGCGCACCGGCACGCCTTCGGGGCGGAACATCCGTGGCAGGGCGAGGTCGATCTCGCGCAGGAAGCGGACGCGGCCGCTCTGGCGGGCGCGGTGCCAGAAAGTTCGCAGGAAGGCGGCATACCGCCGGCGCAACTCGGGCCCGTGGAACAGGCTCGACACGTGGTCGCCCTCGGACTCCTCGACATTGAAGCAGATCTGGTCGATGCCCTCGGAAAGATAGAAGTCGAGCAGCTCTTCCGGTTGGTCGAGGCTGGCGTGCGACAGGACCGAAATCACATGGAACGGCACGTCGTTCTCGCGCAGGCAGCGGATGCCGGCGATCGTCTTGTCGAATGTGCCCTTGCCGCTGCGGCTCTTGCGATGAAGGTCATGCAGTTCGCGCGGCCCGTCGAGGCTGACGCCGACACCGACGTTCCAGTCCCTGAACAGCGCGCACCAGTCGGCATCGATCAGCGTGCCGTTGGTCTGGAAGGAATGCCTGACATGGACGGTCGACGGCCGCATCCGTTCGATCGTCGCGAAGGCCTCGCGATAGAAAGAGACGGGCACGACCAGAGGTTCGCCGGCATGCCAGATCACCGTGATCTCGGAACAGGCCCAGCCCGACGCGAAGATCTGCTCGAACAGCCGCGTCACCGTCGACTGGGCGATGACGTGCTTGTTCGAGCGGTCGGGCAGATAACAGTAGGTGCAGGCGATGTTGCAGAAGGCCGTCGGCTGCACGACCACCATGCCGATTTCGGGCGTGGCGGTCATGGTCACCAGTTGTGCCAGCCGTTGTGCCAACCGCCATTGCCCCAGCCGCCGTTGCGCCAGCCACCGTTGCGCCAGCCACCATTGCCCCACCAGGCGAGGCGCTGTTCCGGGTCGACGGCGACGAAGGGCTGCCCGTCCGTGCGGTAGTGCTCGAGGGCTTCCGACACATCCATGCGCAACGACTGCAGTCTCTCTGCGACCGGTGGACTCTGGCTTTCGGGAAGCGTGGTGCTGGCCGCGGCATCGACGGAAGCGAGGCCCGCGGAGAGGCCAAGTGCCCCCGATGGCAGGAGCTGGACCAGCGCACGCAACGAACGACGACTTTGCTTCATGTGGTCTCCCCTGAGGAGGCGTACGTTAGTCAGACCCGCGAACCATTCGCAAACCAAAAAGCGCGTCCCGGCCTGATGCCTCTTGAAATTGGGTGATCGCATCCCATCTATTGGAAGTCCTGGCGGTCGATAGATCGCGAGGTGTCCACCGAGGTGAGCCACGGATGTAATGGTGACCAGACGGTGGACGGGATTACGATCCCGACCCGGCCCCGCGCCTGAAATGGCGGCGGGGCTTTCTTTTTGCCGATCGGGATCGGGCCGGTGAACCGGCGGCGGTCAGGCCCCGGCCGAGGATGAGAGCCGCGAGGAGCGCCGAGCTTGCCAGGCGGGACTGGCCGGTATGGAGTGCACCGCATGAAGGGCTCGCAACCTGAAGCATATTTCTTCGAAGGCGACGATCAGACGCCAAACAATCCCGTATTGCCTTTGCTCGTCTATCGCAGTGTCGTTTCGATCGGCGCTTCGGCCGATGCGGCGCATCGGTTCGAGACTATCTTCGCCGCGAACGGATGGGGCGACGGGTGGCGCAACGGCATACATTCCTTCCTGCACTTCCATACATCGACCCATGAGGTCCTGGGCATTGCCGCCGGCCAGGCCATCGTGCAGTTCGGTGGGGGTGAAGGGCGTGCCCTTCAGGTACAGGCAGGTGACGTGGTGGCGCTTCCTGCGGGAGTCGGACACCAGCGCCTGCAGGCGAGCCGCGACCTGCTTGTCGTCGGTGCCTATCCGCGCAACGGCCGCTTCGATCAGAAGCGGCCGGGCGAAGTGGACGCGAAGACGGCAGGTCGCGCGGTGGCGCTTGTACCGCTCCCGGAAATGGACCCCGTCCATGGAGCGGACGGGCCACTGAAGAACCTCTGGCGCTACTAATTGATGCCGTAGCTGGTGAACTGACGCTCGACACCAGGCATCAGCGCACGGGCGGCGGCCTTGTCGGCCTCGCCGCTTGCGTCGCCCTTGGCAACACGCACCAGCCCGCGGCCGTAAAGTGCAAGCGGACGATCCGGCTCGCGCCGCAAGGCGGCGTCGTATTCGCGGAGCGCGATGTCCTTCTCGCCCAACTTGAGGAAGATGAATCCCCTCGTCTCGCGCGTCTGCACATTGTCGGGTTGCAGCTTCAGCGCCTCGTCGCAATCCGAGAGCGCCTCCGCGAGATCACGGCCCACGACCATGCGCGTCAGGCACCGATTGTTGTAGGCCCAGGCCATCCGGCCATCGATCTTGATGGCGTTGGTATAGTCGGCGATGGCCTTCTCGTAGTCCTCGCGGGCAAAGTTGGCATAGCCACGGTTGTAGCTGGCCAGCGCGTGATCGGGCTTCAGTTCGATCGCCTGGTCGAGATCGGCAAGCGCCTTGTCGATGTTGCCGCGCATCGAGAAGATCGCCGCGCGATTGACCAGCGCGTCGACGTACTTGGGATCGAGGGACAGGGCCATGTTGTAATCGGTGAAGGCGCGCTGCATGTCTCCCAGCCGCGCATTGACGAGACCGCGCACCATGAAGGCACGGGGGTTGTCGGGTGCCAATTCGGTGGCACGGTCGAGATCGGCCAGCGCGCGGCCGTGTTCACCGACCGACGTATAGGCGTTGCCCCTCAGGATCAGCGTGTCGACATTGTCCGGCACGAGGGCCAGAGCGCGATCGAAGTCGGCGATGGCGCGGCGCATGTCGGCCTTGCGGGTCGCCATGAGGATGCCGCGGTCGACGTGGGCGAGAGCATTGCCGGTGTCGAGGCGGATCGCCTCGTCGTAGTCGGAGAGCGCACGCTCGACGTCGTCGAGGGCGTGGCGGGCGATACCGCGCTGCAGGAACTGGTTCGCATTGAGCGATGCCATGTTCGTGGAGTCGTCGAAGAGTTCGATCGCCGCGCTGTAGTCGGCGGCGGCACGCGCCTGATCGCCGATAGCGCGATAGGCCTGACCCCGGTTCAGGTGGGCGGCCGCCAGTTCTCGGCCTTTCAGGATCTTGGTGTCGATCGCGACGGTGCAGGCGACAATGCGCGTTGCAGGAGTCGTGCCGTCCTGGTCGACGCAGAGGGGAATGGGAGAGGAAGCCGCCAAGGCAGCCTGCTGGTCGCTCTCCCGGGCCTGAAGCGTCGAATGGGGCGTCAGGACGACAAGGGCTGCGGCGCATATGGCGGCGCGGGTGCGTCGCCAGTTTGGATCCCGTCTCATTGCCACACTCCTAAGGAAACAATTCCGGTGGTAGGCTTGTGAGAGGTCCAACGACCTGAATTTGGCAATCGTTGCGGGTCGGGTGAAGGGTAAAAGCTTTGATTGGATGGGAACCTGGTCCGCAAATCCGCATCTGAGACTGGAGGATCGATGTTTCGTTTGTCTGCCCTTGTCGCCTTGTTCGGCGCGTTGATCGTCGGTTTAGGCTCCGCACATGCTCAGAATCAGGCGCCGCAATATTGGGTGACCTATGCCTACGACTCCTCGACCGGCGCGTGGGGACTGGGCTGGGGCCGGACAGACCGGCAGGTCACGATCAACGAGGCCTTGTCGCGCTGCGCCAAACCCGGCTGCAAGGCAGGCAACGTCACCCTCGCCCGCTGTATTGCGATAGCGCAGGGTACGCAGAAAGGGCCGGGCTTCGGCTCCGGCAACGATGCCAATACGGCCAAGGCGAATGCCTTGCGATTCTGTCAGCAGGGCCCTGCCGGCTCCACCTGCGAAGTGACGGCGTGGCGCTGTGGCGGCAACTGATGCCATTCACATGGCGTGCGCCAGCATCGTCCAGGCGTAGGCTCACGAACGGCGGGTAAAAAGAAGGTCCTGCTGACGGGTGGGCATGGCCTCGACGCGCTGCAGCTTCGCGGGGCGGCGCCAGCGCAGGTAACATTCGAGTTCGTAGTCGTTCTCGATGGCCCAGGCGGCAAAGCCCGCGGCGCGCATCCGGTCGAAGACGTCGCGCCAGACCTCGAAATCGTCGTCGGGGCTCGCCTCCACCACGATGTCCATCGTCGCGGGATAGCGGGACAGCTGTTCGAGCAGGTGGCGGAGGATCGGCGGTTCCGCACCTTCCACGTCCATCTTGATGAGACGCAGACGCGCCAACTCGTCGGGCTTCAGGATTTCCGCGAGCGGCAGAGCCTCCACCGAAGCCATCAGCGTCCCGCCGCGCGAGGCGAGCGTGGTGGCGGCGCCGATATTGCCCTCGTTTATCTCGTAGAGGTCGAGCGTGCCGGGCCTGTCGGACACGGCGGCATTGACCGCCCGCACATTGGACGACGAGGGGTTGGCCGCGAGGTTGCGTTGCAGGAGCGCGAAGGTGCGCGGCGAGGCCTCGATCGAAACGACCTTGCCCATGGCGCCGACGCGGGAGGAGGCGAGGAGCGTGTCGTAACCGATGTTCGCACCGATATCGACGAAGACGTCGCCGGCCGAAAGGTTCTGTTCGATGACCCGCGAGACGTCTGGCTCCCACACGCCGAAATAGAGGATCATGCGCTGGATCAGGTCCTGCGGATTGCAGTACAGGCGGGCGCCGAAGTAGGTCGTCGCCAGATGCTCGGGTCCGAGGGTGCGCAGGGCCTTGTTGTAGGCGCGGAAACCCAGCCGGGCGGCCGGCAGCGGCAGGCGCCGCAGCGTTCCCATGACGGTCTTGTGGAGGAGCTGAATCATCTCCGTCCTCTATAGCGTGTTTTGCGCGGCTTGTTTCGCAGGCCGCGGGCGGATTTCTTGACGGCGAAGCCGCATGAGGCGCACGGTCGTGAAAATTCATTCGTGGTGAGGACCCGCCCAATGTCGCTTTCCGTCAGGCCCCTTTCCCATGCCCTCGGTGCCGAGGTGAGGGGCGTCGATCTGGCCAGGCCACTCAGCAATTCCGAGTTCGACCAGATCCACCGGACCTTCCTCGAGAAGGGCATCCTGCTGTTCCGCAACCAGAAGATCACCCGCGAGCAGCACATCGCCTTCAGCCGCCGTTTCGGCGAGCTCGACAATCACGATTCCCTGCCGCGCGACCGTCATCCCGACTATCCCGAGCTTCTGCTGGTGACCAACATCCCGGAGAAGGACGGCAAGCAGTCGGCGTCGAAATACACCGGCCAGCAATGGCATTCCGACATGTCGTTCACCCCGGTGCCGTCGCTGGGCTCGCTGCTGCGCGGCATCACCATCCCGCCGGTCGGCGGCGACACGATGTTCACCAACATGTACCTCGCCTACGACACGCTGTCGGAGGGCATGAAGAAGATCGTCGAGGGGCTGCACGGCATCCATACCGGCACCCGCAAGGTCGAAGACACCAACTCCGACCGCGAGAAGGAGCAGAAGAAGATCAATCCGCCGATCGCCCAGCCGGTGGTGCGTGTGCATCCCGAGACCGGCCGCAAGGCGCTCTACATCGGCGAGAAGGTCTCGTGCTTCGTCGACATGACGCCGGAGGAGAGCCGGCCGCTGATCGACTATCTGGTGCGCCATGCGACGCGGCCGCAGTTCGTCTATCGCCACCAGTGGCAACAGGACGACATCATCCTGTGGGACAATCGCTGCACCATGCACATTGCGCTCGGCGACTACCAGGAAGGCGAGATCCGCCACCTCGAGCGCACCACCGTCAAAGGCACTCCGTCGGGATATTACCTGCAATGAAGCGTTCTTCTTTTCTGCGCGGCGCCGCCGCCCTCGCAATCGCCCCGTCCGTCGCACCCGCCATCGTGCGTGCCCAGGGCGCCTATCCCGACAAGCAGATTCGGATGGTGATCCCGTTCGCCGCGGGCGGCACGACCGACCTGATGGCGCGCGCCGTCGGCCAGCATTTCGCGCAGGCCTGGGGCCAGCCTGTCGTCGCCGACAATCGCGCGGGCGCCAACGGCGTCGTCGCGGGCGAGATCGTCGCCAAGGCGCCGGGCGACGGCTACACGCTCAGCGTCGTGGCGATGGGACACGCGATCAATCCACTGATCTACAAGAAGCTGCCCTACGACGGCGTGAACGACTTCACGCCGATCAGCCTGCTCGCGACGTTTCCGCAGCTCGTGCTGGTCCATCCATCGGTCAAGGCCAACTCGCTGCCTGAACTGATCCAGCTGGCGAAGACCGCCTCGCCGCCGCTCACCTATGCCTCGGGCGGCAACGGCTCGTCCCAGCACCTGGCTGGCGCGCTGTTCGCCCACATGGCCAAGCTCAACCTGACCCATGTCGCATACAAGGGCGGCAATCCCGCCCAGCTCGACCTGATGGCCGGCAACGTGAACATGATGATCACGCAGCCCAATTCGAAGGATCTGATCACCACCGGGAAGATGCGCGCGCTGGCCGTCAGTTCGGCCAGGCGCAGCCAGTACTATCCGGAGCTGCCGACCGTCGCCGAGGCCGGTGTGCCCGGCTACGAATCGGTCGCCTGGTACGGGCTGCTGGGGCCCAAGGGCATGCCACCGGATCTGGTTAAGAAGATCGCGGACGAGACGGTAAAGGCCTGCGCCGGCGAAGGTGCCAAGTCGATCGTCGCCGGGCAGGGCGGCGACATGGTCGCCGGCACGCCCGCGCAATTTGCCGACTTCATTGCGGCGGAGCGCAAACGCTATGAAGCGATCGTTCGCGAAGCCAACATGACGGTCGACTAGGTCAGTCGATCAACGCGTGCCCGCGGGGGGAGCCTGCCGCGTCGTGTCGGAACCGACACCCGGCTGGCCCGCGCTGGGAGCGCCCGGTGCAGCCGGTGCCGGGGTGATCGTCGAACCGCCGGGAGGCGGTGACGACGATGGCGGCGGCGGAACTGTCGGCGATGTGCCGGCCGGGGCCGGCGACGTCGATGTGCCGCCGCTGCTGGAGCCAGCGCCTGTCGATTGCGCGTGGACGGCTCCGGCCGTGACGGTCAAGGCCAGAACGGCGATCAAGGCTTTTCCAAACATCCGATCCTCCTGGGAATGGTCGTGGGTCAACCGCTGGAGGAAGCCGGCGTTGCATGGCCGCGCCAAAAGCTAGATCGGCTTGCCTTCGCTGGCGGCCCAGCGAGCCATCAAGCTGTTGCTCGGCTGGGTATGGTCCATGACCTTGCGCGTGGTTTCGGCGCCCGCGACTGGCAGGCCTTTCGGGTCGAGCAGGCCGGCCTGCACGAGGACCGACGCCTGGTCCCAGTAGATGTGCTCGTGAGCCACCTTGCCATCGACGAACCGCACGATCGCAACCAGCGGAACCTCGACCCTGCGTCCGGTCGGCGCGATGCCCGGCAGCATCCAGTCGACTTCGCTGGTGTGCGTGAAGCGAAACACCATTTCGTCGACGATCTGATCCGTGCCGATCGTGCGGCTCACTGGAACGAGTTCCGTGTCGGGCGGATTGTTGCCGATGAAATGGTACTTGTAGAAGCGCTTGAGCTGATCGTGTCCCACGCCGCCGGTCATGGTCGGAACGTGATTTACGTACGGCGTCGCCACCATCGTGGCCATCGTGGCATCCACGTCGCGAGTCTCGAATTCATGGCGGCAATGGGCTTCCCAGAGAGCGGCGAGGTCGTGAGCGGCCATGGTGGCTGTCCCTTGTCATGCTGAAAGGGGACAGCCTATCGCGTTCTCCCGGGAGATTCCCGGGGGATTAGAGCGTCGCGGCCAGTGCCGCGAGCTGGTCGGTGCAGATGCCCCAGCCCTGGTGGAAGCCCATCTTCTCGTGGGCCTCGCGATCCTCGACCGTCCAGTGGCGGACGCGCGCGGTGTAGAGCGTCTTGTCTCCCTGCGGCTCGAAGGTGAGGATCGCCGTCATGAATGGTTTGGCCGAAGGCTGCCACGCCTCGGTGAAGGCATCGGTGAAGACCAGCCGCTCGTTCGGTACGACTTCGAGGTACATGCCGCGATTGGGCATGTCCTGCCCGTCGGGACCGCGCATCACGATCAGGTTCGCGCCGCCGGTCCTGACGTCCACCTCGACGACCGGCGTCTCGTAGGGCTTGGGCGCGAACCACTGTTTCATCAGCGCCGGTTCGGTCCAGCAGCGATAGAGCGTCTCGCGCGGCGCATCGATCAGGCGCGTCAGCACGAGTTCGCGGTCGGTGGAGGGGCTGGTCGTCATTTCAGGCTCCTTGTGAGGTCGGTCTGTCCCGAGGACGGACGACACCGACCCGTTCCGACACAAGGGGGCGAACTTATTCGCGTGGGCCGTAGGAGCCCGGGGTCACGCCGCCATATTCGTGGCTGACCCGGCCGTTCCAGCCGTAGCCGACATGGCCGCCGGCGGCGTCGTAGAGATAGTCGAAGCCTTCGAGAAACATGCGTCCGGTGTTCACGAAGACATTGGCGTCGTGGACCACCTCGACCCGTTCGGGATGGAGAGGGTTGCCGCGACGCCCGGCGCGGAACTCGTAGAAGGCGGGCTGCGGACGCTGGCGATCGGGCATGAACAGTTCGATGCGCGTGCCTTCGGGCGCGCGGCGGCCGCGATGCAGGGCCGTACCGGCCGGTGGCGAGAGGAACATGTAGTCGATGCCTGTATCCATCAGCATCGTTCCGCGGCCGGTGACGCCGTCGACCGACACGGTCATGGGCGCACCGTTCCAGTCGGGGACGCCCGGCGGATGGGCCTTGGAGGTCAGCTTCACGAAGGCCATGTGGCGGGTGAGGGCGGGCGTCATGCCGAGGTGAACGCCGGTGCGCGTGACGACATAGCCCTGGCGCACCGAACTTACCGGTCGGCCGGAAGCGAGCGACACCAGGCTCACGAAGGGGTTCTTGGGCGAGGTGTTGTCGGCGGTGTGCTGCGCCGACCCGCGATCGAATCCGATGCCCATGAAGCCGACATTGCGCGGATCGCTCTCGGGGCGGCAGTCGCGCGCATGTTCCAGGCAGGTGATCTCCGTCACGCGCAGCACCTGCACGCGCGCGGTCGCGACGGGCGTGTGGGCGTCGCGGCGAATCACGACGTCCGTCATCCAGTGCTCGCCGGTCAGCACGCGGCCGCTGCTGTTGTAAACGAGGCGTCCCGGTCCCTGCGCGACGTCGCCGGGTCCGGGAATGAAATGCTCGGCCGATACGACGATGCCGGTCGAGCCCGTGTCCATGCCGAACAGGCGCGGCCGGCTACCGTTGAGGCTGAGCCAGATTTGGGGCACGTGCGACATCGAGATGGGGCCGTTGGCGAAGGGGATCTCGATCGCGTCGAGGCCTTCGTAGGCGCGCCATGGTTCCTGGGCCCGTACACCGGCCAGCGCCGACAGCATGAACGTGAGGATAGCGGCCGCGAGGATGCGGAGCGGGCGTGACATGGCGGATCTCTTCTGATGCGGCGAAATCAATCGGGGAAATCGAAGTCCAGGTCCTTGGACTTGATGCCGGCTTTCTCGAACCAGTCGGGGCCCAGCAGGCTGATCGGCTTGCCGATGCACTTCAGGGTCGCGATTCGCTTGCCGTCGCGCTCGACGGCGAGGCCAGCCTTTTCCTGCACCTCGCCGCGCGGCCCCCATTTGCCGATGCCGGTGTAGACGGTGAAGGCGATGTTGTTCGTTTTCGTCGCGATGCGCAGCCACGCTCCGCCGCCACCGGCGAAGGGAACGGACTCGCCGCTGGCCGCCTGGGGCGGCGGCATCTGGGCCGCCGGAAGCGTGAGGTCGAGTGGCTCGCTCGAATCAGGCTTGCCGGTCCGGTACTGCAGGTAGCCCCGGGTGGGACCCGCGTCCTTCGAGGCGCAGACCGATACCAGCTTGGTGGGGCTGGTGCGGCAGGAGAAGACGACCGTCTCCGTGGGCGTGCAGAACGAGGTCTGCCCGGCTTTGGCGGCGGCCGGAGGAGGAGCGGAAGGCGCAGCGGGTGCGGCCGCGGCGAGGGGGGCGGGCTTGGCGGAGACAATCAGGACGACGGTATCGCTCTTTTTGCAGTCGGGGTTGCCCTGGCAGGACGCTGCCATCACGCGCGCCGTCTTGTAGGTGAGCGCCAGGCGCTTGCCCTTCAGGGCCTTCTCCTGGACACAGAGGTCGAAATCCGCGGACTCGTAGAAGATGGCGCCGCGGTCGTCCTTCAGGGTGACGCCGCAGGACACGTCGCCGTTCTGGAATTCGATCGGCGTGCCGAAGGCCCGCTTCTTTTCGCCGCCGACCGTGACTGTGTCCTGGGCGGCGGCTGGCAGGGCTGACAACAGGAGAAAGATCACTGACGCCGAGCGAATGAGGGAAGTAGACAAGCAAGACTCCGGGGCTGAAACGGATGCCGGAGTCATAGACGATGCGGCCGAGTATGTCGCGCGAGCGACGCGAAAGACCCGCTCCAGCGACGCCGGGCGGGTCTTACGAACTCGCCGGTACATCCGCGGCTCAGTCCGTGTGGACCAGTCAACGCCGGATGCCGGGAATAGTTGCCCGACGCGGCCTGGTCACAAGACGGACGCAACTAATGGAGCGCCTGCCTCGTTGATCGCCCATGACCGAAAAAAGCACGCTCGAGGAGATCAGCCCATATCTTGTCCTGGGCCAGGCCGACGAGGGCGGGCGGCCGATCGTGGAGACGGCACGTGCGCTGCATGACCTGATCGTCACCTTTCCGCCGCAGGGTCACTATTCGGTGCGAACGGTCGACGACGAATGCGGACCGGCGATCCATTGCGCCTTCGAGCGCAAGGGTGACGCCGACCGGCTGGCTGCAGCCGTCGGCGCGATCGAGGTCGCGCGCTACGAGAATTACCGCAGCGAGCGCGCTTTCTTGCTGGACGAAAAGTCGACGCGCACCATCCGCCGCACGCTGGAGCGGCGGCGGTCGATGGCGTCGAACTAGAGGATTCCGAACAGGCGCGCCACGCGCTGGACCGCACCCCAGGCCGGATCGAGCGTGGCGAAGGTGCGCGCCATTTCGTTCGCATCGTTGAGCAGAGCCTTCAGCTTCACATCGCTCGGCTCGTCCTTCTCGGCTTCCAGCCGCGCCTCCTCGAAGAGGGCCCGCAGCTCGCGCATCTCCTCGGTGTAATCGGCGTCGATCGCCTTCACCGAATCGGCGAGGGCGCTGGCGAGGGTCGGATCGTTCGCTTTGTCGGTCATACTCTTACGCTGCTTTCCTGGATCGATGGGCATCGATGGCCGCCCACAGGGACGATGCGGTGACGGGCATGTCGATATGCTTCAGCCCGGTATGCGGATGGATCGCGTCGACGATGGCATTGATGACCGCCGGCGGCGCGCCGATCGCGCCGGCCTCGCCCGCGCCCTTCACGCCCAGCGGATTGGTCGTGCACAGGCTGTTGTGCATGTCGAACTTCACGTGGGGCACCACGTCCGCACGCGGCAGGGCGTAATCCATGAGCGAGCCGCTCATGAGCTGGCCCGAATCGGGATCGTAGATGGTCTTTTCGGTGAGCGCCTGTCCGATGCCCTGGCCGACGCCGCCATGGACCTGGCCCTGCAGCAGCAACGGATTAAGCGCCGTGCCGAAATCGTCCATGATCGAATAGTTAAGGATCTCCAGCGTGCCGGTGTCGGGGTCGATCTCGAGTTCGCAGACATGGCAGCCGTTCGGGAAGGTCGCGGCCTGCGGCGTGCGCGTGAAGGCGTCGTCGAGGCCGGGCTTGCTGCCCTCCGGCACATGCTTGGGATCGCGGGCGGCGCGCGCCACGTCGAACAGGCTCATCGTGCGGTCGGTGCCGACGATGCGGAAGGTGGCGTCGGCATACTCGATGTCACCCACCGCCGCTTCCATCGCCGAGGCGGCGACCAGCTTGCCCTTCTCGATGATATTGTCGCTGACGCCCAGCACGGCCGCGCCGGCCACCGGGATCGAACGGCTGCCGCCGGTCATGCCCTCGGGGGTGAAGTCCGAATCGCCCTGGACGATGCGGATGCGGTCGGCATCGACACCGAGTCGTGCAGACATGATCTGGGTGAAGGCCGTCTCGTGGCCCTGGCCATTGGTCTGGACGCCGACGAACACGGTGATCGTGTCGTCCTCGTTGAACTTTGCGATGGCGCTCTCCGGCGCGCCGCCCGAGCACTTCTCGACATAGGTCGCCATGCCCATGCCGCGCCACTTGCCCTTGGCCAGTGAGGCGGCGCGGCGGGCGGGGAAGCCCTTCCAGTCGGCCTTCTCCATGCCCTTCAGCATGACGTTGTCGAAATCGCCCGAATCGAAAGTGTCGCCCAGTGCCGTGTTCCACGGGATCTGGTCGGGCTTCACGAGGTTGCGCTTGCGGATCTCCGCCGGGCCGAGGCCGGTCTCGCGGCCGATATGGTCGACGAAGCGCTCCAGCAGATAGGCGGCCTCGGGCCGGCCGGCGCCGCGATAGGCATCGGTCGGCACCGTGTTGGTCATCACGCCCTTCACGTTCACGTAGATCGCGGGCGTCTGATAGAGGCCGGCGAGCATGCCGCTGCCCGCCATGGTCGGGATGAACGCCCCGAAGTGGCTGAGATAGGCGCCCAGCGCGGCATGCGTCGTGACCCGGAGACCCAGGAACTTGCAGTCCTTGTCGAGTGCCATCTCCGCCAGCGAGACATGGTCGCGACCCTGCACGTCGGAGAGGAAGGCTTCCTGACGATCGGGAATCCACTTCACCGTGCGCTTTAGTTCGCGGCTCGCCCACACGACCAGCGGATATTCGGGATGCACGAAGATCTTCATGCCGAAGCCGCCGCCCACGTCGCCGGTGCGCACGCGCAGCTTGGGCTGGCCGATCTTCAGGATCATGTCGGCGACCACGGGGCGGATGACGCTGACGCCCTGCGACGAGACCCAGAGGGTCGAACGGTCGTCCGCCGGGTCGTATTCGCAGATGGCGCCGCGCGGCTCCATCGAGTTCACGACCAGCCGGTTGTTCACGATCTCGAGCTTCACGACGCGATCGGCCTTGGCGAACGCCGCCTCGGTGCGGGCCCGGTCACCCATCTCCCAGTCGAAGACGAGGTTGCCCTTGATATGGTCGTGGACCAGCGGCGCGCCGGGCTGCGCGGACTCGAAGGTGCCGACGGTGTGCGGCCGCGCTTCGTAGTCGACCTCGATCAGTTCGGCAGCGTCCTTGGCCTGCTCCAGCGTCTCGGCGACGACCAGCGCCACCGGATCGCCGACATGGCGCACGCGGCCCTGGGCCAGCATCGGCCGGGGCGTCTCGCCCCGAGGGGTGCCGTCGCGGTTGGTGACGGGCACCAGGCAGGGGAGATCGCCGTACCCGGCCGCCTTCACGTCGTCCCCGGTCAGGACCAGCAGCACGCCGGCGGCCTTCTTTGCGGCCGCCGTATCGATGCTCCTGATATCGGCATGGGCATGGGGCGAGCGCAGAACGTACGCCCGCGCGGCCGGCCCTGAGAGCTTGGTGTCGTCCGTGTAGCGACCGCCGCCGGTGAGAAGCCTCGGGTCCTCGACCCGGCGGACCGACTGACCAATGCCGAACTTCGCCATCAAATTCCTCCGTGTTGTCGGGAGGTTAGCCCGGCGGATGGACGCTCGCTACAGGATCGTCCAGACGAAGCCGGCCATGACGATCAGGATGCCGGCCCCCAGGCCGAGCCAGATTCCGGCCGTCGGGACGCGGATTTCGGCTTGGCGAAGCGTGTGTTCGGCTGATTCGTCGAGGATCTTGAAGCCCTGCGCCACGGAAAACCTCGCTGACTGCAATTTCATCATGCAACCACCCGAGGAACGCCCGGCAGGTCCGGACGTTGCTTTGCGGGGCAGGAGTGAAATGCATATCCAGGACGACGATACCGGGCAGAAGCATGCCCGACCTGCGACCGCGCCGGAACCGGTCGTCGACTATGTCGCGCTCGCGCCGGGACGTGTCGTCGGCCGTTACCAAGTGCTGGAGGTGCTGGGGCAGGGTGGGTTCGGCATTACCTATCGCGTGCGAGATACGCAGCTCGACCGCGAAGTTGCTCTGAAGGAATACCTGCCGCCGGCTTTGGCGATCCGCCAGGACGGTGCCTCCGTGCTGCCGCGCTCCACCGAGATGGCCGAGGATTTTTCGTGGGGACGCGAGCGCTTCGTGGCGGAGGGCCGCACGCTCGCCGGTCTCCACGACGCGCCGGCCATCGTGAAGGTCTTCGATTTCATCGAGGCCAACGGCACGTCCTACATGGTGATGGAACTGGTCCGCGGCGGAACCCTGGAGGACAGGGTCAAGAACCGGGGGCCGCTTCAGCCGCACGAGGTCGATACGTTCCTGCCCCTGCTGCTCGAAGGGCTGCAGCAGGTTCATGCGACGGGCTTCCTGCATCGCGATATCAAGCCGGGCAACATCCTGTTGAGCGATGCGGGCGTGCCGACGCTGATCGATTTCGGCGCGGCGCGTCTGGCGATCGCCGGCCGCTCGTCGACCATGACGGCCATCTTCACGCCGGGCTTCGCCGCGCCCGAGCAGTTCACCACCGGCAAGCAGGGACCTTGGACGGATATCTACGGCCTGGCCGCGACCCTGCATCACGTCATCACCGGCAAGGCGCCACCCAGCGCCTTCGACCGGTTGCTGGAGGATACCTACCAGCCGCTGGCCGGCCTGCAGCTCATCGGCTACGCGCCGCAGTTGCTGGCCGGCATCGATGCGGGTCTCGCGATCCGCTTCGAGGAGCGGCCGCAGTCGATCGCCGCCTGGCGGGCGCTTCTCGGCGGGCCGATGGTGGATGCCAATACGACGGTGCTCATGCCGCCGCCGGTCGTCCCGTCCACGCCGCCGACACCTCCGACACCGCCGACACCTCCGACGCCTCCCAGCCCGCCCACGGCGCTGGCCGTCTCGCCGCGCCCCAGCCGCCGGCCGGCGGCAATCGCTGCACTGCTGATCGCGCTGCTGGGGCTGGCCGGCGGGTATTACTTCCTTGTCGGCGCGCGGCAGCCGTCGCCGCCTGTCGAAGCGGTGGCTACCGCACCCGCGACCATGCCCGCCACGGCACCGGAAATCGATTCGACCGTCATGGCGCGCGAAGGCGAGGAGGCGCTTCAACTCATCCCGGCCGATCGCCAGCGCATCCAGGCGGTGCTGACTTCGCTGGGCTACGACACGCGGGGGGCTGATGGCACCTTCGGTCAGCGCTCGCGGGAAATGATCGCGGCCTGGCAGAAGGCGAAGGGTCAGCCGGCAACCGGCTATCTCACGGCCGTCCAGATGCCTGCCCTGTTTCGCGAAGCGCCCATCCAGGCCGCGCCGGGCACGCGGGCAGGGGGGACGTCGCCGCCGCCGCAATCCGCGTCCGCCGCGCCGAGAGGCGCCGGCTCGCACGATGGCGTCTATGGCGGCGGCTTGTCGACCAGTGGCATGGCCGATCTGCCGGGTGTGGTGACGGCGGAGCTGAGCATTTCCGGGGACCGGCTGATCGGCAGGGTCATCCATCCTGGCTGCGGCGCCTCGTCGATCAGGCTTTCGGTGGCGGCGTCCGGCGAGATCAGCGGCAGCGGCCGGGTGTTCGAGAGCCAGGATTGCTCGATGGCGCCGTTCACGGCCACGGGCAGGGCCGCCGGCAACAGCGTCACGCTGGAAATGCGCACCACCGCCGGCGCGATACGGGGAAGCCTCAACCGACGCGGCGGCTAACGGCGCGTTGTCATTGTGGCGCCGCCATGGCAGAGGCTTGCCATGACCATGAGCCGTTTCCTGAATGGCGCCGAGGCTTCGCGCCAGTACGGGGTACTGGCCGGCCACTATGCCGCTTCCCTGATGTGGATCGACCCGCTGGCCGACGCCGCCGCGGACGCGTTGCGGCCCTTGGGGGAGTCGTGGTGGCCGATGGTCCTCAAGGCACTCGATGCAGGCGCCGGGACGATGCCGGACATGCCGCCGGCGCTGGCGGCGCTCCTTGCCGCGCTGCCGCCGGAGCCGACAGAAGATCAGTGGGCGGCGATGGAAATGGGCCGTGCCGCGATCGCACGCACCGGCAATTCAGCCGCGCTGATCATGCAATGCACGTCTCTGGTGATCGACGGCTGGTCGCCTCCGATGGGCACGTCCTCGCAGCAGGCGATCCGCCGGCTGGCCGAGACCGGCGACTGGTGGATCAAGCTTCACGCGCCGGATGGGCTGCGCCGCGGGGCCGAAGGGTACAAGGCCACGCTGCGCCTTCGCCTCAGCAATGCTTTCCGGCGCCGCGCCGTACGCGATACGGGTACGTGGGATCGGCGTGCCTTGGGAGAGCCCGTCAATCAGGACGATCTATTCGTTCAGGTATCGGCCTTCACCGCGGTGATGCTCGAGGGTCTGCACCGCATGGGCTATCGGCTGACGCAGGCGGAGAAGGACGGCTACTACGTCTTCTGGCGCCATGCCGCCGCCGTGCTGGGCCTGCACAAGACATGGCTCGGGATGATCGACGCCGAGCCGTGCGGCCAGTTCTGGAAAATGTGGCTGCTGGTCAATCCGTCGCCCAACACCCAGGCCCAGGCGCAGGCGAACCGGACGCTCGACGCATTCGCCCGGACAGGCGGCGGTGCCGCGTTCCTCGATCGCGCCCTCCTGTCGGGCATGACGCACTGGCTGTTGGGACGCGACGTCGCTCAGGGGCTGGGTATGCCGAACGGCCCGATGACGTATCTGCTGCCGGCGATCTATCCGCCGACCTCGTACCTGGCGCAACGACTCGGCGGAAGCCGCGAGCGACGCCTGACGCGGACGGTCGCGGCGCTGGCCCGATCCTAGCCAGCGCCGCTGCCTTCGTCTTGAGTTGTTACTTCTTCGGCGTAATCGCGACGATCAGGACCGACGTGTCGATGGCCGTGAGATTGTCACCGGTCTTGACCCGCGGAAGCTGCGCGCGGCCTTCCGCCGTCGCCGCCGTATAGGTCTGGACCTCGCCGCCGCTCGGATTGACGACCGAGATGGTGCCGGCCGAGGGGTTGACGCCCGTGACCCACCAGTTGGCGACGGTCTGCTCGGCCTTGGCGCCGGCGGCGCGGTTGCCTGACGAGGCGGCGGCGGTGACGCTGAGGTCGCGGTCGCGCGGCGTCTTCGCGTTCGGGCCGGAGAGCACGAAGGTGAGCTTGTTCTCGAATGCTGCCGAAACCAGGTCGCCGACCTTGCTGGTATCCATCTTCACGCCGGGGCTGACGCTCGAGGTCAGCGAACGGCCGGCGGGGCCCGTGAAGGTCACGGTGCGCTTGGCCGGATCGATGGCGGTGATGGTCGCGTCGATGGAATAGGTGGTGACCGTCGAGATACCGACGATCGGCTGGCCCTGCGCGAACGCAGCGCCGGCAGTGGTCGCGAGCGTGCCGGCGATGGCAGCGGTCATCAGGAATCGCTTGGTGAACATCAGTATCTCTCCTCCGTTGTGCAATTACGCTAGCATGAGGTTTGGCGGATTTTCCATCGCCGGCCTGTTACGTTGAGATTGAATATGATCAATCTTCGAGCCGCCGCGTGACCACCGCCTATCTTGCCGTCGAGAGCCAGGAGAACCAGCTGCGCGAGGAGCTGGCGCGCGACGGTGTCACGATCCAGGCCACGCATGGCCGCCTCCTGATGTCGGATTCGGCACCCGTCTCCGCCGCATGGGCAGCGAACATCTGGCACGACTGCGTCGAGCTGCCGGTCGCTTCGATCGGCACCGCGGCAAAGTCCTTGCGCGACATCCAGCGCAACTGGGCGATGTACGCGCCGCTCCATCACCGGCGCGCCGCGCTCATCCAGGAGAAGCTGCCCCATGTCTCCGCAAAGCCCGTGGTCTTTCCTGCTGCCGCACCCGTCGCGCCTCTGGGATCCTGGACGCTGCTTGCGCCCGACCGCATGCTCGCGGCCGCTTCGTGCAGTTCACCCTTCGCCAACGGCGAGGTCGAGCTTGTCGAGGACAAGGTCGGTCCGCCGAGCCGGGCCTATCTGAAACTGTGGGAGGCACTGGTGCGATTGCGCCGCTGGCCGCAGCCGGGCGAACGCTGCCTCGATCTCGGCGCTTCGCCGGGTGGCTGGACGTGGGTGCTGGCGCACCTCGGCGCCACTGTCGTCGCGGTCGACAAGGCACCGCTGGATCCGAGGATAGCCGCAATGCCGGGCGTCGAATGGCGGGGCGAGAGTGCGTTCGCACTCGATCCCTCGAGCGTCGGTCCGGTCGACTGGCTGTTTTCGGACGTGATCTGCTATCCGGCGCGGCTGCTGCGGCTGGTCGAGCGCTGGCGCGCGTCGCGACTGGTCCGGAACTTTGTCTGCACGATCAAGTTCCAGGGCGAGACCGATCACGAGACGGCGAGGGCCTTTGCCGCGATCCCGGGCGCGACGGTCCTGCATCTCCACTACAACAAGCACGAACTCACGTTCCTGCTGCCGCTGCAGCCGCCGGATCCGTTACCGCGATAGTCCACGGCTGCGCAGGTCGCGGACCGTGTGGTCGACGAAGGCGCGGATCTTCGGCGCGAGAAGGCGGTTGGTCGGATAGACGGCGTAGATGCCGCCCGAAGGGGTCTCATGGCTGGCGAGGACGCGGGCGAGCTGACCCGCCGCCAGCGCATCCGCGATCAGCCATTCCGGAATGGCGGCAAGTCCGAGGCCCGACAGCGCCGCCGCGCGCAACGCCTCGGAACTGTTGACGAGAAGACGGGGCTGGACCGCGATGGGCTCCGTTCCGATTCGCCAGGTGTCGCGCCAGGGGAGCGGCGCGAAGCCGATCAGCCGGTGGCCGAGAATGTCGCGCGGCATCCGGGGCGTGCCATGCTGGGCGAGATAGCCGGGGGCGGCGACGATGACGATGCGCGATGTCGCGATGCGGCGCACGACGAGGCTCGGCTCGGGTCTCTCAACGATCCGGATCGCGAGCTCGATGCCTTCCTCGACCAGCCGCAGCGCGGCGCTCCCGGCGATCAGCTCGACTTCGATCGTCGGATAGGCGGCGAGGAAAGCGGGCAGGCCGGGCACGATGTAGCGTTCGGCGAACCCGTCGGGGGCGGCAATGCGAAGCCTTCCGGCTGGCTCCTTCTGGGCGGCCTGGGCCTCGCTTCGCGCCTGCGCAAGATCGTCGAGCAACTTCCGGCAGTGTCGGTAGAAGGCGCTTCCGGCCTCGGTCGGACGCACGCGGCGCGTGGTGCGGTCGAGCAGGCGCACACCCATGCGTTCCTCGAGGGCGCGCACCGTCTCGCTCACCGACGACTTGGCGCTTTGCAACGCCTGGGCTGCTGCCGTGAAACTGCCGGTCTCCACGACGCGGGCGAAGGCTTCGATGCCGCTGAATGCTTCCATGCGTCATTGTTCGCCCAGTCGAACAATCTGTCCAGAACCACCCTCTGCCGTCGCGGCCGGGGCGCGCTTATCCATGGGGTGTCCCGACACTGGAGGAAACGATGAGCGAGAGACTTGATGTCCTGGGCGCCCCGATGATCGTCAAGGCCGACGGCGGCACCGTGGCGGCCTTCGTTGCCGACCACCCGATCCCGCCGGGCTATTTCGTACCACCGCACCGGCACGATAGCGACGACGAGATGTTGCTCGTCGTGGAGGGCGAGCTGACGCTGATCGGCGAAGCGGGTGAGAGCAAGGTCCAGGTGGGCGCGAGCGCGACCTTCATGCGCGGCGAGTTGCATGGGTTTCGCAACGATACGAACGGCACGGTGCGGCTGCTCGTCGTCGCCACGCCCGGCCTGCAGGCGGCAGAGATGTTCCGTCACTTCGACCGGGCGATGCGGGAAGCGGGCCAGCCGCTCGCGCCGCCGCAGATCGCGGCCATTGCCGGCGAGTATGGCGTCCAGTTCGGCTAGCGCCGGAGCAGGGGGCGCAGGAACGCTGTGATGTGGGCGCGGAAGCTGTCGATGAATTCACGCGCCACCGGGGGCGGCGTGCCTTGCGCGGCATAGAGGGCGGCGAACTCGAAATGGATGCGCGGCTCGAAGGGCCGCACGACGATGCCCCGGGTCGCGTATTCGGTCGCGGTGAAGGGATCGCACAGCGTCACGCCCGCGCCAGAGCCGGCGAGGGAGCAGGCGATCTCTGAGAGCGGTGTCTCGATGCGCATGACGCGGCGCACGCCATGATCAGCGAAGACGCGGTCGATGCGGAAGCGCGAGACCGAGGAGTGGCCCAGCGAGATGAAGCTCTCGCCCTCGAAGTCGGCCGGCCGCAGCCGCTTCTTGCGCGCCAGCGGATGATCCTGCGGCAACACCGCCATGTAGGGGGCGGGTGGCATTCGTTCGAGCCGCACGGCCGCGTGCTCGATCGAGCCTTCGGCGAAGCCGAGATCGCTCTGGCCCTGGGCGACGGCCGTGACGACGGCGTGCGACACCAGCCCTGACAGGACGAGGTCGAGCTTGGGGCGCGCCACCAGATAGCGTCCGGCGAACCGCGGCAGGAAACCGTTGGCCAGCGCCGGCAAGGCGGCGATGCGCAGGAACCCGGCCCGTCGCGTGCGCAGCTCGTCGGCCATTTGCGCAATGCGTTCCAGGCCCACGAAGGCCCGCTCGACCTCGGCGTAGAGAGAGAGCGCTTCGCTGGTCGGCACCAGTCCCGTGCCCCGGCGCTCGAACAGGGTGAGGCCAAGCTGCTGCTGCAGGTCGCGGATCATCCGGCTGACCGCGGGCTGGGTGACGTTGATCAGCTTCGCGGCCATGCCGACGCCGCCGGTCAGTACCACGGCGCGGAAGGCTTCGATCTGGCGTGGATTGAGGCTGCGCACGGCCTTTCATAACATTTGGCTATGAAGCTTGGCAGAAAATTGGATTTGACGCCGTGGGCTGCGGCATAAAACACTGATTGCAGGGGAACTCAGGAACGGAGGGGGCAATGACCCGTTTGGCACGCTTCGGCGCAATCGCCGGTCTGGCTTTGTTGGCGGGCTCGCTGCCCGCGCTCGCGCAGCAGAAAACGCTCACCGTCGCGGCCTATGGCGGCGTCTGGGACAGCCATCTGCGCAAGGAGGTCTTTCCCGAGTTCGAGAAAAAGCACGGCGTGAAGGTCGAGTACGTCGCCGGCAACTCCACGGACACGCTGGCCAAGCTGCAGGCCCAGAAGGGCAACCAGGTGATCGACGTCGCCATCATGGACGACGGAGTCATGTACCAGGCGATCAAGCTCGGCTTCTGCAGCACCATCGAGGGCATGGACAAGAGCGAGCTCTATCCCGCCGCGCTGTTCAAGGACGACAAGGCGGTCGCGGTCGGCCAGACCGGCACCGGCTTCATGGTCAACACCAAGGTCTTCAAGGAGAAGGGCTGGCCGATCCCGACTTCTTGGAACGACCTCAAGGATCCGAAGTTCAAGAAGCAGCTTGTGATCCCGCCGATCAACAACACCTACGGGCTCTACACGCTGATGATGTACGCCCGCATGAACGGCGGCGGCGAGAAGAACATCGAACCGGGCTTCAAGGTCATGAAGGCCGACATCAATCCCAACGTGCTGGTCTATGAACCCTCGCCGGGCAAGATGACGGAGCTCTTCCAGTCCGGTCAGGCCAACATCGCCGTCTGGGGCACCGGCCGCGTGCAGGCGTTCGCCAACACCGGCTTCCCGGTCGATTTCATCTACCCGAAGGAAGGCGCACCGATCCTGCTCGCCTCGGCCTGCCCGGTCGCCAAGGCCTCGGTCAATCCGCTGGCCCACGAGATGATCAAGCTGCTGGTGTCGGCGCCGGTGCAGACGGGCATGGCGAAGGAGATGGGCAACGGTCCGGTCAACACCAAGGTCGACGTCAACATGCCGGAGCTGAAGATGGCGCCGGTGGGCGAGCGTGCGAAGCTGATCATCGCGCCCGACTGGGACGCGATCAACGCGCAGCGCGACGACTGGACCAAGCGCTGGAACCGCGAGGTCGAGCGCTGATCTGCCCGAGAAGATTGGCGAGAGGCCGGTCGTGCATCATCCCGTCTATGTGTTTCGCCACGGCGAGACCGTCTGGAACGCCGAGAAGCGCGCACAAGGCGTTCTGGACTCACCACTGACCGAAGCGGGCCGTGAACAGGCCCGCGCCATGGGGCGGGCCCTGGCTCGAGAGCTGCGGGCCGCGGGGCATGCGCCCGCCGACGTCATCGTGCGGTCGAGCCCACTCGGCCGCGTGCGTGAAACGCTGGCGCTGGCTGCCGAAGAGGCGGGCCTGACGCATCACGAAGAATCGTTCGACGATCGTCTGCGAGAGATGAGCTGGGGCGATTGGGACGGGCTGACCGGGCCTGAGATCGAGGCGCGCTGGCCCGGCGCGATGGCAGCGCGGCGGCTTGATCGCTGGACCTACGAGCCGCCCGGCGGCGAGAACTACATCATGGCCGTCGCGCGCGCGCAGGCGGCGCTGGACGATATCGCGGCGCTGGCGATGGAGAGACCGGTCGCCGTGTTCGCGCACGGCGCCATCGGTCGGGTGCTGCGCGGGCTGTTCCTGCGCGCGGCCGAAGCCGAGATCCTGGACATGGACCAGCCGCAGGACGCCTTCTACAGGCTGCATCGCGAGACGATGGCGCGCATCGCCGCGCACGACACGGCACAAGGAGCGGTCTAGGTGGCGTTCCTCGAACTCGAAAAGCTCACCAAGTCGTTCGGCAGTCACAATGCCGTCGATGGACTGACGCTCGGTGTCGAGAAGGGCGAGTTCGTGGCCCTGCTGGGTCCCTCGGGCTGCGGCAAGACCACGACGCTGCAGATGATCGCGGGTTTCGTCGAGCCGACCTCCGGCGCGATCCGGCTCGGCGGCAAGGACCTGCTGGCAATGAAGCCGGCGAAGCGCGGTCTCGGCATTGTCTTCCAGAGCTATGCGCTCTTCCCGCACATGACGGTGGCGGAGAATGTCGGCTTCGGGCTCGAGATGCAGGGCGTCGCCGCCGCCGAGCGCAAGACGCGGGTGGGCGAGACGCTCGAGCTGGTGGGGCTCGGCGCCTTCACGGCGCGCTTCCCCCGCCAGATGTCGGGCGGCCAGCAGCAGCGTGTCGCGCTGGCCCGCGCGCTGGTGATCCGCCCGCAGGTGCTGCTGCTCGACGAGCCGCTCTCCAACCTCGACGCCAAGCTGCGCGAGGGCATGCAGATCGAACTGCGCCAGATCCAGCGCACGGTCGGCACGACCACCATCCTGGTGACGCACGACCAGGCCGAGGCGATGGCACTGTCGGACCGGATCGTGGTGATGAACCAGGGCAAGGCCGAGCAGATCGGACCGCCGCACGAGGCCTATGAGCGGCCGGCGACACCCTTCGTCGCCAACTTCCTCGGCAAGACCAACCTCGTGAACGGCGCGACCGTTCGCCCCGAGCGCATCTCCTTCGCTCCTGCCGGCCTCGCCGGCACGGTGCGCACGCGCATCTTCCAGGGCAATCACTGGCTCTACCAGATCGAAACCGCGTCGGGTCTCGTGACGGTCATTCGCCAGAACACCGGCGAGGCGATGCCGGGCGAGGGCGATGCCGTGCATCTCGCCTGGGAAGGGCGCGCGTGAAGGCCGCGCCGTATCTGCTTTGCCTTCCCGCGCTGGTTCTGTTCGCCGGCGTGGTGATCGTGCCGCTCGGCATGACCGTGCTTCTCTCGTTCCACGACTGGGGTCAGTACAAGGGCATCGAGCCGGTCTTCATCCTGAAGAACTGGCAGGAGGTGCTGGGCGATTCGTACTTCCACGAGATGTTCGCCCGCACCTTCCGCATCGCCTTCTTCGTGACGCTGCTGGCGGCGGTGTTCGGCGCGCCCGAGGCCTACATCCTGAACCGCATGCGCAGCCCGTGGCGAGGCATCTTCCTGCTGGTGATCCTGGGCCCGCTGCTGATCTCCGTGGTCGCGCGCACGCTGGGCTGGGCGCTGCTGTTCGGCGGCAACTCGGGCCTGGTGAACAAGGCGCTGATGGGCATGGGTCTCATCTCCGCGCCGCTGCCCTTCATGTTCACCGAGACCGGCATCGTGATCGCGTTGGCGCATGTGCTGATGCCCTACATGGTGCTGGCCGTCTGGGCCTCGCTGCAGCGCCTCGATCCGCAGATCGAGAACGCGGCGGTGGCGCTGGGGGCGGGGCCGTTCACCGTACTGCGGCGCATCGTGCTGCCGCAGGTCATGCCGGGCATCCTGTCGGGTGCGGTCATCGTCTTCGCACTGGCCGCCAGTGCGTTCGCGACGCCCGCGATCATCGGCGGTCGTCGTCTCAAGGTCGCTTCGACCCTGGCCTACGACGAGTTCCTGAACACGCTCAACTGGCCGCTGGGCGCGGCCGTCGCGGTGTTGTTGCTGGCGGCGCTGGTCGCGATCATCTGGGGCACCAACCGGCTCGTCGAGCGGCGTTACGCGCAGGTGTTTGCATGAGCCGCAACGGCCCTCTCGCGCTCGCCTACCACACGCTGTTCGTCGCCTTCATGCTGGCGCCGATCCTGGTCGTCTGTTTCGTGGCCTTCACGCCCGAGGGATATCTCTCGTTCCCGACCGACCGCTGGTCGCTGCGCTGGTTCTACGCCATCGCGCGCTACCCCGAGTTCGTTTCCGCCTTCTGGCGCAGCCTGTGGCTCGGCGCGATCTCCTCGGCGATCGCGGTGGCGATCTCGGTGCCGGCGGCGCTGGCCATAGCGCGCTACCGCTTTCCCGGCCGCGAGGCGATGACGGCGCTCTTCATGTCGCCGCTGATGATCCCGCATCTCGTGCTCGGCATCGCCTTCCTGCGGTTCTTCACCCAAATCGGGCTTGGCGGCACCTTCGCCGGCCTCGTGCTGTCGCACATCGTCGTCGTGCTGCCGTTCGCGCTGCGCCTCACGCTCGCCTCCGCGGTCGGGCTCGACCGCTCGATCGAGCACGCGGCCGTGTCGCTCGGCGCCAGCGAGAGCGTCGTCCTGCGCCGCATCACGCTGCCGCTTGTGCTGCCCGGCCTCGTGAGCGGCTGGGCACTGGCCTTCATCAATTCCTTCGACGAGCTCACGATGACGGTTTTCATCGCCGCGCCCGGCACCGAGACGCTGCCGGTCCGCATGTTTCTCTACATCCAGGACAATATCGATCCGCTGGTGACGTCGGTGTCGGCCTGCGTGATCGCCGTTACCGTCGTGGCGCTCGTGATCCTGGACCGCGCCTTCGGCCTGGAGCGCATGCTCGTAGGAAGGAGCGCCAGCCATGGCCGGTGAAGAGTACGATGTCGCGGTCGTGGGCGGCGGCCTGGTCGGCGTCGCCACCGCCTGGGGCCTGGCGCGCGAGGGCTGCAAGGTCGTCGTGCTCGACGAGGGCGACCGCGCGGTGCGTGCCAGCCGCGGCAACTTCGCGCTGGTCTGGGTCCAGAGCAAAGGGCTGGGCCTCGCGCCCTATGCCGGCTGGACCATCCGTTCGTCCCACGCCTGGCGCGGCTTCTCGGACCTGCTGAAGCAGGAGACCGGCCTCGACGTCTCGTTCCAGCGGCCCGGCGGCTTCCATCTCTGCCTGTCGGAGAAAGAGCTGGAGGCGCGCGCCAACATATTGAAGCGCCTCCACAATCAGCCCGGTATCCTCGACTACAAGACCGAGATCCTGACCCACGACCAAGTGAAGGCGATGTTGCCCGACATCGGCCCGGAAGTCGTGGGCGGCAGCTTCTGCGAACTCGACGGGCACGTGAATTCGCTGCGCCTGTTCCGCACCCTGCACACGGCGCTCAACGCACGCGGCGTCACCTATCTGCCGAGCCATCGCGTCGAGAACATCACGAAGGAGGGCGGCGAGTTCCGGCTCACGACACCGCACGGCGAGATCCGCGCCGCCAAGGTCGCGCTGGCGGCGGGTAACGCCAACATGCGGCTGGCCCCGATGGTCGGGCTCGAAGCGCCGATGCGGCCCGAGCGCGGCCAAATCGTCGTCACCGAGCGGCTGCGGCCCTTCCTCAACCATCCCGTCGTCACCCTGCGCCAGACCGACGAGGGCACGGTGATGATCGGCGATTCCAAAGAGGAGAGCGTCGATCCGAGCGGCCTCACGATCGGCGTCAGCGCCACCGAGGCCGAACGCGCGGTGCGCCAGTTCCCGCTGCTGGCCAACGTCAACGTGGTGCGCACCTGGAGTGCGATCCGCGTCATGACGCAGGACGGTTTCCCGATCTACGACGAGTCGAAGACCCATCCCGGCGCCTTCACCGTGTGCTGCCATTCGGGCGTCACCCTGGCCGCCAATCACGCGCTCACCATCGCACCCATGATCGCCCGCGGTGCGCTCGACGCCTCGCTCGTCGCTTCCTTCAGTGCCCGGAGGTTCCATGTTCAAGCGGCTGGCTGACAGCAGCCCTTCCGTCGGCATCGTTGTCGACGGCAAACCCTTGAGCGCGCGGGCCGGTGACACGGTCGCCGCTGCGCTGCTCGCCGCCGGCATCGGCCACTGCCGCACCACGCCGGTCACCGGCGCGCAACGGGCGCCCTATTGCCTGATGGGCGTGTGCTTCGACTGCCTCGTCACCATCGACGGCGTCGGCAGCCGACAGGGCTGCCTGATCCCGGTGCGCGAGGGCATGAAGGTGGAGACCCAGCTGGGTCGCCGGGAGGCGGGACGATGACTGAAGCCGCCGACCTCGCATCGTCGTACGAACTCGTCGTCATCGGCGGAGGTCCTGCCGGACTTGCAGCCGCTGCGTTGGCGGCGCGGGCCGGCGTGTCGACCGTGCTGTTCGACGAGAATCCTGGGGTCGGGGGTCAGATCTACCGCGCCATCACCACGACGCCCGTGAAGGACCGCGCGATCCTGGGTGAGGATTACTGGGATGGCGCGACGCTCGCCGACGAGGCGAAGGCCAGCGGCGCGCTAATCGTGAACGGCGCCACGGTGTGGAGCCTTGACCGGCAGCGCCTCGTCGGCGTCTCGCTCGGTGGCAAGGCGCGCCTGATCGAGGCCGGCCGCGTCATCATCGCCACCGGCTCTCAGGAGCGGCCGTTCCCCATTCCCGGCTGGACCCTGCCGGGCGTCATGACGGCGGGCGGCGCGCAGACTGCGCTGAAGGCGCAAGGGCTGGTCGCGTCGGGACGCACCGTGCTGGCAGGAAATGGGCCGCTGCTCTGGCTGCTGGCGGCGCAGACGCTGCGCGCTGGTGGGAAGATCGACGCCATCCTCGACACCACGCCGCGCCGCAACTGGCTGCAGGCGATGTTCCACCTGCCCGACTTCGCGCTGTCGCCCTACTTCGGCAAGGGACTGGCGCTCCTGAAGGAGGTTCGCGCCAAGGTGGCGATCCATCGCGCCGACACGATCGAGGCGGTGGGCACCGACCGGGTGCGCGAAGTCGTCTTCTCCGGCTCCGGTGGCACGAAGCGCTTGCCGGTCGACCTGCTGCTGCTGCACCAGGGCGTCGTGCCCAACGTCAATCTCGCCAATGCGGCTGGCGTGGCGCACGAGTGGAACGATCGCCAGCTCTGCTTCGTGCCGGTGCTCGACGCGGATTTCGGCAGCTCGGTGCCCGGGATCGCCGTGGCGGGTGACGGCGCCGGTATTGCAGGTGGCACCGCTGCCGCCGAGAGAGGCCGCATCGCCGCGATCGCCGCGGTGCGTGCGCTCAAGCCCGATTCCGTCGTGCCGGATACGCAGGCGATCCGCCAGAGCCTGCAGCGCGAGGAGATGGGCCGTTCCTTCCTCGACTGGCTGAATCGCCCCTCCGAGTCGTTCCGCCAGCCCGTGGGCGATACGATCGCCTGCCGCTGCGAGGAGGTGACGGCAAAGCAGGTGCGTGACACCGCGAAGATGGGCTGCGAGGGCCCGAACCAGATGAAGGCCTTCCTGCGCTGCGGCATGGGCCCGTGCCAGGGCCGACTCTGCGGCCTCACCGTCACCGAGCTGATCGCGGCCGAGCGCAAGTCGACACCCGACGAGGTCGGCTACTACCGGCTGCGTCCACCGGTGAAGCCGATCACCCTGGCGGAGCTTGCATCGCTGCCGATCAGCGAGGCCGAGCGCAAGGCTGTGGAGCGCTAGGATGGCCCGCACGGCCGATGTCGTGATCATCGGCGGCGGCATTCATGGCTGCTCCACAGCGCTGCATCTGGCGCTGCGCGGCCTGAAGCCAATCCTGATCGAGAAGGACTATGCCGGGCGTCATGCCTCGGGCGTGAACGCGGGCGGCGTGCGCCAACTCGCGCGCGACATTCACGAGATCCCGCTGTCGATCTCCTCGATGGACATCTGGGAGCGCATCGAGGAGCTGGTCGGTGACGATTGCGGCTTCGATGCCCATGGCACCGTGCTGGTGGCCGAGAGCGAGTCCGAGCTGGCGGGATTCCGCGAGCGGGTCGACGACCTCAACCTGCGCGGCTTCGGGCACGAGGAGCTGATCGACGGCGCCGAACTGCGCCGCCTCGTGCCGGCCGTGTCCGAGCATTGTCCCGGCGGCGTGGTCTCGCGCCGCGACGGCGCCGCCGATCCCTTTCGCACGACGCAGGCGTTTCGCCGTCGTGCCGTCGAGAAGGGCGCGGAGGTGATCGAGGGCGTGACCGTCACGGGGCTGTCGCGCAGCGGCGCCAACTGGCGGGTCGAGACGAGCGCGGGAGACTTCGAGGCGCCGAAGATCGTGAACGCCGCCGGCGCCTGGGCCGACCGGATCGCCGCAATGCTGGGCGAGCCGGTGCCTCTCACTGTGGTGGCGCCGATGCTGATGGTGACCAGCCGGCTGCCGGCCTTCATCAAGCCGGTCGTCATCCTTCGCGGCCGCAAGCTCTCTTTCAAGCAGCTCGGGAACGGCACCGTGGTGATCGGTGGCGGGCATCTCTCGACGCCCTATCGCGACAGCAACGAGACGGTGCTCGACTGGGAAAAGCTTGCGATCAGCGCGCGCACCGTCTGGGAACTGTTCCCCGCGATGCACGAGGCCACTATTGTACGCGCCTGGGCCGGCATCGAAGCCTATATGCCGGACGGTATCCCCGTGGTCGGCAAGAGTTCGACGTCGGACGGAATCTTCCACCAGTTCGGCTTCTCGACCCACGGCTTCCAGTTGGGGCCGGGCACCGGCGCGATGATGGCCGAGCTGGTGGCTACCGGTTCGACCAACACGCCGATCGATGGGCTCGGTATCGAGCGGTTTCAGGTGAAGCAGAAGTAAAGGTCCCTCGCTGACGCTCGGGATGACAATTCTGGCGGAATAACGGATGTGCGCCGACGCACTACGGTACGGCCGACAATGTTGTCATCCTGAGCGTCAGCGAGGGACCCTTAGCGGGCCACGCGCCAGTCGTAGCCGAGGCGCGGGAAGTGCACCGCGATCTGGCCGACTTCGTCGTTCTCGTGCAGGAGTGCAATCTCGTCGGCGTCGATAAAATGGACCTCGCCCTCGATCCAGTCCCTGGCGTTGTCGGAGGCGCGCACGCGGGCGCGCTGGCCGGGCAGGGGATCGCCCTCCTGCGGTTGCGAAGAACGCGGCGCTGCCGGCGTCGCGGCGCGCGCCTCGGCCAGCGCTTCGTCGGCATCGATGTCGATGCGGGTGCCGTGGCCGATCGCGGCCATTCGGTCGCGCCAGGCCAGCAGGCGGGGATAGGCGTTCAGCACCTGGCGGCAGTCGATGTGGCGGCCGCGGAAGAACCAGACGACGTGATAGGTCGCGAAATCGGCGATGCAGGGCGTGTCGCCCAGCAGGTATGGCCGTCCGTCCGCCAGCATGTCGGCGATCCATTTGACCTGCGGCCGCACGAGCTGGAGGTTGCGATAGGCGGCCTTGCGCACCGCCTCGATCGAAGGCTGCGGCAGCCCGTGCAGCTTGGCGCGATCGGCATGCAGCCCCTCGGGCATGTGGTCGGCATTGATGCCTGAGACGTAGAGCGCCGTTGGGCGCATGAACTGCTGCTCGGCCCACCAGGCGATGGCTTCCGCCGCGCCCGCGGTCTTCGCCGGGTAGAAGGTCGGCGCCAGGCTGCGCCGTTCCAGCTCCTGCGCGATCAGCTTTGTGTCGCACCAGACGTCGGCGCCATCCTGCAGCACGGGCGTGCGGCGATAGCCGCCGGTCAGCGGCGTGAGCTTGGGTTTGGGGGCGATAGGTGGGATTTCGACGGCGCGCCAGGTCAAGCCCTTGAGGCCCATCATCAGGCGTGCCTTTTCGGCGAAGTTCGAGAAATCGTACTGGTGCAGGATCAGGGTTTTCGGAGGCTCAACGCTTTGTGGCGACACGAGGGGAACGTCTCCTCTGAAAGGGGCACGGAACGGTGCTGGTCAACGAAAGGCACCGCTCGTGAAAAGAATGGCCATCGCGGTGGCCAGGATGGCCGCCGATGCGACCAGGAAGGATCCCAACAGGACGCGCCGGTTGCGAATCATGCGGCGCATGCGGATCGGCATTTCCACGAGGTGATAGGTGAGGCTCGCGAGACCCGCCGCAACGACTAGGGCCAGGGTGGCCTCGACTGGTGTCAGCAGGCGGCCCTGGACGGCGACCGCGAGAGACAACAGGGGCCAGTGCCAGAGGTAGAGGGCGTAGGAGATCTTGCCGACGTAGCGGATCGCCCTCACCCGAAGGACGGCGTAGTGCTCCCTGTCGAGTTCGAACAGCGCGAGCGCGCCAGCGGTGGCGAGGCACGCGACCAGGGTCTTCACCGTGACGGCCAGTGGTCCCGGATACGCCGGTACCAGGGGAGCGAGGATAATCGCGCCCACTGCGATGATCGACAGGATGGGACGGGGTGGCTGGGGAGCTTCCCGGATCTTCCGAACCAGGCAGAAGACCAGGACGCCAAGCGCCAACTGCCAGAATCGTCCGGGCAGCAGGAAGAAGGCGCTGTGCGGTGAAACGCCCATCGTGCCGAAGACGAGGTAGAAGACGAACGACAGAGCGGCGGCGCCGATCAGGGTCGGCCAGAAGAACTGGCGGCGCGTGGTCGTCAGCAGGCAGAGCCCCGCGAGGAGCAGGTAGAACTGCTCTTCGACCGCCAGGTTCCATGTATTCAGGAGCGGATTGGCCAACGGCGGCGTGAGCGCGTCGCCTCCGAGCCAGAAACTGAAGTTCTGGAGATAGAAAGGCTGCAGGAGGAGCGATTGCCCGAAGATCGCGAGGTCGACTGGCTTCAGCAGCACGAAGCTCGCGAGAGCTGTGAGCATCACCGTCAGGAAGAGGGCCGGCGCCAACCGACGGAAGCGGGAGGAATAAAAGTCGGCCAGCGTGGTTCGACGTTCCAGGACCGGAAAAAGATAGGCGCGCGAGATCACGTAGCCCGAGATGACGAAGAAGATGTCGACGCCCAGGAAGCCGGCCGGCACGAAGCCAGGATAGGCATGGAACAGGACGACCAGCGTCACCGCGATGGCGCGGAGCGTGTCGATCTCGGGCAGGTACCGGCGAATCAACGAGAGGCGTTCCTGGGGCGTGACTTCGGGATCACGCTGCCTTCAGGACTCCGTCGTCCGCCTCGAGGGGCAGGGGGTGCCAGTTGCGCGACACGACCCAATCGGGTCGCGGATTGTCGCCGAGCGCCGGCCTGTTGGCGACGGTGTTGCACGAGACGTAGATGTGCCAGCGGTCGTCCGCCGAGAGATTGTGGCCCGAGGCGTGCAGCACGTTGCAATGGAACAGCACGCAGGTGCCGGCGCGGCCGGTGACGGCAACGGGCTCCGGCGAGGTCTTGAGGATCTCGATCATGCGTTGCTTCGGCATTGCCCAGAATTTGTACGACGTCGATTCGTCGTAGACCGGCTCGATGCGGCCGATCTTGTGGCTGCCCGGAATGAGATAGAGCGCGCCGCCCATCTCCGTCGTGTCGGTCATCATCAGGTTGAAGGTCGCCATGTCGGGCTTCCGGCAGCCGTCGCGCATCCACGAGCCGTAATCCTGGTGCCACTGCCAGACCGTACCCTCGATGGCGGGCTTGGTGTTGATCTTGGTGTGATAGACGTAGACGCCGTCGTCCTTCAGCACCTGCTGCACCGGCCGCAGCAGGCGCGGCGTGCGGACCAGCGCGTGGAAAGGCTTCGAGCGGGTCGGTCCGTCATTCTCGTGGACCCGGAAGATGGTGCGGACGCCGCCGGTATGCTCGCGAACGACTTCCTCGCTTTCGACGCCGGAGAGCCGGGCGACTTCGCGGCGGAGGACGGCCACTTCGTTGCGGTCGAACAGGTCGGGGAAGACGAGGAACCCGTCGCGATCGAACTGCTCGATCTGCTGGTCGGTCAATTCCATGCCGCAGCCTCCCTTTCGTGTCGTTCTTCCGGCAACGCTAACTCAAGGGTCCATCACGTAATAGACCTTTTTCTCCCGCCGCATGCCGAGACGGTCGTAGAAGCGTTGCGAGCCGGAATTTCCCTCGCCGGTTGTCCAGATCACCCTCGTGTCGCCGCGCTCGCGGGCCAGTGCCCGGATGCCTTCGATCAGTCTCTCGCCGACCCCCGCAGAGCGTGCGGAGCCACCGACATAGAGTTCCTTGAGGAACAGCCCGTGGCTCAGGTTCGGGGCGGGGAAGTAGGGATTGAGAATGGCAAAGCCCAGGAGCACCCCGTCCTGCTCCGCGACCAGGCACATCGTACCGCCAGGCGGGGTGGCGATGAGGAAGGCGGCGCCCGCCTCACCCGCACCCCGGGCGACGGGCTTGCCGTAATGGCGCTCGTGCTCCTCCAGGAGGAGGGCGAGCTGGGCGTCGTCGCCCGGTTTTGCGTGCCTGATTTGCATGGACGCCCGTCTAACATCGCTGGCCCGCGTCCTCAAAGAACGGCAAAATTGGTGTCAAGCGGGAGTCATGATCAATGGAAGACGTCGTCAATATCGAGGACCTGCGCAAGCTCGCCAAGAAGCGGCTGCCCAAGATCGCCTACGACTTCATCGAGGGCGGCACCGACGACGAAGTCGGGCTCACGACCAACGAGCAGGCCTTCCGCAAGGCGCGCATCGTGCCGCGCTACCTGGTCGACGTCTCGGTGCGCGACCAGTCCACGACCCTGTTCGGCCGCACCTACTCGAGCCCGATCGGCATCGCCCCCACGGGCCTCGCCGGCCTGTTCCGCCACGGCGCCGACCTGATGCTGGCCGAGGCCGCGCGCGACGCCAACGTGCCGTTCATCATGTCGGGCTCCAGCACCGGCTCAATCGAGGATCTCGGCAAGCTGGCGCCCGACCATGGCTGGTACCAGCTCTATTCCGCCAAGGACCAGGCCGTCTCGGAAGACCTCATCAAGCGCTCCGCCGATGCCGGCCTCAGGACGCTGGTCTTCACCGTCGACGTACCGGAAGGCTCCAACCGCGAGCGCAACACGCGCAACGGCTGGGCACGCCCGCTGAAGCTCACCTGGAAGACCAAGTTTGAGGCGCTGATGCATCCGGCCTGGATGATGCAGTGGCTGAAGCACGGCACGCCCTATTTCGACAACTGGGCGAAGTATGCCGGCCCCGACGCCACGGCCGACAAGGTAGCGGACCTGGTCGCCTACCAGAATCGCGCGCCGATGACCTGGAAGCACGTCGAGCGCTTCCGTGAGCTGTGGAAGGGCAACTTCGTCCTGAAGGGCATCATGCATCCCGATGACGCGATCCGGGCGCACGCGCTGGGCGTCGACGGCGTCATGGTCTCCAACCACGGTGCGCGTCAGCTCGACCTGGCGCCGTCGCCGCTCGAAGTGCTGCCGGCGATCCGCGACGCGGTCGGCGACAAGATGACGGTAATGTTCGACGGCGGCGTGCGCCGCGGCCTCGACGCCATCATCGCGCTCTGCATGGGCGCCAAGTTCGTGTTCGTCGGGCGTCCGACGCTGTACGGCGTGACGGCGGGCGGTATTCCGGGGGCGGCCAAGGCGCTGCAGATCTTCCGGCGCGAGGTCGACATCAGCATGGCGCAGATCGGCGCGACCTCGATCGCCGACCTCGGGCCGCAGTTCATGATGTGGAAAGACGACGAGGATCTGCGCCGCAACAAGCGCTGATCCCGGCTACACTCGCTTCATCGCGTTTCGACGCGGGGTCCCGCTCTCTCGCCAGACCGTTCTTCGTTCTGGTCGGGAGAGTCCGGATGTTTTCTTCTTTCGCATCGTCGTCGCCGATTCTGGCCGGGGCGCTGGCCAGCCTTCTGGCAGGTCTCGCCACCGCGGTCGGCGCCGTTCCGATCCTCGTCATTCGCAAGCTGTCTGAGCAGGCGCAGGACATCATGCTGGGCTTCGCCGCCGGCGTGATGCTGGCGGCGTCGTTCTTCTCCCTGATCATTCCCGGCATCGACGTCGCGCAGGAGCAGGGCGCCACCAAGCTGGGCGCCGTCACCCTGGTGATCGTCGGCATTCTGTTCGGCGGCGCGAGCCTCTGGCTGGTCCATCGTTATCTTCCGCACGAGCATTTCGTGCTGGGCCGGCAGGGCCCACTGACGCCGCGCGTGCGGCGCATCTGGCTGTTCGTCATTGCCATCACCCTGCACAACTTCCCCGAAGGACTGGCGGTCGGCGTCGGTTTCGGCGGCGACGATCTCGGGAAGGCCGTGGCGCTGGCGATCGGAATCGGGCTGCAGAACATGCCGGAGGGGCTGGCTGTCGCGGTCGCGCTGCTCACCTTGAACTACAGCAGGGGCAGGCGTTCCTGGTCGCGCTGCTGACGGGACTGGTCGAGCCGGTCGGAGGCCTGCTTGGTGCCGGCGCCGTCACCTTCGCGCAATCGCTGCTGCCGTGGGGGCTGGCCTATGCCGGCGGCGCGATGATCTTCGTCATCAGCGACGAGATCATCCCCGAGACCCACCGCCGCGGCTTCGAGAACCGCGGCACGGTCGGCCTGATGATCGGCCTGGTGGTGATGATGTTCCTCGACGTCATGCTGGGCTGAGCAAAGAAAAAGCCTCCTCCGCCGGGGCGGAGGAGGCTCTTCTTGAACCAATTTGCGGTGGCTTACTGCACGACCTCGAAGAGGCCGGCGGCGCCCATGCCGCCGCCGATGCACATCGTCACGACGACGTTCTTGGCCTTGCGGCGACGTCCCTCGATCAGCGCGTGGCCGGTGCAGCGTGCGCCGGTCATGCCGAACGGATGGCCGATCGAGATCGAACCGCCGTTGACGTTCAGCTTTTCGTTGGGGATGCCGAGCTTGTCGCGGCAGTAGAGGACCTGCACGGCGAAGGCTTCGTTCAGCTCCCAGAGGTCGATGTCGTCCATCTTGAGGCCGAAGCGCTTCAGGAGCTTCGGGATCGCGTAGACCGGGCCGATGCCCATTTCGTCCGGCTCACAGCCGGCGACGACCAGGCCCTTGTAGATGCCGAGCGGCTTCAGGCCGCGCTTGGCGGCTTCGGCATCGCTCATGATGACCGAGGCCGAGGCGCCGTCCGAAAGCTGGCTGGCGTTGCCGGCGGTGATCCACTTGTCGGGACCGGCGACCGGCTGCAGCTTGGCCAGGCCCTCCAGCGTCGTCTCCGGACGATTGCCCTCGTCCTTGGTGAGCTTGACCGTCTTCTTGGTGGTCTCGTTCGTGTTCTTGTCGGTGACCAGCATCGTGGTCTCCATCGGCACGATCTCGTCGTCGAACTTGCCGGCCTGCTGGCCCGCCGCTGTGCGGAGCTGGCTCTGCAGCGAGTACTCGTCCTGCGCCTCGCGGCTGATCTTGTAGCGGGCGGCGACCGTGTCGGCCGTCGTGATCATGGCGTGGTAGATGCCCGGAACGTGTTCCTGCACCCACGGATTCACCAGGCGGTTCTTGTTGCCGCCCGGAGGACCCTGGACGAGAGAGACGGACTCGAGGCCGCCGGCGATCATCACCGGCACCTTGTCGACCAGCACGCGCTGCGCGGCCATCGAGATGGTCTGCAGGCCCGAGGAGCAGAAGCGGTTGACGGTCACGCCCGAGACGCTGACCGGGGCGCCGGCGCGCATCGCCGAGACGCGGGCGACGTTGGAGCCCGTGGTGCCTTCCGGCGCGGCGCAGCCCAGGATCACGTCCTCGACTTCGGCCAGGTCGACCTTGGCGCGCTCGGCGGCGTGCTTGATCACATGCGCGCCCATGTCGGCGCCGTGAGTGTCGTTGAACACGCCGCGGAACGCCTTGCCGATCGGCGTACGGGCGGTGGAGACGATTACTGCATCAGCCATTTTGAACTTCCTCTCTCTCTTCTTGGTTCCTCCCCATTCAAATGGGGAGGTGCCACGCGAAGCGGGGCGGAGGGGTCAGAGGCAGCGGTCGTGCGGCCTCTGACCCCTCCGTCTCGCGCTTCGCGCGAGCCACCTCCCCCGCTGACGGGGGAGGGTTGTTGGATCAGACGCTAGAGAACTTCTTGCCTTCCTGCACCAGCTTCTTGAGCAGCGGGGCAGGTTCCCAGAACGGGTCGCCGGAAGCGTCGCGATACTTCAGCAGCGCGTCGTGGATGGTCTTGAGGCCCACCACGTTGTCGGCCCACCACATCGGGCCGCCGCGATAGACCGGCCAGCCGTAGCCGTTGACCCAGATCACGTCGATGTCGAGCGAGCGCTGGGCCATGCCCTCTTCGAGGATCTTGGCGCCCTCGTTCACCATCGGGTAGAGCGCGCGCTCCAGGATCTCCTGGTCGGAGATGGCGCGGCGCGTGATGCCGAGCTTCTTCGAGGTCTCCTCGATGATCTTCTCGACCTCGGGGTCGGGGATCGGCGTGCGGTCGGGCAGATTGTACTTGTAGTAACCAGAGCCGGTCTTCTGGCCGAAGCGGCCCAGCTCGCAGATCGCGTCGGCGACGTAGCCGGTGTAGCGCACGTTGCGCTTTTCCTTCTCGTTCTTGCCCTGGCGGATGCGCCAGCCCACGTCGTTGCCGGCGAGGTCGCTCATGGCAAAGGGGCCCATCGGGAAGCCGTAGTCGTAGACGACCTTGTCGATCTGCTGGGGAAGGGCGCCTTCCTCCATCATGTAGGCCGACTGGATGCCCCTCATGCGAAGCATGCGATTGCCGACGAAGCCTTCGCAGACGCCGACGAGGACCGGGATCTTGCCGATCTTCTTGGAGAACGACATGACCGTGGCGATGACGTCCTTCTCGGTTGCCTTGCCGCGCACGTTCTCCAGCAGCTTCATGACGTTGGCCGGCGAGAAGAAGTGCATGCCGATCACGTCGCCGGGCCGCTTCGTGTAGGAGGCGATCTGGTTGACGTCGAGGCCGGACGTATTGGTGGCGAGGATGGCGCCGGGCTTGGCGACCTCGTCGAGCTTCTTGAAGACGACTTCCTTCACTTCCATCGTCTCGAACACCGCCTCGATGATGACGTCGGCGTCCTTGAGGGCGTTGTAGTCGAGGGTCGGCGTGATCAGCGCCATGCGCTTCTCGACGTCTTCCGCCTTCATGCCGCCGCGCTTGGCGGTGTTCTCGTAGTTGGTGCGGATCGTCTTGAGGCCACGGTCGAGCGCCTCCTGGCTGGTCTCCAGCAGGGTGACGGGAACGCCCGCGTTGGCGAAGTTCATGGCGATGCCGCCGCCCATCGTGCCGGCGCCGATGATGCCGCCGGTCTTGATCTCGCGCTGCGGCGTGTCGGCCGGGACATCCTTGACCTTGGCGGCCTCGCGCTCGGCGAAGAAGTAGTAGCGCTGCGCGGCCGATTCCGAAGAGGTCAGCAGCTCGCTGAACAGTTCGCGCTCGCGCTTCATGCCCTCGTCGAATGGCAATTCGACAGCGGCCTGTACCGTCTTGATGATGTTCCACGGCGCCTTGAAACCGCGCGCCTTGCGGGCGATCGACTTCTCGGTCTCGGCGAACAGGTCGGGTGATTCCAGGTTGACGGTGAGGTCGCGGACGCGGCGCAGCGGCGCCTTCTGCGCCAGCAGCATCTCGGCATGGGCGATCGCGCCCTTCAGCAGGTCGCCCTCGACGATCGCGTCGACGATGCCCTTGCTCTTGGCTTCGGGCGCCGGGATGTGGCGGCCCGAGAGCATGGCGTCGAGCGCGTACTTCGCGCCGGTGAGACGCGGCAGGCGCTGAGTGCCGCCGGCACCCGGCAGGAGGCCCAGATGCACTTCCGGCAGGCCCATGCGCGTGGTCGGGAGCGAAACGCGATAGTGCGCCCCCAGCGCCGTCTCGAGGCCGCCGCCCAGCGGCGTGCCATGCAGCGCCGCCACGATCAGCTTGGGCGAATTCTCCATGGTCGAGATTACGTCGTTCAGGTTCGGCCCCGACGGCGGCTTGCCGAACTCGCGGATGTCGGCGCCGGCGATGAAGGTCCGGCCGCCGCCGATCAGGACGATGGCGTCGACGCTGGAATCCTGGCCGAACGCCTCGACGCCCTCCTTGATGCCGGCGCGGACGGCCGCGGCCAGCGCGTTCACCGGCGGATTGTTGATGGTGAGGATTCCGATGCGCCCCTCTTTGGAGCGTATGACAGCGTCGGACATGGACGTTCTTCCCTGGTGAGACCCGTTTCGGACGGGTGGTCTTAGCAATCTCTGCCTGCCCCGCCCAGCGGCCTCGCGTTTCGCCTTGCGGAGATAGGTGCAGTTACACAGCCTAGCTCCTGACAAAGTCAGCCGCTATGCATCGCCGCACAAAAACGAAACTGGGAGGCCTTGAGCCAATGACCAAAGTAATCACCACCCGTCGCAGTCTCCTGCGTGCCGGCGCCGGCCTGATCGTCGCCGCCCCGTCGATCGTGCGTGCCCAGGGAGCGGCCTGGCCCAACAAGCCGATCACCATCGTCGTGAATTTCCCCGCTGGCGGTCTCACCGACGGCATCGCCCGAGCCTTCGGCCAGTCCGTGAGCCAGGCCACCGGCCAGCAGGTGATGATCGACAACAAGCCGGGCGCCAGCGGCAACATCGGCGCGGCCCTCGTCGCCCGTGCACCGGCCGACGGCTACACCTTCCTGCATTCGGTCTCGAGCACGCTCATCCAGAACCGGGTGATGTTCAAGACGCTGGGCTTTGATCCCGACAAGGATCTCACCGTCGTGTCGGGCACCTCTTCCGGCGTACTGCCGGTCGTCGTGCACAAGTCGCTGCCGGCCGAGGTGAACGACCTCAAGTCGTTCATCGAGTACGCCAAGAAGAACAAGGTGAACTTCGGCTCGTGGGCGATGGGCTCATCGGCCCACATCTTCGCCCAGACATTGAACGAGAAGTACGGGCTCACCATGGAGGTCGTAACCTACAAGGGCGAGGCGCCGATGTGGCAGGACATGGGGGCGGGCCAGCTGCAGGCCGCCATGGGCAGCCCGCAGGCGATGAACGCGCTGATCGTGAAGGGCGATGTCCGCGGCATCGCGGCGCCGTCGAAGGTGCGCGCCCGCGTATTTCCCAACGTGCCGACCTCGCGCGAGCAGGGCTTCGACGACGATGCCTTCACCGTATCGGGCTGGCTGGCGCTGGCTGCGCCCGCCGCGACGCCGAAGGATATCGTCAAGAGGATGTCCGATCTCTGGGTCGCCGCCGCCGACTCCGAGCCCGGCAAGAAGATGATGGACAGCTTCGCCCTCGTGGAGAAGCCGATGCCCCACGAGGAAGTCATGGCCGACTATGAACGGCTGAAGACGGTCCTCATCCCGCGCATCGTCGCGCTGGGCATGAAGCCCGAGTAGCGATCAAGCCGAGACCCGCTTCAGGGTTTCGTCAAACCAGCGCGCGAGGCCGGTCATGCGGGCGTCCTCGTGCTGCTGGCCCATGAGCTGCAGGCCGACCGGCAGGCCGCCGACGCTCATCAGCGGCAGGGTGACGACCGGCGCGAACAGCATCGAGCTGGGAGCGTTGAACACGAAGTCACCGGTCGGACGCGGCGCCAGCGGCTGGCCGGGCACGTCTCCGGACCAGACCGGCGCCGGACCGGGGCAGGCGAGCGTGATCGCCGCATCGGCAAGCGGTGCCATCGTTGCATGCATCCGCTGGGCGTTCTGGCGAGCCAGCAGCGCCATGCGATAATCGTCGAGCGACATCGTCTCGGCCTTCGCAAGCGTCGCCTTGGCACGCTCGCTGACGCCGGCCGGATTGTTGTCGACGATGCCGCGCTGTCCCCAGCGATTTTCCCAGCTTGTGACGCCACCGCAGACGTTGCGGCCGTTGGCGATCGACTGTTCCAGCGCCTCGACCCAGGGATGATCCTTGCGGCGGATCAGCTCGACGCCGGCGTCGCGCAGTTGCTTCAGCACGCCGTCGAAGGCGGCCTTGGTCGCATTATCGACCTCGGCCCAGCCCTCGGTCTCCAGCACGACGAGGCGGTTCGGCTTCACGGCGGCGGGCAGCGTCGAGGGACCCATCAGGCCGACCTCGCCGCGATCGCCGCCGGCGCGCCGGGCAATCTCGATCGCGACCTGCCACATGTCCTGCAGCGAATTGGCGTGCGGCCCGTGCGTGCTCTGGCTCGTCGCCTGGCGCTCGCCGCGATTGATGCCACCCTGCGTCGGCTTCAGCGCGTAGTTTCCGCAATAGGCGGCGGGGCGGATGATCGAGCCGCCGACCTGCGTGCCGATGGCGGCCGGCACCATGTTGGCGCCGACGGCAGCGGCCGAGCCGGAGGAGGAGCCGCCCGGCGTACGCGTCGCATCGAACGGATTGGTCGTGGCGCCGGGATGCGAGCCGCCCAGCTCGGCCGTCACCGCCTTGGCGAGGATGATCGCGCCCGCCTGGCGCAGCGCCCAGACGGCGGCATTGTCGCGCTTGGGGAAATTGCCCTTGAAGGCCTCGCAGCCCATCTGCGTGGGCATGTCCTTCGTTTCAAGCAGGTCCTTGATGGCGAGCGGCATGCCGTCGATGGCGGAAAGCGGCTTGCCTTCCTTCCAGCGTGCGGTGCTGGCGTCGGCTGTTTCACGGGCGCCCGCTTCGTTGATCGCCGTGAATGCCTTCACCACCGGCTCGCGCGCCGCCACCGTCTCCAGGCAGCGTTCGAGATAGGCGCGCGGCGTGTCGCTGCCGTCGGCGAAGCGCTTCGCGGCATCGTGGAAGGTAAGCGGCTTGAAATCCTTGTACGCGGTCATCGCTGGTCGGTCCTCTGTGGATTGGCTATCGAATATGATTCAAGGGTCCTTCGCTGCGCTCAGGATGACACCATTTTTTTCAGCGGCGCACTGCGCAAGCCCCAGCAACTTTGTCATCCTGAGCGCAGCGAGGGACCTTTGCTTCGTTCGTCGTGGCTCGGCAGACCGACCCTAGCATGGGACCTCAGCGCACCCGATAGCGCTCGATCGCATCCGGATCGAAGGTGAAGCCGAGGCCCGGACGGTCAGGCACGGCGATATGGCCATCCTCAACCGCGATGGGCTCGCGATAGAGCTTCGACGTCCACGGCATGTATTCGAGCCAGGTCGCGTTGGCGAAGGCGCCGAGCAGGGCGATGCTCTGCTGGGTGAAGAGATGGTTCGAGATGGCGATGTCGTGCGCTGCCGCGAGGTGCGCCACCTTCACGAACTCGCTGACGCCGCCGACGCGACCGAGGTCGGCCATCCAGATGTCGGCCGCGCCGTGCGCCAGCATCTCGCGGAAGCCGTAGCGCGTCGCTTCGGTCTCGCCGCTGGCGATCGGCGTGTCGAGCGCCGCCGCGACCCTCGCCGAGCCGCGATGGTCGTAAGGTGCGACGGGCTCCTCGAACCAGGTGAGATCGAATTCCTCGAGCTTCCGGCCGAGCCGGATCGCATGGTCGGCCGTGAAGCCACGGCTGGCGTCGCACATCAGGGACACCCTGGGGCCGATCGCCTGGCGCACGGCGGCGACGCGCTCGACGTCTTCTTCGACATGCGCCTTGCCCACGCGCATCTTCACGCCGCGAAAGCCCTCGGCCACGTAACCGGAAGCTTCCTTCGCCAGCTCGTCGGGCGTCGCCGACAGCCAGAGTCCAGCGCTGGAATAGACCGGGATGCGATCGTGGGCGGCGCCCAGCATGTGGGTGACGGACTGGCCGAGCGCTTTGCCCTTGGCGTCCCACAGTGCGGTGTCGACGCCCGCGAGGCCGAAGACCGTCACACCCTTGTGGCCGAGGAAATAGAGCTCGCGCCACATCCGGTCCCAGAAGCGTTCGGCGTAGCGGATGTCCTCGCCGACGAGGGCAGGCTTCAGACTGTCGACCATTGCGCGCAACACCTCGATCCGCCGTCCGCCCAGGGTGAAGAGGAAACTCTCGCCCGTTACGCCGACGTCGGTGTCGACGAAGATCAGAACGCAGCCGATGCGGTCGTTGCTGACGCCGCTGGAATTGCGCGTCGGCCGGTCGAGTGGCACTTCGACGAGAACGGTCCTGAGATCGGTGACGCGCATCGCTTCTGTTCCTCCAGGATCGGCTGACTCGAAAAAGGTTGCGTCACGAAAGTGTGTGACCAGCGCGATGAACCGGCGCCGAAGCAAGTGCGTACCATACAACGACAAGGCTGCAAGAGATGCGGTCCTGTCAGGCCTTCGGCGAGCGCGCCGCCGTCGGTCGCAACACATGAAGAATCATTCAACTGGAGAAAACCTATGCTCAAGCGTCATACGCTGATTGCAGCCGCGGCCCTGTGCGTTCTGTCCACGGCCCCCGCCTTCGCCCAGACAATGGCTCCCGCCTCCGGCACGGCCTCGACTCCGGCCAATCCGATGGTCGGCGGCGCGCCGATGTATGCCAACAAGAACATCGTCGAGAACGCTGCTGCCTCGAAGGACCACACTACGCTCGTTGCGGCGGTGAAGGCGGCGGGCCTCGTCGAGACCCTCCAGGGTCCAGGCCCGTTCACGGTCTTCGCGCCGACGGATGCGGCCTTCGCCAAGCTTCCGGCGGGCACGGTCGATATGCTGGTGAAGCCAGAGAACAAGGCCAAGCTCACCAAGATCCTGACCTGTCATGTGGTGGCCGCCAATGCGATGTCGCCGGCGATCGCCAAGATGATCGCCGACGACAAGGGTACGCATCCCGTCAAGACCGTGGGCGGCTGCGTGCTCCAGGCCAAGATGATGGGCGACAAGATCACGCTCACTGACGAGAACGGCAACGTCGCCACGGTGACTATCGCCGACGTGAAGCAGTCGAACGGCGTCATCCACGTGATCGACACGGTCCTCCTGCCGAAGGGCTAGGACGTCCCCCAGTCCTTCGCAGGACGGCAGCGGCGGGGCTTTTCCCCGCCGCTGTCATTTGCGCTAGGGTATCCGCATCCATTCGTCCGGGCGTCCGTTGTCCGGAATGCGCCCGAGTCGGCGCACGATGTTGTTGGAGGCGGATACATGGTCACGAAGCGACCGCGCATCGAGGGATTCGCCATCATTTCCAGCGAGGGCATGATCGCGGCTTCGGACGGCTCGTTTCCGGAGAACCTCAAGATTCCGGCAGACCACAAGTTCTACCAGGACTCCGTCGATCGGGCCGCCGCCGTCGCCAACGGCCGACACTCGTCCGAGGGGGGACCCAAGGAAGCAGCGCGCCGGCGCATCATCCTGACGCGGCGGGTCGAGCGCGTGATCGCCGATCCCGACAATGCCAACGCCGTGCTCTGGAACCCGGCCTCGGCTCCGTTCGAGGAGGCATGGCTCAAGCTCAACCTCGAGAACGGCACCCTGGCCGTCGTCGGTGGTACCGACGTGTTCGGCCTGTTCCTCAACATCGGCTACGACTCGTTCTTCCTCACACGTGCCGACGCCAGCGTCCCGCGCGGCCGCCCGGTGTTTCCCGGCGTCGGCAGGAATGCGACACCCGAAGAAGTGCTGCAGAAGCATGGCATGGTCCTGCGCGAGACGCGCATGCTCGACGCCGCCACCAATACGCGGGTCGAGGAGTGGGTCCCGAAGGGCTAAAAGTCGACGACCAGCCCGTCGTGCGCCGCTTCGAGCGCGATTTCGGAACCGCGGCCCAGGAGCTCGGCGCTCATGTGAGTGACGATCGTACGCTTGGCGCCGATCTGCGGCAGATGGTTGACCAGCGTGGTGTAGTCGATGTGGTACTTCATCACCTTGTCGAAGAAGTAGGCCTCGCAGATGAAGAGGTCGGCGTCGCGGGCCGCGGGGATCAATTCCTCCACCCATTCGGTGTCGCCCGAATAGGTGAGCACCTTTCCTTCGGTCTCGATGCGCAGGGCGTAGGAGGGGGCTCCGCTATAGTGGTTCATCAGGTAAGGCGTGACGGCGAGCCCGTTCGTCTCGACCCGCTCATGCAGCTCCAACTCGCGGATCTCCAGTTCGAACTTGCGCTGCACCTGGGTCGAGCCCGCGAACATCGCCTCCATGATCGTCATGAGACGGTCGCGAAACCCAGGTGGACCGGCCAGCAGCAGAGGCGCAGTGCGGCGGCTGACGAGCTGGGCGTCGAGCAGGAAGAAGGGCAGGCCTGCGAAATGATCGCCGTGCAGGTGGCTCACCAGTACCGTCGAGATCGCATTGGGCTCGACCTCCCATTTGCGGATGGCGACCATGGAGGAGGCACCGCAGTCCACCAGCAGGTTGCCGTGCGCCATGCGCTCGAGGTGGAAACAGGTATTGAACCGTCCGCCGCTGCCGAAGGCATCGCCGGAGCCGAGGAACTGGAGCCGCATGGATTAGGGTGCCTGCTCCAGGCTCGAGACCGAGTTGGTGAGCGTGGTGCGGCGCATGTCGCGCACTTCGGCCGAATTGAACCGGCGGGCGCGGTGCATGGTGGCGCGGTTGTCCCACATTACCAGGTCATGCGGCCGCCACACATGGGCATAGACGAACTGCCGTTGGGTGGCGTGCTCGGTGAGGTCACGCAGGAAGGCGCGCGCCTCGGGCATCGGCCAGCCCTCGATGCCGCCGGCATGGCTGGCGAGATAGAGCGACAGGCGGCCCGAGCCGGGATGGCGGCGCACGAGACGCTGGCGCACCGGCGCCCACTTCACGCGCTCGGCCTCGGTGAAGTCTTCGAAGCCCAGCATGCCGCGCGAGAAGATCTGGCTGTGCAGGCAGATGAGATCGTGCACCTCCCGCTTCTCGGCGTCGCTCAGTGCATCGTAGGCAGCGCGCATGTCGGCGAACTCGGTGTTGCCGCCGGCCGACGGGATCGTGCGCGCCGACAGCAGCGAATAGAGGGCCGGTACGTCCTTGAACGAGCTGTCGGAGTGCCAGAGCTGGTTGCCCAGGCTGAACAGGCGGCGGCGGTCGTCGCGCGCAAGCACGTTGCCGTGGCGGTCGAGATTGGAAATGTCGTTCAGGTCCATGCTCATGCGCCGTTCCTCCGGCGGCATGATGTCTCCGGTGGCCTGTTCGAGCGGCCCGAGCTGGCGGCTGAAGGCGAGCTGGCTCTCGTCGTCGAGCTTCTGGTCGCGGAACACCAGCACGCCGTACTGGTTCATCCCGTCGTGGATGAAGGCGACTTCCTCGTCGCTGAGGCGATGGGTGAGGTCGATGCCCCAGACTTCGCCGGCGAAGAACGGACGGTCCTGCGGATCGAGGGGGCGAATGGCTTTGCTCATGGTCCCGAGAGGCTAGCCCGGAAGCCGATGAACCGCGAGGCGCGACGGCGGCATTTTGCTATGTTGGCTCGCAATGCAGCATGACCCGTCCGTTCCGCCGCGCCGCAACATCGGCAAGGCGGAGCTCTTCTTCGGCTTCCTCAAGATCGGACTTCTGGGCTTTGGCGGCATCGCGCCGTGGGCACGCCATATCATCGTCGAGGAAAAGCGCTGGCTCACCGATCGGGAATTCGCCGAACTCCTGGGCGTCGGGCAGGTGCTGCCCGGCCCGAACGTGATGAACGCCTCCATTCTCATCGGCGACCGCAACCAGGGCCTGATCGGCGTGGCGCTCTGCCTGCTGGGGCAGTTGGTGATGCCCTTGATTATCGTGGTGGCGCTCGCCGTCTTCTACGATCGCGTCGCCTCGGTGCCCGAGGTCAACGCGGCGCTTATCGGGGCGGCGGCCGCCTCCGCCGGCCTGGTGCTGGGTACGGCGCTGAAGATGGTGCGCAACATCCGGCCGACCCTGCTGCCGCTCGGCATCGGCGCGGCGGGCTTCGCGGCGATCGGCCTGCTGCGCTGGCCGCTGGTGCCCGTCGTGCTTGTCCTGGTGCCGCTGGCCATCGCCGCCACCTGGCTGGGGCGCCGCAAATGACCGGCGTGCTCGTCGAACTGGCCCGCACGTTCGCGACCCTTTCGCTGGTCTCGATCGGCGGCATCAACGCGCTGCTGCCCGAGATCCACCGGCAGGTCGTCGACGTCCATGGCTGGATGACCGACCAGGCCTTTGCCAGCGCCTTCGCCATCGCCAATGCCTCGCCCGGTCCCAACATCATCTTCGTCAGCCTGATCGGCTGGCAGGTCGCGGGTCTGCCGGGCCTGCTGGTCTCGACCCTCGCCATCCTGATTCCGTCCAGCACGCTCGCCTATTTCGCCGGCCGTGCCCTCACGCGCTGGTCACATCATCCGGCCGTCGCGGTACTGCGCGACGCGCTGATCCCCGTCGCGCTCGGCCTGATGCTGGCCTCCGGCGTTTCCATGATGCGTACCGTCGACCGCGACGTCGTCACGGTCCTGATCAGCCTTGCGACGGCCGCCTTCGTCTATACGACCCGTCGCAATCCGCTGTGGGCGCTGGCGGCAGGCGCACTCGTCAACGTGGCGGCGCTGCATCTCTTCTAACTGTCGTCGTGAGCGAAATAGCTGTCGTCCGGAGCGCAGCGAAGGGCCTTGCGGAACGACCGAAGTACACCTTAACGAACGCCAGATCGTTCGCTTCGCTCAGGATGACAGCGGAGCAGGCCGCACCTTCGGCAGTTCCGACCACTCGCGGAACAGGCGGCCGTTGTCCTGGTCGAAGAGTTCGTCCAGCACCTTCGACGACTGGATGCGCTCCACGCGGAAGTTGCGATAGCCGTTGCGCAGCTCGCACCAGGCGCCGACCAGCGTGACGTCGACATAGTAGGCCATGGCGATCGGCCAGACGGTGCGGTTGGTTCGCCGGCCCTTCTCGTCGACATAGGCGATGTGGAGTTTGCGGCTGTCGCGGATCGCGCTCCGCACGTCGGCAAGATCGACTCCCTGGGGTTCGACCGTGTCCCCGGGCGAGACATAGACCGGCGTCTCGGTGAGTTGGCGGCGCAGTGCCTCCGGCAGCACCACCGTCACCTTGGAGAAGACGCTGTCGGCAGCCTCCTGCAGCTTGGTGTCACGCAAACGTCGAACGAGGCGGGCGCCGATGGCGATGGCTTCCACCTCGTCGGCGGTGAACATCAGCGGTGGCAGGTCGAAACTCTTGCGCAGCACGTAGCCGATGCCGGCGGCCCCATCGATCGGGACGCGGCGAGCCTGCAGGGTGGCGATGTCGCGATAGATGGTGCGGGGCGTCACTTCGAGTTCGCGCGCGATCGTTGCGGCGGTCACCGGCCCTGTGGCGGTGCGCAGATGCTGGATGATGTCGAACAGGCGATCGGAGCGTCGCATCAGGCCCATTTTATGGGCCTATTTCACTGCTGACACAACGTTGTCAGGAGGGCGTCGCTAGGGTGTCCGATCTTCCGGAGCGATGGAGAAATTGGTGCCCCGAATAGATACATCCATACCGCGCGTGCCGGCGCTCACCCCGGTCGCTCAACGCAACACGGTGCCGACCCAGCCGGTCTTCCGCGCCGACGACTTGGCCTATGTCTCTGGCCTGCCGCCGATGAATCCAGAGACCGGCGCCTATGACACCCTGCCGATCGACGCGCCGCCGCGGCGGATGCTCGACCATCTAAGATCGTGTTGGGAGCCGACGGGCTCGGCGTTGAAGCGCCTCGTGAGGCGCAACGTCTCCTGTTCGAACCCGGCCTATTTCGCGGCCATCGAGATGGGTCCCAAGTATTTCGGCGCTCCCAGGCCGGCGCGCATCTTCATGTACACCTTGGGCTGGTTAGGGCCCTTCGATCTCGGGATCCACCGTGTCGCCCTCACGAACTAGGCAAGCCCTCGTCGGAGCGGTGCTGCTCGCGGCGTCGGCCGTGGCCTATTCCAGCGGCGGCTTCTACACCCGGCTGATCGACCTCGACGCCTGGACGATGCTGTTCTGGCGCGGTCTGTTCGGCGGAATGTTTCTGGCCGGCATGGTGGCCTGGCGGGAGCGGGGGCGGGTCGGGTCGGCGGTTTTCGCGATCGGCCGCGACGGGCTGCTGATCGCGCTCGGCTCTGCGCTGGCGACGGTGTGCTTCCTGAATGCGCTGCGCCTCTCGACGGTGGCGGACGTGCTCGTGATCGATGCCACGATCCCCTTCGTGACGGCGGGCATCGCCTGGCTGGTGCTTCGAGAGCGCGAGGACTGGGTCACGCTGGCTGCGACCATTGCCGCCGCGGGCGGCGTCGCGATGATGATGGGCGCGGTCGGGGCGGAGGGCCGCCTGCCGGGTAACCTGCTTGCCTTCGGCATGGTCGTGCTGATGTCGTGCGTGCTGGTGTTGATCCGGCGCCATCCTGGGGTGAGCATGCTGCCGGCGGTCGGCCTCTCGGCGTTCCTGTGCGCGCTGATCGTGTTGCCCTTCGCGCGGCCGCTCTCGGTGAGCGGGGAGGAGCTGTTGCTGCTGGCGTTGTTCGGGGCCAGCCAGTTCGGTCTCGGCCTGTTGCTGCTGGCACTGGGCACGCCGCTGGTTTCGGCGACGCGCGGTGCGCTGATCGGCGTGCTGCAGACGCCGCTCGGAATCCTCTGGGTCTGGCTGGCCTTCGGCGAGACGCCGGGGCTTGCCACGCTGGGCGGCGGCTTCATTGTCGTCGCGGCGGTCGTTTGCGACATCGCCATCCGTCGCCCACAGGAGGAGATAACGTAACGAATCCAGTGGGTTGACGGGCGTGCTGATCAACCATACATTTGAACAGTTGTTCAAATGTCGAAAGTAAAGAAAACCCTCCTGTCCGACGACCACGCGGTGGCGCTGGCCGACCTGTTCCGGCTGCTGGGCGATCCGACCCGGCTCAAGATCGTGGTCTCCTGCCTGCGGGCACCGCTTGCGGTCTCGGACATCGCCGACCGGCTCGGCCTCTCGGTGTCGCTGGTGAGTCATCACCTGCGGCTCCTCAAGGGGGCGCGCCTGGTGCGGGCGGACCGGCAGGGCAAGCAGGTCTACTACGAGGCCGACGATCTCCATGTCCGCCGCATGGTCGAGGACATGGTCACTCACATAGCGGAGCATTGAGATGAGCGCCGGTTGCTGCGATCACGGTCACGAGCACGCCGGTGCCGCGGCGTCCTCGCCTGCCTACAAGCGCATCCTGTGGATCGCGCTGGCGGTGAACCTCGCCATGTTCGTCATCGAGATCGGCGCCGGCGTGGCCGCGCAGTCGGTCTCGCTGCTGGCCGATTCGCTCGACTTCCTGGGCGACGCCGGCAATTACGGCATCAGCCTGTTCGTGCTGGGCATGGCGATCCGGTGGCGCGCCCGCGCTTCGCTGCTGAAGGCCGCCAGCATGGGGGCGTTCGGCCTGTGGGTGGCGATCACCACCATCAACCACACGATGGCGGGCACCGTGCCGGCGGCGCCGGTGATGGGGATCGTCGGCGCGCTGGCGCTGGCCGCAAACTTCGGCGTGGCGCTGCTGCTCTATCGCTGGCGCGAGGGCGACAGCAACATGCGCTCGGTCTGGATCTGCACGCGCAACGATGCGATCGGCAACGTGGCCGTGCTGGCCGCCGCGGCGGGGGTGTTCGGCTCGGGTACCGGCTGGCCGGACTATCTCGTCGCGGCGATCATGTCCGGCCTGGCCCTGATGGGCGCCTTCCAGGTGACGCGCCAGGCGATTGCCGAGCTGCGTCAGTTCCGGAAAGGTACCCTTCAGGCGGTCGGGAGCCTGTAGCTCTCGAACTGCTTGCGCAGGGCGGTCTTGAGGATCTTGCCGGTGGCGCCGTGCGGGATGGCGTCGATGAACTGCACGTCGTCCGGCATCCACCACTTGGCGATCTTGCCCTCGAGGAACTTCAGCACGTCGGCCTTCTCGACGGCGGCCTCCGGGCGGCGAACGACGATGAGGAGCGGGCGCTCGTCCCACTTGGGGTGAGCGACGCCGATCACTGCCGCCTCGGCGACTCCAGGGCAGCCCATGGCGGCGTTCTCGAGATCGATCGAGCTGATCCACTCGCCGCCCGACTTGATCACGTCCTTAGAACGGTCGGTGATGACCACGGAGCCGTCTGTTTCGATCTTGCAGACGTCGCCGGTATGAAACCAGTCGTCCTCGACGAACTGGTTCCTGCCGTCGCCCTTCATGTAGCCCTTCACGATCCACGGACCGCGCACGACCATGTTGCCGGAGACGCTGCCGTCGTGCGGCAGGTCGTTGCCGGCATCGTCGACGATCTTCATCTCGCAGCCGAACACCGGGCGGCCCTGCTTGGCGGTGATGGCGAAGCGGTCGGCGTCGGGCAGGTCGCGCTCGCCCCTGTTGAACCGGGTCAGCGTGCCGAGCGGGCTCATCTCGGTCATGCCCCAGCCCTGGGCGACCTCGACCTCGTGTTCCTTCCAGAAGCGCTCGATCATCGCGTAGGGCACGGCCGAACCGCCGATCAGCGTGCGCTTGACCGACGACATCTTGAGCTTGTTCTGCTGGCAGTAGTCGAGCAGCGCCAGCCATACCGTGGGCACGCCGGCCGACAGCGTCACCTGCTCCTTGTCGAGCAGCTCGTAGATGCTGGCGCCGTCGAGCTTGAAGCCCGGGAAGACCAGCTTGGTGCCGCAGAAGGGGCCGGCATAGACGAGGCCCCAGGCGTTGGCATGGAACATCGGCACGACGGGCAGGATGGTGGTGTCGGGATCGAGCGCCAGCACCGGTCCCGAGCACATCATCATCGAGTGGATCATCGTCGAGCGGTGCGAGTAGAGCACACCCTTCGGATTGCCGGTGGTACCCGACGTGTAGCAGAGCGACGAGGCCGTCTTCTCGTCGAACTCGGGCCACTTGAGCGTGCCGGGCTTGTCGGCGATCAGCTCCTCGTAGCAGAGCAGTTTCGGGATCTTGGCCGAGGTCGGCATGTGGGCGCGGTCGGTCATGACCACGATGTGCTTCACGGTCTTGAGCTGGTCGTAGACGGCCTCGACGACCGGCACGAGGTTCAGGTCGACGAAGATGATCTGGTCCTCGGCATGGTTGGCGATGTAGGCAACATGCTCGGGCGCCAGGCGCGGGTTCAGCGTGTGCAGCACCGCGCCGATGCCGGAGATGCCGAAATAGAGCTCGAAATGGCGATAGGTGTTCCAGGCGATGGTGCCGACCCGGTCGCCGAGCTTGATGCCCAGACCCTGCAGGGCTTCCGCCAGCTGCTTGGCCCGCTTGTGCGCGTCCTTGTACCCGTAGCGGTGGATCGGCCCCTCGACGGTGCGCGTCACGATCTCGACGTCGGGATAGGCGGCGGCCGCATAGTCGATGATCTGCGAGATCAACAGCGGACGGTCTTGCATCAAACCCTGCATGGCGTTCCCTCTTTTACGCGTGCCGCTCGATATGAAGGCTTCTTAGGGTTAGGAGCGGCTTGATGTCCGGTTCTAGACCGAGTCCTTGCCCGCCGGGAAGGCTGACGCTTCCGTCACGCACCGAAAAAACGTCATGCAGGATGCCTTCGCGCAGCGGATTGGGATTGGCGTCGACTTCCAAAAGGCCGGGGCCACGTACGGCGGCCAGCAGGTGCAACGAATGGATGAGCCCGATCCCGCCGCCCAGGAAGTGCGGACAAAAGGTCCGGCCGGCGGCGAGGGCAGCGCGGGCTACCGGCAGGCAGCCCGAATGGCCGCCCCATTTGGCCGCGTCCGGCTGGATCACGCCGAACAGGCCGCTGTCGATCGCTTCCTGGAAAGGACCGGCGCCGCGCAGGTTTTCGCCGGCCGCAAGCCGGGTCGGCGCCACCGCGGCGACCTGCGTCCACTCGGCGAGCGGCCGGTCGGCCATTAATGGCTCCTCGATCCAGCCCGGTCCAAACTCGGCGAGCTTCGGCACCATCGCGCAGGCGGTGCGCAGGTCCCAGCCCTGATTGGCGTCGACCATCAGCCGTTCCCCGGCCCGCAGCTCTTGGGCGACCGGGCGCAGCGAGCCGAGATCGGTCTCCTCGCCGAAGCCTACCTTGACCTTGAAAGCGTGATAACCCGAAGCACGCATGCGGCCCACCGTGTCGTAGGCGGCGCGGCCGGGATTAAGGCCCGACGCGTAGACCGGGACCGGTCCATCGTCGGTGCCGCCCAGCGCGCGCCACAGCGGCAGGCCGCGCTTGCGCGCGCGCAGGTCGTGGATCGCGAGGTCGAGGCCCGCGGCCGCGGCGGAGAGGGCGCCGGCGTCTCCGCTCTGCACGCGCAGCACATGCAGTGCGCGGTCGATCTCGCTCCACAGGTTGACCGGGTCGTCGAGCGACTTGCCGAGCGCCCGTGGCGCCACGATGTCGGCGAAAAGAAGTGCGCGATGCTCGGCGGCTGCGTTGGGGAAGTTGCACCAGATCTCGCCCCAGCCGCGCGCGCCGTCGGAATCCTCGACGCGCACGAACACGGCGGCCCGTTCGGTCATGGTGCCGAAGGAGGTGCGGACCGGCTCCGCGATGGGGGTGCGGAAGACGTGGGCTTCGACGCGGGCGAGGGTTGCCCCGCTCATATTCACATGGTCCTCCCGAGCCCCGGCTTTCCGCCGGTGACGCGGGAAGTCTAGTCTTTCGTTTCGCTGAAGGTAAGCTTGTTGGCGAACGGGTCGGTCATGGTCACCGTGCGGGCACCCCAGGCTGGTCCTCGAGGCCCGGACGCGCGTAGCGATACTTCTATTCCGTGAGTTCGCGGTGAAGCGCCTCGATACCCTTCGTCTGGATCATCATCGCTGCACCCGGCGCGCCATCGCCGTGATGCTCGGTGAAATGGAGCACCACGCCGGCACGGGAGATCTGCGCGTAGACCGGTGCCTTGTGTCGTCGAAGCGATGCTCCCAGTTCCAGGTGAAGCCCAGGAAGTCGAGTTAGAACTTCCTGGCCTTGGCGACATCGAAGATGCGTTGAATGGGGATGACGGGGCCGAGCTTCGTCGCGTCGCTCAGTCGGCGGCTTTTGCGTCGGCGTTCAGCAGGTCGTAGGTCCGCTTCTGATACTCGACCATGTAGTCGGTGTACGAGGTCGTCGGGTATTTCGGCGGTCTGTCGGGACCTACCGTGGTCGGCACGGCGGCGATCGGCCAGTCGATGGTGTTGTCGCAGAAGAAGGCCAGCGCATAGCGCTCGCCGCCGCTGCGGTTGACGGCGCGATGCGGCGTGGCGAGGCAGACATCGTTGGTCCAGCGCTGCAACATCTGCCCGCCGTTCACGAGGTAGGCGTCGGGCAGGACGGGCGCCTCGATCCAATGCCCGTCCCGGCTGCGGATCGACAGGCCGGACACCTCGTTGGGCGCCAACAGGGTGAGGAAGCTCGTGTCGGTGTGGGGGGCAATGCCGAACTCATCGTCCGCAAGGGCCGGCTGATTCGGATAATGCGTCATGCGCAGCTTGTATTGCGGCTCGGCGAAGGGCGCGTCGAAGTATGTCGGGGGCAGGCCGAGGGCGCGGGCATAGAGCGGCACCAGCCTGCGAACCAGCCGCTCCATGGTGTCGCAATAGGCGACGACGGCCTCGCGAAAGCCCGGCAGGTCCGACGGCCACCGGTTGGCGCTGCGGAAGCGGCGGTCGGCCACGACGTCGGGATGGTCAGCCGGGAGATCGCGCGCGACGAAGAAGGCTTCGTTGAGATTTGGTTTGGTGACGGCCTGGACCGTGGATGTGCGCAGCGTATCGCCCCGCATCGGCAGGTAGCCGACATTGTGCTTGTCGATCCTGACTTCCATCTTCCGGTCCGGCGGCAAGGCATGAAACCGCGCCGCCTGATGGAAGGTGTTTCGGATCAGGTCCGGCGCCACGCCGTGATTGACGATGAAATAAAAGCCGACTTCGGTCAGCGCTGCGCGAAGCTCCCGGGCAGCGCGTTCGATCGCTTCGGGTTGGCCCGCAAGACAGGAGCCGAGATCGATGATCGGGATGTCGTCGGCGCGCGGGCTCATTCGGCGGCCTGCTGGGCCTCCGTGTTGAGCACGTCGTAGTTCCGCTTCAGGTACCAGGTCATGTAGTCGCTGTACCAGGTGGTGGGATACTTCGGCGGCTTGTCGGGACCGACCGTGGTCGGCACGGCGGCGACCGGCCAGTCGATGCCGCTGTCGCAGAAGAAGGGCAAGGCATAGCGCGCGCCGGCCGTCTTGTTGATGGCGCGGTGCGGCGTCGCCAGGAAGAGATCGTTGGTGTAGCGCTGCAGCATCTGGCCGCCGTTCACGACATAGGCATTGTCGATCGCCGGCATGTCGATCCAGGAGCCGCTCTGGCTGCGGATCGACAGTCCCTGCACCTCGTTGGGCGCCAGCAGGGTGAGGAAGCTGGTGTCGGTGTGCGGCGCCAGGCCGAACTCGTCGTCGATCGGTCCTTCCTGTGGCGGATAGTGCGTCATGCGCATCGAGAACATCGGCTCGGAGAAGGCGGTGTCGAAGTAGTTGGCCGGCAGGTCGAGCGCGCGGGCGTAGAGCCGGACCATCTTCTGGACCAGTCGCTCCATCTCGTTGCAGTAGTCGATCACCGTGTCGCGGAAGCCCGGGAGGTCGGGCCAGCGGTTCAGGCCACGGAAGCGGCGGCCCGACAGGACGTCGGGATGGTCCGGCGCCATCTCGCGCTTCACGAAGAAGGCCTCGTTGAGATTGGCCTTGGTGCCGGTCTGGACGGTCGAGGTACGCAGCGTGTTGCCGCGCATCGGCAGGTAGCCGGTATTGTGTTGGTCGAGCTTCAACTCGAGCTTCTTCTCGACCGGCTGGTCGTGGAAGCGCTTCACTTCGGCGAACATGCCGGCGATCTTCTCGCGCGCGATGCCGTGGTTCACGATGAAGTAGAAGCCGATTTCGGTCAGCGCGAAGCGCAGTTCCTTGGCGGTGCGGTCCATCGCACCGGGCTCGCCCGCGAGATAGGGCCCGAGATCGATGACGGGAATCGTTTCGGTTGCCACGGTCTGCTCCTCCTCGGGCTCCCTATTCGGCCCGGAAACGACGATAATGCCGCCGAAGCGCCGCGGTCCAGCGCGCGGACGGAAGGAATTTCGATGGTGTTCGGTATCCTGGCCCTGGTGACGGCGGCACTGTTCGCCGGTGCGGCCTTCTATGTGAGTTTCGCCGAGCATCCGGCTCGCTCTGAACTCGACGATCGCGCGCAGCTCCAGCAGTGGAAGCCGTCCTACAAACGCGGCACGCTCATGCAGGGTACGCTGGCCGCCCTTGGCTTGGTGCTGGGCCTTGCCGCCTGGTGGCAGAGCCGCGACGAACTCTACATCGTCGGCGCCATCCTGATGGGGGCCAACTGGGCCTACACGGCGCTGATGATCATGCCGGTTAACAACGAGCTGAAGGCGATCGCGCTCGACGATGCCGGTGAGGAGAGCCACACGCTGCTGCGCCGTTGGGGCAAGCTCCACGTCAAGCGCACGATGCTGGGCACCGGCGCGACGTTGCTGTTCCTCTGGGCGGCGTTGAGTTGAGATTGCCGTCGTCCCGACCGGAGCCTCGCGAAGCGAGGCGGAGTGGAGGGACCTGCTTTCCTCGGCTGCCGAAGCAGAAAAGAGGTCCCTCGACTGCGCTCGGGACGACGGAGGTTCCTACGCTGTCGGCAGCTTGTAGTCCTTGAAGTCCTCGCGCAGGCGGGTCTTCAGGATCTTGCCGGTGGCGGTGTGCGGGATCGCCTCGACGAACTGGACGTCGTCGGGCAGCCACCACTTTGCCACCTTTGTCGCCAGGAACTCGACCAGCTCCTTCTTGTCGATCTGCGCGTCGGGCTTCTTGTGGACGATCAGCAGCGGTCGCTCGTCCCACTTGGGATGCGCGATGCCGATGACGGCTGCCTCGGCGACACCCGGATGGGCCATGGCGGCGTTCTCGAGGTCGATCGAGCTGATCCATTCGCCGCCCGACTTGATCACATCCTTGGAACGGTCGGTGATCTGCATGTAGCCGTCGGGATCGATGGTCGCGACATCGCCGGTGGCGAACCAGCCGCCTTCACGCAGCACCTCGCCGCCTTCGCCCTTGAAGTAGCCCGAGGTGATCCACGGGCCGCGCACCAGCAGGTCGCCGAAGGCCTTGCCGTCGCGCGGCAGTTCCTTGCCGGCATCGTCGACGATCGTCATATCGACGCCATAGGGTGGGCGGCCCTGCTTCAGGCGCACCTCCAGCAGTTCCTGAGGCGACAGGCGCTGATGCTTCTCCTTGGGATGGTTCACCGTGCCGAGCGGGCTCATCTCGCTCATGCCCCAGGCGTGCAGGACCTCGACGCCATAATCCTTGTCGAAGGTCTCGATCATGGCGGGCGGCGCGGCCGAGCCGCCGATCACGGCGTACTTCACGGTCGACAGCTTGAGGTCGTTGGCCTTCATGTGGTTCAGCAGGGCGAGCCACACGGTCGGCACGCCGGCGGTGAAGGTGACGCGCTCCTTCTCGAAAAGCTCGTGCAGGCTGGCGCCATCGAGCGCGACGCCCGGGAAGACCAGCTTGGCGCCGACCAGGGCGGCCGAGTAGGGCAGGCCCCACGCATTGACGTGGAACATCGGCACCACCGGCAGCACCACCGAGCGCGCCGAGAGGTTCAGCGTGTCGGGCAGCGCCGCGCCATAGGCGTGCAGGATGGTCGAACGATGATGGTAGAGCACACCCTTCGGATTGCCCGTCGTGCCCGACGTGTAGCAGAGAGACGAGGCCGTGCGTTCGTCGAACTCCGGCCATTCGTAGGTGCCGGGCTTGTCGGCGATCAGCTCCTCGTAGACCAGCAGGTTGGGGATGTTGCAGTCCTTGGGGAGATGCGCGCGGTCGGTCATCGCCACGACATGGCGCACACCCTTCATCTGCGGCAGCAGCTTCTCGACCGCCGGCAGCAGGTTGAGGTCGACGAAGAGGAGCTGATCCTCGGCGTGGTTCACGATGTAGACGATCTGCTCGGGAAAGAGCCGCGGATTGATCGTGTGGCAGACCGCACCCATGCCGGAGATGCCGTAGTAGAGTTCGAAGTGGCGGTAGCCGTTCCAGGCCAGCGTGCCGATGCGGTCGCCGGTCTTGATGCCGAGCGCGAGCAGCGCCTCGGCCACCTTCTTCGCGCGCTTGTTGGCGTCGCGGTAGGTGTAGCGGTGGATCGGCCCTTCGACGGTGCGGGAGACGATCTCGGTGTCGCCGTGGTTGAGGGCGGCATGCTCGATGAGCTGCGAAATCAGAAGCGGGCGGTCCTGCATGAGGCCGAGCATCGGGCGTCTCTCCTGTCGTGTCGTCTGGCGGCTGGTTGCCAATTGGCTTAGGTTTGCCGGGACATTCTTTGGGGGAAAATCGATGAAACGGTCAAGCAGCGGCAGCGCCTCTGCAATCAGCGGGCTCGTCGGTGTCTGGGCGTTCCCCGCGGCGGCGCAGGCCGTGACGGCCGGCGAGGGGGCGGCGGCAAGCTTCCTCATGCTGATGACCGAGCGGTTCGAGTTTACCTTCGCCCAACTTCCCGCACTCGGCGCGCACCTCCTTGCCCTGCCGCAGGTCGTCGGCGGCCGAACCGCCTTGCTGCTGGTCGGAATTGTCGTGGCAGGCCTCGTTGCCGAAGGCATCGCGCGCCTGATCCTGAGCCGCGCTCGCGTCAGCGCCTTCGACCGCCTGGCCAGCAAGACGCCGCTGCGTGCCTTCTTGCGTGCCCTTCTGCTCGACGTCCTGGCCCTGGTCGCGCTGGCCGTCGCCGGCCGGCTCGTTCTGGGCCAGCTTGGCACGCCCGATAGCGTGGCCGGCAAGCTTGGCTCGCTGGTGCTTCATACGCTCGTCTATTGGCGCGGGTTCAATCTGGTGTTCCGGGCCTTCCTGCGCCCCAGCACGCCTGAAGGCCGCATAGCGCCGGTCGACGATGGCGCGGCGCGGCGTCTGCTCGTCGCCCTCAACCTCGTGGTTCTGCTGCCGATGCTGGCAAGTCTCGCGGCGCGCGCCCTCGCAGCGACGGGCGCCAACCGCGAGATCACCAGTGCCGCCATCATGCTCTACGTGCCCGTGATCGCCGTGCTGCTGCTGTTGATCGTGTGGCGCTACCGCCTGGACATGGCGGCCTGGCTCACGGCGATGGTCCCTTCGACGGGCTTCAGCCGCCAGCTCAAGCTCGATGCGGCCCGCAACTGGTGGATGGCGGGCCTCGCCTTCTATGCGCTGCTGGGACTGGCGGCCGTCTATGCCGCCCTGACGGAGAGCGGTACCGCCGCCCGCGGCATGGCCACCATCGAGTCGGCGTTGGTCGCCCTGCTACTGTTCGAGACGCTGATGCATCGCATCACGCGCCACATCGTCTCCGAACTGCCGATGGCGGGCGACGTGGTCGCCGATTGCGTGCGCCTGCTTGTTCGCCTCTATGTGGCGATCCTGGTCGCCGAGGCGCTGATGGTCCGCGTGCTCGCCGCCGCCACGCCCGAGGAATGGGGCCCCCACGACCGCGGCGCCAAGATCGCGGCGCTGAGCGCCGTCGCGATCTACGCCGGCTGGCGGTTCCTGAAGTACCGCATGGATTCCTACATCGCCTCCAACCCGTTGCCTTCGGCGGATGTGTCGGGCGATTCTGAGGAGGACGTGCAGGTCGCGGCTTCGCGTCTTCGCACTCTCATGCCGCTGCTGCGCGTCGTTGCCGGCGCGACCATCGCCGTCGTCGGCGGACTGCTCGTCCTGTCGGAACTCGGCGTCAACATCACGCCGCTGATCGCCGGCGCCTCGGTGTTCGGCCTCGCCGTGTCCTTCGGCAGCCAGTCGCTGGTGCGGGACATCGTGTCGGGCATCTTCTTCCTCGCCGAGGATTCCTTCCGCATCGGAGAGTATGTCGACTGCAGCAAGGTCAAGGGCACGGTCGAGGGGTTCAGCGTGCGCTCGCTGAAGCTGCGCCACCAGAACGGCCAGCTCCACATCGTGCCGTTCGGCCAGGTCGGTCACATCACGAACTTCAGCCGCGACTGGACCGTCGTGAAGTTCAATATCGCCTTCGCCAACGGCACCGACGTCGAGCTGCTGCGCAAGACGGTCAAGAAGATCGGCCTGCAGATGATGGAGGAGCCGACCTTCAAGCCCATCCTGCTGCAACCGCTCAAGATGCAGGGCGTCGTCGACATCAAGGACAACTCGCTGATCGTGCGCTTCAAGTTCATGGCGCGCCCGAAGAATCCGACCATGGTCCAGCGCATGGCGATCCGGCGCATGTACGACCAGTTCCCGGCACTCGGCATCCAGTTCGCTACGGGTAACAACTATCTGTTCCCCGTGCCGGCGACGCCGTCCGTGCCGCCGCAGGCCGCCGAGGCCGCACCCAAGGCCGCCGAATGAATATCCAAAGGAGTGACAGGATGCAGAAGCGCAAACTCGGGAAGTCCGACCTCGAATTCGTCCCCATCGCGTTCGGCGGCAACGTGTTCGGCTGGACGGCCGACGAGGCGACCTCGCACCGGCTGCTCGACGCCTTCGTCGATGGCGGCTTCTCGTTCGTCGATACCGCCGATGTCTATTCGCGCTGGTTTCCGGGCAACAAGGGCGGCGAGAGCGAGACCGTGATCGGCACCTGGCTGAAGAAGGATCCGGCCAAGCGCGACAGGATCGTGCTCGCCACCAAGTGCGGCATGGGCCTGCCGAGCGGCGCGCTGTCGGCCAAGAACATCAGGGAGTCGGTCGACGCCTCGCTTCAGCGGCTCAACACCGACCGCATCGATCTCTTCCAGTCGCACAAGGATGACAAGGACACGCCGCAGGAGGAGACCCTCTCGACCTATGGCGAGCTGGTGAAGGCCGGCAAGATCCGCTTCATCGGCGCCTCCAACTTCGACGCGCCACGCCTGGCCGAGGCCGCGAAGATCTCGAAGGAAAAGGGACTGCCCCGCTACGAGAGCCTGCAGCCGCATTACAATCTCATGGAGCGCGGCCTGTTCGAGGGCGCGCTCGAGGACGAATGCCTGAAGGAGGGGATCGGCGTGATCCCCTATTATTCACTGGCCAGCGGATTCCTGACGGGCAAGTACCGGTCGGAAGCGGATGTCGGCAGCGTCCAGCGCGGCGCGGGCGTGAAGAAGTACATCAATCCCAAGGGCATGGCGGTGCTGAAGGCGCTCGACGATGCCGCCGCCAGGACACATGCCACGCTGGCGCAGGTGTCGCTCGCCTGGCTGCTGCACCGCAAGTCGATCACCGCGCCGATCGTCAGTGCGACCAGCCTGAAGCAGCTCGACGACGTGCTCAACGCGACCACGCTGGAGCTCGATCCGGAATCGCTGGCCGCGATCGACACGGCGAGCGCGCCGGCTTGAGGAGTAGCGACCGATGCTCGTCTTTCGCCAACTCTTCGACCCGACCTCGTCGACCTACACCTACCTGCTCGGCTGCAGCGTCTCGAAAGAGGCGCTGCTGATCGATCCGGTCTTCGAGCAGGCGCGACGCGACGCGGCGCTGATCGGCGAGCTTGGCCTCACGCTGAAATGGACGCTCGACACCCACGTCCATGCCGACCATGTGACCGGGGCCTGGCTGCTGAAGCAGCGGCTGGGCAGCGGGATTGCGCTTTCGGCGGCGTCGGGCGCGGCTGGTGCCGACCGGCTGCTCCAGGACGGCGACCGCGTCGAATTCGGCCGCCGCGCGCTCGAAGTGCGGTCGACGCCCGGCCACACGTCGGGGTGCGTTACCTACGTGCTCGACGACGAGAGCATGGCCTTCACCGGCGACTGCATCCTGATCCGCGGATCCGGTCGCACCGACTTCCAGCAGGGCGATCCGCGCGCGCTCTATCGTTCCGTGCGCTCACGCATCTTCGCGTTGCCGGAGAGCTGTCTTCTCTACCCGGCGCACGACTATCGCGGCCTCACGGTCAGCAGCGTGATCGAGGAGAAGAAGTTCAATCCCCGGCTGGGCGGCGAGGTCGGCGAGAACGACTATGTCGGCTACATGAAGAACCTCGATCTGCCTCATCCGAAGAAGATCGACGAGGCCGTGCCCGCCAACCTGCGCTGCGGCCAGCCGGGAAATACGGCGGGCGTGCCGGCAGAGCCCGCGTGGGCGCCGCTGCGTTTCACCTTCGGCGGCGTCTGGGAAGTCGAGCCGCACTGGCTGGAGGAGCACCTCTCGGAGGTGAACGTGGTCGACGTTCGCGAACAGGCCGAGTTTTCGGGTCCGCTGGGGCACATTCGCGGCGCCACGCTCGTCCCCTTGGGCGAGCTTGCAGTGCGCGCCAAGGACCTGCCGACGGACAAGCCGATCGTTGCCGTCTGCCGCGCCGGCAGCCGCTCCGCGCACGCAACGGCCATCCTTCAGAAGGCTGGCCTTGCCGACGTCGCCAACCTTCCGGGCGGCATGCTGCGCTGGCGCGCCGAGGGCCGGGCCGTGGAGGGCGGGGCGGCGTAGGCGTCAGAACCCGTAAAGCTTCGACGGCGTGTCGATCAGGATGGTGCGCCGGGTCGCCTCGTTCGGCACCCAGTCCTCGAACGTCTTGAGCGTCGTCGGATAGGTCGTCACGCGGTTGAGGCCGGTGTCGGTGTGCGGCCAGTCGCTGGCCCACATCAGGCGCCCGGGACCGAAGGCGTCGAGCAGCATCGGCGCCGCCTGGCGTGCGCGTTCGGGCCCGACGCGATAGGCGCCGCTCAGTACGACGAACACGCGACCGGTCCTCGCGCTTTCCAGCAGCGCCTTGAAGCCGGGATCGCGCGCTGGACCCAGCGTGCGGTCGAACATGCCGTAGTGCGGGATCACCACCCTGTGGCCGCCGTCGAGCAGGAACGGCAGCATGTCGGGCAGGCGCTTGCTCTCGACATAGAGGTGAATCGGCCAGTCGCGTTTCAGCGCTTCGCCCAGCATGTCGGAATAGGCCGACCATTGCGGCGTCGGCAGGCCCAAGATCGGGAAGCGAAGCCCGCGCACGCCGATCCGCGCCATTTCCTCCCAGTCCTCGGGGCGCGTCTCGACCGAGGGCGAGATCCACGGCACGCCGCGGAAGCGCTGCGGCTCGGCCTTCAGCGCGCCGAAGAGATAGGAATTGTCGAAGCCCAGGAAGGAGGGCTGCAGCAGCACCGCCCGGCCGACGCCGTTGGCCTCCGCGAGCGCCAGCAGCGTCTGCCATGAGGCGTCGTAGTCGGGCGCATAGCGGGCATCGACGGCGAGCTTGAGGCCGCGCACGAAGGCGTGCGTATGGGCGTCGACCCTGGCTGAGGACGCGGCGCGCGCGGAACCGGCGAGTGCGCTCGCCGCAAGCGCCAGCGGCCCGAGCGCGCGTCGTGTGAGCCTCACGGCGGCAGGGTCGCGTCGCGCGACGTCTCGCGGAAGGTGAGGAGCGTGGCGATCGAGACGGCGGCGGCGGCCATGAACAGCCAGGCCGGGCTGAGATCGACTCCCGTGCGAGCGACGAGCCAGGCGGCGGTGAGCGGCGTCAGGCCGCCGATGACGCCGAAGGCGATATTGTAGCCCAGCGACACCGCCGTACAGCGGACGCGCCCCGCCACCGCCTCGGTCAGGATCGAGGGGATGATGCCGAGTCCCATGCCGGCCGGGATCACCAGGGCGAGTTGTCCCACGAGAATCAGCGCCGGGTCGGGATGATGCATCAGCCACAGGCAAGGCACCGCGCCGACGAAGCCCAACGCCATTGCCGTCAGCATGAGCGGTCGCCGCCCCACGCGGTCCGACAGCCAGCCGGATGCGAGCATTACCGGCAGCAGGAAGAACATGCTCGCCGTATTGATCTCCAGCGCGCGCGCCGGAGCGATGCCGTCGACATCCTGCAGCCAGGTCACGACGTAGAGGAACATCAGGTAGAAGCCGACGGCATTGAAGATCGTGATGCCGGCCACCCGCATCACGGCGCGGCCATGGTGGCGCAGCGTCTCCACCAACGGCGAGCCATGGCCCGACTGCGGCGGCGTTTCCTCGACGAGAACCTTGCGGATCCACCAGCCGACGACGCCGAGCACGAGGCCCAGCAGGAACGGGATACGCCAGCCCCAGGCGGCCAGTGCATCGGCCGGCAGGACGGCGGCGAAGGCGGCGCCGATCGCCGAGCCCAGCAGGAAGCCGCCGGTTGCCGCCAGCGAGCAGAAACTGCCGACCAGGCCGCGGCGGCCGGGCGGCGCCTGCTCGACCAGGAAGACCATCGAGGTCGTGGCCTCGCCGCCGACCGACAGGCCCTGGATCATCCGGAGCAGCGTCAGCAGGATCGGTGCGGCCATTCCAAGCGTCGCGTAGCCCGGCAACAGGCCGACCAGGAAAGTCGGCACGGCCATCGCGGCGATCGAGAAGGTAAGGGCGGCGCGGCGGCCGTAGCGGTCGCCGATGTGGCCGACCACCATGCCGCCGAGCGGCCGCATCAGGTAGCCCAGCGCGAAGATGCCGAAGGCGGCCAGTACCTGGGCGACCGGACTCTCCGCGGGGAAGAAGACGCGGCCGATGGTGGCCGCGAAGTAGCCGTAGATTGCGAAATCGTACCATTCGAGCAGGTTGCCGATGGTGCCGGCGGCGACGATGCGCCGTGTGCTGGGCGGGGTCATTGCGACCGACTATGCATGAGACGACGAAACGGCGTCACGTCTTCGGAGCGACCGTGGAGGGGGCGTCGGCCAGCCCGGTCCTGTCGGGAAACGAGGCGGTGGCGACGAAGGAAATTACCGCCGCCGCCATGACGAGGAAGGCGGGGCTGAGGTCGTTGTCGGTTCGGTGGATCAGCCAGGTCGCCGCGAGCGGCGCGAGCCCTCCCAGGATGCCCGCCGGGAGATTGAAGGCCAGTGCCACCGCCGTGCAGCGGATTGGGGCGGGGGTCGCTTCCACCATGAAGGCCGGTTCGATGCCGAATACGGTGCCGATGATGAGAACGAAGCCCAGTTCGCCGGCGAGGACCAGGAGGGGATCGGTGTGGTGCATGAGCCAGAACAGCGGTACCGCGCCGACCAGGGCCACCGCCATCGCGCCGAGGAGCAGCTTCCGCCGTCCGATCCGGTCGCTCAACCAGCCTGCGGAAAGGTAGATGGGGAGAGCTGCAGCCATGGCAATCGAGCTGAAGCCCAGGGCGCGCACCGGCGAGACCCCGTCGACGAACTGCAGCCAGCTCACCAGGTAGAGGAAGACGATGAAGAACGTCACGGCGCCCAGCGAGGCCATGCACGCCAGGCGCGCCAACAGCGGAAGATGGTGGTTGAACACCTCCCGCACCGGGGCCGCCACGATACCGGAGTCTCTGGGGGGCTCCGGCACGCCCCGGCGCAACCAGAGGCCCATCAACCCGACCGGAAGGCCGAGCAGGAACGGCAGCCTCCAGCCCCAGTCCTGCAGAATGTCCGGCGGCGTCACGGCGGTGAGGAGTGCGCCGGATGCCGATCCGAGGAGGAGGCCGGCCGCCCCGCCGCCGGTCGCCATCGCGCCGGCCAGGCCACGCCTGCGCGCGCCTGCATGCTCGATCATGAAGATGAAGGCGGTCGGGCACTCGCCACCCAGCGACAGGCCCTGCACCATGCGCAGGAGCGTCAGGAGCAGGGGAGCCGCCATTCCCAGGGTCTCGTAGCCGGGCAGGATTCCCACGAGAAAGGTCGAGAAGGCCATCGCCGTCATCGAAACGGTGAGCGCGGCGCGCCGGCCGTAACGGTCGCCGATACTACCCGACAGAAGGCTCCCCAGCGGCCGCATCAGGCAGCCTATGGCGAACACACCGAAGGTCGACAGCAGCTGCGCCACCGGATCCTGGTGCGGAAAGAAGGCCTGGCCGATGGTGATCGCGAAATAGCCGTAGATCGCGAAATCGAACCATTCGAGGACATTTCCGATAGCGCTGGCGCCGACGATGCGGGCCTTCTCGGGAAACACGGTGGCCCCCGGCGCGATCGCTGTCAGTTGCCCTTCTTCTCGATGTTCCAGAAAACGGGGATCGGGCTGGTGACAACGCCGCTCAGCCGGTCTGAACGTGTCGCGGTCGGCAGCGTGTACTGGCCGAGCGGAACGTGCGTGCCGTAGGTGATGGCGCGCGCCTGCAGGTCGGCCGCGATCTTCCTGCGGGCTTCCAGATCCGGCGCGCGGGCGAAGGCGTCACGCAGCCTTTCGACCTCGGCGTCGCACGGCCAGCCGAAATTGGCCTTGTCGCAGGAGGCGGTGAGCATGCTGTTGGTCAGCGGGTTCATCATGTCGACCGAGAGCCAGGCCGTCATGAAGCCGTTCCAGCCCCCATCCTGCGGCGGCGTCTTGCGCAGGCGTCGCGCCACGATGGCCTGGAAGTCGAGCGGTACCATCTGGACCTTGAAACCACCTTTCTCCAGAAGGTCCTTGGCGATCGGGCCGGCATTGGTCAGGACGGCGATGTCGGTCGTGTGCAGCATCACGATCGGCGTGCCGTCGTAACCGGCCTCCTTGAGGAGCTCCCTCGACTTGGCGAAGTTGCCGCGCACCAACCCGTCCATGCCGGCATTCGATTCGAGCGGCGTGCCGCAGACGAACATGGCATCGCAGGTCTGGTAGTATTTTTCGTCGCCGATCACGCCCTGAAGGAACGCCTTCTGGTCGAAGGCATATTCGGCGGCGCGCCGCACCTTCTCGTTGTCGAAGGGCGGCACCACCGTGTTCCAGCGGAAGACGTATTGCGCGCCGATCTTGTTGTAGACCTCGAGCCGCACGTTCTTGTCGGCCTGCAGCAGCGACTTCAGGTCATGCGGCGGGGCCTCGATATAGTCGATCTCGCCGGCCAGCAGCGCGTTTACCGCCGTCTGGTGATCGGGGATGGCCAGCCATTCCACGCGATCGACCTTCGCGACCTTGCCGCCGGCCAGGCCGGAGGCGGGCTCCGCGCGCGGCTTGTAGTCGGGGTTCTTCACATAGACGGTCTTTTCGCCGGGCTTCCACTCGTCGGCCTTGAAGATGAAGGGGCCGGAGCCGACGAACTCGCTGATCTGCTTGGCCGGATCGGTGTCGGCGATGCGCTTGGGCATCATCAGCGGCGTCGAGCCGCCGGGCTTGGCCAGCGAATCGATCAGCAGCCCATAGGGCTCCTTCAGTACGATCCTGAAGGTCCTGTCGTTCACCGGCTCGAAGGAGGCCACGAAGCTCAGCATCTTCACGCCGGTCGAATCGCGCGCACCCCAGCGCTTCAGGGAAGCGATGCAGTCCTCGGCGGTGACCGGCTTGCCGTCGTGCCACTTCAGCCCGTCACGCAGCGTGAAGGTGTAGGTGAGCTTGTCGTCGCTCAGCGTCCAGGTATCGACCATCTGGGGCTGCGGCCGCAGCTTCTCGTCCATCGCGAACAGCGTGTCCCACACCATGTAGCCGTGGTTGCGCACGATGTTGGCGGTGGTCCAGATCGGGTCGAGGACCTTGAGGTCCGAATGCATCACCGCCTTGATCGTCTTGGTCTGGGCGAAGGCGGGGGAGGCGAGCAGGAGCGCGGCGGCGGAGCCGGCCGTCAGAAGGGTACGCAAACGCATCGGTGTCAGGCCTGCCAGCGGGAGGTGGCGCGCTCGCCCGGCGCGATCTGTTCTTCTGTCGGTGCGGCGACCTTCGACATGTGGCCGTAACGCTGGGCGGCGAACCACAGCGCATAGTCGCCGAACTTGATCGGCGGATATTTGGCGGGCTTCTCCGCCGACTGGCACGACGGCAGGCACTCGATCATCGTGTCGTGGTCGGGATCGCAGAAGAATGGGATGGCATAGCGGATCTGACCCGAGACATTGCGCACGCGATGCGGCGTCGACAGGAAGCGCTCGTTGCTCCAGCGGTGGAGGATGTCGCCGCCGTTCACGACGAAGGCATTCTCGATCCCCGGCGCGTCCATCCAGCTTCCGTCGGGCAGCAGGATGGAGAGCCCCTGCACCTTGTTGGGCGGAAGCAATGTCATGAAGCCTGAGTCGGTGTGCGGCACCAGGCTCTCGACGCTCTCGTCGGCGCCGTCGATCTGCGGATAGCGCGACATGCGCAGGATCATGTGTGGCTTGGCGAAACAGGCGTCGAAATGGGTCTCAGGCAGGTCGAGCGCCAGCGCGTAGAGCCGCACCAGCTTCTGGCAGAGCTTCTCCAGCGTCGCGATGTATTCCAGCGTCGTCTCACGGAAACCCGGCAGGTCGGCCGGCCACTTGTTCGGCGCATGGAAGCGGCGGCCTGAGATCACGTCGGGATCGCTGGCATCGCGCTCGCGGCGCAGGAAGTAGGCCTCGTTCTGGCTGGGCTTCTTGCCCTGCGCGGCGGCATTGGGTGGCGCCTTCTGGGCGATCGGCATGTAGCCGATATTGTGCTCGTCGACCTTGACCGCGAGCTTGGCCTCCATCGGCTGCGCATGAAAGCGCGCGGCGGCGGCATAGGTGTCGTCGATCAGCTTCTGCGGCACGCCATGGCCGGTGAGATAGTAGAAGCCGACATTCTCGAACGCGTAGCGCAGTTCGGCGGCGGCCTTCTCGGCGGCCCCCGGCACGCCGGCCAGATAGTCGGCGACATCGATCAGCGGAATCTCGCCACCGATGAGGGGGGGAGCAACCGGCTGCCCGCTCACGGATTGGATGGATGGCTGCATCGACGACCTCCGACTAAGTTCCTCGAACGCTAACATGCGCACCGGAGCCCCTGCAAAAAGCAAGCCGTGTCCGTTTCGCAAGAGTGCTAGAAGTCTACCGTGCGCCAGTACGGCGTTCCCCGGAAAGGTGAATCTTGCAACCCGTCTGGATCTCGCTCGCGGCCTGCGGCGTCATGCTGCTCGGTGCGGTCATCGGTGTGCTGCTGCGCCGCAGACTGCCCAACCATCATCTCGACGACCATGCCCGGGACATCGTCCGGCTGGGAGCCGGCCTCGTGGGGACGATCGCGGCGCTGGTCCTCGGCCTGCTCATCAACTCGGCAAGCAGCATCTATGAGGCCCAGCGCGCCGAAGTGCGCCAGATCGCTGCCAATCTCATCCTGCTTGACGCAGTGCTTGATCAATACGGTCCGGAAGCGAAGCCGCTGCGCTCCCTGCTGAGGGTGGCCGTCGACCAGATGATCGAGCGAATCTGGCATGACAGGCCGGCCAGCGAAAATCTTGCGCTGTACGGCAGCGGAACGCTGGCGTCGGAGGTCTACGCCGGTCTGCATGCCCTGCCAGGTGGGACGGCCGTCAAATCGGCCCTCGCCACCCAGGCCCTCCAGCTCGCTCTTCCGATTTCGCAGGCGCGGCTCGCGCTCTTCGAGCAGTCGAGTTCCGGCTTGCCGCTGCCGGTCCTAATCGTGCTGATTTTCTGGCTCACCGTACTGTTCGCCAGCTACTGCCTCTTCTCGCCGGTGAACCCGACATCGGCCGTGGCGCTCGGACTGGTCGCGCTTTCGGCTGCGGCGGCCCTTTTCCTGATTCTCGAAATGGTCGAGCCCTTCTCGGGCCTCATGCAGATATCGAGCGCGCCGATCAGGGCTGCTTTGCCGTCGCTCGCGCCCTGAGCGCCCGCGGCGGACCTCACCGGTTCGGTTGTCTCAAGGCCCGACGGATAAGTTCCGGTGTCGACGATGCGCCGAGTTTCACCATCGCACGTGAGCGATGGATCTCGACGGTGCGATGGCTGATGCCGAGCGTCCGGCCGATGAACTTGTTGGCGGCGCCCTCGAGCACTTGGACCAGCACCTCCGTTTCGCGCCGGGTGAGGGAGTCCAGAGCGGCTTGTGGAAGCCGCCGCAGCAGTTCGGCGCCGGTGTAGGTCGTGGCCTGCAGATCCAACGGCTTGCCGGCGATCTCCGAAAGCCGCAGGCGCGCCGTGCTGCCGATGATGCGGCAGGCGGTGACGACCGGCCTGCCGCTGCTCCGCTCGACCTGCTGCGCCATCCCGCTCGTGTATCCCACCGAGTTCATCACGATCAGGTCCGCGCCCGACACGCGGTCGATGGCCTGGGTGAGATCGGAACTCTGGCTGCCGCCGATGCTGGCGAGCGAACTCTTCAGCATCGTGCCGTAGTCGCTCTCGCTCGCCGCCGATTGCTGGCTCGCCAGTGGAAAGATGATGCCGATCCGAGAATTGCTGGCGGTCAGGGCGGAAATCCAGGCGTCCAGCGCGTCCTGACCGTGGATGAGCGGCGTCCGCGTCGCAAGGCGCGCCCGCATGCCGGTCATTGCCAGGATGATGAGATCGAAGTTCTGCCCGTCGAGCTCCGTGACCAGGGCCTCCGTGCGGCTCGTCACGAAGCCGGCCTCGACGATGACGTGCCGGCCATCGCGCAACCGGGTGAGGTAACTCAGCTCGTCGTGGCACGGTGCGCTTTTCGCGATCAGGTCCTCGGAATCATTGTCGAGGGCACCGAACTCGTCGAGCGTGGCCTCGCCCAGCAGCGGCCGGATTTCGTCCATGACGTCCGGGCGTGGCGCGTGGCCCATGGTGACGACGGCAATGCGCGGAATGCGCCTGGTGCCCACCTGTCTCCTCCTCATACGTGTTCGCACGTATAGATCGCCGCCTGATTAATCCATAGACATGCCGTAACACGGGGCAAGATGTCATGCGGGCTGGACCTCGTCGCGCGACGAAAAACGCCGCTCGATGGTCCCGATCTTGCAAGGCCTCGCTCCGGCGGACCCCTCGTCCATCCCGACAAGAGCGACCTCGCCCGAAGCACCGGACCATGCCCCTGACCGAAATCACAATCGACGACATCGAATCGCTGGCCGTCGGCGCCTGGGTCCTCGGAACCGGTGGCGGCGGCAGTCCCTATCTCGGTCTCCTCAACATGCGCGCCCTCTACAAGGAGGGCTATCGCGTGCAGCTCATGCCGGCGTCCGAACTGGCCGACGACGATTGGGTTGCTGCTGTCTCCAACATGGGCGCGCCGCTGGTCGGGCAGGAGCGCCTCACCGACAGCCGCACCATCGCGCGCGCTGTCGACCTGATGGAGCGCCACACGCGCTACCGCTTCCGCGGGATCATGGCGCTCGAGATCGGTGGCGGCAATTCGATCCAGCCCCTGATGGCCGCCGCCCACCTGAAACGCCCGGTGATCGATTCCGACATGATGGGGCGCGCCTATCCGGAGGCACAGATGACGTCGGTTGCCGTGGGCGACCTCGAGCCCTGTCCGCTGACCACCGTCGACGTGCGCGGCCTCGAATCGGTCGTGGAGAAAGTGCCCACCTGGAAGTGGATGGAGCGCGTCAGCCGCAAGATCTGTGTCGAGTACGGTTCCATCGCCTCGACCTGCAAGGCGCCGCGCACCGGCGCCGAAGTGAAGAAGTGGGGCATCCACGGCACCACGACCAAGGCCATCGCGATCGGTCACGCCGTGCGTGAGGCCCAGCGCACGCACGGAGATCCTATCGCGGCCATCCTCTCCGTCGAGCCGGGCAAGGTGCTCTACAAGGGCAAGGTCATCGATGTGGAGCGACGGGCGACCGAAGGCTTCCTGCGCGGTCGGACGCGCTTCGACGGCATGGAAGAGTGGCGCGGCGCCGCCATGGAGATCAATTTCCAGAACGAATGGATCGTCGCCTGGCTCGACGGCACGCCCATTGCCATGTCGCCTGACCTGATCTGCGTGTTGGATTCGGTCTCGGGCGAGGCGGTCGGCACCGAGACCATCCGCTACGGCCAGCGGGTCACGGTGATCGCCCTGCCGCCGCCGCCGGTGTTCCTCAGCCCCAAGGGTCTGCAGCATGTGGGGCCCAGGGCATTCAGCTACGACATCGAGTTCAAGAGCGTGTTTGCATGAGGGTGCGGCGGTGAAGTTGCGCGACATCACCGAAGACGACATCGAATCTCTGGCCGTCGGCGCCTGGGTGCTGGGTACCGGCGGCGGCGGCAACCCGTATCTCTCGCTGCTCAACATGCGCGTGCTCTATCGCGAGGGCCGGCGCGCACGGCTGATGCCGGCATCGGATCTCGATGACGAGGCCTGGGTCGGCGTCATTGCCAACATGGGCGCGCCGCTGGTCGGCATCGAACGGCTGACCGACCACCAAACCATCGCGCGCGCGGCGCGGCTGATGGAAGAGCATACCGGACGCCGGTTCGATGCCGTGATGGGCATGGAGATCGGCGGCGGCAACGGCATCCGTCCGCTCATGGTGGCCGCGCATCTCGGCGTGCCGGTCGTCGATTCGGACACGATGGGCCGGGCCTATCCCGAAGCGCAGATGACGTCGGTCGCGGTCGGCGGCCTGAAGCCCTGTCCTCTCACCGCCGTCGACGTGCGCGGGCTCGAATCGATCGTCGAGACCGTACCGACCTGGACGTGGGCGGAGAGGATCGTGCGTAAGATCTGTGTCGAGTACGGCTCGACCGCGCCGACATGCCAGCCGCCGCGCACCGGCGCCGAGGTCAAGCGCTGGGGCATTCATGGCACGACCACGAAGGCGATCACCATCGGGCGCGCGGTCCGTGATGCGCAGCGCACGCACGACGATCCCGTTGCGGCCATCCTGGCCGTCGAGCCGGGCAAGCTGCTGTATCGTGGCAAGGTGGTCGACGTCGAGCGGCGGGCCACTGAAGGCTTCCTGCGCGGCATCGTGCGCTTCGAGGGCATGGACGACTGGCGGGGCGCCGGGATGCAGATCAATTTCCAGAATGAATGGATCGTGGCGCGACTGGACGGCGAGCCGGTCGCCATGACTCCCGACCTGATCTGTGTGCTCGACTCGGTGTCGGGGGAGGCCGTCGGCACGGAGACGATCCGTTATGGTCAGAGGGTGACGGTCGTCGCGCTACCGGGGCCGGATATCTTCCTCACCCGGGCGGGACTGGCCCATGTCGGCCCGCGTGCCTTTGGCTACGATATCGAGTTCAGGAGTGTGTTTGCATCATGAGGCGGATCGGTATCGACGTCGGCGGCACCAACACGGATGCCGTCCTGATCGAAGACGGCAAGGTCGTGGGCGCGGTCAAGGCGCCGACCAGCCAGGACGTGACGACAGGCATCCTCGATTCGCTCAGGAAGCTCGGCGCCACGGGTGTTCTCAAGGGCGAAGATGGCGCGCTGAAGAAGATCGACGGCGTGATGATCGGCACCACGCACTTCATCAATGCGGTGGTCCAGCGCCGGCATCTCTCGAGGGTGGCGGCGCTGCGGCTCGGCCTGCCGTCGGGCGCCTCGCTGCCGCCCTTCTGCGATTGGCCCGAGGATCTCGCAACACTGGTTCGCGGCGGTGTCTGGATGGTCGAGGGCGGCCATGAATATGACGGCCGTCCGTTCATGCCGCTCGACGAGGCGGCCGTCCTGAAGGCGGCCCGGGAGATGAAGGCGGCGGGCCTCCGCGCCGTTGGCATCTCGGCGGTCTTCTCGCCGCTCGATCCCACCCATGAGAAGCGGGCAGCGGAGCTGGTCGCCTCCGTCATTCCGGACGCCGCCATCACCTGCTCGTCGGACCTCGGCCGAATCGGCCTGCTGGAACGCGAGAATGCCGGCCTGCTGAACGCGGCGCTCGCCGACCTCTCGCGCGACACGATCGCTGCGTTCGAAAAAGCGATCCGCGATTCCGGCATCGATGCGCCGCTGTTCATCACCCAAAACGACGGCACGGTGGCCGAAGCGAGTCAGGCGCGACGCCTGCCGGTCTACAGCTTCGCCTCGGGGGCGACCAACTCGATGCGCGGGGCGGCCTATCTCTCGGGCCTCAGCGACGCGATGGTGATCGATGTCGGCGGCACCACCACCGACGTGGGCCAGCTGAAGCTCGGCTTCCCGCGCGAGGCCAATTCAGTGGTCAAGGTCGGCGGCGTTCGCACGCTCTTCCGCATGCCCGACCTGTTGTCGATCGGCCTGGGCGGCGGCAGCCACGTGGTGCTCGACCCGCTGTCCATCGGCCCGGTTTCCGTGGGCTATCGCCTTCTGACCGACGCCCTGGCCTTTGGCGGCACGCAGCTCACCACCACCGACGTGGCCGTCGCCGTGGGGCTTTTCGAGCTGGGCGACAGGTCCAGGGTTGCCCATCTCGATGCCGCGACCTGCGCGAAGGTCTTTGCCGAGGCGGCGCGGCTGGCGGAGGAGGCGATCGACCGGATGAAGACCGAGGCGGGCGACGTGCCGCTGGTCGCGGTCGGCGGCGGCGCCTTCCTGATCCCCGACAGGATGGCGGGCGTGTCGCAGGTGATCCATGTCGAGCACGGCGACTGCGCCAATGCCGTCGGCGCGGCCATCGCGCAGGTCTCTGGCGAGTGCGACCAGATCTTCAAGGACATGAGCCGCGTCGAGGCGATCGAAGCGGCACAGGCCATCGCCAACGACCGAGCCGTCGCAGCCGGCGCCGACCGCGCGACGCTGCATACGATCGAGAGCGAGGACATGCCGCTGGCCTACCTGCCCGGCAACTCGGTGCGCGTGCGCGTCCGGGTCGTCGGCGACGTCGCGGCCACGTCATGATCGTCGCGGCATGAATTCAGCGGCACGCCCTTCGCCGATCGCCTGGCTGATCGCGCCGGCCGGGCTGCTGTTCGTGCTGTTCTTCGTACTGCCGTTCGGCGTGATGACGGCGATGTCTTTCTTTTCCGGCAATCCCGTCACCAACCCGAACGCTTTCCTCACGACGCGCCACTACGAGCGCTTCATCTTCGATCCCGCCGGCATCTTCCATGATGCGCTGTGGTCGACCCTGCGCATCGGCCTCATCACGACGGTCATCGCGCTGCTGATCGGCTACCCGCTGGCGCACTGGATGGCGCGCATGCAGTCGCGACTCGGCCATGCGCTGGTCCTGATGGCGGTGATCGCGCCGATGCTGACCGGCATCGTCGTGCGTACCTTCGCGTGGATGACGATCCTGCAGGACAAGGGCGTCATCAACACGACCCTCATGCAGTGGGGCCTGATCGAAAAGCCGCTGCCGCTGATGTACAACGAGTTCGGCACGATCGTCGCGCTGGTCCATATCTACGTACCCTTCATGGTGCTGACCCTGACCGGGGTGATCGGCCGCATCGACGAGCGGCTGGAGCAGGCGGCGCGCAGCCTGGGCGCGGGACGTGTCCGGGCCTTCGCCGAAGTGACCCTGCCGCTCAGCCTGCCCGGCATCCTGGCGGGCTCGCTGCTGGTCTTTGCGCTGTCGATCAGCGCCTATGTCACGCCCTCGCTGATGGGCGGCACCGATGTGCTGACCCTGCCGATGCTGATCGCCCAGCAGGTCGGCACCAGTTTCAACCCCAACTTCGCGGGTGCCCTCGGCGTGATCCTGCTGCTGGTTTCGCTGGCCATCGTCATTGCCTACAACCGCATCCTCGCGCGGCTTGCGGGCGGGCAGGGAATGGCATGAGCGCCCAGCCCAACCGCCGGCCGTTCAATCCGGGCCGCGCCGCCTACCTCGCGCTGAACGCGCTGCTGCTTGCGTTCCTGCTGCTGCCGATCGCCATCGTGCTGGTGTTCGCGCTGAATCCGACGCCCTACATTTCCTTCCCGCCGGTCGGCGTCAGCCTGCGCTGGTTCGAGAAGTTCTTCGGCAGCGCGGAGTTCATGAACGCGCTCTGGCTGTCGCTGTGGGTGGCGTCGGTGGTGCTGGTCCTGTCGATCCTGATCGGCGGCGCCTGCGCGCTGGCGCTGGCGCGCGGCAACCTGCCGGGGCGCGCCGTCCTCACAGCCTTCTTCATGTCGCCGCTGATGCTGCCCGCGATCCTGACCGGCCTGGCGTTGTTCCAGGCCTATCTCCTGTCCGGCATCGGCCGGCCGGTCTGGGGCCTGATCATGGCCCACACGCTGGTCGCCGTGCCCTACGTCATCCGCACGACGCTTGCGGTGCTGCACAATTTCGACCGGCGAATCGAGGAGGCCGCCGCCGTGCTGGGCGCGAGCCCCTTGAGGGTCTTCTTCGAAGTCACCCTGCCGCTGATCCGACCGGGCGTGTTCGCGGGCGGCGTCTTCGCGTTCATCGTGTCTTTCGATCAGTTCCCGGTTTCGTTGTTCCTGGTGGTGCCCAAGGGCGAGACCCTGCCGGTGGTGCTGTTCAACTACATGAAATTCGACCTCGACGGCGCCATCGCCGCCGCCTCGATGGTCTCGATCTTGCTCGCATTGTCGGTGGTTCTGGTGCTGGAGAGGCTGATCGGCCTCAAGGCTTACGTTAAGCTCTGATGGAAACAAACAGGGGGTTTGCCATGATTACACGTCGCAAAGCGTTGCGTGCCGGTGCGGGTCTTGCGGCCCTCGCCACGGTGGGAGCACCGTCGATCCTCCACGCCCAGACAAAGACGCTCAAGATCACGACCTGGGGCGGCAAGTGGGGTGAGATCATGAAGGCCGCCGTGCTGCCGGCCTTTGAAAAGGAGTTCAAGTGCACGGTGTCGGCCGATCAGGCCTTTCCGTTTCTGCCCAAGCTGCAGGTGAGTTCGAAGAACGACCCGATCTACGACGTGCTGCACACCAATTCGAACGAACAGTGGAACGCCGTGACCGAAGGCTTGGTCATGAACAAGATCACGGCCAAGGAAGTGCCCAACGTCGCCGACGTCTATCCCTATGCGGTGAGCGACAAGATCGTGGGTGTCACGATCTTCACCAGTGCGATCGGTCTCGGCTTCCGGACCGACAAAGGCCTCACCAAGCCGACCTCGTGGAAGGACCTGGCCGATCCCAAGCTTGCCGGCTCGCGCGGCGGCTATCTCATCCCGGTGAACAGCCTGGGACAGGCGCACCTGATGATGCTGGGCAAGGTCTACGGCAAGGGCCTCACCGATCTCGACGCTGCCTACAAGGCGCTCGAGGCGCTGAAGCCGATCAAGCTGGTCGATTTCACCGGACAGATGGAGAAGATGCTGCTGTCGGCCGAGGTGTCGATGGGCGTCATCCACGATTCGGGCGTCTATCGCTATGAGGGCGCGAACATGCAGCCCGTCGACTTCGCGAGCCCCTCCGAGGGCGTGCTGGCGCTGGAGCAGGTGCTGAACGTCACGCCGGGCTCCAAGGTCAAGGAACTGGCCTTCGCCTATATCGACTACATGCTGCGGCCCGACGTGCAGAAGCTGCTGGCCGAGGCGGTATGGTATTCGCCGGCCAACAAGAAGGTGAAGCTCGAAGCCAAGTACGACGCTAAGCTCCTGACCACGCCGGAGAAGGTGGCGACGCTGATCCAGCCCGACTGGAAGTGGTACAATGCCCGCCGCGAGGACATCGACGCTCGCGTCACGAAGATCCTGAAAGGGTAGTGGCAGAGCGTGCGTTCATGACTTCCGCCGCCATCAAGCTCGACCAGGTGACCAAGACGTTCGACGGCCGCGTGATGGCCGTCGACGCGGTCACGCTCGACATCGCCGCGGGCGAGTTCTTCTCGCTGCTGGGACCTTCCGGCTGCGGCAAGACGACGAGCCTGCGCATGATCGCGGGCTTCGAGCATCCCGATTCGGGTCGCGTCCATGTCGGCGGCAAGGACATCACCGATCTTCCCGTGCACAAGCGGGACATGGGCATGGTGTTCCAGTCCTATGCCCTGTTCCCACATCGCACCGTGGCGGAGAACGTGGCCTTCGGCCTGCGCATGCGGGACGTTGCGAAGCCCGAGATCGAGCGGCGCGTCGCGGCGGCGCTGGCGCAGGTGGCGCTGACGGGGCTCGAGACGCGCAAGCCCGGTCAGCTCTCCGGCGGCCAGCAGCAGCGCGTGGCGCTCGCCCGCGCACTGGTCGTCGAGCCGCCGGTGCTGCTCTGCGACGAGCCGCTGGGCGCGCTCGACCGCAAGCTGCGCCAGCAGATGCAGTTCGAGCTGAAGGAATTGCAGAAGCGCCTCGGCGTCACCCTGGTCTTCGTGACGCACGACCAGGAAGAGGCGCTCGCCATGAGCGACCGTATCGCCGTGATGAACGGCGGCAGGGTCGAGCAGGTCGGCACGCCGACCGAAATCTACGAGCGCCCGCGGACGCGCTTCGTCGCGGACTTCATCGGCGAGATCAACATCCTGGAAGAGGGTGGACGTCCGCGCGCGCTGCGGCCCGAGAAGATCCGGCTGGTCGCGCCCGACGGCGCGCGCGTGGCCGGAACTGTCGAGACGGCGAACTATCTCGGTGGTTCGACACTCCTGCGCGTCCGTCCCGTCGCAGGAGCCTCGATGCTGGTGCGCGAGACGCATGCTGGCGAGCGGGCGTCCCGCGCGCCCGGCGATGCGGTGGGCCTTGCCTGGAATGATACCGACGCGGTTGCCCTGGAGGGCTGAGCCATGAGCATGCTGGGGATCGTCACCATCGGCCAGGCGCCGCGCGATGACATCGTCGCGCTGTTCGCGGCCCAGGCGCCGCCGGGAACGAAGGTGGTCCTGCGCGGGGCGCTCGACGGCCTCAGCGACGAAGAGGTCGACGCGCTGCCGCCGCTCAGCGGCGCCGACACCCTCTACACCCGCCTGCGCGGCGGTCGGGACGTGAAGATTTCCAAGCTGGCGGTGATCGCCCGCTCGCCCGCGACGCTGGCCAGGCTGCGCGCCGACGGCTGCGATGCGATCGTCTATGCCTGCACTGGCGAGTTTCCGCCAATGGAGGGGGATGCCGGCGTACTGTTTCCGTCGCGGGTGCTGAGCGGCATCGCCGAGGGCCTGTTGCCGCGCGGCAGGCTCGGCCTGCTCGTGCCGTTCGCCGAGCAGGGCGAGAAGCTCGCCACCAAGTGGGCGCGCAGCGGCGTCGACGTTACCGTTGAGGCGCTTGTGCCGAGTGCGTCACCGGAAGAGGCTGCCGCGGTCGCGCGACGTCTCGCGGCAACGCGGCCCGATCTCGTCGCCCTCGACTGCATGAGCTATGCGCCGGCCATCAAGGCCGCGGTGAAGGCCGAGGTGAAGGTGCCGACCCTGCTCGCCATCACGGCGACGGGCCGAGTGCTGCGCGAACTGCTGGACGACAATTAGGAGCCGCTGCCGACGGTGAAGGGTATCTCGCCGTCGACCTGCGGCGAGCCGCCGATCAGCCAGTGCAGGCTGTAGCGGCCGGGTGCCAGGGTCGGGGCGCGGGCGAACAGAACGTCGGGTGCCGATTCGAGTCGCGGGTGCAGGACTTCGATGACCCGTCCATCCCGCTTGATGGTGAGACGGGAATCCTCATGGTCGACCGGCCGGCTGAACCGCACGTAGAAGGCGCTGCTGCGCCCGCCGATCACGGCATTCGCCTGTGGCGCTGACTCCAGGACCCGGAGTTCCTCGGCGCGCGCCGGGCCGATGAAGGCGAGCAGGATGGCGGGGGCGCCGGCAAGAAGGGAGTGTCGTCGCGTGATCATGATGCGCGACTTCATCGCATGGCGGCGCCGTCCTGCCTAGATGAGCCACCCATGTCCCGCGGTGCTGGTGAAGTCGAGCTGGACGACGAGGTCGTTGAAGTCGCGGTCGCCGCCGCCGTAGAGGTCTTCCCAACCCCAGGTGTTGGCGCCGTAGTTCCACAGGTGTGCGACATTCTCGCCGCCGACCACTTCGTTGGCCTGGCTGAAGGCCCAGAAGGTGTCGTCGTTGGTCACGTTCGTGAGCTGCATGGCGATCAAATCGCCGGCATCGACGCCGGTGATCTGCGCCTGCCCGGCATTGCCATCGCCGGGGCCGGCAATGGTCGTGCCGCCGCCCGTGACGGCATAGGCTCGGGTCGCCGCGGCGGCGGCATAGCCGGCCTGGCCGGGGGCGAGTCCGCCGATCGTGCCATTGTAGTCGTCGACCTCGTAGAGCATCAGCGAGAGGTCGGCGCCGGCAACCTGGCGCATGCGCACGACGACGGTGAAGTCGTCGGCGCCGTTTGCCGTCTCCGCGACCGCGACCGACTGTGCGAGGCGCACCGTGTTACCGCTGTCGGCATAGAAATCGGCGAAGCCGGACGAGGCACTGAGGCTGGCCTGCGCGGCGACCGTTGTGTTGCCGTTGAAGGTGACCGACACGCTGTCGCCGGACGCGACCACGGCCTGGGTGAGGCTGCCCTGGGCCTGGCCGTCGAACAGTGCCAGCAGGTCGCTGTCGAAGTCGCTCTGCAGCGATTGCTGCGCGAGCTGGCTGGTCCAAGCGTAGGGGCCGTGGGCGGTGCTGCTGGCATCCGTCGTGTCGGTGCCGGTTTGCACGGCGACCGTGGCCGACGCCGTCGCGGTGGTCTGCAGCAGCAGGGTCTGCGCGGTGCCGCTGGTCCAGCCGCCCGTGCCGTTGGAGTCGATCAGGTCGGGCACGCTGCCAAAATAGATCTGCGAATGGGCGATCTCGGTGAGCGCGCGCGCCAGCAGCACGCCGTTGGGGGTACCCAGCCCCGTCACCAGGTCGTAGCCCGACGCGGCCGAATAGCCGTAGCCGGTCGGCGTGATGTCGACGCCGTCGCTGGTGTAGCCGCCGCCGTAGAGGAAAGAGGAAGTGCTGTTGCCGATGGTGATGTCGCTGAACGAGGCCGGCGATATGACCGCGGCGGTGTAGAGCAGGTCGTTCATGTAGCCCAGGTTGGGCAGGCCCTGGTCCGTGAAGACGGCATTGATCTGCGAGGCCAGGCTGGCCCAGAGCGGCGTCGCCGCGCTGGTGCCGTCATCGTTCTGGTTCTCGGTCATGGCCGCATTCGGCACGACGTAGAGCATGTTGCCGCCGGCGTTGGCCGAGACGTCGGGGATGCCACGCCCCGGTTGCTGCGAGGGATCCGACGTCATGGGATCGAGCCCGAAGGCGACCTGGTAGGCGGGCGCAAGCTGGCTGATATCGACGCCGCTCGCGCCGGTGTTGTTGTGGATGTAGCCGGTGCCGCGAGGATTGGCGATCGAGGTGCCGTCGACGTAGTAACGGTTCCACACCGTCTCGACGAGGCGGTTCGCGTCACCACTGGCCGGGAGCTGCATCAAGCCGCCGGCGATCAGTTGCCAGAGCGTCGGAAGGTCGCCTGCGTTCGCGTCGTCGACCAGGTCGCTCAGCGTGCTGTCGCCCTGCGCGGCGGACCCGGTGCTGATCGATGTGCCCCCGACGATGACCGCGTACGGGCTGTTGTGTGTGGAGCTGGCGTTGGGCAGTCCGTTGCCGAAGGTCTCGCCCGAGCCGCCGTCGCCGGCATCGTTGAACACCGAGATGTTGCGCAGCGCGGCGTCGACATAGAGCCCGTTCGACGCGATCAGGAAGGGCGAACCGGGTGCCGACAGCGACGCATAATTGAACGACGAGGTGATGACCGCGGGATTGTTGATCGTGTCCCAGAAGGCCGACTGGTAGGCGGTGAAGGCATTGCCGTGGGCGCCGTTGGCCGTTCCGGAGCCGGCGTAGACGACCAGCGTGCTCTGCGGATTGACGGCCGTCACGACGCCGACGTCGAGCGAGCGTTCGCCGGCGGGATTGAAGGCGGTGGGCGAACTGGGCGTCGGATACTCCTGTCCGCCGCCGGCCACGGAGATTACGTTGGCCGAGGTCGATATGCCCATCGAGGTGCGATAGGCGTCGAGCGCGGCCTGGAAGCCCGACCCGGTCGGATCGCCGGGCAGCGCCGTACCGACGCCGGGCTCGACCAACCCGATGGCGCCGGTCATCACCGCGTCGGGCGAGGTCGGATCCCAGAGAGAGCCCGCGAGAGGGAAGTTGTAATAGTCCTGTGCAATCGTCTGCGGATTGGCGTTGACCGTCGCGGTGCCGGCGGAATTGCCAGGGCTCTGCCAGCCCTGGGGCAGGGTGACGCCTGGCGTCGGCGGCGGGGCGTAGTCCGGATACTGACCAAAATCACCGGAATCGAACCACAGGCCGGTGACGCCATTGTCGGCGAGCTCGGCCGGCAGCGAGAGGTTGCCGCTCCAGTAGTGGACGGTCTGGGTGCCGGTGCCTGGAGACGGCGACGCGACGTCGACCGTCATCAACGTCGCACCGGGGCCGAACAGCGTCGTGAAATTGTCCTGGGTGACATTGACCCAGATGGTCCGCGATTCGGGCGAGGAGATGTATTGCGCGTCGGCCGTCCCACCGATGTCGTAAGTCGTGATGTGGAGATCGGCGAGGGCGCTCACGACGTTCGTGTAAGCCGTCGGATCGGCGCCGTAGGTCGACCATATCGCTCCCTGGTCGGCGAGGGCCGCCTGCCGCGTCGCCCAGTTCGAGGCCAGCAGATCCGTGGGATCGTTTGCGCGGTCGAGGACCAGCGCCACGTTGATCGAGAAGGTCGATAGCGGCGTGCCGCCGCTCGGCGCGTCGGCGTTGGTGCGCCAGCTCGCGAAATCGAGGTAACTCGAATTCGCCAGTTCTACATAGGTGGGCATGGCGTCTGTTTGCGTCCGGCGGATGTTTGAAGGGAGGCTGTCGCTCAGCATAACGAGCGCGGACATGTGGGCAATATGGGCCACCGGCGCACGGCGGCATCGCGTTGTGTACGGCGCGTGACGGAGAAGCCTCCGCGCCTAGTCGCGCTCCATCACGCGCTCCAGCCGCCGCGTCAGGAACCAGCCGAGAAGCAGGAAGGCGACCAGCATCGCGAGGCCGAATGCTGACAGCGCATCGCTCATCGTCCTGTCGGAGACGTATCCGAAAGCGTAGCCCGTCGACACGGCGATCCCGGCCCACAGGCCGGCGCCGATGAAATTCAGAGCGAGGAAGCGAGGCCAGCCGAGCGTCGAGGCGCCATACGCGAAGCCCGCGACGTTGCGGATGATCCGCGGGTAGCGGTGGATGAGGATCATCCAGACATGATGGCGGTTGGCGAGCCGCGCCGCGGTCTCAACGGCGCGCTGTAGTCTCGGGAAGGAGCCAAGCCAGCGCGTGCCGAAGCGGCGGCCGACCCAGAAACGCACCACATCGCCGGCGAAGGTCCCCGCCCAGCATCCCGCCAGCGCCTGCTCGTAGCCTAGCGCACCGGCCTGAGCGGCATAGCCTGCGAAAATCGCCAGCAGGAGACTGTTGGCCATCGAATAGAGGGTGAGGAAGGCGTAGGCGGCGTCGCCGTGCTGGCGGATGAAATCCAGGAAGGATGCGAGATCGCCAGCGAACATCGTCCCTGCCTACAACGAAAAAGGCGGCCCCGCGAGGGGCCGCCTTTCGTCGTATTTCAGCAGTCAGAGCTTAGGACGGGCCGATCGGACGGCCGGGCCAGCGATAACCCGGAGCCGGCAGCGGGATCTTCGCCGAGATCAGGGCGTCCTCGAGCGGCGGGATGCCGGCGGCGTAGTCGCCCGCGTCACACTTTGCCATGGCGGCCGCCGCACGCTCTTCGACCTGCGAGGTGCGATACTGGCGGTACTTGTCGCTCAGCGCCTTGCAGTAAGAGCGGGGATCCGAGAACACGGTGCTCACCGTGGTCTGGCCGCCGACGACGATCTCGACGCGACGGTTCTGCGGCTCGCGCACGTTGTCGCCGGTCTGGACCAGCAGGCCTTCCTCGCCACGGCCGTTGACCGTGATCGCGGTCGCCGGCACGCCTTCGCGCACGAGCTGTTCCTTGACCGAGTTCGCGCGGCGCAGCGACAGCGCCATGTTGTACTGCGGCGAGCCCGACGTGTCGGTGTGACCGGTGGCGACGATGTTGGCAGCGCCGCGGGTCTTGTAGGCCTGGGCGGCCTGGCGGACCGTGTCGACGGCCTGGCTGGTCAGGTTGGAACGGTCCCAATCGAAGAAGACCATGAAGGTCTGCGCCTGGACCGGCGGCGGCGGCGGGGGAGGCGGCGGCGGAGGCGGCTCCGACGCGCAAGCGCCCAACAGGAATGTCGCCGCGGCGACGACCAGGAGTTTCTTCAGCATGGAATGGTTTCCCTCGATTTTTCGGATCTGAGCCCACGGTGGGTTCGTCCGTAGACCCTAACGGCGCAGCCGGGCTGAAGTTCCGTCGGCATGCATAAAGAATCTTTCTGGCGTCCGGATGGCCGGATCTGGCCGGAGAGGATCAGTAGTCCCACTCCGCCTTTACACCCACGCGGCCGGTGGAGTTGGCGCCGATGTCGCCCTCGACCTTGATGTTGTCGAAGACGTCGAGCTGGACCACGCCGCGGCTCGAATTCCCGGCCGCCCCCTGCCTCGCCCCGACATAGACGCCCGGCGCCACGTACCGTCCGGCCTCGAGGGAAACGCCGTTGGCGCTCGAACCGCTAGGCTCGCTGCCTCTGGAGCCCGAGGAGCCGATGCTGAGCTGGTCGAGGCCCAGCCCCTTGCGCAGGCGGCTTAGCACGCCTTCGCCCGGGGACTGGCCGGCCAGCTCGGCCATGGCCTGCGCGACCTGCACCAGTTCCGAGGCGCCGAGCTGGGAGGCGGGCTTGCCGAAGATCAGCAGGGCCATCGCCTCGTCCGGCGGCATGGACGGCGTCGAGGTGATCTCGATCCTGGGCTCGCGGGAGGTCCCGGTGATGGCGACGCCGATCGTCGAGGACTGGGCCGAGGTGGTTGCCAGGAAGTCGAGCCGGGGGTCGATCGTGTCGAGATTGTCGAGCGTCACGATCCCCTTCGAGAAAGTGAGCCGCCGGCTGCCAAGGCTGAAAGTGCCACGCCGCATGGTGAAGCCGCCGATGACCGCCGGGGCGGCCGGGCTGCCGCTGACGGTCAGCTGGCCGCTCATTTCGGCGTCGAGACCGCGGCCGCGCACGAAGACAGCCTGCGGCGCGCGCACGTCGAGCGCCAGCTTGATCGGCGTCGCGTCGGGCGACGGCGGGGGCTTCCGCGACGGGCGGCGGGCCGGCGTCGGCTGGTTGGCCGCGATCGCGGCTCCCGGCTTGTTGATCTCGCGGACCTCGATGGTCGGGAAGGACGCAGTCTCGCCGCCGCCCACCGAGATCTCGGCGCGATCGATCGTGACGGGGCCCGAAATCTCGATGCCCGAGGAGGTCGCGCCGGTGATCCTGAGCGTGCTGCTTACGGTCGCCACCAGGTCGGGCCGGCTGACCAGCAGCGCGCGCTGGGTGGCCAGGCCGACGTCGAGCACCAGACCACGCTCGGCATCGAAGCGCATCGAGCCGCTGCCGGTGACGGTCCCGGTGCCCGCCTGGAACGTGAGGCGCTGGATCTGAAGCGCGTCGCCCTGAAGGTCGAAGCGGCCCTGGCCGTTGGCCAGTCTCAGGCCCGATTCGGGCATCGCCACTGCGCCGCCCTCGAAATCCACGACGCCCGTGCCGCTGATCTGCTTGCCGTCGACACTGAGAGAGAGGTTGGGCCGCAGCCGTCCCGTCACATTGCGGATGTCGTTCCCCAGCAGCGGGGCGAAGGGGGCGATATCAATGGCTCCGCCGAGCGCAATCTTGGCAGCGACAGGTCCGGCGCCGCGCGGGAGGGTCGCCGTGCCCTTGATCGACAGGTTGGTGTTGCCTGCGGCCGCGACGCGCGCATCGAGGCTCACCTGCTGGCCGACCATCGTGGCGGTGCCTTGAAGGGAAAGTGCGGGGATCAGCGCCGCGTCTGGGCGCCGGACCCGGATACCCGTCGCGGCATAGCTCGCCTCCACGCGCGGCGCCGCCATGGCGCCGGTGACGCGCGCCTTGGACTGCAGCGTGCCTTCCAGTCCGGTCCCAGGAGCGAACGTATCCACCAGCGCAAGAGGCAGTCCCGCGATCTCCACCTGCAGATCGCTCGCCGCCGGATCGAGTGCACCGCGCACCGCGACGCGGCCCGCGCCGACGCGCAGGTTGGTCGGATCGATCACGATGCGTGCGCCGGCGACGACAACCTTCGTCGGCGCGTTCAAGCCTATGGGGATGTTCAGATAGCGACCGGTGAACTTCGACAGGCCGATGCGGATTTCCTCCGCCGCGAATTCGATCCTCGCCGCGAGATCGGCCGAGAGCTCCGCCCCCGAGCCCTGCAGCGTGACGTCGATGCCGCTCTGGCGATCGCCCCTTGCGGTCGCCTTCAGTGCCGAAAGACCGCCGGCGCCGCGCAGCCGGGTCGCGGCCAGCGTCAGGTCGGCGGCGGCGCGGCCGGCAGGATCGTCGACACGGCCCGAGAGATCGAGTGTGCCCGCGCCGACGCCCTGGCCCACCAGGTCGCTGCCTTTTACGAAGATGTCGAGGCGGCCGGCTGGCGCGCTGGGGTCGGCGGTGACGTCGGCCACCAGCGAGCCTTCGAGACCGAACGTCTTCAAAGCCTCGATGTCCCTCAACTGCGAGACGGTGAGCCGCGCATGCCCGGTGGTGCGCGCCGAAGAGACGACGAGGTTGGCGATGTCGAGCACCGCGCTGGACCAGCGGCCCTGGAAGCTCGGCACCGAGAGACCCGCGGTCGCGTCATGCGCGAAGCGGCCGTTCAAGGTCAGGGGCTGGTTCTGTACGTCGCCTTCGGCCTGCACCGTACCGCCGAGCTTGCCATCGGCAGACAGAGACACGGTCGTGTCGAGGACGAGGCGCCGCGAGGCGATCGCCTGACCGGGGGCCCGATAGGTGACGTCCCGCGTTTCGGCCTTGAGCTTCAGCGATGTCTCGGGACCGCCGAAGCCCACGGTGGCGTTGACGGTCGCTGCGCCGCCCACGTCGGCGCGGAAGGCGGCGAGGCGCGGCAGATCGAGCACGAGATCGAGCGTGCCGGCCTGCTCGCGGCCGCGACCCGAGACGGTGAGCGTGCCGCTGTCGCTGCCGAGCCTGACATCGCGCATCGTCCAGGCGCCGTCGGCGGTCAGCGTGGCGTTGCCCGCGAGGCTCAGTGCGGCGACCAGGCCGGAGGGGACGTCCGGCGTGCCGAAATCGTCGGCGCGGCCCTGCCAACTCGCAGTGAGATTGCCCTTGTCGATCCCCGCATTGACCTGGACCTGAGCCTTGCCCATGAGCGCGCGGCCGGCCATCGCCGAAAGCGGCTCGAGGCTGGGCAGGTCGACGGTGGCACGCACCTCACCCTTGTCGGTCGACGGCACATAGTCGCCATCGCCCCGGATGCGTGCGAGTGGCAGCGAGACGTCGAAGGATCGCACCGTGATCTTGTCGCCCGTAACACCGGCCACGTTCGCGTCGAGCGTGACCGTGCCGGGTTGCGGCAGTCGCGGGTCGAGCGTCGCGAGCTTCAGCTCCTCGACCTTGCCCTTTACGCGGATGCCACCCGTGAGCTTGCCGTCGGCCTTCAGGCTGAGGCCCTTCCACGCGACACCCTGGGGGCGAACGTCGACGGGGCCGGCCTCGAGCGCGGACTGGAAGCTGGTGTCGTTGCCGTCCTGCAGCCAGCGCAGGGTGCCTTTCGCCGTCGCCCCGTCGCCTGCTTTGGCCGTCAGTTCCGCCGTGCCGTCCTGCTGATCGCCCTGCGCCGAGAGCTTCAGGGAGATTTCCGGCAGGTCGGGCCGCTGCATCAGCGCCGCGACCATGCCGCCGGGATCCTCGTCGAGCGTGATGTCAGCGGCGATCTTGCGCGGCGAGCGGTCGACACGCAGGTCGGCGGTCAGCCGCCCGTTCGGGCCTTCCAGCCGGTCCGCGCCCAGCCTGGCGCGGATTTCGCCCAGATCGCGGGCGACAGCCGCGTTGCCCGTGATCTTCCAGTGCGAATCGATGCCGCCCAGCGCGGCCGCCAGATGGAGATCGTCGACCTGCAGCGCCTGCAGGTCGATGTCGAAGGGAAGGCGCACGCCCCCGCTGCCGCCGGGCGTCGCAGCCGTCTGTTCTTCCTGCGGCGGGCGCAGCACACCGATCCGCGAAGCCGACAGGATTTCTACACGCAGGTTCCGTCGCAGGAGGGATCCAAAGGACCAGGTGAGCTGCGCGTTTTCGACCTGCAGCCACGGACCGGTGCGGTCGGCGATCTCGATTTGCGCCACGCGGAGATCGGTCGGAACGAACCCGTCGATGCCCGTGATGCGAATCTTCTGATCGGGCGAGGAGGCGGCGCTGGAAATGGCGGACGCCAGAAGCCGCTTCCCGGGGGCGGTCTGCACGCCCACAAAGGCGAGACCGAGCACCGCGACGAGCGCCACGAAGATATAGGAGCCTATGCGGAGCGCGCGCATCAGAAGGCCTGTCCCAGGCTGACATAGATGCCGAACGGCGGATCGGTCGGCCGGCGGTTCAGGGGGAGACCGACATCGGCCCGGATCGGCCCGAAGTCGGTATAGTAGCGGATGCCGACGCCGGCGCCGACGCGCGGCGGGAGCTGCGAGAAGTTTGGCAGGAAATCGGGGTAGGCGCTGCCGGCATCGACGAAGGCCACCGCGCCCCACGCCTGGCCGATCCTCTGGCGCAGTTCGACGTTGGCCTCGACCACGCTCGCGCCGCCGAGCGGATTGCCATAGGCGTCGAGCGGTCCGGCGGTCTGGTAGACGAAGCCGCGCACCGAGCCGCCGCCGCCGGCATAGAAGAGCTTGTCGGGAGGGATGCCGCCGATGCTGATGGCGGGCTCGGTGCCGAACGAGGCGCGCGTCGCCAGCACGGTGCGACCGGGCTCGGCGATGTCCCAGTAGTGACGGCCGGTCAGGCGCAGGATGGTGAACATGTCGCCGCCGGGTCCGGTGTCGATCCACGGTTGGACGTTGAACTCGATACGATACCCGCGCGTCGGGTCGAGGTCGCTGTTGGCACGATTGTAGAGGACCGTGCCCTGCAGGCCGAGCATGCGATAGCTCTGGGTGACGCCGTTGCGGGTGATGTCGGCGATCTCTGTCGCGAATCCGACGCGGGCCTGCCAGCGCGGCGAGAAGGTGCGGTCAAAGCCTGCGTAGAAAGTGGCGGCCTTTCTCGTATAGGCGGGGACTACTTCGCGCAGTGCTGCCGCTTCGATCCGAAGATCCTGTCCCGGCAGCCACCAGTCGGGTTTGCGGAAGGCGGCCCGGAAGGCAAAGCCGGTGTCGAGAATCGCGTAGCCTTGTCCGAGATGGTTGATCTCTCCTGACAGGCGCAGGCTCTCGGCCTGGCCGAACAGGTTGCGATGGACCCAGAAGCCCTCGACTCCGAAGCCGAGCTGCGTCTCGTAGCTCACGCCGAAGCCGATGGAGCGCTGCAGCCGGTCGGTCAGCTCGACGTCGATCGGCAGTTCGCCGTCCGCGTCGAGTTCGGTGGCGGGCTTGATCCGCACCGCGTTGAACGTGCCCAGCGACGTCAGCTTGCCGCGCAACGCCTCGACCTTGGCGGGGGAGTAGGCTTCGCCCTCCTTGAAGGGCACGCGGCGCTGCAGCCAGACCGTGTCGACCTTTTCCGTGCCGGAGAAACGCACCTTGCCCATCCTGGCGAGCGGTCCGGGTTCGGCGACGAACGTCACCTCGGCTTCGCGCGTGGCGTGGTCGACGATGACCTCACGATCCTTGATCGCGGCCAGCGCGTGCCCCTGTTTGCGCAATTCCTCCAGCAGCTTGTTCTGCGCCGCGATGATGGCCGAGGCGTCGGCGGGATCGCCAGGCGCGAGCCCGATTCCTGCAGGGTCGATGCCGGGAAGGGATTGCGGCGCGCCGGGGGGACGAATGGCAACCGATCCGATGCGGTAGCGCGGACCGGTGTCGATGGTGATGTTGATCGTCGCCGCTTCTGCGTCGGGGCGCGATTCGAGCGCCTCCAGGGCGGAGGCATCGGCAATCGGCTTCCCGTCGATCGTGGCGTTCAGGGTGGCGTCGTAGAATCCGCGCGACCGCAGCGCGGTGCTGAGTCGCGAGGCGACGGCCTGCGCTCCCTGCAGAACGCCCAGGGCGTCGCCCGTCAACGGCTGCTGCTTCTCGAAGTCCTGGGACAGTTCCTTGAGTTCGCTGGACATCGTCTCGTTGCCCGAAACAGCGAGGACGATGTTCCCCGTGCGGGCGTCGGCGGCGCGCGGCAACAGGCTCGCCACACCGCCCAGCGCCAACGAGACGAGGCAGCTTATGCGCACCCAGCGCAGGAACTCGCTTCTTAAACGCACCATGCCCGTCAGCCATACAACGCGAGGCGACGGAAAGGGATGCCTCTCTGCCTCCGGGGACGGTGCTAAATCCGTGGCCCGGAAGCCTGCGGAATCAGCACGGTATTCGGCAGGGCGGAGCGCCGGGTTGGTCAATGAACTTGATCATGAACAGTGTGCGGAAAGGCTGCTGGATCCGCGGATCGCTGGGGCCGCTCGCCGGCGCAAACGGGGGCTTCATTCAGGGATCAGCCCGTAGTCCGGGTGGGAGGCCTCGCTCCGATCGGGCCACTGAGACCCATGCTTGTAGCCGCAGGCTGAGGATCGACATGAACATCAAGAATTCCGTAATGTCGCCAGTCGCAACTGCTTAGGTTGGCGATGATAGAGAGCAAAAAGACATATAAATCATATTGTTAAGTATATTTGTTAATGTGATTTTTGAATATGGCGACCGGTTTCTGTTTTCTGTATTTCATGCGACAGATGAAGTCTGAATTTTCTGGAGGAACACTGAATGGCATCGCCGCTTTTCGACCTTACCGGCAAGGTCGCCGTCGTCACCGGCTCGAGCAAGGGCATCGGCAAGTCGATCGCCCTGCACCTCGCGCTGCAGGGTGCCAAGGTGGTGGTGTCGAGCCGCAAGGCGCCTGCCTGCGAAGAGGCAGCCGCTGAGATCCGGGCGGCCGGCGGCGAGGCCATCGTCATTCCCTGCAACATCTCCGACAAGGCCCAGTGCGAGAAGCTGATCGAGGAGACGCGCAAGCAACTCGGCCCGGTCGACATCCTGGTCTGCAATGCCGCCTCCAACCCGTATTACGGGCCGAACGAGAAGCTGCCCGACGACGTATTCATGAAGGTGATGCACAACAACATCCTGTCGAGCATGTGGCTGATCAACTTCTGCCTGCCCGACATGCGTGCCAAGAAGGATGGTTCGATCATCATCGTGTCCTCGATCGGCGGCGTACGCGGTACGCCCGTGATCGGCGCCTACGGCATCTCCAAGGCGGCCGACATGCAGCTCGCGCGCAACCTCGCGGTGGAGTACGGCAAGGACAATATCCGCGTGAACACGATCGCCCCGGGCCTGGTGAAAACCGACTTCGCCAAGGCGCTTTGGGACGATGAGAAGTACCTCGCCGTGCGCCTGAAGGGTGCGCCGCTCGGCCGGATCGGCGAGCCGGACGATATCGGCGGCATTGCCGTGATGCTGGCCGGCAAGGCCGGCGCCTTCATCACCGGCCAGACCATCATCGCCGACGCCGGCGTGACCATCGGCAGCGGCGGCTAGGGCGGGCCAGAACGGCACGCGGCCGCCGACGACAAGGCCGCACGGGAGGAAACAATGAAGCGCACAAGCGTTCTCGTAAGCGTCCTCGGTACCCTCGGCGTCCTGCTCGCAACGGCCGCCGGGGCTCAGTCCTATCCCACCAAGCCGGTGCGCATCGTGGCACCGTTCCCGCCGGGCGGCGTCGCCGACGTGCTCGCCCGGGCGATTCAGCCCGGGCTGCAGGAGGCACTGGGCCAGCAGGTCGTCATCGACAACAAGCCCGGCGCCGGCAGCACTATCGGCGCCGAGATCGTGGCCGGCGCTGATCCCGACGGCGGCACGCTGCTGTTGGCCTCGGCCGAATAGCGGAGACCGCATGAGCCTCTATCAGGTCCAGAAGCTGATCTATCGGCTCAACCGCGACCCGCGCGCGCAGCAACGCTATGCCGAGGAGCGGGACGCGGTGCTGGGTGAGTACGACCTCACGCCGGAAGAGACTGGCGCGCTGGTGAAGCCCGACATCGGGCTGCTGTATGTGCTGGGCGTCAACGGCCAGCTCCTCATGCATTTCGCGGCGCTGCACCGCATCGACTGGCCGGACTATCTTGAGCGGATGCGGCAGGGCCTCAAGGATCACGGCCCGGTACGCGAAGGCGTCTATGCCGCCACCGGCTACGAGGGCGTCGAGGCCCACGACGCCCGCCTCAAGGCAGAACGGGAGACACGCTGATGCCTCTGGTCTATTGCGGCGCCTGCAGTCATGCCCCCGGCATGACGGGCCGCGCCGAGCGTGCGGATACCCAGACGCGCCAGGCGCTGGAAGCCGCGTTCCGGCGCATGGGCGACGACATCCGCGCGACGAAGCCCGATGCGCTGGTCGTGATCGCGGCCGAGCACTTCGCCAATTTCTTCATGGACAACATGCCGGCCTTCGCCATCGGCATGGCCGATGGCTACGAGGGGCCGATCGAGGACGAGGCGTTCCTGCGGATCAAGCGCACGACCGTGCCCGGCAACAAGGCACTGTCGCGCCGGCTGATCGAGAACGTGATGCAGACGGTGGACGTGGCCTATGCCGAGGAATGGAAGTTCGACCATGGCATCTCGGTGCCGCTGCATTTCCTGACGCCCGACTACGACCTGCCGATCGTGCCGGCCAACATCAACTGCCAGGGTCCGCCGCTCGCGCCGCTGGCGCGTGCCTGGGCCTTCGGCGAGGCGCTGCGCCGCGCCGCCGATTCGGTGCCCGAGCGCATCGCCCTGATCGGTACCGGCGGCCTCTCGCACTGGCCGGCAACGCCCGACTCGGGGAAGATCAATCGAGAGTGGGACAAGGAGTTCCTGCGCCGCTGGTCGGCCAACGATCGCGAGGCGCTGCTGTCCTACACGGATGCCGAGACCTATCGCGAAGCAGGGCAGGGTGGCTTCGAGATCCGCACATTCATCGCGGCCGCGGCGGCCGCGAAGGGCGCTAAAGGAACGGTCGACTTCTGCGAACCGGTCCCGATCTTCGCGGTGAGTTGCACGCTCGCGCACATGCACATCGCAGCATGAAAAGATAAGGATCCTTCGCTTCGCTCAGGATGACACAGTTGTTGTGGTCCGCGCGGTGCGCCATCCGCAAGATGGGCGCAGTGCGCCGCTCAAGAAAACGGTGTCATCCTGAGCGAAGCGAAGGATCCTTGCGCGTTCGACGGCCAGTCGAAGCCGTCAGGGCTTCTTCTTGAACGTCACCACCAGCACGTCGCGATAGGCGGGGTGGGCCGGATTCTCCGGCTCGACCGGCGTGACGCCGTGATAGCAGCGGGCGTCGTCGACCAGCGCGGCATCGAGCGGATCGGTGAGGGTGAAGCTGCCGAGCGCGCGCTTGTCGAGGTCGTGCACCGTCGTGGTGCCGCTGGCGATGTTGCGGCGGTTGATCAGCAGCACCAGCACATAGTCGACACCGTCGCGGTGCATGCCTTCGGGCGTCGGCTTGCCCTGCTCGCCGGTCTTCGCCTCGATGCGGAACTGGTGGACCTCGACGTGCCACTTCGCTGTCTCAGGCGCGAGGCGGCCGAACAAGGCGCGGCAATATTCGAGGATGGTCCGCATGGAGGCGCCGCCACCGATCTCGTCGTTCAACGGCTTGAACCAGCGCTCGATGCCGCCGTTCAGGTTGTTGTAGCTGAGGCCCTGGTAATGCGGCTGGTGTGCGCCACGCACAATCGCGCCCTGGCGCTCGGCTTCGTAGACGCCGAAGCGGCGCTTCCGGTAGCGGCCGCCATCGCCCATGTAGGTGTCGACCTCGAGATCGTTCCAGCTCTCGGCAAAGGCCGGCCAGTCGGCGAGCGTCCCGAAGCGCGCAAACGCAGTGCGCATGTCGGAGGCTTCGACGAAGGCATAGCCCGCGCGCTCGACGGAGGCGCGGATGCCCGAGGCATTCTGGAGACCGGTTCCGATTTCGCTCATGCGGCCAAGCATAGCACCGCATGTCCATCGTTCGGCAGGTGAGGCGCATGAAGGTTTCTAGGGATTGCGCCGACCACGGCCAGGCCGCATCGCGGCTGACATCAAGGTGGATTTGCCGCGGCCCTCTACGTCACAATCGCCGGGCTTCGTCGCTCTGGCCCGTGAACTGCGCGGGCTGGTCGGCGCCGAGAGGGAGAGCGAGTGATGGCTTATGCAACGACCGACGATGGCGTGAAGCTCTACTACGAAGAGACGGGGGCGGGCGCGCCGATCGTGTTCGTGCACGAATTCGCCGCCGACCACCGCTCGTGGGAAATGCAGATGCGCCATTTCGGCCAGCGCTATCGCTGCATCACCTACGGCGCGCGCGGCTATCCGCCGTCGGACGTACCCGAGAAGCCCGAGAGCTACAGCCAGAACCGCGCCACCGACGATATCCTGGCGGTGATGGATCATCTCGAGATCGACAAGGCCCATATCGTCGGGCTGTCGATGGGCGGCTTCGCCAGCCTGCATTTCGGCTTCCGCCATCCCGCCCGCGCCCGTTCGCTGGTCGTGGCCGGCGTCGGCTACGGCGCAGAGAAGCACGAGCAGGCGAAGTTCAAGGCCGAGGTCGGCATCGTTGCCAGGTCGCTGCTGGAAGAGGGCATGGCGGCCTTCGCCGGCAAGTACGCCTACGGCCCGACGCGCGTTCAGTTCGAGAACAAGGATCCGCGCGGCTTCGCCGAGTTCAAGGCCGCCCTGGCCGAGCATTCGGCGCTGGGCTCGGCCAACACCCAGCTCGGTTGCCAGGGCGAACGGCCCTCGCTCTACGACCTGGTCGACAAGATGCGCGCGATGACGGTGCCGACGCTGGTGCTGACCGGCGACGAGGACTGGCCCTGCCTTGCGCCGTCGATGCTGATGAAGCGCGAGATCCCGTCGGCGGCGCTGGCGGTGATGCCGAACTGCGGCCACACGATCAATCTCGAGGATCCCGACCAGTTCAATCGCATCGTTGGCGATTTCATCGTCCAGGTCGAAGCTGGCCGCTGGCCCAGGCGCGATCCGCGGGCCATTTCGGGCTCGATCACGGGGATGAAGTCCTAGCGCCATTCCGGTCGAGGAAGAATCGCCACTGCAAAGACCACCTCACCCTGAGAAGCGCTCCGCAGGAGCGCGTCTCGAAGGGTGGGCACGCGCACCGAGTTTGTTGCCCATCCTTCGAGACGGCGCTTCGCGCCTTCTCAGGATAAGGTCGGTGGGTCAATGTGAGACGGAAAGACTCTAGAGGCGCCACGGCCTATTTGTTGAAGCGACGGAAGGATCCTTCGCTGCGCTCAGGCTGACACCTTTGTTTGAATCGGCGCACTGGGCCAATGCCACTACCCGTGTCATCCCGAGCGTAGCGAGGGATCCTTAGGCGGTGAGTCCCCCGTCGCACACGAACTCGGATCCCGTCGAAAAGGTCGACTCGTCCGAGAGCAGGAACAGGATCATGTGCGCGACCTCGTCGGCCTGGCCGAGGCGGCCGAGCGGGTGGAGGTCTTCGAGTGCCTGGCGGCCGGTCATGTTGCCCACGTTGCTGTCGAGCCGCGGCGCGATCATCGGCGTGTCGATGTAGCCCGGATGCACCGAATTGCAGCGGATGTTGTACTTCTGCTGTGCACAGTGGAGCGCGATGTTCTTGCTGAGGGTGCGCACCGCGCCCTTGGAGGCGCAGTAGGCCATGGCGTAGGAGGCGCCACGCAGGCCCAGCACCGAGGAGATGTTCACGATCGAGCCGCCGCCTGCCGCCTTCATCGCCGGGATGGCGTGCTTGCAGCCGAGGAACGTGCCCAGCGAGTTGATGTCGTTGACGCGGCGGTATTCCGCAAGCGTGCAGTCCTCGATCGAGTTGCGCACGCCGACGCCTGCAGCATTGAGCAGCCCGTGCAGTGCGCCGAATTTTTCGACGGTGGCGGCGACGGCGGCCTGCCAGCTCTCTTCCTGCACGACGTCGAGCGGCACGAAGTGCGCGGCCGCGCCGAGTTCGGCGGCGAGCGCCTGGCCCCTGGTCTCATCGCGATCGGCCAGCACCGCCTTGCCGCCCTCGCGCACGACCATGCGCGCGGTCGCCGCACCGATGCCCGACGCGCCGCCGCTCAACAGGACGACCTTGTTCTCAAGACGGGGCAAGGAGCGACCTCCTCTGCAATCCGGCAGTCAAACCTCCGTCGGAGGTGAACTCCGCGCCGGTGACGAAAGACGAGCGGTCCGAGGCCAGCCACAGCACCAGCTCGCCCAGATCCTGCGGCTCGGCCATGCGGCCGATCGGATGGCGCGATCCCAGGAAGGCCTTGCCCTGCTCGCGGCCGACCGCCTGCCACAGCGGATTGAAGATCGCGGTATCGACGCCGCCCGGATGCACGGAATTGCAGCGGATCCCGTATTTCTGCTCCGCGCAGTAGAGAGCCACGCTCTTGCTCAACAGCCGCACCGCGCCCTTGCTGGCGGTGTAGGCCGTGGGGCCGGCGCCGCCGACCAGGCCGGCGATCGAGGAGATGTTGACGATCGAGCCGCCGGACGCGGCCTTGCCGGCGCCGAGATGCTTCATGCCCTGGATGGCGTACTTGCAGCCGAGGAACACGCCCTCGGAATTGATCGCCTGGACCTTCTGCCAGTTCTCTACGGTGGTGTTCTCCGGGTTGCCGGGGCCACCGGAGATGCCGGCATTGTTGACCATGATGTCGAGCCGGCCTTCATGCTGCAGGACGTCTGCAAGCAGAGATTGCCAGGACTCCTCCGATGCAACGTCGTGCATCACGAAGCGGCCTGCGGACGCCTCCTTCGAACCCTCGGCCAGATCGGCCACGATCACCACGGCGCCGGCCGCCGCAAGCAGGGTCGCCGATGCAGCGCCGATACCGGACGCGCCGCCGGTGACGACCGCCACCCTCCCGGAAAGTTCATCGCTCATGTCGAGGCGACCATAGCGGCTAACCGCGCGCTGCGTTAGCGTATCGTCAGGAGGATCGCATGGCGAAGTTGACGCATGTTCTCGGACTGATGGCGGCGCCGCTGGCGCTGGCGGCCTGCACGCAGACGGCGGGCGGACCGCCGCCCGGCATGACGGCGGCCCAGGGGGCGGCCTATTGCAGCAAGCTCACCACGGTCTACAGCGAGTACGTCGCGGGCGTCAGCACTTCGATGGGCGGCGTCGGCCGTGGCGGCGGGCAATCCGACATCGATGCCCGGGTGGCGATCGCCCAATGCCAGGACGGCAACACCGCCGCCGGCATTCCGGTGCTGCAGCGCGAGCTGCGCGACAACAAAGTCGAGGTGCCGGCGCCATGATCCGGATTACGCGCTCGCTGGCCCGCCTTGCCGGGCTCGCTCTCCTGCCGCTGCTGGCGGCGGCCTGCACACAGACGGCCAGCGGCCCGCCGCCCGGCATGTCGGCGGCCCAGGCCGCTGCCTATTGCAGCAAGCTCAGCTGGGCCTACGGCGAGTATGTCGCCAGCGGGCTGGGCGACAGCGCGGGCGACGACGACAACACCAACGCCGACATCAACGCCCGTCTGGCGATCGCCCAGTGCCATGAGGGCCAGACCGGCGCCGCCATCCCGGTGCTGCAGCAGGAGCTCCGCCGCAACAAGGTGCCGGTGCCTCCGGTCTGATCCGGCCTGCGCAAAAGAAAACCCGCGCGGTCTCCCGCGCGGGTTCGTTTTTCTCACCTGCGGACGAAGGCTAGAAGAGCAGATCGCCCTTCACCAGTACCCAGCGGCCGTTCTTGACTTCCTGGATCTGGGTGATCGTCGTCGCCAGATGGTTGGTCTTGGAGAACTTGGTCGGTGGTGAGCCGAAGATGTCCTGGTAGACGCTTCCCGACTCCATCGCATCGAGCAGCTTCTGGCCCGTGAGGTCCTTGCCCGCGACCTGCGCGTAGTGGGCGAAGGTCATGACGGCGTTGTAGCCAATGACGGCCTGGCTGTTCGGCTCGACATTGAACTTCTTGAAATAGGCTTCGCACCAATCCTTGACGGCACCTGTCGAGGTGTCGCGATAGGGAATGACGAAGCCCGCCGCCGCGTACAGGCCCTCGACCAGTTCCTTTCCGAGCGCGGGGATTTCGAGCACGTTGACCGGCGTCGCGCCGAGCCAGACCGGCGCGAACCCGATCTTCTTGGCCTCTGCCATCAGGCCGATCGTCTCGCGAATGACGGTACCCATCACCACGAGGTCGCATCCGTCGGACTTCATCTTCGCGGCCTGGGCGCTGAAGTCGGAGGCGCCGCGCTTGTAGGTCGTGACCGACGCGGGCTTCATCTTCATGGCTTCGAGCTGCTGGGTGAAGCCGTCGAACACGTTCTTACCGTATTCGTCGTCCTGGTACATGATGCAGGCGGCCTTGGGCTTCTTCCATTCGACCATGTACTTGACCGCGGCCCGCGTGCTCTCGACGTAGGGCAGCAGGTTGTTGAACTTCAGACGCTCCTGCGGCTTCTTCGGGTCGAACTTGAAGGTGAACTCCGCTGCCGTCAGCGGGAATAGCTGAGGGACGCCCGCGTCGAACAGGATGTCCTGCGAAGCAAGGACGGTCGGCGAGCCCATCGGGCCCACCATGGCGAACACCTTGTCCTTCTCCACCATCTTCTGGCTCGCCAGCACCGCCTTCTTCGGGTCGTACTGGCTGTCCTCGGCGACGAGGCGGATCTTGCGCCCGTGGATGCCGCCCTTGGCGTTGACGTCATCGACGGCGAGCTGCATGCCGTTGAGGACGGGGACGCCCCATACCTTGATCGGACCTGAAAGGTCCTGATGAGTACCCAACACGATTTCGGTGCTGGTGACGCCCTGATTGGTGACCTTGGTCTGCGCGACGGCGGGCAATACCGCCAGCGTGGTCGTGCAGGCAAGCGTCACCGCGAATGCCTTGAAATGCATGTTTCGTTTCCTCCACTGCTGCGCTCTTTGTCTTTTCGGCGGGTGGCGCAAACGACCCGGTCCGTCGTCGCTTTGCGCGACTTATAAGCAATTAGAGCAGTTTCGCAGCGGTTATGCACGACGAAACGGAGGACTCTGGCTTTCAAAAAAAGCCCGGCGCTGGCTTGGGTCTTTGCGGCAGAGGGGACCACCTCTATCCGCTCCTGAGTTCGCGCTTCAGCACGATCCAGCGGCGGTCCGTGACCTGCAGCAAGCGCGTACATGGTGACTGCGGCGGCAGTCAGCCCGGGCTCGGGGACGGCCTCGTTGCAGCCGTCCAGTACGTTCCCGCCGAACTCGTCGTCATGGTTGGTCACGCAGGGCTTCTTGGTGACCTGCTCCTGCATCAGGTGGCGCGCACTGGCGCGCACGCTCCTCCAACTAGACTCTACGGAACTCTCTCGGACCCGGTTCGCCCCGGCTCAGGCCGCCTGGGGGCGGTACATCGCGTCGATCTGGTCCTTGTACTTGGTGTTTACGAACGACCGCTTGAGCTTCATCGTCGGTGTCAGTTCCTCGTCCTCGGGCGTGAGCTGCTGCTCGATCAGGAAGAAGCGTTTGATCGTCTCGACGCGGGCGAAGTTAGCGTTGACCCGCTCGATCTCCGCCCAGATCAGGTCCTGCACTTCCTTGGAACGGCACAGGCTGGTGTAGTTGGTGAAGGGCACGTCGAGATCCTGGGCGAATTTCTCGACCGTCTCGCGCTCGATCATCACCAGGCAGGTGAGATAGGCGCGCTTGTCGCCGATCACGACGGCGTCGCTGATGTAGGGCGAGGCCTTGAGCTGGTTCTCGATCTCCGACGGCGTGATGTTCTTGCCGCCCGCCGTGATGATGATGTCCTTCATCCGGTCGGTGATCTTGACGTAGCCTTCCTCGTCGATCAGGCCGACGTCGCCGGTGTGCAGCCAGCCATCCTTGTCGACCGTCTCGGCGGTCTTCTCGGGCTGGTTCAGGTAGCCCATGAACACCATGTCGCCCTTGATCAGGATCTCGCCGACCGAGGAGATCGCGACCTGGCCATAGGGAACCGACTTGCCGACCGTGCCGAGCTTGATGCCGTTGGCCGGCATCGCCGTTGCCAGCCCGCAATTCTCGGTCTGGCCATAGACCTCGTACATGTCGAGGCCGAGCGCCAGGTACCAGCGGATCAGCTCAGGGGAGATCGGCGCGGCGCCGGTGAACAGCCAGCGGCAGCGGTCGAGGCCGATCATGCGGCGGATGTTCTTCAGCACCAGCCAGTAGGCGGCCTGGAAGCGCAGCTTTTCGAAGGCGGTCGGTTCCCGCCGGGCCAGCCGGGCGTCGGCGATGGCGAGGCCGGCGGAGATCGCGCGCCGGTAGGCCCATTGCTGCAGCGGCGTGGCATCCTTCAGGGCGATCGTGATGCCGGCGTAGAACTTCTCCCAGACGCGGGGCACGGCGCCGAACAGGGTGGGCTGGACCTCGCGGATATTGTCGGGAACCGTCTCCGGGCTTTCGGCGAAGTTGCTGCAGACGCCAGTCGCCACCGAGTAGTAGCTGCCGGCGACGCGCTCGGCGACGTGGCAGAGCGGCAGGAACGCCAGACGCTCGTCGCCCTCGTACCAGGAGAGCGACAGCTCGGGGTGCATGCAGTTCTGCATCGTGTAGACGACGTTGCGATGGCTGTGCATCGCGCCCTTGGGCGGCCCGGTGGTGCCGGACGTATAGACGAGGATGGCCAGGTCGTCGGGCTTGCGCGAGTCGACCAGTTGTTCGAAGAGCGCATCCTTGCCCTGGCCGTAGTTGCGGCCCGACGCCATGAACTCGTCGAGCGAGATCACCATCGGATCGTCGAAGGTGCGAAGCCCCTCCATGTCGAACACGACGATCTTGCGTAAGCTGGGACAGCGGTCGCGCACGTCGAGCGCCTTGTCGAGCTGTTCGTCATCCTCGACGAACAGGACGGAGGTCTTCGAATCGTTGATCAGGTACTCGACCTGCTTGGCCGAATCGGTCGGATAGATGCCGGAGGAAACGCCGCCCGCACAGAGGATGCCGAAGTCGGCGTAGTTCCATTCCGGCACGGTGTTGGCCAGTACCGAGGCGACGTCGCCCGGCCGGAAGCCCATTTCGTGCAGCGCCAGGCTGATGGCGCGCGAGCGCTCCAGCCACTGGTTCCAGGAGATGGCATTCCAAATCCCGAAGAGCTTCTCGCGCATCGCCGGCTTGTCGCCGCGCGTCCGGCAGGACAGGACGAAGCTCTTCGGAAGGGTCTCCGCAACGGTCAGTGTCGCTTTGGTGGGCATTGTTTCCTCGCGTCCCGTCAGCGCCAGTTCTTTTTCTTCTTCCAGCGGCGTTCGCCGCGGGCGCCTTCTTCCTTGGCGCCGAGATAGAACTCCTGGATGTCCTTGCTGCCCATCAGGCGCTCGCAGGTATCGTCCATCACGACGCGGCCGACCTCGAGCACGTAGCCGTAGTGGGCCGTCTCCAGCGCCATCTTGGCATTCTGTTCGACCAGCAGGATCGAGGTGCCTTCCTCGGCGTTGACCCGGCGGATGATGCTGAAGATCTCCTTCACCAGCAGCGGTGACAGGCCGAGCGAGGGCTCGTCGAGCAAAAGGAGCTTCGGCCGGTTCATCAGGGCGCGGCTGATCGCCAGCATCTGCTGCTCGCCGCCCGACAGCGAGCCGGCGGGCTGGTCGATGCGCTCCTTGAGGCGCGGGAAGTAGACGAAGATCTTTTCGAGGTCCTTGGCGACGCCGTCGCGGTCCTTGCGCAGGAAGGCGCCCATGGCAAGGTTCTCGCGCACCGAGAGGAACGGGAAGACCTCGCGACCCTCCGGCACGTGACTAAGGCCCAGGCGCACGATCTTGTCGGCATCCATGCGCTGGATCGGCTTGCCCTCGAACTCGATCGTGCCCTTGAGCGGATCGAGCACGCCGGAGATGGTCTTGAGGATCGTCGTCTTGCCCGCGCCATTGGCGCCCAGCACGGTGATGATCTTGCCGCGCGGCACGGCGAGGCTGACGCCACGGATCGCCATGATCGGGCCGTAGTAGCTCTCGATATTGGAGACCTTGAGGATCGGATCGTCGCTCATCTCTTCTCCGCTCAGGCGCCGAGATAGGCCGCGATGACGTCGGGATGCGCCTGCACCTCGGCCGGCGTGCCCGAGGCCAGCACCTTGCCGTAGTTCAGCGCCAGCACGCGGTCGGATACGCGGTTCACCAGGGTCATGTCGTGCTCGACCATCAGCACCGTGACGCCGAGTTCGGTCCGGATGTCGCGGATCCAGAACGACATGTCGTCCGTCTCCTCGACGTTCAGGCCCGAGGACGGTTCGTCGAGCAGGATCAGCTTGGGTTCCGAGCACAGCGCGCGCGCGACCTCGACCACCTTGCGCACGCCGTAGGGCAGGCCCGCGATCAGCTTCTCGCGATAAGGCTGCAGGTCGAGGAACTCGATCACCTCCTCGACCTTGCGTCGATGCTCCTTCTCCGCGCGCCGCACGGAGGGCAGGAACAGGATTTCCTGCCAGAGCTGCGTCGTGGCGTGGCAGTGCCGGCCGACCAGCAGATTGGCCAGCATGGTCGCGTTCTCGAACAGCTCGATGTTCTGGAAGGTGCGGGCGATGCCGAGCTTGGCGATCTGGTGCGCCGGCACGTCGGTAATGTCGCGGCCCTCGAAGAACAGCTTGCCCGAGGTCGGGTCGTAGAGGCGCGAGATCAGGTTGAAGATCGAGGTCTTGCCGGCGCCGTTGGGGCCGATGATGGTGAAGATCTCGCCCTTCTCGACGCTGAAGCTCACGCTGTCGACCGCCTTGAGGCCGCCGAACTGGAGGGAGATGCCGTCGACCGTGAAGAAGCTCATCGGTTGCGCTCCGACTTCACGTAGGTCTTCTGTCGCTTGAAGGTCGCCTTCTTGTAGAGCGGGAACAGCTGGAAGAAGAGCTTCACCTTGAGCCAGCGTCCGTAGAGGCCGTAGGGCTCGAACAGGATGAACATCATGATGATCAGGCCGTAGATCGCGCCCTTGAGTCCGGCCGCGGAACCGATCGAGGACATGGTTTCGCGCAGCTTGCCAGAAGCCTCGGGCGACATGCCGAGCGACGACGCGAGGCTGGCCCCGAGCACCGGCACGTCGTCCTTCAGCGCCGTCAGGAAGGGGTCGACCATGACGATGAAGATCGCGCCCAGCACCGCGCCGTGCACGCCGAAGGCGCCGCCGATGATGATCACCATTATGAACTCGATGGAGAGCAGCAGGGTGAACATTTCGGGCGAGATGAAGGACATCTTGTGGGCGAACAGGACGCCCGCCATGCCGGTGAGGGCGGCGCTGATGGCGAAGGACTTGACCTTGTAGCCGGCCAGGTCGATGCCCATGCTCTTGCCCGCGGTCTCCGAATCGCGGATGGCGATGAAGGCCCGGCCGGTGGGGGAACGCAGCAGGTTCAGCGCCAGCAGGATCGAGCCGACCAGAACCAGCAGACACAGGAAATAGAACGCGTCGCTGTCTCGCGGCATGGGCTGGCCGAGCAGATCGAGCGTCCTGACCCGCATGCCCTCGTTGCCGTGCGTCACCGATTCCCAGCGGGCCAGGATTTCCTCGACGATGAAGGCGAAGGCGATGGTGGCGATCACCAGGTAGATGCCACTGAGGCGCAGCGCCGGGAAGCCCACCATCGCCCCGACCGCGCCGGTGATGATCGCCGCTGCCGGGAAATAGACGATGAACGGTATGCCCTTGCTCTGCATGAAGCCGGCCGTATAGGCGCCGATCGCGAGGAAGGCGGCGTGACCCAGCGAGGCCTGGCCGGTGAAGCCGGTGAGGATGATCAGCGCCACGCCCACGATGGCGTAGATGAAGACGAATACGATCTGGCTCTGCAGATAGCTGCCGATCAGGTAGGGCGCGGCGATCATCACCGCCAGCAACGCGCCGTAGGACCACCAGTAGCCGCCGTGTTTCAGCAGCTTGATGTCCTGATTGTAGTCGGTCTTGAAGACGAAACGCATGGGCTCAGACCTTCTTGCGCATGCTGGGACCGAACAGCCCGTGCGGCCGCACCAGCAGGACGATCAGGAGCACGACGTAGGGGGCGACATCCTTCCAGCCCTGCGGCAGGTAGAAGCCGGCCAGCGTCTCGATCACGCCGATGATCAGGCCACCGATCACCGCGCCGGGGATCGAGCCGAACCCGCCCAGAACCGCGGCGGGAAAGGCCTTAAGGCCGAGCGCCAGGCCCACGTTCGAATGGATGAAGGTGATGGGCGCCAGCAGCACGCCCGCCGTCGCCGCCACCGCCGCGCTGATCGCCCAGATCAGCGAGACCACGCGCTTCACGGGAATGCCCATGTAATAGGCGGCCAGCATGTTTTCCGAGGTGGCGCGCATGGCGGTGCCCATCCGCGTGTAGTTGAAGAAGGCGTAGAGCACGATGCACAGGATGACGGTGGCCACGATCACGGAGAGCTTGTCGTGGGCGATCACCAGGTCGCCGAGCTTCAGTACGCCGGTCGAGAAGGGGGTCTCGATCTTGAGGTCGTCAGTGCCCCAGATCATGCCGGCCAGGGAGCGCAGGAAGTAGCCTAGCCCGATGGTGGCCATGACGATCGAGAATTGCGGATAACCCAGGATGGGCCGGATGAGGATGCGTTCCGTGGCCATGCCGAACACGGCCATGCCGCAGACGGCGAACAGGAAGCCCAGCCAGTAGTCGAGACCGATCAGCCCGATGAAGGTGAAGACGAAGAACCCGCCCAGCATCATCAGGTCGCCCTGGGCGAAATTAACGACTTCCGTCGCCTTGTAGATGAGCACGAAGCCCAGCGCGATCAGGCCGTAGACGCAGCCGAGCGCGATTCCGCTCACCAGCTGCTGGATGAAATCGAGCATTCCCCTACCCTGTAAACCGGCCGTTTGTTGGCTTCGCGTTTAACTGGATTGATATGACATGGCAGCGCTGCGGAGAGTCAATGGATTTTCGCTCTGTGCGTTGTACTGTTGATCGATCAAGCGTCATCACCGGAGAAGCCCATGTCGCTCGCCGAGCAGGCCATCCCGTCGGGGAGGCCGCCGTCGCCGTTCTATACCGAGGAGCACGAGGCCTTCCGGAGCACCGTCCGCCGGTTCGTCGAGCGCGAGATCATGCCCCATGTCGACCAGTGGGACGAGGCGGAGGAGTTCCCGCGCGAGCTCTATCGCAAGGCCTCGGCCGCGGGGCTGATGCAGCTCGGCTTCCCGGAGGAATATGGCGGCGTCCCGACCGATCCGTTCTTCGGCATCGTCAAGGCCGAGGAGATGGCGCGCCACGGCAGTGGCGGGCTCAACGCCAGCCTGAACAGCCACACGATCGGCGCGCCCCCTATCGCGGCCCTCGGGCCGGAATGGATGAAGCGCAAGGTGCTGCCCGAAATTCTGGCCGGGGAGAAGATCAGCGCACTCGCCATCACCGAGCCCAGCGGCGGCTCCGATGTCGCGAACCTCAAGACCACGGCACGGCGCGAGGGCGACCACTATGTGGTCAACGGCTCCAAGATGTTCATCACCTCCGGCATGCGCGCCGATTACTACACGGTCGCGGTCCGCACCGGCGGGCCGGGGGCGGGTGGCGTCTCGCTGCTGCTGATCGAGCGCGACCGCGAGGGCTTTGCCCGCACCAAGCTTAAGAAGATGGGCTGGTGGGCGTCGGATACCGCCCAGCTCTTCTTCGACAATGTGAAGGTCCCGGTCGAGAACCTGATCGGCGAGGAGAATCGCGGCTTCATCGGCATCATGCTGAACTTCAATTCGGAGCGTCTGGGCATGTCGGCCGGCGCCTGCGGCTACGCCAAAGTCTGCCTCGATGAGGCGATTGCCTATGCCCGCGAGCGCCACACCTTCGGCAAGCCGCTGATCGCCAACCAGGTGGTGCGTCACCGGCTGGTCGATATGGCCATGCGCATCAACGCCGTGAAGTCCACGCTCGAGCTGCTGGCCTACCGGGTCGGTCAGGGCGAGAAGCCGGTCGCCGAGATCTGCATGTTGAAGAACCTCGCGACCTCGACCATGGAGTTCTGCGCCAACGAAGCAATGCAGGTGTTCGGCGGTGCGGGCTATCTGCGGGGCGCCAAGGTCGAGCGCATCTATCGCGAGACCAAGGTCATGTCGATCGGCGGCGGCTCGACCGAGATCATGAAGGATCTCGCCGCCCGCCAGATGGGGCTTTAGATGGAAAAGGACGCGCGCATCGCGCTCTTCCAGCAATGGTTCTCCGACAACATCCCGCACAACAAGGCGCTGGGCCTTAAGGTGATCGGCGCCTCGCGCGGCTTCGCCTCGATGCAGCTCGAGTGGCGCGAGGAGCTGGTCGGCAATCCCGAGACGGGCGTGCTGGCGGGCGGTCCGCTCACCGCCATGCTCGACGGCTGCTGCGGCATGTCGGTCGCCACCATGCTCAAGGCGCCCGAGCCCTTCGCGACGCTCGACCTGCGCATCGACTATGTTCGGCCGGCGGAGCCCGGCAAGCCGGTGATCGCCGAGGCCGAATGCTATCGCATCACGCGGTCGGTCGCGTTCACGCGGGCCTTCGCCCATCACGGCGATGCCAAAGACCCGATCGCGGCCGCCGCCGGAACCTTCATGCTGGGGACCAAGGGCAAGGCCACCAGGCCGGCACTGGCGGACAAGCCATGAGTGCCTTGCTCGAACGCCTCGCTGAGGCACGCAAAGAGGGCAATGTGGCGCGCCTGGCCGAGGCCATTCCCTATGCGCGCTGGATGCAGATCGCGCCGGAGAACGGCACCGGCGAGCTGCTGACCCGCATGCGCTTTCATCCGGAGCTGATCGGCAACACGTTCCTGCCGGCGATCCACGGTGGAACCCTGGGCGCCATGCTGGAAATGGCGGCGATCTTCCATCTCCTTTGGGAGACGGAGACCGAGACGGTACCGAAGATCGTCAACATCACCGTCGACTACCTGCGCTCGGCACGCCCGGTCGACGTGATCGCCTGCGCCAAGGTGACGAAGCAGGGGCGGCGCATGGTCAACGTCTTCGCCGAAGCCTGGCAGGAGGATCGCTCCCGCCCCGTCGCCACCGCCAATGCCCATTTCCTGGTCAAGTCCGACGCCGACGCGCCGCCGTCGCTCTGAGAAGAAGGATCCTTCGCTGCGCTCAGGATGACACCGTTTTCTGCCGGGGCGCTCTGCGCCAGCCTCAAAAATCATGTCATCCTGAGCGCAGCGAAGGATCCTTGCTCGGTCGCCGATAAGCTCACCCCAGCGGGTTGCTCAGATCGACGCCGTAGTGCCGGGCGTTCAGCGCCATGTAGTGATCGCGGCCGTGGACCGGATCGCCGCGAACGGCGGCCTCGACCATATCCATGAAGGTGTGCCACCCCATGGCGTTGAGCTTCACGAAGCGCTCCTGCACCGGCAGATGCTCGAGCGTGAACGTCGTGCCCTCGACGGCCGCCGCCAAGGTCAGGATCAGGTAGGATTCGGGATACGGCGAGGTCGCGTCGCCCGGATTGTAAACGTTCCATGTGTAGGCAATCCGGCCGGGCGGTTGCCATTGCGTGACTACGCCCCGGATATGGCCGCCCATCAGCGAGACGGCGCCGCCGACCCGCGGTTCGATGGCTCCGTCGCCGTACCAGCCGGGAAGGCGGCCGGTGTCGGCGAGGAAACCCCAGGCCTGGGCAGGCGGGCCGGGAAGGCGCCGTTCGAAGCGCACCATATGCGCATGGGTGAATTGCGCGCCGTCGCTCATGGACTTTCCCGCCTCTTGGCTTAAAGAAAACGCCGCATGGATTACGATTCCCTCAAGACAGCGGGCGACGACGTCGTTCGTGACGGCGCCAGCTTCGAGGCCTATCGGCTGCCGGGCGACTTGATCGATTCACAACACCCGATAATCGTGGCCTATGCAAGGCGTGTGGCCGGCGAGGGCAGCGACCGGGACAAGGCGCTGCGCCTCTACTACGCCGTGCGCGACGAGCTGCGCTACGATCCCTACAACACGCCGATGAAGCGCGACGCCTATCGCGCCAGCACGACGGTGGCGGCGGGTCACGGTTACTGCGTGAACAAGGCGGGCGTCATGGCCGCGGTCTGTCGCGCCGCCGGCATTCCGGCCCGCCTCGGCTATGCCGACGTGCGCAACCACATGACGACGCAGCGGCTTTCGGAGCTGATGGGCAGGGACGTCTTCTACTATCACGGCTACACCGACGTCTGGCTGGACGGGCGCTGGATCAAGGCCACGCCCGCCTTCAACCGCGAGCTCACCGACAAGTTCGGCCTGAAGCCGCTCGACTGGGACGCCGTGGGCGATTCGATCTATCACCCGTTCGATCTGAGCGGGCGCCGTCACATGGAATATCTCGCCTACCGCGGCGTCTTCGCGGATATCCCGTTCGAGGAGATCCGCGGCGCCTTCCGCCACTATTACCCACGCCTGACCAAGGCGCAGGAGGAGATGGCTCCGGGTGGCGATTTCGGCGCCGAGGGCGCGGCAGAATCAGGGATCGGGGCGAAGACCAAGTGAATCTCGCACCGCGGTCGCCCGCCTACATTGCCCTGCTGGTTGCACTGGGCAGTTTCGGCCCGCTTACCATGAGCATCTACACCCCGGTCATGCCGTCGGTCGGCCACGAACTGCTGGCGACACCGGAGAATGTGAAGCTCACGCTCACGACCTACATGCTGGGCTTCGCGGTCGGGCAGCTCTTCTACGGGCCGCTCAGCGACCGTTACGGGCGCCGGCCGGTCCTGCTGGGCGGGCTGCTGTTCTTCACGATCACGAGTTTCGCCTGTTCCTTCGCGCCGTCGATCGGCGGATTGATCGGCCTGCGCATCCTCCAGGGGCTGGGTGCGGCCTCAGGCTCGGTGCTGGGCCGGGCGCTGACGCGCGATGCCTACACGTTCAAGGAAATGCCGCTGGTCATGAGCTGGATCTCGCTCGGCCAGAACATTGCACCCTCCCTGGCGCCGACCGTCGGCGGCTTCCTCGGCGAATGGGCGAGCTGGCGGGCGACCTTCTGGTTCGTGGGCGGCTTCGGCACGATCCTGTTCCTGGTGACGCTCGCGGGTCTGCGCGAGACCAACAAGTTCCGCAGCGAGCGCATCGACCTGTCGAGCCTGCTGCGTGGCTCGGGCGAGATGCTGCGCGACCGGCGTTTCCTCGGCCACATCCTGCCGCTGGGCTTCGCCTTCGCGCTGAACTTCGGAATGCTGGCGGGCGTGCCCTTCGTGCTCCAGGAGAGCATGGGCTTCAGCCCGCGCGAATTCGGCCTGATCGTGCTGCTCTCGGTCGGCGGCTTCACGCTGGGCACCTTCGTGAACAACCGGCTGGTGGGCCGCGTCGCACCGGTCGACATCATCATGTTTTCCGGCTGGTTCCACGTGGCGGCATTGGTCGGGATGGCGGCTCTTTCGCTCGCCGGCATCGTCACCTGGTGGGCCATCGTCGGGCCGCACATGCTGCTGAGCTTCGGGACCGGCATGATCGTGGCCAATGCCAATGCCGGCGCCGTGGGGATGTATCCGCGGCTGGCCGGCACGGCCTCGTCGCTGGCAGGCCTCGCGCAGATGGGCATGGGGGCGATGGGCACCGTCGCCGTGGCCGCACTCACGGTCGTCGGCAGCCGCTATATCGCCATGCCGATGGTGATTGGACTGGCGCCGTTCGCCGTTGCCACGGTGCTGAGCGCGCGGTTGTTGCGCGGCGAGCCGCGGACACCGAAACTGGATCAATAGAAGAGGGAGAGAGAAGACCATGACGAACATGCTGAAGGACAAGGTCGTGCTTGTGACCGGCGCGGGCGGCGGCATCGGCCGCGAGATGGCGCTGCTGGCAGCCCGTGAAGGCGCCAAGGTCGTGGTCAACGACCTCGGCGGCGCGGTCGACGGCGAGGGCAGCGGCAGCGCGACGGCGGCCGAGAAGGTCTGCGAGGAAATCAAGGCGGCCGGCGGCCATGCCGTTCCGAACGGCGACAGCGTCTCCGATCCGGCCGGCGCCGAGCGCATGGTCAAGGCGGCCGTGGAGAATTTCGGCCGCATCGACGGCGTCATCAACAATGCCGGCATCCTGCGCGACCGCATCTTCCATCGCATGAGCCACATGGACTGGAAGATGGTCATCGACGTCCATCTGAACGGCTCGTTCAACACCAGCCGCGCCGCCGCCAACTACTTCAAGGAGCAGAAGTCGGGCGCCTTCGTGCACTTCACCTCGACCTCCGGCCTCGTCGGCAATTTCGGCCAGGCCAACTACTCGGCCGCCAAGATGGGCATCATCGGCCTGTCGCGCTCGATCGCGCTGGACATGGCGGCGTTCAACGTCCGTTCGAACTGCATCTCGCCGTTCGCCTGGACGCGCATGATCGGCACCATTCCCGCCGACACCGATGCCCAGAAGGCGCGCCTGGAGCGCTCCAAGAAGATGACCCCGGCCAAGATCGCGCCGATGGCCGTCTACCTGCTGTCGGACTCGGCACAGGAGCAGGGCATCACCTCGCAGATCTTCGGCGTGCGCATGAACGAGATCATGCTGTTCAACGCCAACCGCCCGGTACGCTCCGTGCACAACTCCGAGGGCTGGACCCTGGAGGACATCGCCGAGCACGCCGTACCGTCGATGAAGCCCTACTTCACCGACCTGAAGCGCTCGCCCGAGTACTTCACCTGGGATCCGATCTAGGTCCCAGACGCCAACAGCCCCTCATCCCGGGAAGGCGACGCCTTTGCGGGATGAGGGTCGCCAACCGGAGTTGAGAGATGGCCGCCGAGAGCATGAAGAACGAGCCAAAGATCGATCCCAAGGAGATCCTCGAAGGGATCGTCGAATGGATCGAGATCGAGAGCCCGAGCCACGACGCGAAGGCGGTCAATCTCATGGTCGACAAGGTCGAAGGCCAGTTCCGCGACCTCGGCCTCGACCTCGATCGCACGCCGGGCCGCGACGGTTTCGGCGACATCCTGGAAGCGAAGACCCCGGCCGAGTGGAGCACGGGGCAGGGCAAGGGCATCCTGGTCCTCGCGCACCTCGACACGGTGCATCCGCTGGGGATGAAGGAGAAGGAGCTGAAGATCCGCCAGGAAGGCGACAGCGTCTTCGGTCCCGGCATCTACGACATGAAGGCGGGCGGCTACATCGCCTATTACGCGCTGCGCCACCTGATCCGCCAGGGCAAGAAGACCAAGCTGCCCGTGACGTTCCTGTTCATTCCCGAGGAAGAAGTCGGCAGCCCGACCTCGCGTGCCCGCATCGAGGAAGCCGCCCGGGGCCACAAATATGCACTGGTGATGGAGCCGGGGCGCGACGGCGACAAGGTCGTCACGTCGCGCAAGGGCGTCGGCCGCTTCACCCTGACGGTCAAGGGCCGCGCCGCCCATGCCGGCGTGCGCCATGAAGACGGCCGCAGCGCCATCCTGGAAATCGCCCGCCAGATCGTGCGCATCGAGGAGAAGACCGACTACGCCCGCGGCATCACCTGCAATGTCGGCCTTATCCGCGGCGGCTCGGGCGTCAACGTCACGCCGGCCGAATGCACCATCGACGTCGACCTGCGCGTGCCCAGCATGCAGCTCGCCGAGGAGATGACGCACTGGTTCCTGAACCTCGAACCGATCGGCAAGGAAGTAGAGCTGACGGTCGAGGGCGGCATGAACCGGCCGCCCTACCAGAAGGACGCGGGCATCACCGATCTCTTTCAGAAGGCGCAGGCGATCTATCGTGAGATCGGCAAGGAACTGAACGACGTGCCCCTGACCGGCGGTGGCAGCGACGGCAACTTCACCGCCGCGCTGGGCATCCCGACGCTCGACGGCCTCGGCGCCGACGGCAAGGGCGCCCACGCCATCACCGAGCAGATCTATTATTCCTCGCTGCAGCCCCGCACCTACCTCTGCGCCCGCCTGCTCGAGACGCTGGAGTAGGAGCTGCGTGTCGCCCGAGCGGAGCTCAGGGTGACAACATCGCCTAATACGCCGCGGTAAACCGCTTGCGGAGGTGCTTGGGCTTCTCGATCTCGTTCACGATGGCGACCGCGAAGTCCTCGCGGCTGATCCGGCTCTCGCCGTTCTTGTCTTCCAGCAGTTGATCCTTGCCGAGCCGGAACTTGCCGGTGCGGTCGCCGGGCTGGATCGAGGCGGGCGGCGAGATCGCCGTCCAGTCGAGATCCTTGATCTTGCGCACCTCTTCCAGCGCCAGCGACGCAGGCTTCGAGGTCGGCGGCTGGATGCCGCGATCAGCCATGTGGTCGAGATGGGTGCGGCCGTCGGCGCGCAGCAGGCTGCCGGCGCCGACCACGAACAGGACGCGCTTCACGCCGCTGGCACGCACGGCCTCCAGCACGTGATGGACGCTGGCCTCGTTCCACTTCACCGAGGCCACGACGATGTCGTGGCCCTTGAGGATGGACGCCATCGACACGGCGTCCGTGGTGCTGCCCTGCCGGACGGTCATGCCGGGGCGCGGCTTCAGCTTCGAGCCGTCGCGCGTGATGGCGGTGACGCTGTGTTTGCGGGACAGCGCCTCATCGAGGACGTGGCTGCCGATATTACCCGTGGAGCCGATGAGGGCGATGGTCGTCATTCTGGCGTTTCCTTCATGAGATCGCGCAGGGCCGCGACCGTTTCGGCCGGCGCCTCCTGGGGGACGTTGTGGCCGATGCGCGGCAGCATGCGCCGCTCGTATCCGCCGGTAAACTTCTCGGATTGCCCGTCGCGATCCGACGCGGGGCCCACGCCGTCGGCGGCGCCGTGCAGGTTGATGGTCGGCACCGCGATCGCCGGCTGCTTTGCCAGCTCCGCTTCGAGCGGCTCCAGCATCGGATCGCCCTTGGTATAGCCGTAGCGGTGCCGATAGGACTGGATCACCACGTCGACGAAGTCGGGATTGTCGAAAGACGACGCCGTCCTCTCGAACGCCGCCTCGTCGAAGGTCCATTCCGGCGACCACAATTTCCACAGGAGCCGGCAGACGTCGCGGCGGTCCTTCGTCAGGCCCGCGCGGCCGCGCTCCGTATTGAAGTAGTACTGGTACCAGAGCCGATGCTCGGCGGCTGCCGGCGCCGGCTCGACCGAAGCGGCGATGTTCTGGAGATTGTAGCCGGTGCAGCTCACCAGGCAGCGCACACGCGCGGGCCACAGCGCCGAGACGATGCAGGCCGCCCGGCCGCCCCAGTCGTAACCCGCCAGTGCTGCGCGTTCGATGCGGAGCGCCTTCATCAACTGGTGCAGGTCGTGGCCCAGCGCCGCCTGCTCGCCCGAGCGCAGCGTGTCCGGGGACAGGAAGCGGGTCGGGCCGTAGCCGCGCAGATACGGCACCAGCACCCGGTTGCCGTCGGCCGCCAGCGCCGGCGCCACCTCGTCGTAGGCACGCACGTCGTAAGGAAAACCATGCAGCAGGATCACCGGCGCGCCATCGGGCGGGCCGTGTTCCTCGTAGGCGACGTCGAGGACGTCGGTGCGGACGGATTTGCGTTGCATCCACCAACATATAGCTGCACCCAGCCGGCGTTGACAGTCGCCCGTGCCGCGACCAGCCTCGCAGAATGAGCCGGATCGGCGAATTCCTGACCCTGGAGCAGACCCGGAGGCTCGGCGCCCGGTCTAACCTGATGGGCGCGCTCCTGGTGCTGCATGCCTGGGGGCTGATCGCGGTCGCCATGGCTCTCTTCGCCTGGTGGCCCAATCCGTTCACGTTCCTGCTGGGGGTCATGCTGATCGGCGGCCGCCAGCTCGGCATCGCGATCCTGATGCACGACGCCGCGCACGGGCTGCTGTTCGCGGAACGTCGCCTCAACGACTGGGTGGGAAGCTGGCTCTGCGCCTATCCGGTCTTCACCAGTCTCACGCTCTACCGGCCTTACCATCTGCAGCATCACCGCTTCACCCAGCAGCCCCAGGATCCCGATCTCGGCCTGTCTGCGGCGTTTCCGACCAGCCGCACCAGCCTTCGGCGCAAGATCGTCCGCGATCTCACGGGGCAAACCGCCTTCCTGCGGCGGGGCGAGCAGCTTCGTCGCGCGCTCGGGCCCGCCGACGCGCCGCTCGCCATGCAACTGGGCAACCTGTGGCGCAAGGAGAAGGGACCGCTGGTCGCGAACGCTGTCCTGCTCGCGGGCCTGTCGGCCATCGGTTACTGGTGGCTGTACCCCGTGATGTGGCTGCTGCCGCTCGCGACCTGGTATCAGCTCGTGAGCCGCATCCGGAACATCGCCGAGCATGCGGTGGTGCCAGACAATGACGATCCCCTGCGCAACACGCGCACAACCCACGCCAATCCCCTGATGCGGCTGCTGGTGGCGCCCTACTGGGTGAACTATCACCTCGAACATCACCTGTTCATGTTCGTGCCCTGCTGGCGCCTGCCGCAGGCGCATCGCGCCCTTCTGACGGCAGGCCGCGGTCCGTCGATGGAGCTGAAGCCGGGTTATCTCGCCGTCCTGAAAGCCGCCACCACGGGCGCGTCGCGCGACGGCCATGGCCCGGGCGAAAGGACTGCACAGCACATTTGAAGCAGCCCACAAAAGAAAAGGCGGCCCGGGCGGGCCGCCTTTTCGTCTCTTCCTGTTCGACTCGTCTTGCTTACTGAGCCGGGCAGGCGTGAATGTTCATCTCCGGGCCGAGATCGTACGGCGGCGGCACCTGCGCCAGCGTCGTGACCTTCGGGTCCATTGCCCAGTCGAAGGCACGCTTGCCGCGGGAACAGAAATCCTTGTCCGTCGGTGCGCGCTGCGCCGTGCGGTTGGCGATCTCGGTCACGAACACGTCGGTGTTGAAGCGCTTGCGGCCGGCGATCTGCGACAGCGAGCGGGCGTTGGTTGCGAACTCGGCGCGGAACTTGCCGACGAAGTCGGCGTAAACCTGCTCATACGCGCGGCGTCCACCGGGGCCCTGGCACTGAAGGGTCACCACCTGCAGCTCCTGCTGCACCATGCGGGCGCGCACGATGGAGAGGTCGGCCTCATTGTAGCAAATGGCCCGGATCTGATTCGCGGGAGGCGAAGGCGGAACGGCTGCCTGATAGTCGGCCGCCGGGGCCTTCGCGGGCGCCGCTGCGGTCTTGGTCTGGCCAAGCGTGCAGCCGCCCAAGGCCAGGATACTTCCTGTAAGAACTGCCGCCTGTGTAAGCCTCTTGAACATCCGCATACTCCCAACGCCGTTGGCCCGGAAACCGCAGCGGGTACAACAGTTAGACGCCCGTTTCAAATCCAAATACCAGTTACGGGGGAGGAAGCGCCGAATTCGCTCAATTTTCACTGTAAAGCTTTGGTGAGCGCCCGGTCGAAGATCTCGAGGCCGAGGTCGATTTCCGCTTCGTCCACCGTGAGAGGAGGCGCGATGCGGAAGATGCCGAAGCCGCCGCGAACGGTGCTGGTCATCATCCCAAGCTCCAGGCAGGTGCGGGCCACCGTCTGTGCGAGTTCGGGGTCGGGCGTGCGGGAGCGCCTGTCCTTGACCAGGTCGAGGCCCAGCAGAAGCCCCCGTCCCCGTACATCGCCGATACAGTCGTAGCGCTGCTGCAGCGCCATCAGTCCGTCCTTCAGGCGCTTGCCGAGAGTTGCCGCGTGTTCCGTGAATTTATCCCGCAGGATGACCTCGATCACCTTGAGCCCGACGGCCGCAGGCAGGGGGTCGGAGGCATGCGTCGTATAGAATAGGAAACCGCGCTCGGCGGCCACGTCCTCGATCTCGGGCGTGGTCAGCATGGCGGCCAGCGGCAGGCCGGCGCCCAGGGTCTTGGAGAGGGTGAGATACTGCGGCACGACGCCGTCGCGTTCGCAGGCGAACAGGGTGCCGGTCCGGCCGAGGCCGGTCTGCGCCTCGTCGAAGATCAGGTGCATGTCGCGCTCGCGGCATTTTCCGGCGAGAGCCGCCATCCAGCCTTCGGGCGGTTCCAGCACGCCGCCCGAACTCAGGATCGGCTCGACGATGCAGGCTGCCAGCGCGCCGCTCGACTGGCGGTCGATTAGCTCAAAGCCGAAGTCGAGTTCGCTCCGCCAGTCATAGACGCCGCGATCGTCGATGAAGCGCGAACGGTAGGTGTCGGGTGCGGGCAGGACCAGCGCGCCCGGCTGCGGCGGCCCATAGCCCTTGCGGCTCGACGAGTAGGTGGCTGCGGCAGCGCCGCCGGTGACGCCGTGCCAGGAACGGCTCATCGCCACGATCTCGTGCCGGCCGGTCACCAGCTTGGCCATGCGGAGCGCCGCCTCGTTCGATTCGCCGCCGGTCGAGACCAGTAGTACGCGGTCGAGCTTGCCAGGCGAAATTCTGGCGATCAGGGCCGCCAGCTCGACCACGGGACGCGACAGGATCGTCGAGTAGAGGTGGTCGAGCTCGCCGATGTAGTGACGCGCCACCTCGACGATCTCGCGATGACTGTGGCCCAGGATGGCACTCATCTGGCCGGAGGTGAAATCGAGGATCTTCCGCCCGTCGGCGTCGGTGAAGTAGTTGCCCGCCGCGCTCTCGGCGATCAGGGGCGAGAAGGCGCCGCCATAGCGCACCAGGTGGGCGTTGGCCTTGGCCCAGAACTCAGGATCGGCGTTGCGGCTCATGCGGCCTCCAGAGCGGCCTTGACCAGCGGCATGCGGTCATTGCCGAAGAACATGTCGTTGCCGACGAAGATCGTCGGGCTGCCGAAGCCGCCGCGGGCGATCAGCTCGTCGGTATTGGCGCGCAGCCGCGCCTTGCAGGACTCCGTTTCTATGCCGGCGAAGAAGCGCTGGCGCTCGATGCCGGCGCGCTGGGCGATGTCGGCCAGCACCTCTTCCCGGGAAAGGTCGCGGTCGCCGCCCCAGTAGGCCTCGAAGGCGGCGGTGGCGTAGGGGGCGAGTTTCCCCTCGTCGAGCGCGACGAAGGCACCGCGCATGCATTTGACGCTGTTCACCGGGAAAATCGACGGCGGGAATTTTATGGCGAGACCGTAGAGGCGGGCCCAGTCCTGCATGTCCTTCAGACTGTAGGCCTGCTTGAGCGGATTGGGCTTGGCGCGGTTCTCGTAGACCGTCTGGTTGACTGCGTTGAACACGCCGCCGACCAGGATGGGCTTCCAGACGATCTCGGCTGCCGTTTCCCGCGCCACCGCCTGGATCGCGTGGAAAGCAAGATAGGTCCATGGACTCGAGCAATCGAAGTAGAAATCCAGCTGCCGCGCCATTTCGTCCCCCTGGAAGCCGTTCGCCTTGTCGTTGCCATACATGGCGCGTATTTTGCAAATCCATGACGGTACCGACTGGCCAGTGTAGAGAAATGGGCCCTAAAAAAATCGCCATCGTCGTGCATCAGCAGCATTCGCGGCCCGGGCGGGTCGGCGCCCTGCTTGAACAGCGCGGATACGAACTCCATCGACTTTGCCCCAATCTGGGCTGCAACCTGCCCGAGGACATGTCCGACTATGCCGGCGTGGTGATCTTCGGCGGCCCCATGTCGGCCAACGACTGTGGCACGCTGGCGGGCATCAAGTGCGAACTCGACTGGATCCCCAAGGTCGTCGATGCCGGCGTCCCCTTCCTCGGCCTCTGTCTTGGCGCCCAACTCCTGACGCGCGCGGCGGGCGGGCGGGTTGGGCCGCACCCCGAAGGCCTGGTCGAGATCGGCTATGTCGACGTCGAGCCGACGGAAACGGGCCGCGCCTGGTTCAGGGCGCCGATGAAAGTCTATCAGTGGCATCGGGAAGGCATGACCATTCCGGACTGCTGCGAACTGCTCGCGACCAACGACCGCTACCCGGTCCAGGGCTTCCGCTGCGGGCCGAATGCGTTCGGTTTCCAGTTCCATCCCGAGGTAACGCTCGAGATGAAGAGCATCTGGACCCTGAGCGCGGCGGAGCGCCTGAAGATGCCGGGCGCACAGCAGCGCGGCGTCCACCTCTCGATGCACGCGCTCTACGATCCGCCACTCGACCGCTGGATCAACGGCTTCCTCGACCGCTGGCTCGCGACCGATCAGCGGATTTCGGCTCCGTCCACCAGAGAAGCCGTTGCGCAACCCGAGTTCGCCGCCGCCGCCGACTAGCGGCGCTTCTGGCGGCAAGTTGGTCCCACGCGCCGGCATGGGCTAGGGTCCCTGTGAAATCCAGGGAGACGCTCAATGTTGTCGGGTGCGCTGATATTCGTGTTGGCCGTCGTCCTCGTGGCGCTGGTGCTGATCTTCGCCGGCGTGAAGACGGTGTCGCAGGGCACCAACTGGACCATCGAGCGGTTCGGCCGCTACACGCGCACCCTGGCGCCCGGGCTGCATTTCATCGTGCCCTTCGTCGACACGGTCGGCCGCAAGATGAACATGCAGGAGAACGTCCTCGACATTCCGGGACAGAAGGTCATCACCAAGGACAATGCCACCGTGCAGGTGGATGCCGTTGCCTTTTACCAGGTGGTCGATGCGGCGCGCGCGGCCTACGAGGTCCAGAACCTTCATCTCGCCATCACCAACCTGGCGCTGACCAACATCCGCTCGGTCATGGGCAACATGGCGCTCGATGAAGCCCTGTCGAAGCGCAACGACATCAACAACACCCTGCTGGCCGTCATCGACCAGGCGACCGGCCCGTGGGGCGTCAAGGTCCTGCGCATCGAGGTCAAGGACATCGCGCCGCCCGAGGATATCGTGGTCGCGATGGGCCGGCAGATGAAGGCCGAGCGCGAGAAGCGCGCCACCATCCTCGAGGCCGAGGGCGTGCGCGAATCGAGCATCCAGCGCGCCGAAGGCGAGAAGCAGTCGGCCATCCTGACCGCCGAGGGCCGTCGCGAAGCCGCCTTCCGCGATGCCGAGGCACGCGAGCGCATGGCGCAGGCCGAAGCCAAGGCCACCTCGGTAGTGGCCGAGGCGATCGCCGGCAACGGCGTGCAGGCGACCAACTACTTCCTCGGCACCAAGTACGTCGAAGCGCTGTCCAAGATGGGCTCGAGCCCCAACGCCAAGGTGTTCTTCCTGCCCGTCGAAGCCGCCGGCGTCATGGCCTCGATTGCCGGCATCGGCGAACTGGCCAAGGAGGCGCAGGCGCGCGGCGTCGAAGCCAGCGGAAGGCCACGCGGCTCCGTGCCAAACGCGGGCTAGACCACGATGTTCAAGATCGTCTTCTGGTACTGGTGGGCGGTCGCGGCGGTGCTGCTCGTCTTCGAGATGATGCTGCCGGGCGTCGTCTTCCTGTTCCTGGCCATTGGCGCGGCGGCGGCGGGTCTCTTCCTGCTGGTCGTGTCGGACCTGTCGCTCGAGCTACAGCTCCTGACCTTCGCCGTGATTTCGGTCGTGGCGGCGGTCGGGCTTCGCCGAACGCTGCGCCGGCTGCAGCATGCCGACAATCCCGCGACGTCGACGCTCAATGCCCGCGCCGATGCGCTGATCGGCAGGATCATCGTTCTCGACGAGCCGATCCTGAACGGGCGCGGCAGGGTCATTCTGGGCGACGGGAGCTGGAGCGTGACTGGCCCTGACATGGTGAGGGGGGCCAAGGTGAAAGTGAAATCCGTGAGCGGCACCGAGCTGGCCGTCGAGCCTGCGCCATGAGACGCCGGGTTCTATTGGCGCTCCCTGGACTGCTTGCGTTCAAGACCGCGAGCGCCCAGACGCCCTATCCGACCAAGACCGTCCGCTTGATGGTCGGCGCCAATGCCGGAGGCGGCACCGACATCGTGGCCCGCATGCTGGCGGAGAAGCTGGCCGAATCGATGAAGGGCACCTTCGTCGTCGAGAACAAGCCGGGTGCTTCCAACACGATCGCCGCCGATCTCACGGCCAAGGCGCCGCCCGACGGACACACGATCCTCGTCGCGACCAACACCGGGCAGGCCATCGCACCGCATCTGCTCAAGCTCGGCTTCGATCCGATCAAGGACCTGATCCCGATCGGCCTCGTGGTGAACGTGCCCAACGTGCTGGTTGTCGGCGCCTCGGTGCCGGTCAACTCGGTGGCCGAGCTGATCGCCGCGATGAAGGCGAAGCCCGGCGAGTTCAAGTACGCCTCCTCGGGCGTCGGCAGTACGCAACACATCGCGGGCGAGGCTTTCGACGTGGCGGCAGGCGTGAAGGGCCTGCACGTCCCCTACAAGGGCAGCGCTCAGGCGCATCTCGATATCATCGGCGGCAACGTCCAGATGATGTTCGACACGACTTCCTCGTCGATGGGCCAGATCAAGGCCGGCAAGTTCAAGCCTCTGGCGGTGACGTCCGATCGCCGAAGCAGCGAGCTGCCCGGCGTGCCGACGCTCGCCGAGGCGGGCCTGCCGGGTTTCGACATGACGACCTGGTACGCCGTCTATGTGACGGCGGGCACGCCGCCCGACGTGGTGGCGAAGCTGCAGGCTGAACTGATCCGCATCGTGGCGCTGCCCGATGTCCAAGCGAAGCTGCGCGGGCTCGGCGGGGAGCCGGGCACGATGAGCGTGGAGCAGTTCACGCGCTTCAACGCGCAGGAATACGAGCGATTCGGCCGCCTGATCCGCGAGGCCAACATCAAGCCGGAGTAGTCTCCGGGGCGAGATTTCCGTCATCTCGACCGGAGCGCGCAGCGCGGAGCGGAGAGATCTTTTTTCCACGATTAGCCGGCTTTTGGTGGAGCGAAGGTCTCTCCACTCCGCACCTTCGGTACTCCGGTCGAGACGACGTTGCTCGATAGCTTGCCAATAATTAACCAGAAAGTTAAATATAGACCTCCTCAAGGAGGATCGCGATGGAACGGTCTTACGGCTGGGTGATCGTCGGCGCCGGTGCGCTGATGGGTTGCGTCGCCATCGGCGCATTGTTTTCGCTGGCGGTCTTCCTGCAGCCGATGTCGGAGGCGACCGGCTGGTCGCGCACCGGCATTTCGAGCGCCATGACGCTCGACTTCCTGGCAATGGGCGTCGCAGCCTTCGGCTGGGGCGCGCTCAGCGACAGGTTCGGCCCGCGCATCGTCGTCCTGTCGGGCACCCTCCTGCTGGGGCTTGGTCTCGCGCTCGCCAGCCGGGCCACCAGCCTGCTCGAATTCCAGCTCATCTACGGCATCGTGGTCGGTGTCGCCGCGGGCGCGGTTTTCGCGCCGATGATCGCCACCGTCACCGGCTGGTTCGACAGGCATCGCAGCCTTGCCGTCTCGCTGGTGTCGGCCGGCATGGGCGTGGCGCCCATGACCATCTCGCCCTTTGCGCAGTGGCTGATCTCCGCTCACGACTGGCGGACCGCGATGTTGACCATCGCCATCGGTGCCTGGGGGCTGCTGGTCCCGGCGGCCCTGCTGGTCCGCCGCCCGCCGGAGGTCACGGCCGCGTCGCCCGGAATGCCTGCGGAAGGTGGGGAGGGAATGAAAGTGGGGCAGGCGCTGCGCTCGCCGCAGTTCATCGTCCTGTCGCTCACTTTCTTCTGCTGCTGCGCGGCCCATTCCGGCCCGATCTTCCACACGGTGAGCTATGCGCTCGCCTGCGGCCTGCCTGCCATGACGGCGGTGACGATCTACAGCGTCGAGGGACTGGCGGGGCTGGGCGGCCGCATCCTGTTCGGCCTGCTGGGCGACCGGTACGGCGCGCGCAGGATCGTCGTCATCGGGTTGATGGTCCAGGCAATCGGGGCGGGCAGCTACTACTTCACGCGCGACGCCGGTGAGTTCTATGCCGTCGCGATCCTGTTCGGCATGGCCTATGGCGGCGTCATGCCCCTCTATGCGGTGATCGCTCGCGAATATTTTCCCCTACGGATCATGGGCACGGTGTTCGGCGGCGCGGCGATGATCTCCAGCCTCGGCATGGCGCTGGGCCCGGCCGTCGGCGGCTGGATCTTCGATACCTTCCACGGATACGGCTATCTCTACATCGCGTCCTTCGGCATCGGCCTCGCGGCAGTGGCCATGGCGCTGGCTTTCCCGCCGCTTCCGTCGTCGCAACGCGGCATGGAGGTCCAGCCGGCATAAAATCTGCGCAGGCAGCGCAACGCCGGGGCCGCTCTCCGAGTTGATCGGAAAACGCAACCCGGAGATTTCGATGAAAGTGGCTCTGTCTGCCCTTCTGGTCGTCGCTGTCGCTAGCGGCGTCGCCTACGCCCAGCCGCAGCGCTTCAATTCCGACTTCAGCACCATGCAGGAGTCCGGTCCGCCGGTCGCCGGCGGCAACGGCACGACGGTCGGTCCGAATTGGAAAAACCAGGCGACGTCGCCAATGCCCAGCTCCCAGGAAATCAGCGAGCTGCCGCGCTACCCGATCACGGAAGAGCCGATCTGGGTAAAGCCGATGCCGACCCGAAAACTGCCGCCGCGCGCCCAGCAATAGGGCTAGATGATCGCTTCGCCGTCCTTGAGGAAAGCTTCGAGGGCCTGCTCGTGCGGCGCGAGGTCTAGCCCCTGCGCGGCAATCCACTCGTCGTTGTAATAGGTGTGGCCGTAGCGCTCGCCGCTGTCGCAGATAAGCGACACCAGCGAGCCCTTGCGGCCCTCCGCCTTCATGCGCGATGTGAGGATGCACAGCGCCACGAAGTTGGTCCCGGAGGAGCCGCCGACCTTCCGTCCGAGCAAACGCGACAGGACCCGCATGCCGGCCAGCGACTGCGCGTCAGGCACACGCATCATGCGATCGATCATGTTGGGCATGAACGAGGGCTCGACCCTCGGTCGGCCGATCCCTTCGATGCGGGAGCCGCGATCGCAGGTCGCTTGCATGTTGCCTTTCGAGAAAGCCTCGAAGAAAGCCGAGAACTCCGGATCGGCCACGCACAGACGCGTCGCGTGGCGCATGTAGCGAATGTAGCGGCCGAGCGTCGCTGTCGTGCCCCCGGTGCCGGCGCTCATCACGATCCAGGTCGGCACGGGATTGGGCTCGCGACTCATCTGCTCGAAAATCGATTCGGCGATGTTGTTGTTGCCGCGCCAGTCGGTCGCCCGCTCGGCGTAGGTGAACTGATCGACGTAGACGCCCTTCAGTTCGGTGGCGAGCTTCTCGGCGGCGGCATAGATGCCGCTTCCGTCGGCGATGAGATGGCAGATGCCGTGCCGCCGTTCGATCTCGGCGATCTTCTCCGGCGAGGTCGAGGCCGACATCACGGCATGGAAGGGAAGGCCGAGCAGTCGCGCGAAATAGGCTTCGGAAATGGCCGTCGAGCCCGACGAGGCTTCGACGATCGGCGTGTCGTGCCGGATGCGCCCGTTGCAGATGCCGTAGAGGAACAGCGAGCGCGCCAGCCGGTGCTTGAGGCTACCGGTCGGATGGGTCGATTCGTCCTTGAGATAGACGTCGATCCCGTCGAGCACCGGCAGGTCGAGGCGCAGCAGGTGGGTATCGGCCGAGCGGCGCTGGTCGTTGCGGATCAGCTCCAGCGCGTGGCGGGACCATTCGGCATCGTTGTGACGAGCCACCGCCTCGTCGAGAAGCTGCAGGTGCGTCATGGTCCGCTCGTCCGGTTCCCGGTTCTTTTCGTCAGCCGCCGATGATCTTCTTCTCGATCATGCAGTGGATGCCCTTGTTGCCGTCGACCGTCTGCGTGACGTGCAGATCGGCCTGCAGGCTGCAGAGCATGTACGCGTCCTCGGGCTTGAGGCCGGTCTTGGCGGTGATCAGCCGAATCATGTCGCGCAGCGCTTCCTTGGCGGCGTCGTCGAGATCCTGGTCGAAGCCGTGGGTGATCCAGTGCGTCGCCGTCTCGGCGCGCGGATTGTTGAGCTTCATGCCCTTGTGAAGGGTGAACTTGAAGGTGCCGCTCAGGCTTGTCTCCAGCGCCGTCAGGTTGACCTCGCCGTCGCCCTGCACGCCGTGGCCGTCTCCCGTCGAGAACAGGCCGCCGTCGGCGAAGACGGGGAAATAGACGGTCGTACCCACGCGGAAGTGCTTGTTGTCGATGTTGCCGCCGAAGGCGCGCGGCTCGACCGAGCTGCACTGGCCCCATTCCGGCGGCGGGGCGACGCCCATGATGCCGAAAAAGGGCTTGAGCTCGATCTCGGTGCCCCACGGCATGGTGCAGATGCCGCGGTTGGAATCGATCGGAATGTGGGTGAGGCGGAAGAAGGGAAAGTCCTCGGGCAAGGTGCCCATCAGCGGCCGCTGGACGTTCCAGCCCCAGTTGGTGCGGAACTTGATGTCGAGCACCTCGACCGCGAGCACGTCGCCGCGCTCGGCGCCCTCGACATGGACCGGGCCGGTCAGGATGTGACGGCCGATATGCGGCTTCAGCTTGGCCAGGATCTCACGGTGCTCGGGCAGGACGTTGAAGGGCTCGCCCGGCAGGATCTCGGCGGCGCCGGAGACGCAGTGGATGGTGGCCGTGTCGCCCGACTTGATGCGAAGCTGCGGCGGAAGCTGGCTGTCGAAGTAGCCCCAGTGGCAGGTCTCGGGTGAAGAATGCAGCTCGTGGTTGGCCATTTCGATCCTCAACTGTAGTGTCCTGCGCCCGAAGCACATACCGTGCCCGGGGAATCATCTCAAATCGGGTCAGAATCTTCCGTGAACTACCGCCATGGTTATCACGCCGGCAATTTTGCCGACCTGCTGAAGCATACCGCGCTCTGCGAACTGCTGCGTCTGCTGACGGCCAAGGACAAGAAGCTCCTCGTACTCGATACCCATGCCGGTGCCGGCGGCTACGATCTTGCCGGGTCGCAGGCGCGCCGAACGGGCGAAGCGGAGGCGGGCATCGTGCGGCTGATGGCTGAGCCCAGGGCCGGCATGCCGGGCGCGGTCGCGCGCTATCTGGCGGCGGTCCAGGCCTACGATCGCAAGTTCGGCCCGGCCGGTGGAGCGCTGCAGCGCTATCCCGGATCCCCGCGCCTGGTGCGCGCGGCGCTGCGGCCGGGCGACCGGTTCATCGCCTGCGAAAGGCACCCCGAGGAGGCGCTGAAGCTCAAGCGCGAATTCGCAGGCGACCGTGCGGTCGAGGTACGCCAGGCCGACGGCTACCACGCGGTGAAGGAATTGCTGCCGCCGGCAGAGCGCCGCGCGCTTGTGCTGATCGATCCGCCCTTCGAGGCCAACGACGAGTTCGAGGTGCTGACTCGCGCCGTGCGGCACGGGCTGCGCCGCTTCGCGACCGGCTGTTATGCGGTCTGGTACCCGGTCAAGGACGAGGCGCCGGTGGCGACGTTCATCGATTCGCTGGCCGGGGTGAAATACCTCAACATGGAACTCGACCTGGGGCCGAGCACGCCGGAAGGCAAGCTCGCGATCTGCGGGCTGGTCGTGATCAATCCGCCGTGGAAGTTCGAAGAGGCGATGCGCGAGGCCCTGCCATGGATCGCCGCGCACCTTGGCGACGGCGTCAGCGCGAGCTTCTCCACGTCGCCGCCAAACGCGCCGGCTCAGGCGTGAGCGGCGTGACGAACAGCAAGGAAGCTTACTTCTTTTTCATCTTCTTATCGGCCGCCTCGGGACGCCAGCCCCAGGCCTCGTAGGCGGCTTCGGCGATCCTCGGATCGAGCGCGCGATCCTCGAGCGTCACACCGTCGCCCAGCGCATCGGCCACGATCCGCAAACCCGCCAGCCGGGCATGCATCTTGTCGTCGCTGGCGACGAGGTGCCAGGGCGCATGCTCGGTGTCGGTCTTCTGCAACACGTCCTGGTAGGCATCGAGATACTGCTCGCGCTTGGCGATGTTGCGGAAATCCTCGAGGCCGATCTTGTAGTGTTTGCTGGGCTTGCTCAGACGCTCGATCATGCGTCGCTTCTGCTCCTCGGCACTCACATGCACGAGCAGCTTCACAATTCGCGCCCCGTCGTCGGTGAGCTGGCGCTCGAACTCGTTGATCTCGCGGTAGGCACGCTTCCACGCGGACCGGTCGCAGAAGCCCTCGATGCGCTCGACCAGCACGCGGCCATACCAGGTCCGGTCGAAGATCGCCCAGTTGCCGGGGGCCGGCAGTCGGTTCCAGAAGCGCCAGAGATAGTGCCGGCCCTGTTCCTCGGGAGTCGGTGCGCTGATCCGATGCACCTGCACCGATTTGGGTTCCAGCCCGGCCACCAGGCGTTCGATCAGACCGCCCTTGCCGGCGGCATCCCAGCCGTCGATGCAGATCACCACGCGTCCACCCGTGCGCAAGTGGTGGATATGGAGGTCGAGCAGCCGCTGCTGCAGGTCCTTGAGCTGTTGTTCGTAGCTGTCCTTGTCGATTGGACCGTCGATCATCTCGATCTTGTCCAGGCGCGGCCATTTGCCCATCGAATCCTCCGGTCGTGATCGTGACAGCGGGGCGGCGGCGAGGCAATCGCTCGGAGATTGACAGCGCTAACCTACGCGACGACTAATCAAGTCGGATGGCCGAAGCGGAACCCACAATTCGTTACACGGAGCGCGCGGGCAGGCCCGTCGTCGAGGTCGGCGGGACGTGGACCGTCTTCAGCGTGCGCGGCATCCGTGAAAAAGCCGGGAAGGCGCTGAAGGCCGCCGGAGCCGTGGAGAAGGGCAAGCGCACCGTCGACGCGACCGGGCTCGAACGGGTGGACACCGCCGGCGCGCTGGAAATCCTGGAACTGGCCGGCGGAGAGGCCGAGGTCGAGACCAAGAACGACGAACAGGCTGCGCTCTTCAAGATCGTTCGCGAAAACATGTGCGAGCCCCACCCCGCTCATAATGTCAACGGGCTGGTGCATTGGCTGGACGAGATCGGCCGCAGCTCGATCGACTTCTACAAGCAGGTCATCAATCTCTGCGCCTTCTTCGGCGAGATCCTGGTCGTGGTCATCGAGGCTATCCTGCAGCCCAAGCGGTTCCGGCCCAATGCCGTGATCCAGCAGATGTACGAGGTCTGGATCCGGGCTCTGGTGATCGTGGGCGTGCTCTGCTTCCTGATCGGTGTCGTGATCGCCTACCAGGGCGTCCAGCAGCTCCGCCAATTCGGCGCGGAGACCTTCACCGTCGAGGCGGTTGGCATCGGCATGTTCCGCGAACTTGGCCCGCTGCTCACCGCCATCATCGTCGCCGGCCGTTCGGGCAGCGCCTTCACCGCCCAGATCGGCACGATGCAGGTCAACCAGGAGGTCGATGCAATGCGCACCATCGGCCTCAACCCGATCGAATGGCTGGTCCTGCCGCGCATCACCGCGCTGCTGATTTCGATGCCGCTGCTGGCCTTCTGGGGCGACATGGCGGGACTGCTGGGTGGCGCGGTCGCCTGTACCGTCTATCTCGACTTCACCTTCGTGCAGTTCTTCGACCGGCTGCGCGACACGGTCGGCGCTTGGCACTTCTATACCGGCATGATCAAGGCGCCAGTGTTCGGCATCGTCATCGCCGTCATCGGCTGCTTCGAGGGTCTGCAGGTGAGGGGCAGTGCCGAAAGCGTCGGTCAGCTCACGACAAAGGCGGTGGTCGAATCGATCTTCTGCGTGATCGTGCTCGACGCGGTCTTCTCGATCATCTTCCTGCTCGCGGGCGTGTGATGGCCGAAGCGGGCCTGGCCAGCACCGAGGATTTGCCGCCGAAAGCGCCTTTGGTCGAGGGCGGGCAGATCAGCGATCATCGCGACGGGCGAGAAGTCGTGCTGCGCCTGCGCGGGATCCGGACCCAGTTCGGCGACAAGGTGATCCACGACAATCTCGATTTCGACGTATTCCGTGGCGAGATTGTAGGCCTTGTCGGCGGTTCCGGCACCGGCAAGTCGGTGCTGCTCCGGACCATCATCGGCTTGAACCGGGCGCGTGAGGGTACGATCGAGATGCTGGGCGTGGACACCAGTACGCTGCATGGCAAGTCTCAGCGCGAAATGCTGGCCCGCACCGGCGTGCAGTTTCAGGACGGCGCGCTCTTTTCGTCCCTCACCGTCACTGAAAACATCATTGTGCCGATCCGCGAGCATGCCGAGCTCGAGGACCAGACTATGCGCGAAATCGCTGCCCTGAAGATTGGCATGGTTGGGCTGCCGGCAGACACCGGGATGAAGAAGCCTTCGGAACTGTCGGGGGGCATGCGCAAACGTGCCAGCCTGGCGCGGGCGCTGGCGCTCGATCCGGAACTTCTGTTCCTCGACGAACCCACCGCCGGCCTCGACCCGATCGGCGCGTCGCACTATGACGAGCTCGTGAAAGGCCTGTGCCGCAACCTCGGGCTCACGATCCTGATGGTCACGCACGACCTCGACAGCCTCAACGCCATTTGCGACCGGATCGCGGTCCTTCTCGACAAGCGCGTCGTGGTTGGTACCATGGCGGAATTGCTGGAATACGATCATCCCTGGGTCCGGGAGTATTTCCACGGACCGCGGGGACGTGCAGCGCGGCAGGAGCATAAGTAAGCGTCGATGGAAAGAAAATCGCCCTATGTGCTGATCGGCGCGGCGATGATCCTGTTCGTTGCGGCCGTGGCAGGCTTCGTGATCTGGAAGCTGCGCGCCGGCGATCGCACCTCCTATGCCTATTACGACATTCTCTTTTCGGGCGACGTGCAGGGTCTGACCAACGATTCGCCGGTGTTCTATCGCGGCCTCCGCGTGGGACGGGTCGCCAACATCCAGCTGACCTCGCGTGTCGATACCCAGCGCTCGACGGGCCGTGAGCGGCTCACGGAGAAGATCGAGGTCACGGTCGCCGTCGACTGGTCGATCGACATTCGTGACCGGTCCTATGCGGTGTTCGAAAAGCCGTTCATCGCCGGTGCGCCCTTCATCCAGATCGTCGGCCGCCTCGACGTCGACCAGGTGAAGCCCAAGAAGAAGCTGGGCGACAAGCCCTATCCCGAGATTCGCGAGGGCGCCTCGTTCCTGCAGGCCACCTCGACCTCGGCGCAGGAACTGCTGACCAAGGCGAGCACGACCGTCGATCGCCTGAACGACCTGTTGAGTCCCGACAATATCGGCGCCGTAACCGACTCGCTGAAGAACCTCCAGACGGCGACGAATGCGTTTGCCAAGTCCGATACCGCGATCCAGGCGACCCTGGCCGAACTGCCGGGCGCCATCGCGGACTTCCGCAAGACGTTCGCCAAGCTGGACAATCTCACCAACTCGTTGACCCTGATCGCCCAGGAAATCGGACCGCAGGATGCCGAGACCCGGAAGGCGTTGGCCGGGAAGGACCCGGGCGAGCTTCGCAAGACGCTGAACGAGACAAGGGCGGCGCTGGCCAACATCAATTCCGCCGCAGGCCAGCTCAGCAAGCTGGTGACGGACAACAGCCGCCCGATCAAGAACTTCACCGAGACCGGCCTGACCGAATTCTCGCTGGCCCTCCGGGACCTGCGCCAGCTCACCGCCAACCTCAACGTCATCGCCACACGGTTGGAGCGGGACCCGGCCAATTTCGTGTTCAGCGGCAAGCAGGGATACACGCCGAAATGATCCGTTGCCTGGCCGCCTGCGCTGTCGCCGTCGCGCTCCTGACCGGCTGTTCCTTCGTCAGTGCCGTCGACTCGGCCGGTGAGCCGACCGATCTCTATACGATCTCGCCCAAGAGCACCTTCGACGCCGATCTGCCGGCCGTTTACTGGCAGCTCGCGGTCGATGCCCCGGTGGCGGCGGCCAGCCTCAATACCGGCCGCATCGCCATCGCCATGACGCCGACCTCGACGGATTACTACGCCAAGGTGGCGTGGACCGACCGGGCGCCGCTCATGGTGCAGACGCGCATCGTCGATTCCTTCGAGAACACGCGCAAGATCGTGGCGGTCTCGCGCGAGTCGATCGGCCTGCGTGCCAACTACGTGCTGCAGCCCGACCTGCGCAATTTCGAGGCGATGTACTTCTACGGCCAGCCGCCGATCGTGAAAGTGCGGATCATCGCCAAGCTGGTGCGCATGCCCGACCGCCAGATCATCGGCGTCGCCTCCTTCGAGCGCTGCGTGCGGGCGCGTGCCGACAAGGTGCCGAAAGTGGTCGAGGCCTTCGATCAGGCACTGGGCAGCGTCATCAAGCGGCTGGTCTCGTGGACGCTGAAGACGCCGCCGGCACGCCCGCCGAGCGAGTCGGCGCCTTACGACATCGAGCGCTTTCGCAATCCGGCCAACGCCATCATCGACAGCGAAAATTGCCCCAGGGGCCAGGACGCCTCGATGGTGCCCTACGCCGACGAGTAGGCTGGCGACGCGGCTTCAGGCGCGCTTTTCGACCATTTTCCAGGCGAGATCGGCCATGGCGCGGGCGCGGTTGCCGTACTTGGTCGCCGTTTCGGACGAGGCATTGCCGTCGAGGCCGCGCTTGTAGACGCCCTGCACGATGGCGGCGAGGCGGAACAGGGAGAAGGCCAGGTAGAAGTCCCAGGCCGGCACTTCCGTGCGGCCGGTGCGGCGGGCATAGGCCGCCAGGTATTCCCGCTCGGTGGGGATGCCGAATTCCCGCAGATCCTTGCCGGCATAGCCGCCCGAGGCGCCGAAACCCTCGCCGAAATGGTACATCATGCAGTTGTAACCGAGGTCGGCCAGCGGATGGCCGAGCGTCGACAGTTCCCAGTCGAGCACGGCGATGACGCGCGGCTCGGTCGGATGCACGATCGTGTTGCCGAGGCGATAGTCGCCGTGATTGATGCGCGTCTCATCGCCCGGCGGGATATTCTCCGGCAGCCACTTCTTCAGGGCTTCCATCGATTCGATGTCCTCGGTGCGGGCGAGGTCGTACTGGCTGGACCAGCGCGCGAGCTGACGCTGGATGTACTGGCCCTCGCGGCCATAGTCGCCGAGGCCGACAGCGCGGTAGTCGACATTGTGCAGGCGGGCCAGCACGTCGTTCATCGAATCGAAGATCTTGCCGCGGTCGGCCGGCGAGATTCCCGGCATTTTCACGTCGGCGAGAACGCGGCCGGGCAGGAACTGCATGATGTAGAAGGTGGTGCCGATGACCGAATCGTCCTGGCAGAGCGCATAGGGCTTGGGCACCGGCACGTCGGTATGGTCGGCCAGCGCCTTGATCACGCGATACTCGCGATCGACCTGGTGGGCCGAGGGCAGCAGCTTGCCCGGCGGCTTCTTGCGCAGGACGTACATGTTCCCACCGCCGTCGGTGACGTGGAAGGTCGGATTGCTCTGCCCACCCTCGAACTGAAGCACGCTGATCGGGCCGCGAAAGCCCTCGACATTGGCCTTCATGTAGTCGGTGAGCCGGGCCTCGTCGAAGACGTGGGCCTGGCGGACGGGCGTGAGATTGTCGGGCAGATTGGACATGGGATTGTTCTAGAACCGTGGCTGGGGGAATTCGAGACGCGTTTGCGAGGGGATCCGCAGGGCGGTCAATGACGCCGATCAGTTGATGTTGCGCTCCAGGCCTTCCCAATAGGGCTTGCGCAGCTCGCGCTTCAGCAGCTTGCCGGTCGGATTGCGCGGCAGGACATCGATGAAATCGACCGACTTTGGCAGCTTGTAGCCGGCGATGCGTTCGCGAGCCCATCCGATAAGGTCGCCGGCCGTGACCTCGGAGCCTGTCTTGCGCACGACGACGGCCTTCACGGCCTCGCCCCAGCGCTCGTCGGGCACGCCGATCACCGCCACGTCGGAAACCGCGGGATGACCGAACAGCGCGCTCTCGACCTCGGCCGGATAGATGTTCTCGCCGCCCGAGACGATCATGTCCTTCACCCGGTCGTAGATGAAGAGATAGCCTTTCTCGTCGAGATAACCTGCGTCGCCGCTCAAGAACCAGTCGACGCGAATCGCACGCTTCGTGGCGTCGGGGAGGCGCCAGTAGCCGCGCATGACCTGCGGCGAGCGGATGGCGATCTCGCCGACCTGGCCGGTGGGCATGTCGGCGCCGGTCTCGTCGACGATGCGCAACTCTACTCCGACCTGCGCATAGCCGCAGGACAGCAGCTTCTTGGGGTCGGACGGGTCGTGATCCTCGGGCGGAAGGAGGGTGATGGCGCCGGTCGTCTCGGTGAGTCCGTAGACCTGCTGGAAGCCGCAGCCGAAGGTCGCCATCGCCTGTTTCAGCAGCTCGGCGGGGATCGGCGCGGCACCGTAGACGATGAGGCGCAGGCTCGACAGGTCCGTCTCGCGGATCTGCGGCGCCTGCACCAGAAACAGGATCATCGCCGGAACCAGCAGCATGACTTCGATGCGGTCCCGTTCGATGATTTCCAGCACGCGCGCCGGCACGAACTCGCGCACCACATGGTTGGTCGCGCCTGCAAAAAGACCGGCGATGGCCCAGCCGGCCCCGCCGATGTGGAACATGGGCAGGCAGACGATGTTCTGCGTACCAGGTTTCATGAGCCAGCTTTCCGTCCATTGCTCGAACATGAAGGCGAAGTTGGCGTTGGTAAGCTCGGCGCCCTTCGGCAGGCCCGTGGTGCCGCTGGTGTAGAACTGGACGGCAGTGTCCTCCAGTCGGGCGGGCACACGAGGGTCGATGTCGGGATGCCGGTCGCGCCACTCGGCGAAGGCTTCCCAGGCGCCGTGACGAGGACCCAGGGTCACGATCCTGCGGACGCTCTTGAGCTGGTCGCGAATCTTCTCGACCACCGGGAAATATTCCTCGCCGACGAACAGGATTTCGGCCTCGGCGTCGTTCACGATCTGCAAGACCTCGGGCGGCGCCAGCCGCCAGTTCACCGAGACCATCACCGCGCCGGCCTTGGCGACGCCGAACAGCAGCTCGAAATAGACGTCGCTGCTCTTGTCGAGATGGGCGACGCGAGCCTGCGGCCTGACGCCTTCGGCGATCAGTCCCGAGGCGATCCGGCTGGAGGCTCGGTCGAGGGCGCCGTAGCTGGTCCGCCGGCCTTCATAGACGATCGCCACCGTGTCCGGGTGCGACGCGCCGTGGGCGCGCACGATGTCGGCCAGGCCCACCATCTCAATACTCATACGACGCTTCCCCCTGCCAAACGCCCGTCCGTCGTTGCAGCCGGGCAGTATCATCCTTCGGCGGTTTTGAAGTGAATTCAAGAGCTTGATCGCCTAGTGTCGGCCGCGAAACACGGCGATTGCACGAGGCACCATGGGCAAGCGGATTCTGGTCACCGGCGGCGCAGGCTTCCTGGGCTCCCACCTGTGCGAGCGCCTGCTCGAGGCCGGCCACGACGTGCTGTGCGTGGACAACTATTTCACCGGCACCAAGGCCAACGTCATGGCCTGCCTCGACAATCCCCGCTTCGAGCTGATGCGTCACGACGTGACCTTCCCGCTCTATGTCGAGGTCGACGAGATCTACAATCTCGCCTGCCCGGCCTCGCCGGTTCACTACCAGCACGACCCGGTGCAGACGACCAAGACCAGCGTGCACGGCGCCATCAACATGCTGGGTCTCGCCAAGCGTGTGCGAGCCAAGATCTTCCAGGCCTCGACCAGCGAGGTCTATGGCGATCCGACCGTGCATCCCCAGGTCGAGAGCTATCGCGGCAACGTCAATCCGCTGGGGCCGCGCGCCTGCTACGACGAGGGCAAGCGCTGCGCCGAGACGCTGTTTTTCGACTATCACCGCCAGCACAATCTGCGCATCAAGGTGGCGCGCATCTTCAACACCTACGGCCCGCGCATGCACCCGAACGACGGGCGCGTGGTGTCGAACTTCATCGTGCAGGCGCTGAAGGGCGAGGACATCACGATCTATGGCGACGGCATGCAGACCCGCGCCTTCTGCTATGTCGACGACCTGCTCGACGGCTGGCTGCGCCTGATGGACCACACGCCCGACGACTTCACCGGCCCGGTCAACATCGGCAACCCGGTCGAGATGCCGATCCGTCATCTGGCAGAGAAGATCCTCGACAAGGTCGGCGGCAAGGGCAAGCTGGTGTTCGCGCCGCTGCCGGTCGACGATCCGATGCAGCGCTGTCCCGACATCACTCTGGCGCGGGAGAAGCTGAAGTGGGAGCCGAAGGTCGCTCTCGATCAGGGCCTGACGAAGACGATCGCCTTCTTCGACGAGCTCCTGAAGAGCAACCGCGACGTGAGCCGCGTCGGTCGCTAACCGCCGCTTCCCCATTCAGATGAGGAAGTGCCCTCGTCTTACGAGGGCGATGGGGTCATGACCCCTCCGTCGCATGAAATGCGGCACCTCCCCATTTGAATGGGGAGGCAACTGATCGAAGCCCAAATGCGAAGCGCCGCGAAGTTTCCCTCGCGGCGCTTGAAGATACTTGCAGGACGCGTGCCTTACTGGGCGGCGAGGGCCTGTTTCGGCAACGCGTTGACGACCGAGACCTTGCCCGAGGTCATCTCGTCGTAGATCCACTTGTAGGTCTTCTCCATGCCGTCCTCGAGACGGATGGACGGGGCCCAGTTCATCAGCTTCTTGATCAGCGTGTTGTCGCTGTTGCGACCGCGCACGCCCTTCGGAGCGTCGAGCTTGTAGCTGCGCTTCAGCTTGATGCCGGCGATCTTCTCGACCATGTCGACCAGCGTGTTGATGCTGACCAGCTCGTCGCTGCCGATGTTCAGCGGCTCGATGATGTCGCTGTCGGCGAGCTTGATCGTGCCCTGCGTGCAGTCGTCGATATACATGAACGAGCGGGTCTGCTCGCCGTCGCCCCAGATCTCGATCTCGTGCTTGCCCGACAGCTTGGCGGCGATGACCTTGCGGCACATCGCGGCCGGGGCCTTCTCGCGGCCGCCGTCATAGGTGCCTTCCGGCCCGTAGACGTTGTGGTAGCGCGCCACGCGGGTCGCGATGCCGAAATCCTCGCGAAAGTGGCGGGCCATGCGCTCGCTGAACAGCTTCTCCCAGCCGTAGCCGTCTTCCGGCAGCGCGGGGTAGGCGTCTTCTTCCTTCAGCGCCGTGACGTTGGCGTCGGTCTGCTTGTCGCCGTTGTAGACGCAGGCCGATGAAGAATAGAAGAAGCGCGGCACGCCGGCTTCCTTGGCGGCGACCAGCATATGGGTGCTGGTAAGCACCGACAGCATGCACTCGGCCTTGTGGGTCTCGATGAAGCCCATGCCGCCCATGTCGGCGGCGAGGTTGTAGATCATCGCGGCGTCCTTGGCGGCCTTGCGGCAGGGCTCGAGCAGGGCGAGGTCGCCCACCTGATTCTCGACGCCCGGAGTCTTCTGGTACCACTCGTCGAGCGGCTTCACATCGACCGCACGGATCTTGGTGTGGCCCCGCTGCTGCAGGACCTTGACCAGATGGCCGCCGATGAAGCCACCGGCGCCGGTGACGACGACGAGATCACTCTTGGACATGAACGAAAGCCTTTCGAATCGAAGCGAGGGGTTTTATCCGACTTATCAACGACTTGGCGAGTCTGGCGCCGCGCCTCGGTCGAGCACGCGATCGGGGGCCCGGAAGGGAAACGGGCCGCGCGAGGAAGTCCGTTTGATCGGAAGTACCCGCCTCGTCAAGCCGCCGCCGTGCCGCATGCCTTGTGCATGATCTTGCGGTAGAGAGGCGTCGCTGAATCTCCAGGGCCGGTGAAAAAGATGGTCCCACCCGAAAATTGATCTATACCAACAACATAGGCGTAATTTTTCGCGATGCCCGACCTTTTTGCATGACCTATATCCTCGGCCTCAACGCCTATCATGCCGACGCGGCTGCCTGCCTGGTAAAGGACGGCGAACTGGTCGCGGCGGTTGAAGAAGAGCGGTTTCGCCGGATCAAGCACTGGGGCGGTTTCCCCAGCGAATCGATCCGCTACTGCCTCCGCGAGGCCGGCATAGCGCTGGCCGAGGTCGATCATGTGGCGATCAACAGTGACAACGCCGCCAACCGCTGGCGCAAGCTCGCCTATGCGCTGACCTCGGGTGTCAGCCTGAACTATGTTTTGAGCCGGCTGCGCAATCGCGGCGAACGGGCCGACGTCGCCGGCAACCTGAAGCAGCACCTGCCGGAGCAGGAGTTCCGCGGGACGGCCCACACGGTCGAGCACCATCTCTGCCATCTGGCCTCGGCCTTCCTGGTCTCGCCCTACGACAAGGCCGTCGCGGTCTCGGTCGACGGGTTCGGCGACTTTTCCTCGGCGGCCTGGGGGCTGGGCGAGGGTGGCAATCTCGCGGTCGACGGCCGGGTCTACTTCCCGCACTCGCTGGGCGTCTTCTACGAGGCGATGACCCAGTTCATCGGCTTCCCGCACTATGGCGACGAGTACAAGGTCATGGGCCTCGCGCCCTACGGCCAGCCGACCTATGTCGACCAGATGAAGGAAATCGTCCGTCTCAAGAATGACGGTACCTTCGCCCTCGACCTGCGCTACTTCCGCCACGCGTCCGGCGAGGGCGCGAATTACCAGGTGACGGACGGCATTCCCTCGGGTGGCCGCCTGTGGAGCGACGAACTCGTGAAGCTCCTGGGGCCTGCACGCGATCCGGCGGCGCCCCTCGAGGACAAGCACCGCGACATCGCACGCTCGGCCCAGGTTACCTACGAGAACGCCTTTTTCCACCTGCTGAATACGCTGCATGCGCGTTACCGAGCCGATGCTGTCGTCCTGGCGGGCGGCTGTGCCTACAATTCGGTGGCCAACGGCAAGGTGCTGGAGCGCACGCCGTTCAAGAAGCTCTACGTCCAGTCGGCCGGCGGCGACGCCGGCGGCGCCATCGGCGCGGCCTTCGCCACCTGGCACAAGACGGAGGGCGCAACAGCGAAGCGCCACTTCGTGATGGACCATTCCTACTGGGGTCCGTCGGCGACGCCGGACGAGATCGCGGCCGCCATCGACCAGCGCCGCGCCGACTTCGAGGCGGCAGGGTGCCGCATCGAGCGCATCGCCGACGAGGCGACGCTGTGCCGGCATACGGCGCAGGCGATCTCCGAGGGCAAGGTGATCGGCTGGTTCCAGGGCCGTATGGAATGGGGGCCGCGCGCGCTCGGCAACCGCTCCATCCTGGGCGATCCTCGCCGCGCCGACATGAAGGACATCCTCAACCTCAAGATCAAGCGGCGGGAATCCTTCCGGCCGTTCGCGCCCTCGATCCTGCGCGAGGCCGTCCCCGAGTGGTTCGAGACCGACGACGACGTGCCGTTCATGATGCAGGTCTTCCGCATCCGCGAGGAAAAGCGGGCCGAAATCCCGGCCGTCACCCATGTCGACGGCACCGGCCGCCTGCAGACCGTCACCTGGTCGGGCAACCCGCGCTATGCGCGCCTGATCTCGGCGTTCCGCGACCTCACCGGCGTGCCGATCGTGCTCAATACCAGCTTCAACGAAAACGAACCGGTGGTCTGCAAGCCGGAGGAGGCGATCGACTGCTTCCTGCGCACCAGGATGGACGTCCTCGTGCTTGGCGACACGCTCATCCAGCGCTGATCGGCTGGCGCAGCAGGACCGGTTCCGGCAATTGAGCTATCCTGCCTGCAAGGCATTCGCCAGCAAGGCATTCGAGTGGGGGACGGCATAGTGCGTGTTTTGGTGGCGGGGGGCGCGGGCTATATCGGCTCGCATACGTGCAAGGCGCTTGCGCGCGCCGGCCACCTGCCGATCGTCTACGACAATCTCCACACCGGCCATCCCTGGGCGGTGAAATGGGGGCCGCTGTTCCAGGGCGACATCAACGACCCCGTGGCACTGGGTGCGGCGATCCGTGAGCACCGGCCCGATGCGGTCATCAATTTCGCCGCGCTGGCCTATGTCGGAGAGTCGATGGCCGAGCCGACGCGCTATTACCGGGCCAACGTCGCGGGCATGATCACGCTCGTCGAGGTGATGCGGGCCCACGGCATCGGCTCGATCGTCTTCTCGAGCAGTTGCGCCACCTATGGCATCCCGGAGCGCCTGCCGGTCGTCGAGGGCATGTGCCAGCGGCCGATAAATCCCTACGGTCGGACCAAACTGATGGGTGAGGAGATCCTGCGCGATGCCTGTGCCGCCCACGGGCTGGGCGCCATTTCGCTTCGCTACTTCAACGCGGGCGGCGCCGATCCGGAGGGCGAACTGGGCGAGGAGCACGATCCCGAGACGCATCTCATCCCGTTGGTGTTGCAGGCGGCGCACGGAACGCGGGCGAGCATTTCCGTATTCGGTACCGACTACGACACGCACGATGGCACCTGCGTGCGAGACTACGTGCATGTGACCGACCTCGCGGCGGCTCACGTATCGGCGCTCATGCGATGCAAGCCGGGCACGTACCAGGCCTACAATCTCGGTGCCGGCTATGGCGCCAGCATCGGCGAGATCATCGCGCGAGCCCGTGTCGTCACGGGCCGAAATATCCGAACCGTCGAGGCCCCCCGGCGTCCTGGTGATCCGCCCGTCCTGGTGGCCGACGTATCGGCGGCACGGAAAGCACTCGACTGGTCGCCGGCCCATTCGTCCATCGACGACATCATCCGCAGCGCCTGGACCTGGATGACGGAAAGCCGGTCGGGCGCGATGCAGGCCAAGGCCCGCTGAGCGACGCCCCATGGACCGCGATCTCGTCACGCCGCTGCTGATCACCTTCAACGAGATCGCGAACATCGAGCGGACGCTGGCGAAGCTCGATTGGGCCCGGCGCATCGTCGTGATCGACAGCGGCAGTACTGACGGTACGCTCGACGTGCTGGCGAAGGATCCGCGCATCGAGGTGATCCATCGGCCGTTCGACAGCTTCGCGGAGCAGTGCAATTTTGGCCTCGCGCAAATCCGCACGGACTGGGTCCTGTCGCTCGACGCGGATTATGAGTTGAGCGATGGCTTCGTCCCGGAACTGGAGAGCCTGCAGCCGGCAGCCGAGGATGTCGGCTACAGGGCAGCCTTCGTCTACCGCATCCATGGCCATGCGCTCCGTGGCACGCTCTACCCGCCGCGCGCCGTGCTCTACCGCGTCGCGGGTGCGCGCTACGAGAACGAGGGGCACGGGCATCGTATCCGCCTGCAGGGGAGGGTCTCGAACCTCAGGAGTGCGATCTATCACGACGACCGCAAGCCGCTGTCGCGCTGGCTGGGTTCGCAGCTCAAATACGCCGCGCGCGAGGCCGTCCACCTTCTCGAGACGCCGCGCGAGCGGCTGGGGCGCGTCGACAGGATACGCCTGATGGGATGGCCCGCGCCGATCCTGGTGCTGGGCTACGTGTTGTTCGCCAAAGGTGCCGTGCTCGACGGCAAGGCGGGCTGGTTCTACGCCTTCCAGCGGCTGCTGGCGGAGGTGTTGCTGGCGCTGGAACTGCTGGACCGGCGTCTGTCGGCCGCTCAGGGTTTCAGCAGGCCCGGCCAGTAGTGACCGTCCGGCGTCGGCCGCTTGCCGAAGATCGCCTGGCCGACGCGCACGACGTTCGATCCTTCCTCGATCGCTTCCTCGAAGTCGCCCGACATGCCCATCGACAGTTCGGTCAGGCAAGGGTTGAGCTTGATCGCCTCGTCGCGCAGGCGGCGTAGCAAGTCGAAACAGGGCCGCACCTTCTCCATGTCGGCATTGAGCAGGGCCAGGGTCATCAGGCCCCGCGGCTTCAGGCGCGAGTATCGTCCGAGTGTCTCGATGAAGGACGGCAGGTCGTCGGGATGCAGGCCGTACTTGGTGTCTTCGTCCGACGTATTGACCTGGATGTAAACGTCGAGGACGCGGTCCTCGATCTCCAGCCGCTTGTCGAGGAGTTCGGCCAGCTTCGCGCTGTCGAGCGCGTGGAACTCGCGGGCGAAGCGCGCCAGATACTTTGCCTTGTTGCTCTGCAGATGGCCGACGATGCACCAATCGATGGGGAGGTCCTGCAACGCGTCGCGCTTGCCCATCGCCTCCTGGATCTTGTTCTCGCCGAACGGATGGACGCCGGCGGCATGGGCGAGGCGCAATATGTGCGCTGGCACGGTCTTGGTGATGGGCAGCAGCCGCACCGACGACCTGTCGCGCCCGGCCCGCGCGCAGGCGGCGGCGATACGCGCCTCCACGGCGGCCAGATTGACCCGGAAGGCGGCCTGCGGATCGGGACCGAAGCGTTCGGTATCTTCGGGAGAGAGCGTCAGGAGCGGGTCAATGTGGGAGGTCATGCAGCACGGCCCTGTCGCTGGAAGTGCGGGAGAAGGCCGGCGCGCCACCGCCCGGGAATGGTGCCGGGTGAGGGGATCGAACCCCCGACCTTCGGTTTACAAAACCGCTGCACTACCGCTGTGCTAACCCGGCGCCGGACCTTGCGGCGGGACGTTTACCTCAAACCGCCGGCCGTTGTCGCGCCCACTCGTAAGCCGCGACGGCGGCGGCATTGGAGACGTTGAGGGCGGACAGGGCGTTGCTGGTGGGAATTGTCACCAGCCGGTCGCATTTCTCCGCGGTCAGCCGCCGCAGCCCTTCGCCTTCCGCGCCGAGCACGATGCAGGTGCGGCCCTTGAGGTCGAGGTCGCCGATCTTCGTGTCACCGCTCTCGGCCAGCCCGTAAGTCCAGAAGTCGGCTTCCTTGAGCTGGTCCAGGGTGCGGGCAAGGTTGACGGCGCGCACCAGCGGCACGACTTCGAGGGCCCCGGAGGCGGACTTGGCCAGGGTGCCGGTATCGGAAGGGGTGTGGCGGTCTGTCACGATCACCCCGGCGGCGCCGAAGGCCGCGGCGGAGCGCAGGATGGCGCCGACATTGTGCGGGTCGCTGACCTGGTCGAGCGCCAGGACCAGGGCATTGTCGCCGCAGCGGCCCAGTATGTCTTCGATACCGGGCTCTTCCAAGGGTGCCACGAGGGCGGCGATGCCCTGGTGGACGGAGCCGTTGGGCAGCCGCTGGTTGAGATCCTCGCGCGACGTGATGGTCATGTCCGTCTTGCCGATCTCCGCGGCATGGTTATCGGCCATTTCCTTCGTGGCGAAGACGCGCTCGATGCGGCGGTCGGGATTGGCGAGGGCCGCGAGCACGGCGTGACGGCCGAAAATCCAGATGGATTGGTTACCGGTGCGGGACTGGCGGTGGGGGCGGTTGGGGCGAGGGCGCATGGCGAGCCTTGTATGGCGCTGAGCCCCTGTGGGCAATGCTGCGGCCGCGCTGCTACCCCGGCGGTGGGGTGCGGCACAGCCGGCAGCCGGACTGCGCGGGTTTTGCGGGTGCCGGGACCTTCTGTTCCATTGGCTTTTAAGGAAGTGCTTGCAGCCGACCGGGCGGCACTGTATCTCCGCGCCCCTACAGGCTTTTTCGTTCTATGCCCGTTGGGACGGAGGGGTGGCCGAGCGGTCAATGGCAGCAGACTGTAAATCTGCCGACTTCGCGTCTACGAAGGTTCGAATCCTTCCCCCTCCACCATCGGACCATTGCGCGGGATTGGCTGTAATCGGGCGTTGCGGGTGTAGCTCAATGGTAGAGCAGAAGCCTTCCAAGCTTACGACGAGGGTTCGATTCCCTTCACCCGCTCCAGGATTGGCCTCGTCGGCCAGTTAGTTCGGTCTGTGTCTGAAAGAATCACGAGGGTCGTGACACCATGTCGAAGGCGAAGTTTGAGCGGAACAAGCCGCACTGCAACATCGGTACGATCGGTCACGTTGACCATGGCAAGACGTCGCTGACGGCGGCGATCACGAAGATCCTCGCGAAGACGGGCGGCGCGACGTTCACGGCCTACGACCAGATCGACAAGGCTCCGGAAGAGCGCGAGCGCGGCATCACGATTTCGACGGCGCACGTCGAGTACGAGACGGCGAACCGCCACTACGCGCACGTGGACTGCCCGGGCCACGCCGACTACGTGAAGAACATGATCACGGGCGCGGCGCAGATGGACGGCGCGATCCTGGTGGTTTCGGCGGCTGACGGCCCGATGCCGCAGACGCGCGAGCACATCCTGCTGGCGCGCCAGGTCGGTGTTCCGGCGCTGGTGGTGTTCATGAACAAGTGCGACATGGTCGACGATCCGGAGCTTCTGGACCTGGTCGAGCTTGAGGTTCGCGAGCTTCTGAAGAGCTACCAGTTCCCGGGCGACGACCTTCCGGTGGTGCGGGGCTCGGCGCTGATGGCGCTGGAAGACAAGAACCCGGAGCTGGGCGAGCAAGCTGTCCTGAAGCTGATGGAAGAGGTCGACAAGTACATTCCGCAGCCTGCGCGCGACAAGGACAAGCCGTTCCTGATGCCGATCGAGGACGTTTTCTCGATCTCGGGCCGCGGCACGGTGGTTACAGGTCGCGTCGAGCGCGGCATCGTGAAGGTGGGCGAGGAAGTCGAGATCGTGGGCCTGAAGGCCACGACGAAGACGACGGTGACGGGCGTCGAGATGTTCCGCAAGCTGCTGGATTCGGGCGAGGCGGGCGACAATATCGGCGCGCTGCTGCGCGGCGTCGGTCGCGAGGACGTGGAGCGCGGTCAGGTCCTGGCGAAGCCGGGCTCGATCACGCCGCACACGAACTTCGAGGCCGAGGCGTACATCCTGACGAAGGAAGAGGGCGGCCGTCACACGCCGTTCTTCACGAACTACCGTCCGCAGTTCTACTTCCGGACGACGGACGTTACGGGCGTGGTGACGCTGCCGGAAGGCACGGAGATGGTGATGCCGGGCGACAACGCCCGCCTGGTGGTGGAGCTGATCCAGCCGATCGCCATGGACGAGGGCCTGCGCTTCGCCATCCGCGAGGGCGGACGCACCGTCGGCGCCGGCGTCGTCACCAAAGTCGTAAAGTAGTGCTATAGAGGATCGCCGCCGGCACCAAACGGCGGTGATTTGACTGCAGGAGTGTAGCTCAGTTGGTAGAGCATCGGTCTCCAAAACCGAGGGTCGTGGGTTCGAGTCCCTCCGCTCCTGCCATTATTTGAAGAACGGCGATCATGACAAAGAATCCGCTCGAGTTCGTCCGTGAAGTCAGGGCCGAGGTGGCGAGAGTCACCTGGCCGACTCGGCGTGAAACCATGATCACCACCAGCATGGTGTTCATCTTCGTCGTCATCGCGGCGCTGTTTTTCCTCGTGGCCGACAAGGTCATTGGCTTCGTCGTGAAGCTTCTGCTCGGAGTTTCCTGACATGGCTCATCGCTGGTACGTCGTTCACGCCTACTCGGGCTTCGAGAACAAGGTTGCCCAGTCGATCCGCGAGCAGGCCGGCAAGAAGGGCCTCGACGACGAGATCACCGAGGTCATCGTGCCGACCGAAGAGGTTGTCGAGATTCGCCGCGGGGCCAAGGTCAACACCGAGCGCAAGTTCTTCCCGGGCTATGTGCTCGTGAAGATGGATCTCACCGACGACTCCTGGCACCTGGTCAAGAACACGGCCAAGGTCACGGGCTTCCTGGGCGGTGGCGGACGCGGCAAGCCGGTGCCGATCTCTGATGCCGAGGCCAACCGCATCCTGAAGCAGGTCCAGGAGGGCGTGGAACGGCCCAAGCCGGCCGTCAGCTTCGAGATCGGCGAGCAGGTGAAGGTGGCCGACGGCCCGTTTGCCTCTTTCAACGGCACCGTCGAGGATGTGGACGAGGAACGGGCACGTCTGAAGGTCGCCGTGTCGATCTTCGGTCGGTCGACCCCTGTCGAACTCGACTACGCGCAGGTGGAAAAGATCTGATCCGTTCCCCTGCCGGGGGACAAATAGAGGGTTGTGGCGGGCGATCTTATTTGGTAGATCGCGCGCCCTCGGAAGGGCTGGCCATGCGCCGGCCTTTTCTCATGAGGCTGGTTTTCTCAAAAAATCCTTTTGGATCAATGAGTTGACCGGAATATTGGTGCGGGAGGCCTGCCATGGCCGGACCGCGCCGCCCACAGAAAGGGGCATGCATGGCTAAAAAGATCCAAGCCTACGTCAAGCTGCAAGTGCCGGCCGGGAAGGCCAATCCGTCTCCGCCGATCGGGCCTGCGCTCGGTCAGCAGGGCGTCAACATCATGGAATTCTGCAAGCAGTTCAACGCTCGCACGCAGAAGATGGAACCGGGCATGCCGATCCCGGTGGTCATCACCGTGTTCCAGGACCGCAGCTTTTCGTTCGTCACCAAGACGCCGCCGGTGAGCTACTTCCTGAAGAAGGCGGCCGGCGTCGAGGCCGGCGCCAAGACGGTCGGTACGCAGATCGTCGGCAAGGTCACGAAGCAGCAGGTCAAGGAGATCGCCGAGCAGAAGATGCCCGATCTCAACTGCGATACCGTCGAGTCGGCGATGGCCCAGGTGGTGGGCTCGGCCCGCTCGATGGGCCTCCAGGTGGTGGAGTAGGACCATGGCCCAGGGCAAGCGTTACAAGACGGCGTCCGCTACGGTCGACCGCGATAAGATGTACCCGCTCGACGAGGCGGTTAAGATCGTCAAGGCCAACGCCAAGGCGAAGTTCGACGAGACCATCGAGGTCGCGATGAACCTCGGTATCGATCCGCGTCACGCCGACCAGGCGGTGCGCGGCATGATCGAACTGCCGAACGGCACCGGAAAGTCGGTGCGCGTGGCGGTGTTCGCTCGCGGCCCCAAGGCGGACGAGGCCAAGGCGGCCGGTGCCGACCTGGTGGGCGCCGAGGACCTGGCCGAGAAGATCAACGGCGGCGAGATGGCTTTCGAGCGCTGCATCGCCACGCCGGACATGATGGGCATCGTCGGCCGTCTCGGTAAGGTGCTGGGCCCCCGCGGCCTGATGCCGAACCCGAAGCTCGGCACAGTGACGCAGGACGTCGCTGCCGCGGTAAAGGCCGCAAAGGCCGGCTCGATCGAGTTCCGCGCCGAGAAGGCTGGCATCATTCATGCTGGCGTCGGCAAAGCCTCGTTCAGCGAGGAGGCGATCACCGCCAACGTCAAGGCGCTGGTCTCGGCCATCAACCGGGCCAAGCCGTCGGGCGCCAAGGGCACCTTCATCAAGAAGGTTTCGCTCAGCTCGACGATGGGTCCGGGCATCAAGCTCGACCCGGCCACCGCGCTGACGAGCTGAGGCGCGGGCTAAAGTTTTAGAGTTTCCGTCGCAGGCCGCGAGGCCCGCGACGGAGGGAGCGAAGGAACCGCAAGGTTTTGAGCTCCACCTGTCCGAGACCGCCGGTACTTGGCCTCCAGGGGCCTCGTGTAATGGGGAAACCCGCCAGCGCAGACGGGGGCAAGGGAATCGACGCTGCACCGTTTGGTGCGCGCACGCGCCCGAACTTCCGGGGCAGGCGAACCGGACCGCAAGGTCTCCGTTCGCGCTAACCCGCTAACGGAGGCTGCGCAGTCTGTAACGCAGCCGGTCCGATCCGGATTCCCCGGGTTGGACCTAAGTTGGAGAAAGCCGTGAATCGTTCGGAAAAGGCCGAAGCGATCGTCGAGCTGAACCAGATCTTCAAGGACGCCAACCTGATGGTGATCACTCGCCAGTCCGGTCTGACCGTCCAGGAAGTGACGGACCTGCGTCGCAAGATCAGGGCAGCCGGCGCTAGCTACAAGGTCACGAAGAATCGGCTCACGCTGCGTGCCCTCGAGGGCACGCCCTTCACGGCGCTCGGTCCCATGTTCACGGGTCCGACTGCCATCGCCTATTCCAAGGATCCGGTCGCAGCGGCGAAAGTCGTCGCGGCCTATGCCAAGGACAACGAAAAGCTGACCATCGTCGGCGGTTCTCTGGATGGTGAGACATTGGACGTCGCTGGCGTCCAGGCCCTCGCCACCCTGCCGTCCCTCGATGCTCTGCGCGGGAAGATCATCGGCCTCCTGCAGGCTCCGGCGACCAAGGTCGCCGGCGTGCTCGTGGCACCGGCTGGTCAGCTCGCTCGTGTGTTCGGGGCTTATGGAGCCACGGAAGACGGCGCGAAGGCGGCGTAAGTCGCTACCAAATCGACGTCACGAAATCGAAGTTCGGGTTACTAGGAGACTAAAATGGCTAATCTCGAAAAGCTGGTCGAAGAGTTGTCGGCCCTGACGGTCCTCGAGGCCGCTCAGCTCAGCAAGCTGCTGGAAGAGAAGTGGGGCGTCAGCGCCGCCGCTCCGGTCGCCGTCGCCGCCGCTGGTGGCGCTGCTGCCGCTCCGGTTGAGGTGAAGGACGAGTTCAGCGTCGTTCTCGCCGCCGCCGGCGACAAGAAGATCAACGTGATCAAGGTGGTCCGCGAGATCACCGGCCTGGGCCTCAAGGAAGCCAAGGATCTGGTCGAGGCTGC